>CATLBH010000033.1 GCA_949878745.1 uncultured Ruminiclostridium sp. | reverse complement strand
CATAACTGAATTTCCTCTCTTAATATTTTTCCCGTGGGCGGAGACGGTATTCACGCCTTCGGCGCGCATACCGTCTCCGCCCACGGGAGTATGGCAATTAAGAGGAAATCCCAAATCGTGCTTGCTTTGCAACCCCTGCTCTTGACTGGTTGGATTTGTTTTTACACAAAATTTTATGGAGTGCCCCAAAAATCCATAAAAAAGTCAAAATCAAGACCGCATTTGCGTTCATTTTAGTCTTGATTTTGACTTTTTTATGGATATAATGACAAAAGCGGTTGTTGGGGGTTCCTGTCATATTTGGTCATTTACACAGTTTGAAATTAAAACTCGTTTTATAATGTAAGCTTGCTTTTAACTCCGAAGCCCTGCTTCGCGGCTTCTAACGTTTGATTTTACGCGACAGGCTTTTAATCTTGCTTTTTGCTTTTACATTGTGGCGGTGGGGCTTTGCCCCACACCCCACTTCCTTTTCGGTGTCCGAAAAGGAAGCGAAAAGGACATCGCGCGGC
Source organism: uncultured Ruminiclostridium sp. (assembly GCA_949878745.1). Classification (GTDB taxonomy): domain Bacteria; phylum Bacillota; class Clostridia; order Oscillospirales; family Ruminococcaceae; genus Ruminiclostridium_E. Next base: position 29,083 of record CATLBH010000033.1, on the reverse strand, counting down.
TTCGCCGCTTTTTATTTTTTTCCCTAAATTATATATTACAATCAAATCAGCTTACGCTAAACAAAAGCTCGGAATAAGTCGGTATCGGCCAGTACTCGGCAGACACAACGGTTTCAAGCTCGTCGGCGGCCGCGCGCAAGGACTGCATAGAGGCAAAAACAACGTCGTGGAAAAACCTTGACTTTTCCTTTATATCCTCGATTGTGTGCGCCTTTAAAATATCGGACTCAAGAAGCTTTATCCTCGCGCTAAGGGTATCGGCAAGAGCAATAACCTTTTCGGCCAACTCTTTTTCCGCGCCCGGTTCAAATCCCGCCGCTTTTTTAGCGGCAACGGCCTCGCAGATATCCTTTTCGAATTTCAGAACGGCGGGCAGTATTTCTCGCTTAGCCATATCCACGGTTGTAAGCGCTTCTATATTCAGCACCTTTTCGTAATTTTCAAGCAGCGTTTCGGTTCTGGAATGTATCTCTATTTCGCTGAACACCTTATGCTTGACAAAAAGTCTTACGTTCTTTTCGTCTTCAAAGTGAGGCACCGCGTCAACGGTGGAAACATAGTTGGGCAGTCCCCGCCTCTCCGCTTCCTCTATCCAGCTTGCGTCGTATCCGTTTCCGTTAAAGATAATCTTTTTATGCTCGGTAAACGTCTTTTTCAAAAGCTGGTTCAGCGCCGACTTGAAATCAGGCGCTTTCTCCAGTTCGTCGGCAAAATCACATAACGCGTCGGCCACTATGGTGTTGAGCACAATGTTCGGACCGGCTATATTGAGGGTGGAGCCTACGCTTCTGAATTCAAACTTATTTCCGGTAAAGGCAAAGGGGGAGGTTCTGTTCCTGTCGGTGGTGTCCATAGGGAAAGTGGGAAGGGTGGAAACGCCTATATCAAACTGTCTGTGCAGGTTTTTGGCGTGGCTGCCGCTTACCAAAGCCTCTATAACGTCGGTCAGTTCTTCTCCAAGGAAAATGGATATAATGGCGGGAGGGGCTTCGTTCGCTCCCAATCTGTGGTCGTTGCCCGCGCTGGCCACCGATAATCTGAGCAAGTCGGCGTGATCGTCCACCGCCTTGACCACCGCCGCGAGGAAAGTGAGAAACTGAGCGTTTTCAAGGGGGGAGTAACCGGGCTTCAGCAGATTCTGACCGTCGTTGGTGGACAAAGCCCAGTTATCGTGCTTTCCCGAACCGTTTACCCCCGCGAAGGGCTTTTCGTGCAGTAAGCAGGCGAGACCGTGCCTTTTCGCGACCTTTTGCATAAGTTCCATTGTAAGCTGGTTATGGTCGGCGGCGAGATTGGCATTTTCAAACACGGGAGCGCATTCATGCTGAGCGGGCGCCACCTCGTTGTGCTTGGTCTTTGAAGGTACTCCCAAAGACCAGAGAGTCTTATCCAGATCCTTCATATAATCGCTTACTCTTTGCTTGATGGTGCCGAAATAGTGATCCTCAAGCTCCTGTCCCTTTGGGGGAGCGGCTCCGAAAAGAGTGCGTCCGGTAAAGAACAAGTCTTTTCTCTTGTTAAACAGCCCCTCGTCAAGCAAAAAATACTCCTGTTCCGCGCCAACCGTAGGCACTACGCGCTTTGTGGAAGTATTTCCGAAAAGGCGAAGGATACGAAGCGCCTGAGCCGACAGCGCGTCCATGGAACGGAGCAGCGGCGTTTTTTTGTCCAGCGCTTCTCCCGAATAGGAGCAGAAGGCGGTAGGTATATAAAGCGTGTTATCCTTTACAAAGGCAAAGGAGGTAGGATCCCAGGCGGTATAGCCCCTCGCCTCGAAGGTGGCTCTCAATCCGCCGGAGGGGAAGGAGGAAGCGTCGGGTTCGCCCTTTATCAGCTCCTTGCCCGAAAATTCCATTATAACGGTACCGTCACCTTGGGGATTGATAAAGCTGTCGTGTTTTTCGGCGGTGATACCCGTCATAGGCTGAAACCAATGGGTATAGTGAGTGGCTCCCTTTTCGATAGCCCAGTCCTTCATGGCGTGAGCCACCACCGCCGCCACCGAGCCGTCAAGCTCCGCTCCGTTTCCGATGGTTTCCATCAGCGCCTTGAAGGTCCCTTTGGGAAGCCTTTCCCGCATTGTTTCCACATTGAAAACGTCGCTTCCGAAGTCGGATTTTACGTCGTAATATTCATTCATTTCCCTTTTCCTCCCGAATAATGTAATCCGATATAAACAGTTTAATACTATTTGAAAATCATACTATAGACAAATTGAAATATGGAATGATTTGCACTTAGCATCAGAACTTGTTCTCAAAACAAAGGCGTTTTGGTACAGCCATAAAACTGCCAAAACGCCTTTGTTTTGCCTTGTGTTTTATTTTACATTATATGCGCTTTTTTGTCAATGGGTGAATTCAACCAAAGTTGTTGTATTTAGAGGAGGTTCTATTGTACAGATGTATAAAATCGAATAAAAAAACCGTTTGCGACTTACAAACGGTTTATTTTTTTATTCGGTAACCATTCCAAAACTTGCCTTGCCGTTTTTCTTTATTCTGTACATTGCCTCGTCGGCGATGGAAATAATCTCTTCAACGGTCTTATCGGCGTTGTTTACATTATAAATTCCTATGCTTACGCTAACCGAAAGATGATCGTCCATATCGCACATAAAGCCCGCTTTAAGCTTGGAAAGTATATCCTTTGCCACATTTTCGGGAATATTCGTGGAACTGTTTCGGATACAAACTATGAACTCATCACCGCCGTATCTTCCGGTAAAGCCAAAATCTTCGGTTATCTCGCCGATAGAATCGGTGACGAACTTAAGAACCTGGTCGCCGGTGGCATGGCTGTAATTGTCGTTATAATTCTTGAAATCGTCAATATCAACGAACAATATTGCAAACCCGTCGTTTCCGCCCGCTACCTTACGAATTTCCTCGTTAATGACGTTTTCGATGGACTCACGGTTATAAACTCCCGTGAGCGCGTCGTAGCTTGCGCGCTGGATAAGCTGCATTTCGCCCCTTTTTGCCCTGTCAACGTCTGACAATACGCCGATTATCTTAACTATATTTCCCTCGTTGTCGCGAATGGTAGAGGTTTTCATGGACATCCAAATATAATCACCGTAAATATTTTTCCATCGATAGGTCTTGTCCTTGAATTCCTCGCCTCTTTCCAACATAGTAAGATCCTTGCGGTAACGCTCGTTATCCTCGGGGTGTACTCTGCCCTTTATAAAGAAGCTGTCGCTGAAATGATCAGAAGGAGGACGATAGCTGAATTTTTTATTAAAGTTGTTGGAGAAAACAACGTTGTTTGTTTTCATATTCCAATCGAAAACAATATCGTCGGATAACTCCACGATAGTACGGTAACGTCTTTCGCTCACCACAAGATTTTCGATAAGCGTGTTAAATGACGCGGCTATATCTCCGTATTCGTTTTTGCCGGCGACCTCGATTCTCGAATCATGATCACCGCGATTGATTTTCACCAACGTTTCTTCAATTTTGGAGAGAGGCTTTGTAATGAGAACCACAGCGATAATATAAATAACTATAAATAATGCGGAAAGAGCTATCACAAGACCGACAACATGGGACGAAGCCACGGAGGAAAATCCGTAAGCCTTATCCGCTTCGGCCATTGCGGCGACATACCAGCCGCAACCGGGAGCCTTAACCGTATAAGCTATCTGAGGATTTTTACCTATCTCAAAATGTATCGAATTATTTAAAAGAGAAACGTCGTTTATGGCGTTACACACCATATTATATTGAACATAACCGTTTTTGGCGCTTATCTCCTCCATAGTTCCCACATATGCGGTATCCACAATATGATGAAGTCCGTCCACAAGTACAACGCGTCCGTTGGTGGGGAATGAACCCGCTTTGATTATACCGTCAATATATGTATTGGAAAAATAAACCAAAATAATCCTGTCGTCAAGTATGGACGGGGAAACTATCTCATAGCCGCTTTCCCTGTTGCTGCTGTCCAAAACGGTGCTTATATACGCTTCTCCCTCCGTTATCTTGGACATCATATCCTTGTCAAAGAGCTTATACGCCAAATGAGCGTCGTTTGAAGCGCTTATGGATACAACACCGGAAGATTTTTCGATAACCACTATACGAATTATTCCCGTCTGAGGTGAAAGGTAATTCATCGCGGAATTGAAAGCGTCGTTTTTTTCTTCCGTTTCGTAAAAAGCATAATTTCTGAGCTTTTCATCCCGCGCTACGACAGAAGCGCTTGAAGCCACGCTTTTGACATACTCGGAAATATTCTTACCTTCATTGACCGCAATATCCGAATAAAGCCTTTCGTACTGTTTTTCGGCAATGGAGTTCATTGTTCCGGAACAATAAAAAGCGTATGTGATTATTGACGATATTGAGAAAAAAATCAGTGAGAACATAAATAATGTACGAATTTTCATCAAATTACTCCGTTTATCCGTTAAGGATTATCCTATAAATTCTGTATTGTCATCAAAAAAATCAAGATAAATATCATTTTATGCCAAAAAGTTCTATAGTCGTATAAAACAGTGTATTTATTATTTTATCACACTTTTTTTCAAAAGTAAATGACATTCCACGAATTTGTATAAAACGTTAGTTTTTGCAATTCGGTTTTGTGCACTTTCTATATATTGCTCCCCCAATTAACTATTGAATTTTTCTGCTTGCTCGGCTGCCGAAATACTTCGTCGGAAATCCTTGAAATATGCACATATTCCTGCGGCTTTCTTCATCGTCTTTCGACAGCCGCTCGTCGCGTAAAATCTTCAAGAGTTAATTGGGGTAGCAATAAATTCAGCATATATGAATACATACTCTTTAAACAATCAGCCCGCGTTATCTTCCGCAGGCTGATTGTTCGGGTATCCGAATAAACTTACTTTTCTCTTGTTATTTTATCCACAGCTCTTAAAAACATGCCTATTTCATATTTGGTGGTATAAACGGACGGGGCCAGTCTGACTGTTCCTGTTTCAAGAGTGCCTAACTTTTTGTGAGCAAGATAAGCGCAATGAAACCCGCCTCTTAAATAGAATCCGTTGTCGCTGAGTTTGGCGGCGGTTTCGTCGGAGCTTTGCCCGACAATATTAAACGAAAAAAGAGGCGCGTTTTTTCGGGTAAATCCGCCATACAGAATAACCCGACGGTTTTTTCTCAAATGATTAAAGGCGTAAGAGCAAAGCTGCCACTCGTGCTCGTATATCGCGCTTATTCCCTTTTCCGAAACAAACTTTATGCCCTCACCCAGCGCAATGGCTCCCGAAGTGTTTATCGTACCGCTTTCAAATCTGTCGGGAAGGAATTCGGGCTGTTCCGGCTCTTTTGAAGCGCTCCCCGTACCTCCTTCTATAAGAGTTTTTAATCTGTATTTCCCGTCGGTTATCATAAGTCCGGTTCCCATAGGTCCGTAAAGTCCCTTATGCCCTGCGGCGCAGATTATGTTTATTCCGTCCGATAGGCTTATGGGCAATACTCCCGCACCCTGAGCGGCGTCAAGAATAAAACAGATGTTGTTTTTTTTGCAGATTGCGGCAATCCTTTTAAAAGGAAGAATATGACCAGAAACATTGCTGGCGGCGGTACATATGATCCCCTTTGTTTCCGGTCTTATAAGCCGCGAAAAATTCAACGCGGTTTCATTGTCGTTATCGGTCACTCTCGCAACGGAAAATCCGATTCCGTTTTCCTTCGATAAAGCGGTGAGAGGTCTTAAAACCGCATTATGCTCCCAATCGCTTGTAACAAAATGACAGCCCGGCTCCGCTATACCTTTCAGGGCGGTATTTATCGCTTCGGTACAGTTGAGCATAAAACAGACGTTTTCGGTTTTTGCCCCGAAAAAATCCGCACACCGCTGTCTTGCCTCATACACCGCCTCACCCGTTTCCATGGAAAGCTTATGTCCCGAACGTCCCGGATTTGCTCCGTAATTTACAAGAGCATAAGCGTTTCTGCTTATTACCGACGGAGGCTTTGGGTAGGTTGTGGCGGCGTTATCCAGATATACCATTATTTTTTTCTTCCGTCCAGTATTTTTATTACATCGACTCCGACAGTGCCCAAAAGCCTTGACGCTCTATTCGGATCGCCCTTTATCCGAATTGCGAAGGTGCATCCGCCTCTGCCGCTTATCTTTTCCACACTGCCCTGTATATTCACTCCCTGAAGGAAGTTTCTTCCTCTGATCGCCTCGGTATAGTTCTTAACCGTCAGCAGCCATACTTCCATATATCATCATTCCTTTCTTGTCTTTCGGCTTACGGGAGCATTAAGCATTATAAAACAGACGCTACGAAAGCCCGGTTCCCGTGAAATTTCTTCCGAAAATCCGCCTTAAACGGGGTTTTATACCTTTTTAACCAAGCGGAAGAAGCAATAAAGCCGTACTACATATTATGCCGCTAAGGCAACTTTTGCTAAAGAAATGAATAAGTCGCCCCGCCTTAGAAATAATAAATTAAAGTCATAAAATTCCGTAGTAAAACAATTTTTTGAGGAGGATTTTATATGAAAGCCATAATAATGGCCGGCGGAGAAGGAAGCCGACTTCGCCCCCTAACATGCACAATACCGAAACCGATGGTCAAGCTTTGCGGGCGGCCGGTGAGCGAATATATTCTCGATCTGCTATCTAAACACAGCTGCACCGACGCCGTATTTACCCTGCGCTACTTAGGCTCGCAAATCGAGGATCACTTCGACGCCCGCCGATATAAAGGCATAAATCTTGATTTTTCCTACGAAGACACGCCTTTGGGAACGGCCGGATGCGTAAAAAAAGCGGCGGAGCTTTGGGAGCTTAAAAACGGGGAGAACTTTATTGTCATAAGCGGCGACGCGATGTGCGACTTTAATCTTTCCGCGGCTTTGTCCTATCATATCGAAAAAGGCGCCGATGCGACGTTAATAACCAGCCGCGTGGAAGATCCGAGGGAATACGGCTGCGTTATTTCAAAAAACGGCTTTGTGACGGGTTTTTCCGAAAAACCCTCTTATACCGGAGCGGTAAGCGATTATGTGAACACCGGGGTATATATTCTTTCAGGCAAAATACTTGGGCTGATCCCGGAAAATACCATGTGGGATTTTTCAAAAGACGTTTTCCCTCAGATGCTTAAGTCGGGAATGAAACTGGCTTCATACGAAGAAAAAGGATACTGGTGCGATATAGGGGATTTCTCTTCTTATAAAAGATGTCAAAAGGATATGCTAAGAGGACTGGTTAACTGTGAGTTCAAAAGAGAAGTCCCGCCCATAAGCGACGCTAAAATAATTGCGCCTTGCTATATAGGAAATAACGTTAAAGTCGGCGCGGGAACCGTTATAAACCCCGGCTGCGTGGTAGAGGACAATGTAAATATAGGAAAAAACTGCAAGCTATACGAATGTGTAATTTCCAACGGCGCCTTTTTGTCCGACCGAACAAAGTGCAACGGAGGAATAATCTGTGAAAACGCGGTAATGGAGCAGGGCTCTGCGGTTTATGAAGACGCGGTGCTCGGCGGCGGCAGCATACTGGGTCAGGACAGCAGCCTTGAGCCGAAAGTCAAGGTGTGGGACAATAAGACCATACCCAAAGGAATAATGCAGAGAGAGGATCTGAAATACGGAGTCTCACCTTCCGCCGCCCTGGACGAAAAAGGCGTTTCGGGAGAAACCAACTCCGATATTACCCCCGCGTTTATGACAAAATTGGGCAGCAGCGGCGCCGCGGTATTCGGCGACAGGGTAATCGTTTCCTGCGGCGCGGGAAACGCGGCTTCGGTACTGAAGGCGTGCTTTTGCGCCGGTTTTTCGGGAGCGGGCGGAAAGGTAATAGACTGCGGAATAACCTCGCTTCCCGCCTTAATCCATCTCAGCAGGGTGATGAACGCGAGCGGTCTTGTGAATATAGAAGCCTCTTCAAAAAGCAAAATCACCATACTGAACAAAGCGGGGCTTCCCCTTACACGGGTACAGGAAAGAAAGCTTGAAGCGGCGCTGAACAGAGGCGATTACCGAAACGCCAAATGGGACGGCTTCGGGGAGATAAAGTCGTTTAAAAACTCTTCCCTTCTTTACTCCGGAGCATTGGAGGCGGCAAGCGATTTCAGCTGCCGCTACAAAGTCGGGGTCAATTGCTCGAATCCCCTTATAAGCTCGGTTTCCGCCGCGCCTCTTCAAAGGATAAGCAATCCGGACGGTGAGACGCTCACGGTAAATATCAACCGAGACGGAACGAAATCGGAGCTGTATGTAAGCGAAAAGGAAAAAGCCGATTACACCAAATTGGTTACTATAGTGGGATACGATCTTATGCAAAAGGGATTCGACATAGCAGTTCCCTTGGAATTCCCCTCCGCGGTAGAAGAAGCGGCAAAACTAACGGGAAAAACCGTCAGAAGATTTTACCGATGCAGCAACGACAACAGCGACAAGGGCGCCAGAGAACTCGCCGCGTCACAGCCCTTTCTCTTCGACGGTCTTATGCTGGCGCTGAACGCGCTTCAAATAATCTCGTCTTCTTATATGACTTTGGGTAATTATCTGGAAAAGCTTCCCAAGCTTGAGACGGAAAATCGATTTCTGCGTATTCACTGCCCCCCCCAACGCATTCTGAGCAAGCTCGCAGAAGGTTCGGGAGGAACCGGCGAAGGCGTTTTTATAGGCGAAGAAGGCAACAGAGTGCTGCTTCGTTCAAACAGAAGGGGGGACGGACTTTTTCTCTTCGCGGAAAGCTACTCCCAAGAAACCGCAAGAGCGCTTTGCGACGATGTGGAATTAAAAGTCAGGATGATGTTGGAAAAATAACTTTTTTGCCCCAAAGCGGAACAGGATCGTTTGATACCCGCTTCGGGGCAAAAAGGTTTCGAGAAAAAATTTTTTGGATAAAAAAATCAAATTTTCCCGACAGCAATGCCATTTTCTTTTTTTCCACAGTAATTTTCCTTGACAATCCGACCGTTTTGTTATATACTATGATAGTATAATAATGCCAAAAATGGAAAACTTTGCGATAAACGGATCAAAACGTTTCAAATTTTTTCCAAGTGCTCCCAAAACAGCAAATAAAAGCGCAGAGCAGAGCGGCGGCGCTTTATATAAAAACAAAAATAAAATTGCATAGGGCTTTTTTCGTTATTCCATTCATACGACCAAAACAAAAACCTACCCAACAATGTTATAATGACATATCACACCCTTAAGTTTTTGCGGACAAGGCTTAAGCGTACCCCTATGCCGAAAGGAAAATTTATGGCAAAAAACAATAATTTCATCAATTTCAAGGGCAAAAACGACAATCAACAAAAATTCTATCAGAAGGTAAGCGGAAAAAAACAAGCCGCACCCGCCAATGAACAGAACAAAAACAAACAAACCGCGTTCGGTCAAACAAAAAACGCTCCCGGAAAGCATCCCGCGAAGCTCGCCTCCGGAGCTCCTCAAAAACAATACTTCCCCGCCGCGTCCGGATCCCCTCAGAACGGCAAAAAAACGGCTTTTCAGAAGCAGGACATCGGAAACCGACGGAATATTCAAAACAGACAAACTCAAAGAGAGATAAAAGCCACACCTCTTAAAATTTTCTCGCTCGGCGGTCTTAATGAAATCGGAAAAAATATTTACGTCTATGAGTGCGCCAATGATATTTTTATAATCGACTGCGGTTTGGCGTTTCCCGACGACGAAATGCCGGGCGTTGACTCGGTCATCCCCGACTTCACTTATCTTGTAAACAACAAAGAGAAGGTGAGAGGCGTTATTCTGACTCACGGACATGAGGATCACATAGGAAGTCTCGCTTATTTTCTCAAAAAGGTAAACGTTCCCGTTTACGGCACAAGACTCACCTTGGGTCTTGTAGAAGGAAAACTTAAAGAGCACGGAATCCTCGCCTCTTCGACTCTGATTACCGTAAAGCCCGGCGATACGGTAAAATTGGGCTGTATGGCGGCCGAATTTATAAGGGTAAATCACTCCATACCGGACGCCTGCGCCATAGCCGTACACGCTCCCGCGGGAATAATCGTCCATACGGGCGACTTCAAAATCGATTATACTCCCATTGAAGGCGGTATAATAGATTTGGCGCGGTTCGGCGAGCTCGGAAAGCGCGGGGTTCTGGCGCTTCTGTCCGAAAGCACCAACGCCGAACGTCCCGGATATACCATGTCGGAAAGCACGGTGGGGAACAGCTTCAAGAATATCTTTAATCAAGCGGAGGGCAGACGAATAATAGTCGCTTCCTTCTCCAGCAATATACACAGAATACAGCAGATTGTCGACAATGCGGTTTTGCAGGACAGAAAAGTGGCGGTAAGCGGCAGAAGTATGCTGAATGTTATGCAAACCGCCATCGACCTGAATTATATCCGCATACCCGCCGGTATATTGATTGATATAGAGCAGATAAAGAATTATCCTCCAGAAAAACTGGTTATAGTGACCACGGGCAGCCAGGGAGAGCCTCTGTCCGCTTTGGCAAGAATGGCGGGCAACGATCACCGACAGGTAACCATAACGCCAAACGACCTTATAATAATTTCGGCCACGCCCATTCCGGGAAACGAAAAACTGGTGGGCAACGTAGTAAACGACCTGATGAAGCTTGGCGCCGATGTGGTGTATGAAAAAATGTACGACGTACACGTTTCGGGACACGCCTGTCAGGAGGAGCTGAAAATGATGATCTCCCTGACAAAGCCCAAATATTTCGTTCCCATTCACGGCGAATACAAGCATCTCAAAAAGCATGCCATGCTGGCAAGAAAAATGGGAATACCCGAGGAAAATATTTTTCTTGCCGATATAGGACAAGTGCTTGAAACCAATCGGGCTTCAATGAAAATATCCGGTACGGTTCCGTCGGGCAGCATACTGGTAGACGGTCTTGGAGTGGGAGACGTGGGCTCCGTAGTATTGAGAGACAGAAAGCATCTGGCCGAGGACGGACTTATAATAGTGGCCGCCACGGTACGCAAAAGCTCCGGCTGCATAGAGGCGGGACCGGAAATAGTTTCCAGAGGCTTCGTATATGTCAAGGAATCCGAAAAACTTATGGAGGACGCCACCGCCATTGCCAAAAAAACGCTTGAAGAGCAATGTTCAAACAGCGTAAGAGACTGGGGAGCTATGAAACCCGCTCTCAGAGAAGCCTTAAGCGGGTTCATTTATCAAAGGACGAAAAGAAGCCCCATGATCCTTCCCATTATAATGGAAATTTAGAATCCGTAAATTGAGAGGTTCTTTTAAAATGAAGAATTTTTTCCGTGACGGCGGACTGGTAATATCAATTGTTTCATTGATTATATTGCTGCTGTTTATGTCGGCGATGACCTTTCTTCACTCGCCCGATATGTTCTGGATTTTGGCGCCGTTTATTGTTCTGGCGGCGGGCTTTGCCATAGGTAAATTAGTACAGGTAACAAGGCGCAATTTCCAATATTCCGCTCTGATAAGCGAAGAAATCAGATCGGAAAACAAAATGTCGCTGTACAGTCTTCCAATGAGCGTTGTAATAATCGACTCCCATCGCAAAATAATCTGGTTCAACAAAGGCTTTGCGAAGGATTTTTCCATGGAGGCTTTCTACGGAAGCTCCTTCGATCTAATATCCGACCTACCTTTTGAATGCTTCACGGCGGAGGACGGTATCCAGATACAGCACGCCGGAAGATATTACCGCGTTTACTCCAATCAACCCGTGGAAGAGCACGAGAGCGACATATTCCTTATATATCTTAGGGATATAACGGATTATGTTAATATGATACAGGAAAAAAAGCTTTCTCACCCCGTCGTAATGCTGATAATGATAGACAGCTTCGACGAACTTTTCAACAGCAGCCTCGAGAGCGAAACTGCTCATATTACCGTTCAGATAGACAGGCTCCTGGAGGACTTCATAGCGGAAACCACAGGAATTTTAAGAAAATCCTCCCGCGACAGATTCTGGGCGGTTGTGGAGGAAAGGCATATCGCGAAGCTTATTGAGGGCAAAGTAAAGCTTCTGGATAAAGTAAGAGAGATTCAGGTAAACGACAGAATGAGCGTTACCCTCTCCATAGGAATCGGCCGAACCGCTTCCACTATCGCGGAAAGCGAAACTTTTGCGAAACAAGCGCTTGAAATGGCGCAGGGAAGAGGCGGAGATCAGGCCGCCATTAAAACCGCTACGGGATTTGAATTTTACGGCGGCGTTTCAAAGGGTATCGAACGCTCCAACAAGGTAAAGGCAAGAATCATTGCAAATCAGCTTATACAGCTTGTGGAAAGCTCCGACAGGGTTTACATAATGGGTCACAAGTTCAGCGACTTGGACAGCGTAGGCTCGTCGGTAGGCTTGGCGTGCGCCATAAGAAACCTCGGCCATAAGGCGGACGTGGTGGTAAACAGTCTCGCTTCCTTAAGCACCCAGCTGATAAACCGCTTAAACCAGCCCGAAAATCCCGACCCCTTGTTTATGTCTCCCGAAAACGCCGTGGAAAGTATTACCGACAACTCGCTTTTGATCATTATGGATACGCACAATCCCTCCATGCTTGAAAGCGCAGAGCTTCACTCCAAAGCAAAACAGGTGGTAATTATAGATCACCACAGAAAAACCGTCAACTATATAGACAATTCCCTGATTTTTTATCATGAGCCCTACGCTTCCTCCGCCTCGGAGATGGTTACGGAAATTCTGGGATATTTCGGAGAAGCGGGAAAAATAACCGCGCTTCAGGCGGAAGCCCTCTTGTCCGGAATTATGCTGGATACAAAAAACTTTACCATAAAAACCGGCGTGCGTACCTTTGAGGCGGCGGCGTTCTTAAGAAAATTGGGAGCGGATACCGTCAATGTAAAAGGTCTTTTCGCCAACTCCATAGAAAACTACCGTCAGAAGGTCGCTCTTGTTTCCAACGCAGAGATATATAAGCGCTGCGCTGTGTCCACCACTACCATGTTTCATCCCGAAATGCGACTTATCGCTCCCCAGGCGGCGGACGAGCTTCTGAACATAGAAAACGTTGACGCCTCTTTTGTATATTACCGCAATGTAGGTGACGAAATATACGTAAGCGCCCGTTCGCTGGGAGCGCTTAACGTTCAGCTGGTAATGGAATATCTGGGCGGCGGCGGTCATCAGACAATGGCGGCGGCTCAGCTTAAAAATATTTCTCTCGAAGACGCCGGGAAGAGAGTAAAAGAAGCCATAGACAGCTATTATGTCAACGTAAGTTAAATTAAAAAAACTTTATTAATATGTCGCGTATATCTTATACCGACGCTCCAAAATATGAAAGGTGGAACAAAGATGAAAGTAATTTTACTTGAAGATGTAAAAGGCACGGGAAAAAAAGGCGAAATAAAGGAAGTGAAGGACGGCTACGCAAGAAATTGCCTTATTTCAAAAAAGCTTGCGGTTGAAGCCACGGCCGCCAATATGAATTTGCTGGAAGGTCAGAAAGCCTCGGCGCAGCACAAAATAGACGTTGAAATCGCCAACGCAAAGGAAACCGCCGCAAAAATAGAAGGAAAAACCATAAAAATAATGGCGAAGGGCGGCACAAGCGGAAGATTGTTCGGCGCCGTTACGGCCAAAGATATCTCGGCACAGATAAAAAAGCAGCTTAAGTGCGATATCGACAAAAGAAAACTCGTACTTGACAGCGAGATAAAAACCTTCGGCGGCTTTGGGGCCGAAGCAAGGCTTTATAACGGCGTTTCCGCAAAATTTACCGTTATGGTGGAGCAAATCGCGGAATAGTATTGTCCCCGAAAAATCTTTTTCAAAAGGAAAAACTGTTAAGGAAGTGTCTTTATGCCCGCTACCATCGATCTGTCGGAAATAAATCTGCCCTTTAACTTAGACGCGGAACAGGCGGTATTGGGCGCCGTTTTGGTCGAAACTCCGGCCGTTTCCGAAATCACCGCCAATCTGCGTCCGGAACATTTTAAAATACAGCTTCACAGCGATCTGTTCTCGGTTATATACCAGATGAGTATTTCGGGACAGCAAATAGACATTGTGACCTTAATGGAAAATTCCCTCCGTCAAGGTATTTTCGAAACCGACGAGGAAGCAAAGGCGTATCTGCTGAAGCTGGCGGATTCCTCCATTACTCCCTCCTCCATCGACAGCTATATCAAAATAATCCGCGACAAGTATATGGTGCGGCAGCTTATGATCGTGTCAAAGGAAATATTCGATCTTGCCGCAGCCGGAACGGAAGAAACCTCCGTGCTTTTGGATCTGGCGGAAAAAAAGATATTCGATATACGGGACGAAAAGGATCTGCAAGGACTTACCCATATAAAGCCGCTGGTAACGCAGCAGCTTGAAGCTTTGTCGGAACTTGCCGAAAATCCCGAAAGCTCCCACGGCTCCGGACTAAGTACCTCCTATTCAAGCCTCGACAAAATAATTTACGGACTTAATCCCTCTGACTTTATACTTATCGCCGCCCGTCCCGGTATGGGAAAAACCTCATTTGCCACCAATATAGCCGCAAATGTAGCCAAAAACTATAAAACAAAAAAAATATGTATTTTTTCACTGGAAATGTCCAAGGAACAGATAGCCGCCCGCATACTTCAAAGCGAGGCGCGGCTGTCTTCCGACGCCCTGCGGACGGGAATGATACCCGACAGTAAGTGGACGGATATAGGCGAAGCGGTAGACGTTCTGTCACAGGTGGAGATATATATCGACGATACCGCCAATATTTCACTTGGTGAAATGAAGGCAAAGCTCAGACGAATGAAAAATCTGGGATTGGTTATAATAGACTATTTGCAGCTTATGTCAACCGGAAGACGGGACGGAAACAGGGTGGCGGAGATATCCGAAATCACCAGAAATCTGAAGATAATGGCGAAGGAGCTGAACGTTCCGGTAATAAGCCTGTCACAGCTTTCAAGAGGCCCCGAACAGCGCCCCGACAAGCGCCCGATGCTTTCGGATCTCCGCGATTCAGGCTCCATCGAACAGGACGCCGATATAGTTATGTTTCTTTACCGCGACGGCTATTACAATAAGGAAGCTGAATACCCCAACGCCTGTGAATGTATAGTGGCAAAAAATAGACACGGCGAAACGGGAACCGTTCCCATGAACTGGGAAGGAGAGTATACGCGCTTTACGGGGGTAGACTATACCCATGCATAATGAATTGAACAAAAAAGTCGGTATTGCCGATTCGGTGATAAAAAAAGTGCTTTTCGCCGTGAAAAGTCATAATATGATAAAAAAAGGCGATAAAATCGTGGCCGCACTAAGCGGCGGAGCCGACAGCGTAACGCTTCTTCACTGTCTTAACTCAATAAAAGAAGAACTTGGCTTCGAGCTGTCCGCCTGTCACGTCAATCATAATCTGAGAGGCGAGGACAGCGACAAAGACCAAGCCTTCGCGCAAGCGCTTTGCGAAAATATGAATATCCCGTTAAAAGTATTTTCAATAAATGTGGCAAAGGCGATGGAAAAACACACAAGCGTTGAGGAAACGGCAAGAGCGTTAAGATATAAAGCTTTTTCGGAGGAATCGGAGCGTCTGGGCGCAAAAGTGGCCACTGCTCACAACTCCTGCGACAATACAGAAACGGTTTTTTTGAATCTGCTAAGAGGCACCGGCTTAAAAGGCCTGTGTGGGATTCCTCCGGTGAGAGATTATTTAATAAGACCTCTTATTTTGTGCACTCGTGAGGAAATAGAGGCCTACTGCGACGAAAACTCGCTGCGGTATGTAACCGATAAAACGAATTTTTCCACCGAATATACGCGCAATAAGATAAGGCTTGAGCTTCTGCCGAAGCTTCTCGATATAAACCCCTCGCTGTATGAGGGAGTGAGCCGAATGACCTCCGCGCTTTCAGAGGACAGCGTCTTTCTTGAAAATATGGCTAAAGAAGCGCTTTACGGCGCAAGACTCGAGGATAAAACGTACAGCAGCGCACGGCTTGCTTCCCTTCCCCCTCCGATTCTTACGAGAACCGTATCTCTTATGCTTAGAGAACGGGATATTGAGCCAACCGCAGTGAAAATCAAAGGGTTTGAGGAAATAATAAAAGCGGGAACGGGAAAAGTCAACGTGGAAAAAAACAAGTTCGCCGTCGTCAGAAAAGGAAAGGCGGAAATACAGATAATAATACAAAATTATCGAAAAAAGAACTGAAAATATACACATAAATTTCATAAATTCATTTGATTTTTTTATGATACTATGTTATAATATTCTGAAAGACTTAAAAGGAGCAATTCCCTTAGCCTCAGCCGAGGGAAACACGACGCAAAAAATGAACGGCAGCATTGAAAAAATACTTTTTTCCGAAGATGAAATAAGGGAAAAAGTAAAACGGATCGGGAAAAAAATCTCCGAGGATTATAAGGACAAAAATCTTGTTCTTGTGGGAATTCTTAAAGGCAGCGTTATATTTTTATCCGATCTGATGAGAGCGATAGACATAGACTGTAAAATAGCGTTTCTTACCGCAAAATCCTACGGAAACAGCACGATCTCATCAGGCACGGTCGAGCTGGAGGATACCATCAAAACGTCATTGGGCGAAGAAATAGCGGGAAAGGATGTTATTCTCGTTGAGGATATATTGGATACCGCCGCCACACTTTACGCGGTCAGAGAAAAAATAAGACAGCTTAATCCCGCATCGGTTAAAATATGTACATTTTTAGAGAGAAATATTGAAAGAAATGTTGATCTTATACCGGATTACAAGTGCTTCGATATACAGGACGGTTTTATTGTCGGATACGGACTGGATTACGCCCAAAGCTACAGAAACCTTCCTTATGTAGGCATCTTAAAGCAGGAAATATATACAAAAAAATAGAGCAAAAGTAAGGAAAGGCGGAATATATGCAAAAAAAACGCGGCGGAACAATAATTTATATTGTAATAATAATTTTTCTCATCGTCGGATTGATATCCATCCTGCGCTCCATAACGCCGAGAGCTAAAACCGAATCATATTCTTCGGTTATGGAGCACTTTGACAATCTTGAAGTTTCAGCCTATACTCTTGATCTTAACTCAGGCGAATTAAGATACATGCTGAGGGGCGAGAGCAAGCCGAGGATATACTATATCCCATACGTAAGTCTCTTTATCAGCGATATTTACGGGGATTTCAGCGACGGAAGCAGCTACCGCGATCAGTATAACGCCAAATACCCCAACGAACCGCTGGAGGAAGATTATATAGCTGTCGCGGACAACTCGTTTTTGACCAGCTTCCTACCATATCTGTTGCTTATTGCGCTTATGATAGGCTTTACCTTTATCATAATGCGCCAGACCACCGGCGGAGGAAAAATGAACCAATTTTCCAAGGCCAACACGAGAAATCAGCCTTCAAGCGGAAAAAGAGTTACCTTTAACGACGTTGCCGGCGCGGACGAGGAAAAAGAAGAGCTGGCAGAAATCGTCGATTTTATGAAAAACCCGAAAAAATATCTCGATATAGGGGCGAGAGTTCCAAAGGGCGTGCTCCTTATGGGACCTCCCGGTACAGGTAAAACATTGCTTGCCAAAGCCGTGGCGGGCGAAGCAAACGTTCCCTTCTTTTCAATAAGCGGTTCTGACTTTGTGGAAATGTTTGTGGGCGTGGGCGCTTCGAGAGTAAGAGATTTGTTTGATCAGGCAAAAAAGCATACCCCCTCCATAATTTTCATAGACGAGATTGACGCGGTGGGCAGACAAAGAGGCGCGGGACTCGGCGGCGGACACGACGAACGCGAACAAACCTTGAACCAGCTTCTCGTGGAAATGGACGGTTTCTCCGAAAATCAAGGCATAATCATTATTGCGGCTACCAACAGGCGAGACATTCTCGACCCCGCTCTTCTTCGTCCGGGTCGTTTTGACAGACAGATTGTGGTAAATTATCCCGACATTAAGGGCCGCGAAGAAATATTGAAGGTTCATACCAGAAACAAAAAGCTGGCTTCCGACGTAAACCTTTCAACCATAGCCAAAACCACGGCAGGATTTACCGGCGCCGATCTCGAAAATCTGGTAAACGAAGCCGCGCTGCTTGCCGCAAGGGCAAACAGACGCGCCATTATCGAAGCGGATATCGAAGAAGCCACCATCAAGGTGGTAGCGGGTCCGGAAAAGAAATCAAAGGTAGTAAGCGAGAAAGAACGCCGTCTTACGGCCTATCACGAAGCGGGTCACGCTGTCTGCACCTACTACTGTCCCTCTCAGGACAAGGTTCATCAGGTATCCATTATTCCCAGAGGTATGGCGGGCGGATATACAATGTCTCTTCCCGAACATGACAGAAGCTTTGTGAGCAAAACTCAGATGGAAGAAAATATCATTACCCTTTTGGGCGGACGCGTATCCGAAAAAATCATTTTGGACGATATTTCCACGGGCGCCTCAAACGATATTGAACGCGCCACCAAGATCGCCAGAAGCATGGTAACAAAATACGGCTTCAGCGAAAAATTAGGCCCCGTTGTCTACGGTCACGACGAAACTGAAGTGTTCTTAGGCCGCGATTACTCCCAAGGCAGAAATTATTCCGAAAACATCGCCGCCGAAATAGACGCGGAAATTCGCGAGCTGATTGAAACAAGCTACGAAAAAGCGAAGGATATTCTTGAAAAACACGTAGATCAGCTTCATATCCTCGCAAAGTATCTTATGAAAAATGAAAAAATTGACGGATCCGATTTTGAAAAGCTTATGAAAGGCGAAATAGACGAGAATTACGAAAAGGAAAAAACCGACGATAAACCCACTAACGCAGGCTCCGAACAGCCCGAAAAGCCGGAACAGGCCGAACAGAACGTTCAGCCCGAAGCGGTTGATCCCGTTAAAGAAAACCTCGATAACGGAATGGATCCCCCGATTTTCCGAGCCTGATTTCTGAACTTATTTTACGAGTTTGTTTTCGGCTTAATAAAAAATTAACTCCCGAGTAGCTTCCTACTGCGGGAGTTTTTATTTTTACGGTCATAAATGCTCTAAATTTATACGGTATTCTCTCAAAACGCTTTCATCATATTTTTTTAGAATACCGTCTATCTCCTTTGTCAGCTTTTGTTTTTCCGAAGGTAAATCGCCGTGAAGCTGAAACAAGTTTGACGCGCCTAAAGCGGCAAAATGCGTTCTTATCTCAAGTCCCTCTATAAGAAGCTTAAGCTCATTAAGCTTTTCCTTTTCGCCTTCTTCCTCCCATGCTCCTCGCCGAATTTCACCGTACAGCTCGGAGCTCGGATAAACGGTAAGCATTGAGGCTCCTATTATCTTCGGCTGTAATTGATTGAAGATATTCAGGGTATTCCGAATTCCCTCCTCCCATTTCCCTTTACCATATATTCCCGCCAGATAAAAGATATCGTATTCAATATCCGCCTCGTCCAGCTTAGCGCACTGCTCCGTAATATCCTTCGCCTTATATCCTTTGTTCATAAACGAAAGCGCCGCGTCGTCTCCTGTTTCAACACCTATGGTGATTCTGTTATATCCAAGCACCCGAAGCGAGCGCAGCTCTTCAACGCTTTTATCGGTAATATCCGTTATTCTTGCAAAACAACCCAAGCTGTTAAGATTGTGAAGGTACTGCTTTGCAAGATTGGCTATTGACTTAAGCTTTTCGGTTTTTAACACAAAAGGATTTGCCCCCACAAGAAAAAGTCGGGTTGTTTTAGGCATAGCGTGATATATTTCGATTATATCCTCTTCTATTTCGCTCATAGGCGAGAGTCTGAATTTAAAAGGTACGTCCTCATACAGCGTACAGAATTTACAACTGTGGTGCGTACACCCCGCGGTGACCTGCAAAAGAGCTGACCAAGCCTCATAAGGCGGCCGCCATACCGTTCCCGTAAAATGCATAAAGATAATTCCTCCCGATATTTTTTAGAAAAGCTTTTCTTAATATAAGTATAGCATCTTCTTTAACAACTGTAAAGTACGATTATTTTTTATACAAGGTATTAAAAAAGATACCTTTATTGACACTCACTTTGAAATATGCTATACTTTTATTAAAAGAAAAAAGGAGCGGATATTACGGAAAACAAACATTCTCAGCCGGAACAGCTTGCGAAATGTCAATCCATGTGCAGATTGCAGTCGGTTATCAGCGGCAAATGGAAAATACTTATAATATGGTATATAGCCTTCTATGAAACGCAAAGATTCAACGAGCTTCGGCGAAGACTGGACGGCATAACTCACGCCACTCTGACCAAACAGCTTCGCGAGCTGGAGGAAGACGGCTTTATCACTCGAACCGTTTACGCGGAAGTGCCGCCGCGGGTGGAATATACGCTTTCGAAAATGGGTAAAAGTTTCGTGCCCGTTTTAATGTCCATGCGGAATTGGAGCGAGGAAAATTTAGTTTAATACTAATCCCTTTTTAAACTGTGTGTATTTCGTCAGTTTAAAAAGGGATTGGTATAATACTGATTTTTAATCAATCTGTTGACAAACAGATTGATTAAAAATCACACCCAAAGCGCTATTTGCAAATCATTCCAAATTTTATTTTGTCTATAGTGTGATTTGAAAATAGTATAAGAAACTATTTGAATAATTTACAAAAAAAGACTGTGATATAACCATAAATGTAAATATCACAGTCTTTAAATATAAGCTGTTTCTGTTAAGATTTTACTCCGCACAGCTCATAGATTTCCATAACAACTGGCTGTTTTCCCAAAATATAATTTTCAATATCGTTTGGAAAGTTTTTTGCCATTTCTCTTTTGATACTGCTGTATTTTTCGCGATATTCGCAGCTGTTTCTGAGAAAATTCCTTAAAGCCAAGTGCCGCTTTAATTCGGAATTATCTTTTTGACAAACATAAAGATGATGTTTCATCAAGTGTGATTTTTCCTCATCATTATACCCGAAAGCTTCCCTTCCGCTGATTCCCAAGTCACCCCTGTGGCGGTATCCGATTCCCGCAAGCTTCTTTACTATGATGGGCAATTTTCCGTTATCGATAACAATATCTATATCAATAACCGGCTTTGCCCAAAGACCTTCAACGGAAGTACTTCCCACATGTTCAATCGCAATGATGTCATCACCGATAACGGGAAATAATTCATTTTTTATTGTTTTAAATTCATCTGCCCATTTTGGATTATACGGCACAACGGTTATTATTTTTCCCATAATATACCTTCTTTATGGCGTTATCACATTATATAAATGAGAGTTTTTCCACATCAATACTTTATTCTTTTAACCCTTTCTTTATCAACGGCATGCTCTTCCTCTCTGCGCCCGCATCTCGGGCATATGTCGCCTATAATTCCCGTGTATCCGCAGATGGAATCCCTGTCTACCGGGTGATTGATGGAACCGTAGCCTATACCGCTTTCCTTCATACAGCGTATAACCTGTTCAAACGCCTCAAGATTCTGCAAGGGATCGCCGTCAAGCTCAATATAGCTTATGTGACCCGCGTTGGTGAGAGCGTGATAAGGCGCTTCAAGCTTTATCTTGCTGAACGCGTCAATCTTATGATAAACTGGTACATGGAAGGAGTTGGTATAATATTCCCTGTCGGTAATTCCCTTTATTTCGCCAAAACGCTTTTGATCCTTTCTGATAAAGGTACCGGAAAGACCCTCGGCGGGGGTTGCCAGAAGTGAGAAATTCATTCCGGTGGCCTTGCTTTCTTCGTCCATGCGCTGTCTCATTCTGCCGATTATCCTAAGACCAAGCTCCTGCGCCTGCTCGCTTTCTCCGTGATGTGATCCTATAAGCGCCTTCAGACATTCGGCAAGTCCTATAAAGCCCATAGACAAAGTTCCGTGCTTTAATATCTCGCCAATATTGTCTTCGGTGCCCAGCTTGTCGGAATCAATCCAGACCCCTTGTCCCATAAGGAAAGGATAATTGCGCACCTTTTTCTGAGCCTGTATCTTATAGCGGTATTTCAGCTGATCCACCACAAGGTTCATTTTTTCTTCCAACAGCTCAAAAAACCTTACCACATCGCCCTGCGCCAATATTCCCAATCTGGGAAGATTTACGGAAGTGAAGCTTAGGTTTCCCCTTCCGCACACGATTTCACGGCTCGGATCGTAAACATTGCCTATTACGCGGGTGCGGCAGCCCATATAGGCGATCTCGGTGTTATAGTCCCCTTCCTTATAGTACTGGAGGTTATAGGGCGCGTCTATAAATGAAAAATTGGGGAACAGACGCTTGGCGCTTACTCTGCACGCCAACTTGAATAAATTGTAATTGGGATCGCCTTCATTATAATTTATCCCCTCTTTTACCTTAAATATATGTATCGGGAATATAGGAGTCTCTCCGTTTCCGAGTCCCGCTTCCTCCGCCAAAAGAATATTTTTTATTACCATCTGGCCCTCTATGGAAGTGTCGGTGCCGTAGTTTATGGAACTGAACGGAGTCTGCGCTCCCGCTCTGCTGTTCATGGTGTTAAGATTGTGCACAAGTGCTTCCATAGCCTGATAAGTCGCTCTGTCCGTCTCCTTGAAGGACATTTTTTTGGTGAATTCCTGAATGTTGGCGGCTGTCTTTTCGTCGCCCACCAATTCCTTAATATATTTTCTTTCTTCCTCGGAATATCTTCCCTCGTCCGAAAGAGTGGGAACCGTACCCTTTTCGGCAAGCTTAGTCATATATTCGGAAACGCTTTTTTCAATCTCCTCCATATCGGTTCTGCCCGTCTTAAAACCGATGCCGCGAATAATATTCTTTTTATAAAGCTGCTTATAGGTCTTTTTTATCCCCTCCGCCATGGCGTAATCAAAATTCGGGATAGACTGTCCTCCGTGCTGATCGTTCTGGTTGCTCTGAATGGCGATACAGGCGAGGGCGGAGTAGCTCCCTATGTTGTTGGGCTCTCTGAGATAACCGTGACCGGTGGAAAATCCGTTTTTAAAAAGCTTTATTAGATCTATCTGGCAGCAGGTGGTGGTCAAGGTAAAAAAGTCCAGATCGTGTATATGTATGTCGCCTTCAATATGAGCCTTGGATTGTTCGTGAGGAAGAACATACATCTCGTTAAACTGCTTTGCCCCCTCGGAGCCGTATTTAAGCATTGTGCCCATGGCGGTGTCGCCGTCGATATTGGCGTTTTCACGCTTCATATCACTTTCTATCGCCGGTTTAAAGGTAAGATCCTCGTAAATTTTCATAAGTCCCGTATTCATCTCTCGGATACGGGTTCTGTCCGCGCGATAGAGTATGTAAGCCTTGGCAGTTCTGGCATGACCGTTTTCAACCAACACCTTTTCCACCGTGTCCTGCACCTCTTCAACAGAAGGCGGATTTGTATTGTTGAATCCGATGTTTTCCAGCATTTCACAAACCTTTTCCGCCAGCTCCTGAGCGGAAGAATAATCGCTTCCTCCCACCGCGATCGCCGCCTTATAAATGGCGTCGGTTATCTTATCCAGTCTGAACTGATCCGTTCTTCCGTCTCTCTTTAAAATTTTGGTTATCATTTACGAGTCTTTCCTTTCATTGCAGCTTGCTTTTTTGCGCAAAATAAATAGGCTGTCATACCAATCCATTTTTAAACTGACGTAATACCCACAATTTAAAACGGATTGCACCCAAAGCACTAATCCCACAGTTTTAAAAGGGATTAGTATCAAACAGCCCAAGTTTAAGAATCAATGTCTTTTCCCCTGTTTGCACAACATCTTGTGGTTTTTAATTTATAGTATATATTATATTGCGTTTTTGACATTTTGTCAAGTGTTTTAACGAATTTTAATTTTAATTCTTACAATTTTCTTAAATTCCTTGTGGGAACGGCTAAAATTGTTGCAATAAAGGATTCATTGTGATAAAATAAAAGAGTAAACAATCGGGAAAGGTATAATCAAAATGAACGAAACGATACTTATTGTCGACGACGAAAAAGAAATAGCGGATCTTATCGAGCTTTATTTAAAAAACGACGGATATAATGTAAAAAAATTTTACAGCGGTGTTGAAGCGTTGAGCTACATGGAAAAAAACACCGTCGACCTGGCTATTCTCGATGTTATGCTACCCGATATCAACGGTTTTCACATTTGCGGCAAAATAAGGGAAAAACATTATTATCCGATAATAATGCTCACCGCGAAGGTTGAAGAAAGCGACAAGATCATGGGACTGGCCATAGGCGCGGACGATTATATCATAAAACCCTTCAATCCCCTTGAGGTGACCGCAAGAGTGAAAGCCCAGCTGCGCCGCTATATGAAATACAATACAGGCGTAGAATCGGAAAAAACGGTTACGGAAATAGACATAAACGGTCTTGTAATAAATAAAAACAACCACAAATGCTGTCTTTACGAAAAAGAAATAACATTAACTCCCATCGAGTTTTCAACTCTTTGGTATTTGTGTCTTAACAGAGGCAAGGTGGTGTCTTCCGAAGAGCTGTATGAGGCGGTATGGGGCGAAAAATACCTTGACAGCAACAACACCGTTATGGCTCATATAGCGAGACTGAGAGAAAAATTAGGAGAACCAGCGAGAAACCCGCGGTTTATTAAAACGGTATGGGGGGTAGGATACAAAATTGAAAAATAAAAAATACCGCAACAGCTTCATAACGCTTAAAAAAAAGCTGACGGCAAGATTCACACTTTATTTTATATCCATATTCGGCGGCTTTATTATAGCTTTGATGCTTTTATACACTTTAATAAGCGGATCGCTGGGAACCCTTATAGCGAAATTTCTCGAATATTTTTTTCATATGGATTACTATACGGCTTCCAACATATATTGGACGTTCAGAAACTATTTTGAAATACCGTTTATATGCCTGGCGATAGTTATAATATTATTTGTCTCCTTCAGACTTTGTCTTAAAACGTACGCCAAGTATCTTATTGAAATACAGGAAGCGCTGAATAAAATGACTTACGACAACTCGGCGGAAATAAATCTTTCGTAT
The DNA here is from genome assembly GCA_949878745.1 of uncultured Ruminiclostridium sp. Lineage (GTDB taxonomy): Bacteria > Bacillota > Clostridia > Oscillospirales > Ruminococcaceae > Ruminiclostridium_E. The sequence continues at coordinate 4,210 of CATLBH010000033.1, read as the reverse complement.
GAATTAAGCGCGATAGAAGGCGGATTTCGCTCGGTAAAACAAGCTCTTGAACGCCGAACGTCGGAAGCAAAAATGTCCGAACAGCGTAAAAATGACCTTATAGTTTATCTTGCTCATGATCTGAAAACCCCGCTTACCTCAATAATAGGCTATATTACGCTGCTGCGGGACGAAAAGGAAATATCCGAAGAACTGCGGCAAAAATACCTTTCCATTTCCCTCGACAAGGCTTTAAGACTGGAAGATCTGATAAACGAGTTTTTTGACATAACCAGGTTCAATCTTACTGATATAGAATTACAATACACCAACGTAAACCTTACCCGCCTTCTGGAACAATCCGCCTATGAATTTCAGCCGATGCTAAAAGAAAAAAATCTTACCTATTCGCTTCACGCCGCCGAAAACATTATACTGAAATGCGACGCCGACAAGCTTCAGCGTGTAATAGACAATCTCCTCAGAAACGCCGTATTCTACTGCTACGAAAATACGGCAATAGATATAAACGCCGAGCGGTTATACGGCAGAATCCAAATTAGCATTAAAAACAGGGGAGACCATATACCACAGGAAAAGCTTGAACGGCTGTTTGAACAATTTTTCCGCTTAGACAGTTCAAGAGGAACAAATAAAGGCGGAGCCGGACTGGGACTTGCCATTGCGAAAAAAATAGCCGAGCTTCACGGAGGAAGTATTGAAGCCAAAAGCGAAGGGGAGTCCGTAGAGTTTATTTTAAGCGTTCCGATTTTACAAAATCCGATAGGATTATTTTAGAAACAAAAGTATTATCCGCAAAAAAATCAGCGGCGAAAACGCCGCTGAAAAAAATATAATACTCAAAAAATTTGCTTACTTCATCATGGAAGCAACTTCATCCGCAAAGTTTTCCTCTTTCTTCTGAAGTCCTTCGCCCTTCTCGTAACGAACGAACTGAACGACCTTTATATTCTTTCCGAGACTTGCGACATACTTCGCAACCGTCATTTCATCGTTCTTGATATAAGGCTCGTCCATAAGGCAGATTTCTTCGGTGAACTTCTTCATTCTGCCTTCAACTATCTTTTCAAGTACATTCTGAGGCTTGGGCTTAGCGGCTTCCTCGTTTTCTTTCTGAGCCAAGTTCATCTGAACTTCCTTCTCTTCCGCAAGAACCTCGGCGGGAACATCGGACTGAGAAACGAACTGTGGAGCGGAAGCCGCGATCTGAAGGCAAATATCCTTAGCGCACTGTTTTACCGTCTCATCGTTAACGTCGTCCGCCTCAAGCTTAAGAAGCGTTCCGATAATGCTTCCGCCGCCGTCGTGAATATAGCTGAACAAATTGCCTTCGAGTCTGGCAAAACGTCTGATCTTGATATTTTCGCTGATAGTGGCGATTCTTTCCGTCAACACTTCCTGAACTGTTTCGTTTGTACCGCTCATCTTAACCTGCAAAAGTGCGTCGATATCCGCCACATCGTTGTCGATAACGGTCTGCGCAACCATTTCAACAAATTCGACAAATCTTTCGGACTTGGCGGCAAAGTCGGTTTCGCTGTTTACCTCAACAATCGCTCCGACCTTTTTCGCTTCGTCAATCTTTGTATAAACCAAACCTTCCGCGGCAATACGGGTAGCCTTCTTAGCCGCCTTTGCAAGACCCTGCTCACGAAGATACTTTACGGCGGCGTCAAAATCGCCGTCGGTCTGTTCGAGTGCGCGCTTGCAGTCCATCATACCGCAGTTGGTCATTTCTTTAAGCTGTTTTACGTCCTGTGCAGAAATAGCCATTTCAGTTCTCCTTTTTTATTCGTTATAATATTTATATTTTTATATTACTCGGCCGCTTCTTCCGCCGTTTCCGTCTTGGGCTCTTCTTCCTCGCCCGTAACGGGTGTTTCGCCCTGACGGCCTTCAGTGATAGCGTCGGCCATTGCTCCCGCGATAAGCTTTACGGCGCGGATAGCGTCGTCGTTTCCGGGAATTACGTAGTCGATCTCATCGGGATCACAGTTAGTATCTACGATCGCAACGATGGGAATACCGAGCTTCTTAGCTTCCGCAACGGCAATTCTTTCCTTGCGGGGATCCACAATAAAGAGAGCGGCGGGAAGCTTAACCATATTTTTGATACCGCCGAGGAACTTCTCAAGCTTTTCGATCTCGAGATTCATCTTGCTTACTTCCTTCTTGGGAAGGAGATCGAAGGTTCCGTCCTTGGCCATTTCCTGGAGCTGTTCCAGTCTCTTGATTCTTCTCTGGATAGTGGAAAAGTTGGTCATCATACCGCCGAGCCATCTTGCGTTTACAAAATGAGCTCCCGCTCTTTCCGCCTCTTCCCTGATGCTGTCGGAAGCCTGCTTCTTAGTGCCCACAAAAAGAACCTCTCCGCCCTCTTCGGTCACCTGACGGATAAACATATAGGCTTCGTCAAGCTTCTTTACGGTTTTCTGAAGATCAATAATGTAGATACCGTTTCTTTCAGTGAAAATATAAGGTGCCATTTTGGGGTTCCAGCGTCTTGTCTGATGTCCGAAGTGAACACCCGCTTCAAGAAGCTGCTTCATTGATACTACTGCCATGGTAGCGTCCTCCTGTTTTTTTGGTTTTTTTCCTCCACGGCGTTTTACTTTTCAAAGCCCTACAAGCCTATTGCTTGTAGGGCACCGACAGAAAAGTCAGCGCCGTGTGCGGATTTGCGTTTTTATCATATTATTTCAAAAAACTGCCTTATAATTATAACACATAGTCCTTTTTTTTACAATAAAAAACCTCTTGTCTATTTTAACAAATTTTTCAGGAAGTTCTTGCCGTTTTTTGTGCGACTTGGGAAATCACAGGTAACCAATATGGTATCCTGTCCTATTATCTCTATGTCGCACCAGGGTATGACAAAATCCTCCTCCCGCCCCAAAAGCCCGAAAAGCTTTGCTTTCCCGTAAACAATAAGCTTACAGATTTTGGCGGTGCAGGTGTCGAACTCGATATCATCGGGATAGCCCAATTTACAGCCCGTCTTTACGTTGATTATTTCCTTGCATTGCATATCGTCAAAGCGGCATATCATAAAAATCACCTCGTTTTATGGTATGACAACTTATCCGAAAATAGAACAAAGACAGGCTTTTTTGCCGCTGCTGCGACAATATATGCCTGTCCGGAGGTCAGCCTTCCTTATTATTGGCTCTCCACGCCAGATAATTCTCCAGAATCACGGCGGCGGCCACCGCGTCAATAACAGCCTTGCGCTTTTTCCCTCTTTTATTGACGTCGTTCATCATCTGATGAGCGGTAACGGTAGTGGACCTTTCGTCCCACATAACCACCGGCACTTCCACAAGATTTTGCAGCAAATCGGCAAAGCTTTTGCACATCTCGCTTCTGGGACCCGCGCTGCCGTTCATATTTAAAGGGTTTCCCACAACAATTAGCCCCGCTTCGTACTCCACGGACATGGCCGCCACCTTTTCGGCGCAGATGTTAAAGTTTTTTTCGTCGATTACCCCAATGGGTGAAGCCAAGGTTTCGGTTCTGTCGCAACAGGCAAGCCCCGTGTGGCTGTCGCCGTAATCCACTGCCATTATTTTCATTAAGTTTATCCTTTCATTTTTCAAAAAGTCAATTCAGAGTTTTCAAAAGTCTATCTATTCCCAGCTTTTCAAATCTTTCAACAACAGGAGGCACAATACTTTTTTCGGATTTCATTTTATCATACTCGGATTTATCCGCAAATTTAGCGTCAACTACCTCATTTTCCTGCAATAAAAGCGAAGAAAGTTCTATATCTCTTTGTAAAAGATAATTATAGTATATAGCGTGATTTCCGAAAATAATATCCAATTGTACAAGCTCCGATATTTCGGCTTCAATACCGGTTTCCTCAAACAGTTCACGTACAGCCGCATCGTCGGGGGATTCATCGGTCAGCACCGAACCGCCGCTGCATTCCCAATACAACGGATAATGCTTATCGGGGTGTCTTTGAGTAAGAAGAATACGACCGTAACCGTCCAAAACGGCAATTTCGGAAACAAGGTGATATCTTCCCTCCGGTATCGAATTTCCGCGCCGTATAACTTCGCCCGTTTTCTTAATATTTATCTCCCTTTTCGGGAAAGGGTTCCCGGTGCATAAATTTTTCTTTTTAAAATATATTTCTATGCAAAATCTGCAACAACTTAACAGTTCTATAAACCGGAATTTATCTATTCATCAATTCAAGAGTTTT
>CATLBH010000032.1 GCA_949878745.1 uncultured Ruminiclostridium sp. | reverse complement strand
CTTGCATATTTTCCGTCAGATTGCACAACTTCTCCTTGACGGGCGCTAGCCCGCCTGCGTCGAATTTGTACAATCTGACGAAAAATCTGCCGCGCAATATACACCCACCGATTTAATCAGCGGTTCCTATACTATCCCAACACCACCCAAGAAATACATACCCTATTTGGTATTCCTATTAATAAACACCGCCTTCAACTTATCATAAACAATAATCTGCGACTTATAAAGACTAAAATACCCCGAAAGCATATAAGCCGCCGAACAAACAATTATAAAATAAGGCAGTCCCTCCACCCCGAAAAGCTCGATACTAAGCATCATAGACGCAATAGGCGCGTTTGTGGCTCCGCAGAATACCCCCACAAGCCCCAGCGCCGCCCCGAAGCCCGGGTTCATTCCTATAAGCGGCGCCACGGTACAGCCGAGGGTTGCCCCCACAAAAAAAGTAGGAACAATCTCTCCCCCTTTAAATCCGCACCCCAAGGTGATTATCGTAAACAAAAGCTTAAGTACAAAAGCCTCCGGTCTTGCGCTGCCGTTGAGAATGGCGTTGTCCACTATCTCCATTCCCGAACCGTTATAATCGGTGCCGAACAATAAAGTGAGCAAGGTTATCGCCAGACCGCCCGCCGCCGCCCTTATATAGTCGTTTTTTACCGCCTTTTCCAACAGCGCCTCCCCCTTTGAAAGGGAAAGACAAAGAAAAATACTTGCCACCGCGAATACCGCGCCGAGTCCTATGCTCTGAATTAAAGAAACGGGAGACACGGCGGGAATGTCGTTCAATATGTAATTAACCGGGTGAATATTCAGAAGAAGCGTTATGTAATACGTGAAGACCGAGCTGAAAACACAAGGCATTATGGCGCTGTCGTATATAACGCCCACGCTTATTACCTCCATAACGAAAATAACGGCGGTAAGCGGCGTTCCGAAAAGCGCCGTAAATACCGCGCTCATTCCGCAAAGAACTATAACGTGCATATCCTTGTCGTCAAGCTTAAAAATCCGCCCCAATGAGGAGCCCAAGCTTCCCCCCAGCTGCAACGCCGCCCCCTCGCGTCCCGCCGAGCCGCCAAACAGATGGGTAATCACCGTCCCCGTAAGTATTCCGGGAGCCATCGTGAAGGGAACCCTTCCGTCTTTCCTTATAGAGTTTATGACGTAATTTGTCCCCCCTATCTTTTCCAGCTTGAACAGACGGTACAAAAACACAATCACAACGCCGCCCACGGGAAGGAACCATATTATAAACCCGTGCTCCCCCCGAAAATCCGTCGCCAGCTCTATCAGCATATGGAAAAGACACCCCGCCCCCCCGCACACCAAGGCGGTAATCACGCTCAGCAGCAGCCATTTCAAAAACACCGCCGCGTACTTTCCTATCCTTTTCAGCTTTAAAACAATAAATTCTTTATCGAATCCCATTTTCTCCTGACCTCATTTCCCAACGTATTTTATCCTAATTATACCACTTCCTCCCGTTTTTTTCAATAGCCCGCCGCTCCCTGTCCCCTTTTCCAAGTAATAAACTTTGTCCTCCCGCATATACTGACAAGCAGAGAAGACTTTTTATCAAGTATTATGGGCTTTCCAATTCGAAACCGGTATCGGGAAGGGAGTAAACAGATGCTTCAATGGCTTAACGACAACGTGATATGGGGCGCTCCCATGCTTGTGATATACCTGCTGACAGGCGTTGTTTTTACCGTTAAAATAAGGTTTTCACAGTTTACCAAGCTAAACGGCATATTCTCAAGAACCCTTTTTTCCAAAACAAAGGAAAAAAGCGACGGAAAAAACCTCTCCCCCCTTCAAACCCTTACCTCCGCCTTAGCCACCACTCTTGGAACGGGCAATATAGTCGCGGTGGGAGCCGCCGTCGCCATAGGCGGCGCGGGCGCGGTGTTCTGGATGCTTCTGTCGGCCTTTCTGGGAATGGCCACCTGCTACGGCGAAAACGTTCTGGGAATGAAATACCGCGTTAAAAGAGCGGACGGAAGCTGGTTCGGCGGAGCCTTCCACTACATAACCGCCGCCTTCAACACCCCCCTCGCCGGTAAGCTTTACGCCCTCCTTTGCGTCGCCGCCAGCGTTGGCATAGGAAATATGACCCAGATAAACGCCATGTCCGAGGCCTTGCATACGGCCTTTCATATCCCCACATGGATTATAGGGGCATTTGCCACGGTGCTGCTTATATGGCTGATTTTCGGCGGAATAAGGCTGTTCGGAAGGGTTACGGAAAAGGTTATTCCCGTGATCTCGATAATTTACGTTTTAGGCTGTCTGGCGGTTATCGCGCTGAACGCGGCGGAGCTTCCCAAGGTGATATACGGGATTTTCACCGAAGCCTTTGACCTTTCTGCGGTGAGCGGCGGGATTTTAGGCTCGGTTATGCTGAAAAGCATGAGCTGGGGCTTCCGCCGAGGGGTTTTCTCCAACGAAGCGGGTTTGGGCAGCAGCGTAATGCTCAACAGCGCCACCCAAAGCGAGGATCCCCATAAACAGGGAATGTGGGCCATGCTTCAAGTGTTTTTCGATACCGTGGTTATGTGTACACTTACCGCTTTCGCTCTCCTTGTGACCGGCGGCGATACGGTGGGAACCGACGGTATTTCCAACGCCGTTTATGCTTTTGGGGGCATTTTCGGGGAGCTTTCGGCGGGCTTTGTGGCGATATCGATAACGGTGTTCGCCATAACCACCGCCGCGGGCTGGTCGGTTTACGGAAGCTCCTCTCTTGAGTACCTTACCGGAGGTAAAAAAGGAAGAAATCTCTATCTGGCGGTTTTCGCCATGGCCACTATGGTGGGAGCCACGGTAAAAATAGAGCTTATCTGGCAGCTTTCCGACCTTCTGAACGGACTAATGGCCATGCCGAATCTCCCCGCCGTTTTGATTCTTTCCCGCGAGGTTACAAAAAAGCCCTTCGGTAAAACGGAAAAAACAGCGTCTCCGAAATATATAAATAATATCACGGAAATCAAAGGAAAAACAGGCTGACGCTTGTGCAAAACAACGAAAAATATTTTCCCCGTATTTCGATTTAGCCTTTGAATCCTATTTTCACGGCATTTTCTTGAAATTTTGTTATAATTTTAACGCTAAGCCTATTGACCCATTGACAAAAATGGTATATAATAGTATTCGACAACCGTTGCGCCTTTTGCCGAGAATTTGGCCGAAGGAGGGGAAATTTGTCGTATTTTCCCCGGCGGCGTATTATATGAAAGAAAAGGAGAACCAACAATGTCAATGACTAACAACAAGAACGTTTTGAAGTGGGTCGAGGAAATGCAGGCGTTGACCAAGCCCGATAAGGTAGTCTGGATCGACGGCAGCGACGAGCAGATCAACGCTCTTAAGGAAGAAGCCATCTCCACCGGCGAGATGATCAGATTGAATCAGGAGGAGCTCCCCGGCTGTATCTATCACAGAACCAAGCCCAACGACGTAGCCCGTGTTGAGGACAGAACCTTTATCTGCACAAGCAAAAAGGAAAACGCCGGTCCTACCAACAACTGGTGCGATCCCAAGGAGATGTACGCCAAGCTGACTCCCATGTACGACGGTGTAATGAAGGGCAGAACCATGTACGTTATCCCTTATTCCATGGGACCTATCGGTTCTCCTTTGGCCAAAGTGGGCGTTGAACTTACCGACTCCATTTACGTTGTTCTCAATATGGACATTATGACCCGTATGGGCGCTCAGGCCTTCAAAAACTTAGGCGACGAAAGCAATGACTTTGTACGCGGACTTCACTCCAAGGCCGACGTTGACCCCGAAGGCAGATATATAGTACAGTTCCCCGAAGACAACACCATCTGGAGCATCAACTCCGCTTACGGCGGAAACGTGCTTCTGGGCAAAAAGTGCTTCGCCCTTCGTATCGCTTCCTATCAGGGCTGGAAGGAAGGCTGGATGGCCGAGCATATGCTTATTTTGGGTATAGAGAAGCCCGACGGAGACATAAAGTATGTTACCGCCGCCTTCCCCTCCGCCTGCGGAAAAACCAACCTCGCCATGCTCATTCCTCCCGAAGGATACAGAAACAAGGGCTATAAGGTATGGACCGTGGGCGACGACATAGCCTGGCTGAAGCAGGGCGATGACGGAAAGCTCTACGCCATCAACCCCGAAAACGGATTCTTCGGCGTTGCTCCAGGAACCAACGAAAAGTCAAACTTCAACGCTCTTGCCTCCACCAAGAAAAATACCATTTTCACCAATGTGGCAATAAATAACGATACAAACACCGTATGGTGGGAAGGCCTCGACAAGAATCCTCCCGAAAACGCCACCGAATGGAAGGGCGCAAAGGTTAACGGCAAGGAATATGTTGCGACTGCCGGCGCGGACGGAAAGCCTCAGAAGCTTGCTCACCCCAACAGCCGCTTTACCGCTCCCGCCGAAAACTGCCCCTGCATTTCCAAGGAGTTCAACAATCCCGCCGGCGTTCCCATTTCCGCGATGATCTTCGGCGGACGCAGAGCCAAGACCGCTCCCCTTGTATACCAGAGCTTTGACTGGAATCACGGCGTATTCGTAGGCTCCATTATGGCCTCCGAAACCACCGCCGCCGCTGCCGGCGCCGTAGGCGTTGTAAGACGCGATCCTATGGCTATGCTCCCCTTCTGCGGCTACAATATGGCGGATTATTGGCAGCATTGGGTAGATATGGGCGTTAAGCTGGGCGAAAACGCTCCCAAGATCTTCAACGTTAACTGGTTCAGAACCGACGACGAGGGTCACTTCATTTGGCCCGGATTCGGCGACAATATGCGCGTTCTCGACTGGATCATACAGCGCGTTGAGGGAAAGGTTGACGCCGTGGAAACCGCTATCGGCTACGAGCCCAAGCCCGAAGACATCAACATCGAGGGACTCGAGGACGAAGGAATCACCCTTGACGTTGTCAAAGACCTTCTTTCCGTTGACGTTGAGTACTGGAAAGAGGACGTTAAGGGTATCAAGGAATTTTACGCCAAGTTCGGCGATAAGCTTCCCGAAGAGATGAAGAAGCAGCTTGCCGCTCTTGAGAGTCGTCTCGGTTAAATATTGATAAACGCGTTTTTTACGGACACGCAATAATTTTCGGATAAAACAACAACAGGCAGGAGATTATCGGTTCCCGCGATCACCGAACGGATAATGTGTTAAAGCGCAGCTTAAGAACATCTTCTAAGCAAGCCGAGAGACGTTTCCCGACGCCTAATGGGCTGGGACGTCCGACAGGTTATCCATTGGCGGTACGGCGTTGGTGTCGGCTGATCTCCTGTGCTGTTTTATTCGATATCTAATATGGAACGAGGGAATATTTTAATTGGAAAAAGAAGTTTATCCCAAAAAGGATCTTTACGATATAAACGATCTGCTGGAAATAATGAAGATACTTCGCGGTGAAAACGGTTGCGCCTGGGACAGGGAACAGAATCACGAATCCATACGAATGAACGTCCTTGAAGAGGCATACGAGGTTATGGAGGCCATCGACGCAAAGGATAGCGAGCTTCTGAGAGAAGAACTCGGCGATCTGCTCTTACAGGTGGTATTTCACGCACAGCTTGAAAACGAAGCGGATTCCTTTGATTTTGACGGCGTTTGCGACGGTATCTGCAAAAAGCTTATTTACCGTCACCCCCATGTATTCGGAAATATCCATGTGGACGGCTCCGACGAGGTTCTGAAAAACTGGGATTCCCTTAAAAGCAGGTCAAAGGGGCAGGAGACCGCCCTTGAGCGCCTCACCTCGGTGCCCAAACTGCTCCCCGCGCTTATGAGGGGAGACAAGGTGATAAAGCGAGCCGTCAATTCGGGTCTTCAGGGTGATACCAAGGAATTTGCTCTTCGAAATCTGAAAGAAAAGGTAGATAGGCTGGAGCAAATATTGTCGAATGGCGGCGAAATTGAGGGAAAAATCGGTGAAGTTCTGCTTGCGTGCTGCAATTTATCAAATATTTATAAAAAAGATAGCGAAAAAAGCTTGACAACGGCAATAAATCGGTTTATAATGCAATTTGGGGATTTGGAAGCGAAAACAACAAAAAAGGGAGCTTCCGTCAACCAAGCGTCGGAGGAAGAAATAAAAGAACTTTTTTCGGCGGAAGACAACAACGGCTGACTTGTGAAAAACAAGTTAAAATAAGTCGAAAAAGAAAGGAAAGGTCGTAAAAATGACAAAATCTGAACTTATCGCGTCTATCGCAACAAAAACAGGACTCACAAAGAAAACCGCCGAGGAGGTTCTCGAAGCGTTTATCGGCACAGTAAGCGATTCTCTCGCCAAAGGTGAAAAGGTACAGCTCGTGGGCTTCGGTACATTTGAGGTAAGAGAGCGCTCCGAAAGAAGCGGTATCAATCCCCAGACCCGTGAAAAGATAACAATTGCCGCAACTAAAACACCTGCTTTCAAGGCGGGTTCTGCTCTTAAGGAAGCGGTTGCAGAGTAATTTTTATACAAAATCGAATGTGTAAGCGGCGGGTACTTCTTGTATTGGCCGCTTATTTCTTTTCGAGTAAATTAACAAGTTTGAAAAAGGAAGGAAATGGTCGAAAATGCGTCTTGATAAATATTTAAAGGTTTCAAGGCTTATAAAGCGCCGCACGGTGGCCAACGAGGCCTGCGACGCTGAAAAAATACTGGTCAACGGAAAACCCGCCAGGGCTTCCTACGAAGTAAAGCTAAATGATATAATAGAGATACAGATGGGAAAAACGCCCCTTAAAGTAAGGGTTTTGAAGATAGCGGAGGTAGTCGGCAAGGAGGGAAGCTCCGATCTGTACGAGGCTCTTTAAAAAATATGTTCTAAAATAACATCTCCGGCATAATATTTACTAAAAAGATTGTCCGGTTGGAGGTGCTTTATGACGGAACAAAAAAACATAGTCCAGAGTCTGGTGATGGAAAACAGGAAACGGCTGGTGCTGTCCGGTGTAAAAGAGGTGGAGGGCTTTACCGAAACGGAGGTAAGACTTTTCACCGAGATGGGTCAGCTTACCGTAAAGGGTAAAAATCTTCGTGTAAGTCAGGTGGACACCGATACCGGGGAGCTGATAATGACGGGCGATACGGTAATATCGCTGGTTTTTTCCGACAAAACCGTCCGTACTCCCGATAACTTCATAACAAAACTTTTCAGGTAAGCCGCCATGTTTGAAAATATCAATTCAACTTTCGCCCAGTGTCTGAGCTTTTTGGCGGCGGGAGCGGTGTTCGGCCTTTGTTATGAGCTGCTCAGGCTTCTCCGTATGCTGTTTCCTCACCCGACCGTACTGGTTTTTATCGAGGACACGCTGTTTTTTGCCGCCTGCGGGTTGGTGAGCTTTATTATAGCCCTTTGGGTTGGCATGGGCTATTTCAGGATTTATTACATCGTCTTTGAGGTGATCGGCGCGTCGCTGTATTTTCTTACGCTGGGCCGTCTGATAAATTATTGTTTAAGACAGGCGGTGAATACCGTAAAAAAGCTTTTCCGCTTTATTTACGGAAAGCTTAAGCCGAAGGCGGCAGCACTGTTTGTGCCTTTTGTGAAAAAAGCGAAAGCATTGTTTAGTGATATTGCCGAATTTTTAACAGGTTCAATATTTAATCCCAAAAAGCACTTGAAAAGGGAAGAGGAAATGTTGTATAATAATAACGTTCACTCTATTGAAAATTCAGGTGAAGGGGGCGTTGTGGGCGGTGTCATCAAAGCTAAAATCAGAAAAAAAACGTAGTCCGTTTATATTGCGCCTGATATTATTTGCCTTTTTCGCGGTGATTATAGCTAATCTTGTGTCTATGCAGTTTGAGATAGCCAAAAAGAAATCGGAGCTTAACGAAATAAACAACAGCCTTGAAGCTGTTTTGGTTTCAAACGAACAGCTTAAGAGATATTACGCTGAGGAAAACAGAAAGGAATATATAGAACAGATAGCGAGAGATCAGCTTGATTATTCTTATTCCGACGAAACCGTATACTATTTTGTACCTAAATGATTATAAAAAATTGCGGTAAAGCAAAATCGGCTTTACCGCGTTTATTTATTGTTTTAATTCCTTGCTCTCATTGAATCTGTCATACAGTGAAAGGTCGGTGTTGTCTACCGCGTCCGCTATGCTGCTGCACAGCTCTCTTCCGAATATATCGTTTCTGTTGAAAAAGCTTGTTTGCGCTTTGGTGAATCCGTTTATCCTGTTATTGGGATTAAAGGCGGCGGGGCGGGGGACGTTGCCGTTCATTTCGCCCGAATCTATATTACCCACAATTTTTTTCCTGTCATCCATTATTGTGGTAAGATTGTCAAGAGCGTAATTATGACCGTCGCTTATTGAATTGAAATACGCGGCTGCGGCAAAAAGATAAGGTATGTACTTGACGTTCGTAAAAATCTGGGAGCTCCAGGAATTGTACAGAAAGTAACTTTCGTAAGGGGTATAAAGATAGGGGGAGCCGAATCCCAGGGTCAGCATTCCCGCGTCCGTCCAGTAGGCGGTCAGCGCAGCGTCTATACCGCACAGCGACGTATTCAAAGGACAAATGTTTATTGGGAAACAGCCGTAATTATCGTTCCATTCAATAAAATCCTCGATAATTTTGTCGTTGCCCCCGAAATCGGATACCAGGCGCAGCGCAGCGCAGCCCGCGTCCATTGCCTTGTTTCTTATATCGCAAAGCTCCTCCAATTCAAGACCTCCGCATTCCACCTCAAGCATTATCTTAAGTGAGGAAAGCTTTTTGGCTACCGCTATCATATTCAGCGGCAACACCAGGTACTTGAATCTTTTTTTTGTTATTACCTCAAAGTCTTCTATACCTTCGATTCGGAAAATAAATTTTTCTCCGGTATTTACATCTCCGAGAAAGGACATCGCCCTTCTGTCTATTTCGGCATAATCTACGCCGCTCTGGAAAAGAGAGGCTATGTATCCCCTAACGCTTTTTTGGGTAGCTCTTTCAGAAAAATCAATGCTGCAAAGGCTGTTATCCACAATGATCATATTTGTAACAAATCCCTTCCTTCCGGTTATTATACTGCCATTCTTTCCGAAATATTTGCTTTTTCAACAGTTCTACGACCGTTTGGCTGCAAATAGCGTATTCGCTCGCAAAATGTTTGGGGCTTATCGGTAAAGAATACGAACGAAAATTTTCAAGGGTCTATCCGGAGAGCGGCAGCTCCGAAAATACTATACAATATTTTAACACATTCCGAATTTTTTTGCAACAAGAAATTTATTGTAAAAATCAAAGAAAAATTACGGGAAAAAACAGCCCGCCGAAATCCCGAAAAAAACGAGTCGCGGCAAGCCGAAAAAGAGTTTTTTAATAATAATAATAATCGAACAAATCGGAGAAGGCGAAGCCGAAGGAAAAAATAACGATCATCAATATGATAACGAGTCCCACCATTATCGCTCTGTAAATCAGCATAGCGCGGCAGTAATTTTTCTTCGCTATGGGGGTGGAATCGCTGAAGCCCCATACGAAAAGCAGTATAAGGCTTATTATGCCGAAAAGGTTGGTGAGCAGAATGGTGCCCACCCATGAGCCCAAGGTCATTGAATCGTTGCTCTGAACGGGAGCCGCATACTGCTGACCGTAGGGCTGCTGTCCATAAGACTGTTGTCCGTAGGGCTGCTGTCCATATGACTGTTGTCCATAGGGCTGCTGGCCGTAGGACTGATTATAGGATTGGTCATTGTAATTCTGCTGATATCCGCCGTTCGCGGGCTGTACCTCGATATACTGCATTCCGCAGCGAGGGCATATGTTGGCGTCATCCTCAAATATGTTTCCGCAGTTCTGGCAGGTTTTTGACATTTTGGGTTCCTCCTGTTGTATTATTGGGAAGGTGCTCAAGCGAAATCCTGACATTTGTTTTTGTTGAACAATTTCCAAAGTTATATTATCACAAAAAAAGCTTTGTGTCAATAGTTTGAAGGCAATATTGCAAAGAGGAGCGAAAAATAGTAAAAATAACTTTACTTTTACCAAAAAATTCGCTATAATATATAAGGAACCACTGATTAAATCGGATGCGCACATCTTGCTTGCATATTTTCCGTCAGATTGCACAACTTCTCCTTGACGGGCGCTAGCCCGCCTGCGTCGAATTTGTACAATCTGACGAAAAATCTGCCGCGCAATATGCACACACCGATTTAATCAGCGGTTCCATAAGTAAAAATAATTACACCCGAAAGGAACAAATATTATGAAAGCAGTAGTAGCTGTTATAGGAAAAGACACGGTGGGCATTCTCGCAAAAATAAGCGCAATCTGCGCGGACTGCAACGCCAACGTTATGGACGTAACTCAGACGATTATGCAGGATATGTTCGCAATGACCATGCTTATAGACATTTCCGGCTGCACCTCCGATTACGGTACTCTCGCCGAGCGTCTAAAGAAATCCGGAGAGGAAATGAATCTTCAGGTTCACGTTATGCACGAGGATATTTTCAACTCAATGCACCGCATATAATATAATTTAAGGAGACACTGAAAATGGTCAGCACAAACGATATACTCGAAACCATAAAGATGATTCAGGAGGAAAACCTCGATATACGCACCATAACGATGGGGATATCTCTCCTTGACTGTATCGACAGCGATATAGACGCGGCCTGCGGCAAAATATACGAGAAAATGATGCGCGTGGCGGAAAATCACGTTAAAACGGGAGAGGAGATAGAAAAACGCTACGGTATCCCCATTATAAACAAGCGTATTTCTGTTACCCCAATCGCCATGCTGGCGGCTTCCGCCAAGGGAAGCCCCGTGAAGTTCGCAAGAGTTCTTCAAAAGGTAGCGGAGGGCACTGGGGTGAATTATATCGGCGGTTATTCCGCTCTTGTTCACAAGGGTTTCGCGGCGGGCGACAGAGAGCTTATCGAATCGATACCCGAAGCTTTGTCGGAAACCTCTAACGTATGCTCGTCTGTAAATATAGGTTCCACCAGAGCGGGAATAAATATGGACGCGGTCAGACTTATGGGGGAGATCATACTTAAGAGCGCCAAGGCCACGGAGAACGACCACTGCTTCGGCGCGGCGAAAATAGTGGTATTCTGTAACGCCGTAGAGGATAACCCTTTTATGGCGGGAGCGTTTCACGGAATCGGCGAACCGGACACCGTCATTAACGTGGGAGTAAGCGGTCCCGGCGTTGTCAGAGCCGCTCTTGCCAAAATGCCGGACGCGGATATAAGCGAAATAGCTGAAACAATAAAGAAAACCGCATTTAAAATAACCCGAATGGGTCAGCTGGTGGGTACGGAAGCCAGTAAGGCTTTGGGTGTCCCTTTCGGAATAGTTGATCTTTCTTTGGCGCCCACTCCCGCGGTGGGAGACAGCGTTGCCCATATTTTAGAGGAAATGGGTCTGGAGCGCTGCGGCGCTTACGGCACTACCGCCGCCTTGGCGCTTCTTAACGACGCGGTAAAAAAAGGCGGGGTAATGGCTTCCTCCCAGGTCGGCGGACTTTCGGGAGCGTTTATCCCCGTATCCGAGGACGCGGGAATGATAGAGGCGGCAAGCTGCGGAGCTCTCGGACTTGAAAAATTGGAGGCGATGACGGCTGTATGCTCGGTGGGATTGGATATGGTCGTAGTTCCGGGCGATACCTCTCCCGCCGTTATTTCCGGACTTATAGCCGACGAGGCGGCGATAGGAATGGTCAACAGCAAGACCACCGCCGTCAGAGTAATTCCCGCGATAGGAATGAAGGAAGGTGAAACGCTAGAATTCGGCGGACTCTTCGGCAGCGGACCCGTAATGAAAATAAACGGCTTCGACTGTTCAAAATTTATTTCAAGAGGCGGAAGAATACCCGCGCCGCTTCAAAGTCTTAAGAATTGAAAAATGCAAGCGGAAAAATTAACAAAAAATAACATTTTTTATCGCGAAATTTAGTTGCAGTATATGAATTTTTATCGAAAGGGATTGAAAAAATAAGCCGATAGGTATAAAATATATAACCGAAAGAAAGAGAAAAATATTTTATTTGGAAAGGTTGCTGTCGCTATGCAGAAGTTGGTTAACGGAACCTCTATACGGTATATTGTCGAACTGGACAAAAAGGCGAGGGAAAGGGTGGCCGAAGCAAGGCAGGAGGCCGCGCGGATAGAGACCGAGGCGGAAAACAAAAAAAATAAATTGCGCGCCGACTATAACAAACAGGCGAAGGAGCGCCTTGCGGAAATGGAAAATTCCTACCGTTCCGAGGCCGAGAAGAAAATAGCGGAAATAGAGGCTAAGAGGAACGAAAAGATTCGGGCGTTTGACGAGATATTGTCCCAAAACCGAGAAAAGCTTATGGACGAGGTTTTTGAAGCGGTAACGGGCAAAAAGCGGAGGAATTGAGATGGCCGGATCGGGCGGCGCGTCAGGCGCAATTATAGCAAAAGCCAGAGCGATTTACGGAAAGCGGCTTACCTCGGAGGATTACAACAATCTGATCCACAGGGGGAGCATAAGCGGAGTTGTGGCTTATCTTAAAGAGACCGACCGATATCGCGACGTTTTTAAAAATGTAAACGAGACCCAGATACACCGCGGTCAGGTGGAGCAAATGCTGTCCAAAAGCGTTTATGAGCTTTTTTTTAGGCTTTGCGGTTTTATGTCGGCCGACAAAAACAGCTTCTGTTATTATTTTATCAAGGAAACCGAGGTGAAACAAATCATTTCGGCGCTGATGTATATAAAGGCGGGCTCCGACGACGGATATCTTCTTGAAATGCCCGCTTTTCTTATAGGAAAGCTTTCCTTTGATATGATGAAGCTCAGCAAGGCCACGGATTATAACGAGCTTTTGAACGTTCTCTCGGACACGTCTTATTATAAGGTTCTTAAGCCTGTGCTTACGGGGGGCGGCGATCTGGAGGAATGTGCTTCCGCGCTTTACGCTTGGTTTATAAAGTGGGCTTTTAAGGCAATAGAACGGGATTACGGCGGTGAAGAGGCGCGGGCGCTGAAGGAAATTTTTTTAAGACAGTCCGACCTGTTCAACATAACCATGTGTTACCGAAAACGCAGCCTTTTTGACGAGGACGCGCGGACGATAAAGAAATCTCTCAGAGATACCTATTACAGGGTAAAGCCGTCGGTGATCGACGAGATACTTTCTCAGCCCGACGCGGACAAACAGCTTTTGGCGCTGTTGAAAAAGCTGTATTTCGGGAACAGCATAGAGTGCGACCCGGAAAACCTTGAGATATCTGTCCGAAGGTACAATTACAACTATTGTAAAAAGCAGCTTGTTTTTACGGAAAACGGGACGATGGCGCTGTACTCGCTTATAGGCTTATGCGAGGTAGAGTGCACCAATATAAGGAAAATCGTGGAAAGCGCACGGTATAACCGATCTCCCGCCGAAACGGAGCAGCTTTTGGTGTTTTGATATTTTGACAATTTCATAATAATAAAAACAAGAATTGGACGGTTGATTATGGCGATTGAAAAAATGTCCCTCGTTCGTATCGAGGGAGCTCTGAAAAGAGTAAACAAAACGCTTATGAAGTGCTGTGCAAGCAACTGCTTCCACATAATCGCTTCAAAGGGCGTAAATAAGGACGCGGGCGGAAAGGACGCAGGAATACGTTCTTTAAAGTCAAAGAGTCCCTTTACTTCTCTTGTTAACCGCTCCAAGGCGTTGGCGGACGGCTTGGGCATCGAGATCAGAAAAGTCGATTATGACGACGTGGGTATGAACGTAACCGTGGATTTCGACAATTATCTTAAAAGCATCGAAAATAGGTTAAGCAGTTTAACCGAAAGAAGGCAAAAGATTCAGGAGTCGCTTAAAGAACATAGTATTTCCCTTATGCGCGTTGAAAAGCTTGCGGGCTTCGACATAGACTTTTCGGAGATATTCGCCTGTAAGTATGTGAAGCTCAGATTCGGACAGCTTCCTCTGGACAGTATTCCGAAGCTTGAATATTACGGCGACAGGAATTTTGTGTACTTCATTTCCTCCGAAGAGGACGGATACGCGCAGCTTTTGTATCTTACCCCCGTTTCCGACGCGGTGGAAGTGGACTCGATATTTAACTCACTGTTTTTTGAAAGGGTAAGGCTGCCCGATTATTTCCACGGAAATGCCGACGAGGCAAAGACGGAGATGATAAAGCTTGTAACATCGGAAAACGAGAGACTGGAAGCGGTAAAAGCGGAGATAAGCGCACTGAAATCCGAGGTTGAGGAGGAGCTGCTCAAAACGGTGAGCAAGCTTATCGCGATCGAGCAAAGCTATGATCTGCGTCAGAACGTTTCCGCCGTCAACAATAAATTTTATATGTCCGGCTATGTTCCTAAGCGTAAGCTTAAGGAGTTTATAAGCTCGATAGAATCCATATCCGACGTGCGCGCGGAGGAAAGGCCGCTGGACAGCGAGCCTAACGCCAATCCGCCGGTGCTTTTGCGCAACTGTTGGCTGTTCCGTCCCTTTGAGATGTTTATAAATATGTACGGACTGCCAAATTACAACTGTTTTGATCCCACGCCGTATGTGGCTGTAACATATATGCTGATGTTCGGTATAATGTTCGGGGATTTGGGTCAGGGAATTCTGATAACCATTTTGGGTATTGTACTGGACAAGTGGCGCAAGGTAAAGTTGGCTCCCATAATGCAGAGAATAGGCATCACCAGCGCGGTCTTCGGCGTTATTTACGGCTCGGTATTCGGAAACGAGGAAATCATACAGCCGTTTTTCAAGATTCCCTCCGTATATAAGGCGCTGGGATTCAGCTCCGCGCCGGAGGATATATTCGGAATATCCACTCTTCTTATTCTGGGAGCGGTGGGAATAGGGGTAATATTGGTGCTTTTATCAATGGTTATGAATGTGATCACCAATATACGCAAGCCAAATCGGCTGGCCGACGCGATAATAAGCCCCAACGGAATAGTGGGAATAGTGTTCTACGCTTCCGTTATGGCGGGAGTAGCGCTTCAGATGGGACTTGGGATAAACGTTCTTACGGCGCCTTATGTTTTGTGTCTTATCGTTCTTCCGCTTATTCTTCTTTTCTTTAAGGAGCCTATTGTGAAGTTCAACGAAAGATTCGGAAAATCCGGATCCAAGAAGAACAACGAGGATATTCTTCACGCCGCGAAGTCATACAGCGACGCCGTGTCGGGTCTCGAAGCGGTGAACGACGGTGAAAGCACCGTCGACGGGCTGATACAGTCCAGGTTTATAAAGGCTCAGTACGGAATTATGGAAATATCCGCTTACAAAAGGATATCTGGGAATATCAAGGGGAATTACGTTTTTTATCCCTTTGAAAACGACGAAAAAACCGTTTCCGGCGTTTTCGTTACCTCCGCTTCGGAATTCTCTGTTATTGAAAAGGCCTTTTCGGGGCTGGGCTTTAAAAAGATGAAGATGCCGGAGCATATTATCGATATATCCAAGGCGCAGAATCTTCACCTCAGCGATTACGTGTCCAGCGAAAAGAAGGAACACAAATCGGTGGCTAATTTTATCGTAGAGGGAATAATCGAGCTGTTTGAAAGCTGTCTGACATATGTCACCAACACTATGTCTTTCCTGCGTGTGGGCGGTTTCATTTTGAGCCACGCGGGTATGATGCTGGTTGTATCCATTCTCGCGGAAAGCGCTGGAGGGGGAGCAATCGTTGTTCAGATACTCGGAAACCTCTTTGTTATCGGAGTGGAGGGCTTTTTGGTAGGCATACAGGTGCTTCGTCTGGAGTTTTACGAGATATTCAGCCGTTTTTACAAAGGCGACGGAAAGCCTTTTAATCCCGTTGCCGCCAACTTCAGCGACGAGGATTGACCCGAATTAAAAAAATAAAAAAATTAACAACATAAACAATATCGGAGGAATCAAAAATGGACAAAACATTTCTTTTTCTTATGCCTTTAGTAGCCGTAGCGCTTATAATCGTTCCCTTTGTAATCACCTTAAAGCGCAAGAAAGCGGGTAAGCCCGTAAACGTCAAAAAATCGGTATTGGTAAACGCCTGTTCCTTTATCGGCTGTATGGCTCTTATGATCTGCGTAATGCCCGCGTTTGTCGGCGCTGAGGGCGCGGAGGCTTCCGCTGAGGCCGCGGAAGGAATCGCAAGCGGATTAAAGTATATCGGCGCCGCTTTATCCACCGGTATGGCCACAATAGGCACCGGTATCGCGGTAGGTCACGCCGCCCCCGCGGCTATCGGCGCCACCAGCGAGGACGAGAAGAACTTCACCAAGTCGCTGATTTTCGTTGCGTTGGGCGAAGGTGTGGCTATTTACGGTCTGCTTATTTCCATACTTATTCTTAACGGATAATAAGAACCTATCTTCACAAGCTATTGCACGCGTCTTTTCGGCAAATTTTGCCGATGAATGCGTTAAAGTTCCTTGACTTGCGACAGCAAGCCCGCGGAATTTTACCTTGTCTTTGACAAAATTTGCTCGAAAATCCACGCACAAATCTTGTGAAGACAGGTTCTGAGTTTCCTTGTGTTTCTTCATCGGAAAGAGGAAAGGAACGGTCATAGAAAATGAAATTTTATCTTATAAGCGATAATACCGATACTCTTATGGGAATGAGACTGGCGGGTATAGAGGGCGTTGTGGCTCACGAAAAGGACGAAGTCATTTCGGTTCTCGATCGGGCAATGAAGGATAAGGACGTGGCGATAATCCTTATGACGGAGAAGCTTATAAATCTGTGCAGAGAGCGGGTATACGAGCTGAAGTTGAATTGTCCGAAGCCGCTTATAGTTGAAATTTCCGACCGACATGGTACGAGCGATGTTACTGGCACTATAAGCGGTTATGTGAATGAGGCTATCGGTATAAAAATTTAAGAACATATTCTTGTAGAATAAGTTCTAACAGTACCTTGTTTGAAAGGAAAAGTTATGGAAAATTTAGATAAAGCGGCTCGCTTCGAGGAGGCTATAAACGGCGCCGCCGACGCGGAGATAAGCGCGCTGTTGGACGCCGCCGGGGAAAAGGCGAAAAAGACGGTGGCCAGCGCCGACGAGGAATTTCTTGAGGAAGGCTATAAGTTTGTTACGGGAGAGACAAAAAGAGTAAAAAACGGTATAGATCGGGAAGTATCGCGTAAAAGCTTTGAGTCGTCGAAGGAGATTTTCGCTCACAGAAACAAATGTATAGAGGAATTTTTCGTCCGGGCGGCGGAGGAAATAATCGGGTATACAAAAACCGACGCTTATAAGGAAAGCCTTAAGGATATCCTCTTGAAAATACAGGGAGAAAGGCCCTTTGAGGACGACTGTGTTATTTATGTCAAGGAGTCCGACAAGGAGGAGGCGGGAAAGCTTTATCCGAAATTGAGCGTAAGGGCGGACAGGAACATAACCCTTGGCGGGGCTTCGGTTTTCTATCCCTCGGATTCAATATATATCGATAAAACCTATGACAACTCTTTTGAACGGCAAAAAGCGGAATTTGTAAAAAATGCTTTTATGCAGATACAATAACAAATATGTCTATCCGAAAGGAATGATCACTTGAATACAATTTATTCTATAAACGGTTCCGTTATAAAGGTGAAGGATACGGTGGACTTTTCCATGCGGGAAATGGTCTATGTGGGCGAAAAAAAGCTTATCGGAGAGGTTATCGGAGTTACCTCGAAATTCACCGTCATTCAGGTTTATGAAAATACCGACGGTCTAAAGGTAGGCGAACAGGTTTTATGCACCGGTACGCCTATGTGCGCTCAGCTGGGTCCCGGAATAATATCGAATATATACGACGGTATCGAGCGTCCTCTCAGAGATATGAAAAAGCTTTCGGGAGCGTTTGTGTCGGAGGGCAGCAGCATACCTTCCCTGGATACGGAAAGAGTTTTTGACGTTACTCTTACCGTAAAAGAGGGGGATATTGTAACCGCTGGTCAAGTGTACGCTACCTGTCCCGAAACGCCGCTGGTGCTCCATAAATGTATGATTCCTCCCTCGGTGAAAACCGCGCGGGTGACATTCGCCGCGAAAAACGGGCAGTATAAGGTAAACGACGTTGTACTTAAGATAAAGGCGGAGGGGGAGGAACGGGAAACGGAGCTCACTCTCTGTCAGAAGTGGCCCATAAGAGATCCCAGACCCTCCCGCCGCAGACTTCCCGTTACAAGGCCTCTTATTACGGGGCAGAGGATTGTCGATTCCATACTTCCCATCGCCAAAGGCGGAGCTGCCGCCATTCCGGGGGGGTTCGGAACGGGAAAGACGATGACACAGCATCAGCTGGCCAAATGGTGCGACGCGGATATTATTGTTTATATCGGCTGCGGTGAGCGCGGAAACGAAATGACGCAGGTTCTTGAGGAATTCAGCGAGCTTATCGACCCAAAATCGGGAAGACCCCTTACCGACAGGACGGTTCTCATCGCGAATACCTCCAATATGCCGGTGGCGGCGCGTGAGGCTTCCATTTATACGGGAATTACCCTTGCGGAATACTATCGTGATATGGGCTATCATATAGCTATAATGGCGGACAGTACCAGCCGCTGGGCGGAGGCGCTCCGCGAGATATCTGGACGTTTGGAGGAAATGCCCGCCGAGGAAGGATTCCCGGCTTATTTGCCCTCCCGTCTGTCCGAATTCTACGAAAGGGCGGGATATGTGGAAGCTCTTAACGGAAGCGAAGGTAGCGTTACCATAATAGGGGCGGTGTCTCCCCAGGGTTCGGATTTCTCGGAGCCCGTCACGCAGAATACCAAGCGCTTTGTACGCTGTTTCTGGGCGCTTGACAAGTCATTGGCTTATGCTAGACACTATCCCGCGATAAACTGGATGACCAGCTATTCCGAATATACCGAGGATCTTACTCCTTATTACGAGGAAAACGTCGGAAAAGAGTTTATCCCCTTGAGGCAGGAAATTTCAACCCTTTTGGTTGAAGAGAATAACCTTATGGAAATCGTAAAACTCATTGGCGCAGACGTTCTTCCCGATGATCAGAAGCTTATAATAGAAACGGCGAGAGTTATCAGAGTGGGATTTTTGCAGCAGAACGCTTTTCATAAGGACGATACCTATGTGCCGCTGGAAAAACAGCTTCTGATGATGAAGGTTATTCTTAAGCTGCATCATCAGGCGTATAAGGCGATAGAAAGCGGCGTGCTGTTTTCCGATATTGTAAAGACAGGGCTTTTTGACAAGCTGATTAAGATAAAGTACGATATTCCCAACGACAGGCTTGATATGTTTGAGGAATACGAAAGGGAAATTGAAGAAACCGTTGAAAAATTGAAAACGGAAGTCTGATACTAATTCCTTTTAAAACTGTGGGATTAGTGCTTTGGGTGCAATTACTTTTTAGACGCGGGCATAACGTCAGTTTAAAAAGGAATTGGTATGAAAGATAAAATTGAAAGGAGAAGCGGTGGGGACTTGTCTTCATCGCCGACTTAAGGATATGTCGATACAATACGCCGGTCTTACGTCAATAAACGGCCCTCTTGTATGTCTTGAGGGCGTAAGGGACGTAGGGTATGATGAAATAGCCGCAATACATTTGGACGACGGTTCACAGCGCATGGGGCGCGTCGTTCAGATGGACGGCGACAAGGTCATATTGCAGGTGTTTGAAGGTACGGGGGGGCTTTCTCTCGGAAACACAAAGACGGTGTTCGGCGGAAAGCCGCTGGAAATGCCGCTGGCCGAAGAAATGCTGGGAAGAGTATTCAACGGGGTAGGGAAGCCGATCGACGGCCTCGGTCCCGTTTTTCCCGAAAAGTACGCCGATGTAAACGGCAAGCCCTTGAATCCGGTGGCTCGCTCTTACCCGAGAAACTACATTCATACGGGCATAAGCTCCATAGACTGTCTTATGACTCTTATAAGAGGACAGAAGCTTCCGATTTTTTCCGGTTCGGGTCTTTCACATAACAAGCTGGCGGTTCAGATTGTGCGTCAGGCGAAAATAGCCGACTCGGAAGGGAAGGACTTCGCGGTTGTTTTCGCCGCCATGGGCGTTCAGAATGACGTTGCGGATTACTTCCGCCGAAGCTTTGAGGAATCGGGAGCCATTGAGCGTGTTGTAATGTTTCTTAATATGTCCAACGATCCCATTATAGAGCGCACACTGACTCCACGCTGCGCTCTTACGGTGGCGGAATACCTCGCTTATGAAAAGAATATGCATATTCTGGTTATTATGACAGATATAGCTTCATACGCCGAGGCACTGCGTGAATTCAGCTCGTCGAAGGGCGAGATTCCCGGACGAAAGGGATATCCCGGATATCTTTATTCCGATCTTGCCTCATTGTATGAGCGTGCGGGTGTTGTTGAGAGAAGCAGCGGGTCGGTAACTCAGATACCCATACTCACCATGCCCAACGACGACATCACTCACCCTATCCCCGACCTTACCGCTTATATTACGGAGGGGCAGATAGTATTTGACCGAAATCTTGACCAGACGGGCGTTTATCCCGGACTTTCCGTTTTATTGTCTTTGTCCAGGCTTATGAAGGACGGAATCGGTGAGGGATATACAAGGCCGGATCACCCCGACGTGTCGAATCAGCTTTTTTCCGCTTACGCAAAGGTACAGGACGCCCGTTCGCTGGCTTCCGTAATAGGCGAAGACGAGCTTTCGGATACGGATAAGGCGTATATGAGCTTTGGGGCGGCGTTTGAAAAGTATTTTCTGAATCAAGGATTTGAGGAAAACCGTTCCATCGATGAAACTTTGAATCTTGCATGGGATTTGCTTTGTATGCTTCCCGTGGGCGAGCTGGACAGAATGAACGAAAAGCTTATTTCCGAAAACTATGATCCGAGCCGCGCTGAAAAGTTCTTAAAACAATAATTTCTTAAAGAAATGATTATACTCGCCTCTATTGCAAATGTTGCAAATAATGTCGAGCAGAAATTTTGCGTGTCGAGGCGGAGGACGCAGACTTGCTGTCGCAAGTCAAGGACGACAACGAAAACACGCGGAATTTATGCCGACAGGATATGCGGCATTTGCAATAGAGGTGAGTATATATGGCTTCTCAGCAGATTTTCCCCACAAAGGGCAATCTTATGGCGTCAAAACGTTCGTTGGCTCAGGCGCGTCTGGGCTATGAGCTTATGGACAGAAAGCACAATATTTTGATAAGGGAAATGGTGGCTTTGTCCGATAAGGCGAAGGAGATCAGGGGAAGTATAGACAAGGTTTTCACCGACGCTTACAAATCCCTGGAAATGGCGAATATAATGCTCGGAGTGGTTACTCCGCTTACCAAGCAGATACCGGAGGAAACGGGAGTAAGGGTTAATTATCGCAGCGTTATGGGGGTGGAGCTTCCCACGGTCACCATTGACGAAACTCCCTCTGTTATGACTTACAGCCCCCTTCTTACAAACAGTCAGTTTGACCGCGCTTATATTTGCTTTAACAAGGCAAAGCAGATGGCGGCCACTCTGGCTGAAATCGAAAACAGTATTTATCGCCTGTCAGTGGCCATAAAGAAGACGCAGAAAAGAGCCAACGCGCTTAAAAATATACTTATACCGCGTTATTCGGAGCAGGTTAAGTTTATTACGAACGCCCTTGAG
Organism: uncultured Ruminiclostridium sp.; assembly: GCA_949878745.1. Taxonomy (GTDB): domain Bacteria; phylum Bacillota; class Clostridia; order Oscillospirales; family Ruminococcaceae; genus Ruminiclostridium_E. The sequence continues at coordinate 9,686 of CATLBH010000032.1, read as the reverse complement.
GAGAAGGAGAGGGAGGAATTCTCCCGTCAGAAAATCATAAAGGCCAATAAGGAGAAGCGGGAAGAGTTCTGAGAAAGATAAGGTTTTAATTAAACCGCGTATTTGATTGTAAGAAACTGTTCCAATAGGAATAGTCGCACGTCTTTTCGGCATATTTTGCCGCTGACTTGCGTTAAACTGTGGGAATTACGTCAGTTTAAAAACACATCCTGTGTTAAAAATCCTTGACGGGCTTATCGCGTAAGCTGCCCCCCTGCGGATTTTTGCCTTGTCATCAACAAAATATGCTAGAAAATCCGTACACCTTTTCTATTGGAACAGTTTCTAAATTGCTCCCGTTTCTAAATTGCTCCCAAAGATAGGAAACCGCTGATTAAAGCGTAGCGTAACACAATCAGCCTCGTGGGTACGCTGCTTTGAACGGGTCGATGGTGTTTTATAAAGATTAGTATTTGTTATAATATATATCCCCTTTTAACAACAAGAGGAAATGTTGTTAAAAGGGGATATATTTATGGAAAAGATTATAAATTTGTGTTATAGCTCCGCCGTAAATCCGTCCTTAAAGCTTCCGCTTACGGAGATCTCGTATTTTTTCCCATACTCCGCCGATATTTCAACTATGTTTGTGGGTTCCGATTCGTTGAAATCTTTGTCCATTACTGAAATTTCAATTTGGAACGCCGAAATATCGGCCTCGTCTGGAAAATTATTTTCGTAAAAAGTTACTTTCATATCCTGATTTTTGCTCAGTTTACTTTCGTCGGCGTGAGTCACGCTTTGACCACCCGTGGGTTTTCCGTCAAGATAATATTCGATCCTGTAACCGTATATATCGCTTTTGCAGTTGTTTGACAGCATCAGAACAAAGTATTCGGTATCCTTGACATCGAAATTGTTTACGATTCTGAAGGTACACGCCGTTTGGATCAGAGTGTACAGGATAAGCGCCGCAGCCGCAAATATTTTTATTGACTTTTTCATTGTCCCCGCTCCTTTTAGTTTTTTATTATGGAAATATTATAGCAGAAACAAGTTGTCGGTTACATTGAAAGCGGTTACATTTCGGTTTTTTAAAGTGACATTTTTGTAATATTCGGGACGGAATTTTTTGGTATTCTTATGCCGTAACTATCTTTTTGGCATTCTGGAGCCCAAGCTTTTCAACGGCGTTCTCTCGCATTTTATATTTAAGTATCTTACCCGCCGCGTTCATGGGGAATTCTTTTACAAAATCCACATAGCGGGGAACCTTGTGCTTGGCCATATGATCGAGCACGAACTTTTTCATTTCCTCCTCGGAGGATTCCTCGCCGTCGTGAAGGATAATGCACGCCATGATTTCCTCGCCGTAATCCTTGTCGGGGACGCCTATTACCTGAACGTCCTTTACTTTGGGGTGGGTGTACAGAAAGTCCTCGATTTCCTTGGGATAAATGTTTTCGCCGCCGCGGATTATCATATCCTTTATTCTTCCGGTTACCTTGAAGTTGCCGTCTGGAAGTCTTCTTAAAAGATCGCCGGTATGGAGCCAGCCGTTTTCGTCTATTGCCGCCGCCGTGGCTTCGGGCATTTTGTAGTAGCCTTTCATAATGTTGTAGCCTCTCGCCACGAATTCGCCGTCCACGTTATCCGGCACCTCTTCGTTGGTTTCGGGGTCAACGATCTTGCATTCAACGCCGAATATGGGACCGCCTACGGTGTTTACGCGGGTCTCTATGCTGTCAGTGGTCTTGCTCATAGTAGTGGCGGGAGAGGCTTCGGTCTGACCGTAGGTTATGCAGATTTCGCTCATATGCATTTTTTCTATCACTTCTTCCATGGTCTTTATGGGACAGGGGGAGCCGGCCATTATTCCCGTTCTCATATGGGAAAAGTCTGTTTTCGGAAAATCCTCGTGACCCAACATGGCAATAAACATAGTGGGCACGCCGTGGAAGCAGGTTATTTTTTCTTTATTGATACAATTTAAGCTTTTACGGGGAGAAAAAGCGGGAATGGGGGACATTGTGACGCCGTGGGTCATTGAAGCGGTCATGGCCAGAACCATTCCGAAGCAGTGGAACATAGGAACCTGGATCATCATTCGGTCGGCGGTGGACAAATCCATACAGTCGCCTATCGCTTTTCCGTTGTTTACAACATTGTAATGGGTGAGCATAACGCCCTTGGGAAAGCCGGTGGTGCCGGAAGTGTACTGCATATTGCATACATCGTGTTTGTCGATGGTGCGGCGGATTTTTTCCACCTCGGTATAGGGTATCTCATCGGCTTTTTTCGCCGCTTCATCCCAGGTGTAGCAGCCATTCATTTCAAAGCCCACGGTAACTATGTTTTTAAGGACGGGGAGTCGGGAGGAGTGAAGCTGTCCCTTTTCGGAATTTTCAATCTCGGGGCAGATTTCTTTTATAATTCCCGCGTAGTCGCTGTCCTTAAAGCCTTCTATCATAACGAGAGTGTGGGTATCCGACTGTTTTAACAGGTATTCCGCCTCGTGGATTTTATAGGCGGTGTTTACCGTTACCAGAACCGCGCCTATTTTGGTGGTCGCCCAGAAGGTTATATACCAGGCGGGAACGTTGGTGGCCCAGATCGCCACGTGATCGCCTTTTTTTACGCCCATAGCCAAAAGCGCTCTGGCGAAATTGTCCACATCGTCGCGGAATTCGGGATAGGTTCTGGTGTAATCCAGCTCGGTGTACCGGAAGGCGTACTGGTTGGGGAATTCCTCGCAGATTCTGTCTAAAATGTCGGGGAAGGTGTAATCTATCAGGCGTTCCTTGGGCCATACATACTTGCCGGTTTTGGTGTTGTTATCCTGAAGCGGGTGTTTGTGGCGGACTTTGTAGGGCGCCATAAAGCTTGCGTAATGGGGAACCACCACGCCCGCATCGCAAAGATTGTTTGACCAGCGCTTGACCCATTCCAAGGAAACGTAGCCGTTATATCCCAGACTTTTTAAGGCTTCCAGCATTTCTTTTATGGGCATATCGCCTTCGCCCATAAGCTTGTATTCTATTTTTCCGTCTTTGCAGACGCTGTCTTTGGTGTGAACGTATTTGATGTATTCGCCCAGATTGTTTACCGTTTCTTCCGCCGATTCGCCGTTAAAGCGGTAGGGGTGATGCATATCCCAAAGGGCGGCAACTTTTCTGCTTGCGACTTTATCCAGCACGTTTTTAAGGCGTTTTGTGTCGCTGTATACGCCGTTGGTTTCCACAAGAAGGGTAACGTTGTATTCCTCGGCCACGGGAACCAATTTTTTAAGTTCCTCCACTATGGCTTCGTCGTCCACTTCGCCCTCGGGCATAGGTTCAAGGTCTGCAAGTATTCGAATATAGGAAGAGTCAAGGCTGTTAGCCAGTTTTGCGTATGCCGCTATTTCCCTTTGGTTTTCCTCTGATTTGTCCGTATATTTGAGACAAGCGCCGGAGGAGATACATGGGATCTCAAGTCTCAATTTCTTAAGCTTTGCCGCGGTTATAGGAAGCTGCGCTTCGGTAAAAGGATTTGCCTTTACCGAAAAAATATCCGAGCCGAGCCCTCGGATCTCAATACCGTCAAAGTTAAAATCCTTTGCCATTGAATAAATGTCCGTCCAGTCAAAATCGGGACAAGCGAGAGTTGAAAAGCTGATTTTCATTTTAATTATCCTTTCTTTTTTTTATTTTTGTATAAATGAAAAATAGTTTTAAGTATACATAATTTTTGGCAAATTTTCGGGTGTCGATATAAGTGCTCCCAAAAAAACTACTTTTTAAAAATACCGCTTAAATTAAGGGCGCTTATGAGTCCTTTTACAGAAGACGTTATAATATCGCTGTGTACTCCGGCACCCCATGTGATCAAGCCGTTTTTATCGGATATTTCCACATAAGAAATCGCTTTTGACTTGGAGCCGGTGTTAAGGGCGTGTTCGTTATAGGAGCATATGGTGAAAGCGATTCCGAGACAGCGTCTCAGGGCGTCGCTTACCGCGTCGAGACGGCCGTTGCCTTTACCGGAGATTATTATTTCTTTATTGTTTTGTATGATAGTCAGCCGCGCCTCATATTCGTCCCCGGGCACAAAATGAACCTCTTTGAATTTGATTCCTTTTTCCACATTGACAAAGCTTTCGGTAAAGGCATTGTATATTTCGTCGGGAGTAAGTTCCTGATGATGTTTGTCGGAAATCCCCTTTATTGTATAACTTACGATTTCGCGGAATTTTGGAGGGAGATCCACGCCAAATTTTTTTTGCAGCAGGAAACCGATTCCGCCCTTCCCGCTCTGGCTGTTTATGCGTATTACATCGCTGTCGTACTCTCTTCCTACGTCTTTTGGATCAAGGGGAAGATAGGGAACGTTCCATAAGGCTTCTTTTTTTTCGGAGCGCCATTTCATTCCTTTGGCAATAGCGTCCTGGTGCGATCCCGAAAATGCGGCGTACACAAGCGCTCCGCCGTAGGGTTGTCTTTCGCCTACTTTCATTCCGGTCATTTTTTCATAAATTGCAACCACTTCGGGCATATTGGCAAAATTCAGTTTCGGGTCTACGCCATGAGTGTACATATTAAGCGCTAAAGTAACTATATCCACATTTCCGGTTCTTTCACCGTTCCCGAACAGCGTTCCCTCAACTCTGTCGGCTCCCGCCAGCAAACCCAGTTCGGTATCCGCTACGCCGCAGCCTCGGTCGTTATGGGGGTGAAGAGAAACTATCACGTTTTCTCTTTTGTAAAGGTTTTTGCACATGTATTCAATCTGACTTGCGTAAATGTGGGGAAGGGACAACTCAACTGTTACGGGTAGGTTTATTATTACCTTTTTATCTTCCGACGGTTCCCAAACCTTTAATACTTCGTTGCATATCTCCAATGAAAATTCGGGTTCGGTTCCGGTAAAGCTTTCGGGGGAATACTCAAAAGCGAAATTTCCTTCAAATTCCTCAGCGTATTTTATAAAAAGTTTAGCGCCGTTTACGGCTATGTCGATAATCTCTTCTTTTGTTTTTCCGAAAACCTGTTCCCGTTGGGCAAGAGAGGTGGAGTTATAAAGGTGTACTATTGCGTTTTTTGCGCCTTTTAAGGCTTCAAATGTTTTTTTAATAATATGTTCGCGTGATTGTGTAAGTACTTGTATGGTAACGTTGTCGGGAATAAGGTTTTGTTCTATTAACTCACGGCAGAATTCATACTCGGTCTCGGAGGCGGCGGGAAAGCCAATTTCTATTTCTTTGAAACCTATTTTTACAAGAAATTTGAAAAACTCCAATTTTTCTTCCAATGTCATGGGAACTACCAAAGCCTGATTACCGTCTCTGAGGTCAACGCTGCACCAAAAAGGGGGCTTTTCTATGTATTCTTTTTTTGCCCAGTCAAGGCAGGTATATGGGGGGGGAAAATAGTTCCTGGTGTATTTGTCGGCGTTTTTCATCTTTATTACCATTCCTTCCTTTAGAAGCGCAAAAGCGGCGGGTTTCAAAGAACATATTCTTCAGTTCTTCTATTTTTGTGAAAATGAACATAACGAAAAATATAAAACCCCGTCTCTATCTAAAGAGACGGGGATAATTCCTCGCGGTACCACTCTTTTTAGCGCGGCTTTTATACCACACTCACCTTTACCACATCAAACAATGTGCAGCTCTATAACGGGAGCGCCCGTTCAAGCCTACTTAAGATAAATCTCAGTTCAGCCGACTGCTCAAGGGTGAGCTATTACAATTTCGTTATACCGTTTCGCATCATACAACGGCTTTCTGAAAAAACAAAATTGCTTTTTTCCCTGTCATAGCATTTATTTAAATTTATTATAAATGATTTTTTTGTATTTGTCAAGTAGTTTTACAAATTTTTTATTTCAAGTTTTTAACATACAGTCTGTCCGTTTCGTTTCCGTAATTAACGATATCTTTAACATAACGATATCCGTATCGTTCATATAAGCCAATATGTTGTGACGGAATGTATGTCTTATCAAATCCATTTTGTTTTGCATAATAATTTGCAAATTCAATCAGCTTTTCGCTAATTCTATGCCCGCGGTATTCTTCGCATACAAAAATACTTGATATCCATGGATATACTTCGGGTAATGGATAGTAGTCTGTTTTCATTAAAGATGCCATTCCGACAATTTTACCATCAGATATTGCTGCAAACTCCGCCTCCCAATCTGTAAAAACCCAATTGTTAATCATCCATATGGTATGTTCTTTTACGTCTTCCCATGAAAAATTTTTAACAAAGTTCAGTAATTGATCTGCTAATTCCGTATCTTTGTTAACTTTTTTTATGATAATTGAATTATACATATTCTTAATCTCCGTCAAAAATGTAAAATAAAATATTCTTTATTTTATGAGAAGTTCAAATATTTCGTCTACTTTATTTGTACATTCCATATAAATTTTATATAGTATATCAGAATCTATTCCGTATTTTTCTGCAAATACATCTACTCCGCTCCAGTTTGCCTGTTCATAATTAAGAACAAGAGTAAAAACATCGCCGTAAGAACCTTTTCTGTCCATAAGAGCTTCTTTTATACTTTTTGAAAGCCGCATTTCGTTAAGCGTTTCTTCATCATGATATACCACCACGACGGACATTAATCCCATGAGGTACATTTCGTCGAATACTTTGGATTTGTCGCATATTATATTGGAAATACTGCTGCAAAAGAACGCTCTGAAAAGCGCCACTTTTATTCTTTCTTCCGGGCAGCCGGGGGACAGACTTTGCAGCCCCAAAAGATATATCCAGTCATTTAGCTTTCGTATGCCGATCATTACAAGAGCTTGTTTTACCGAGCTTATATGGGAGGACATATCAGAGCGTATCGCGTTGACCAGATGAAGCAGCTTGGCGGTCATAAAGGGGTCGCGGGATAATATTTCGGTAAGCTTGTCAATATCGGCGTCGTCTTTTTTCTGAAGCTCGGTAATAAGATGTGAAAAGGTTACGGCCATTGGACTGTAGGCGGTTCCAACCATTATAAACGGCTGTGCGAAATAATACCCCTGCATAAGAGTACAGCCTAAGCTTTTGGCATATTCGGCTTCTCCGTTTGTTTCGATTTTTTCGGCAAGCAATAACTTTCCGGCTTCTCTGCATTTTGATGCGGTATATTCTATATCGTCTTTATCAATTCTGAAATCTATTTTAACTATGTCGCAGTAATCAAGCAAAGGGGCGGTCTGATAAGAATACACATAATCGTCGAGAGCGATAAGATATCCGTTTTCAATAAGTTCTGCGCAGCGCTCAAGAATTTCCTCGGAGGCGATTACGGTTTCCAGAACCTCAATCACCACCTGATCTTTCGGGAGCAAGAGGGCGGTTTTTTCCATTAGCAAATTTTCGGTAAAATTAAGGAAGGCCATTTTTCCGTGAAGAACTTTGTTGTAGTTATCCTCGAAAAAGACACTGTTTATTACGCCCGCCGTTGATTTATCGCCGTCGATACCGTCATAAGAACGCATTGTCGTACTGTTTCGATACAATAATTCATATCCGTAGGTCTCGCCCTCTGAATCAAGAATCGGCTGTTTGGCAAAATAGCTGTTCATTTTGTCACCGTCCCGTAATTTAAGTCAATTTAGTCGCTGTTTATTTTTATTTTATCACATTTATTTTGTGAGTGCAAGCCTAAAATAAAATTATTTTTAAAATTACAAAAGTTTTTGTATGTTTTTACTAAAATGTAAAAAAATAAAAATATTTTAAAAAAAGTGTTGACAAATCACAGAGCTTGTGATATAATAAACAGGTCCTTGAGACGTGAATAGTTTTAAGTCACAATGTGGCGGCATAGCTCAGCTGGCTAGAGCACTTGGTTCATACCCAGGGTGTCGTTGGTTCAAGTCCAATTGCCGCTACCACAATGGCCCGTTGGTCAAGCGGTTAAGACACCGCCCTTTCACGGCGGAAACATGGGTTCGATTCCCGTACGGGTCACCAATTTTTTTATTAATTATTATATGGTTGTTTTATATGGGGTATTGGCGCAGTTGGGAGCGCGCCACACTGGCAGTGTGGAGGTCACGGGTTCGAATCCCGTATGCTCCACCATATTGAAGGAACCAGCTCCTTCAATTATAGGGGTGTGGTTCAATGGTAGAATAGGGGTCTCCAAAACCTTTGACGTGGGTTCGATTCCTACCACCCCTGCCATCTTTCACTGACAAAAAAGATATTATGCCCACAAACGGTTGTACAAAGCCATTTGTGGGCATAAATCTTGTGAAAAACAGGATTGCTCTTCCGTAGATTTTTTCGAGGGAAAAATGGATTCGAACTCTCCCAAAAAATATTTAACAAATTTTTCCAATTTAAACTGTACAAAATACCCAATACGCCTGTGAATGATTTCTCGTCTCCGAGAAGTTGATCACAGGCGTTTTTTTATTGCAAGGAAAACTGACAAAATAGATTTTTGGCGGATTTGAACTTAAGCACATAAAATTTTACCTCGTTTTTTATACATTATCAACAAAGCCTGTGAGCAGACAAAAACTGCTTACGGGCTTTTTTTATTTCAAGGAAAAAGGAGAAAGAAAATGTTATTCATTACCAACCCCCGTCTCCGAAAGCTCGAGGCTTTCATGCAAGAGGTTCCCCATTTCCCGCCAAGGGGTACGAAGGTCGATTTTGACAGTCTTGAGGACGAAATCCTGCTGTTTGAGATCGAAAACGTTATTGTCAACGTTAAGCCGCCCAATGAAAATTTAAATACAGGAAAGGACAACATCATGAATTTCAGAAACGAAAAGCACCGCAGTACCTTTTTAAATGAGGCAAAAAAGCAAAGTCTCAAAAACTACAAGATTATCGCAGCATTGTACCTGCTTACAGCGGACGAAAAGCTGTGGGATACCGCAAAAAGCTCTGTCGGAAAAGATGATATTATCTTTGAGAATATCCACCTTAAAAACGGAAGTGAAAACGCTTATGCTCTTTACTGCGCCGCAAAGGATTTGTATAGTGGCAGCCGACATCTTGCAATTGATGATATAGCCGATGGCACTATTATCAAAAACAAAGTTTTCAGCTTAATATGCAATGCGATGCTGATTAAGAGAAAAGGGCTGACGGCGGTAAATTCAATTGAGATATGCGGCTGCGGTGAAGAAGAAAATTGACTGTAAGATCGGGGTTGGTGGAGAAAGAGCGGCTTTTCAGTGATGACGAGCTTTTGAAGCTGAACTGCTGTGTTGATTTTACTTTGGAAAACGGCAAATATCTTGATTATGATGAGGAACAGGCGCTGACAAGGTTAAAAGAAAAAATCGAGGAAATTGCGCCTTACCCGTCCGATGATCAGGAGCAAACGCTGCAAAATTTGAGTATGTAAAGTTTGTTGGAGGAATGGACTTCGGAAGATGGAAAAGAAAAAGGCGAAAGCGTTGAGGGAGCAGCGCAGGAGAAGGAATTGCAGGGCGAGACTGCCGAGAAAAAATATGAATCGGAGAAATCCGAAATTGAGGCGGTTATAATTACTGCTGAAACAGGCACAGAAACCACGGAAACTGAGAAAACGGAGGTAACCTCAAATGGCTAATTTGTTTAAATCTTTGATGTCACGGGGAGATGACGATGAAGAGTTGGACCTCGAATTTGATTTGGCAAGCCCCGAAAATGATTGCTTCGAGTTGCCTCCCGACAGGCAGGATAATCAGGTTTTGGCAGTGTGGGGAAGTC
>CATLBH010000031.1 GCA_949878745.1 uncultured Ruminiclostridium sp. | reverse complement strand
ATACAAAAAAAGTAGCTTCTTTGATTCATGGAAGGTGTAAATGCACTGCCGAGCAGTTAATCGCCGCCGCAAAAGTGTCTGTTGGTATTTCCGAACCGCATTTAGCTTTTCAGCTTACAGACGCAATTGAGGAAATGGAACATATACAAAAGCGTATCAAAGCCTATGACGCTCAAATCAAGGAATATGTGGACATGCTCTGTCCAAACCTTCTCAGTATTCCCGGTGTCGGATATACTACCGCAGGATTGATTGCAGGTGAGATCAGAGACATTGATCGGTTTCATTCCGCCGAAAGCTTGATTTCTTACAGCGGTGTGGACGTAACTGTTTATGAGTCGGGAAAGTACAAAGCTCAACATCTTATGATGTCAAAGAAAGGCTCAAAGTATCTTCGTTATGCCTTGTTTCAAGCTGCGCGCATTATCTGGCAGCATGATCCTGTATTTCAGTCTTATTACAACAAGAAAAAAGCGGAAGGCAAACACTATTATGTCATTCTTGGACACATTCAGAAAAAGCTTTGCCGTGTCATTTATTCTGTTTTGAAATCAGGCTCATTGTATTCCTCCGCTTCCTGATTATCTTAATTTTTATATCTTAATCCGGCTATTTGAAGATAGCTTGCTTTGCTGTGCTTTTTTGCCAAAAAAATTTTTTTCAACTTTTTTCCATTTTCCTATTGACTTTTTATAGTTGGCTCCTCAATAAAATTAAGAAAGAACGGCATTGACTGTTCCTCCGGCAAAATCGAGACGATTTGAAAGAGATAAGTTTACGGGCTGTTTGCGCCATTTATTGATGCCTTAACGGAGTAACGAACCATATAAATATGCGGGGTTGCCGCTATTCAGCCCCGCCACTCTCCTCCTCGGTTTCTGTAGTTGACCGTTTTTTCTCAACTACTATTATAATACTTTATTTTGTTTAGCGAAAGCACTTTTCATTACCCGATTGGTGCCTTTCGCAGAAAGGCAGATTATAAATATGATTAAAGATCACAGCCAAAACACTAATCTTTGGTCAACATTTTTTTGTCTATAATCTGACCAAAGATTAGTATCATACGCCTCCCTTGACAATAAATTCACAATTCGTAAAATTTGACAAACAATTAACAAACTGTAATTTATGCCAAAAAATACCAAACAAAAAAATTTTTTTATCTTGATTTTTTCCTTTTGTATAAGCGTTTGTTTGACTTTTTATTTTTAACGGAAAAATCATTAAATCATAAAATGCCGTTTTGAATATATTGACATATACTTTTGTATATCCTGATATTCTAATAAAACATTTTACAATAACCGCAACTCGTGTTAAAATTTTAACAAGCCAAGAAATATACCTTAAAATGTCGAAGTCTGTTGATAGGGTACTTTCTGTTCCCTCACCTTCCCGACGTATTTCAAAGGCGTATTAATACTAATCCATTTTAAAACTGTTGGATTAGTGCTTTGGGTGCAATCCCTTTTTAAACTGTGTGTATTTCGTCAGTTTAAAAGGGATTGGTATAAAAACGTGAAAGGCCGCCTGTTCCCATAAAAATCGGAAGGGCGGATAAGAAATTCTAATAAGAACGGAGATTAACACTATGAGAAAACAAAAAGCGGTACCCGAAATTGTTGACAGTGTTGAAGCGCTTGAAGCAAAGATCGCTCAGGTAAGAGAAGCGCAGGAAAAATTTGCTTCCTATTCTCAGGAGCAGGTCGACGCGATATTCAAGGCCGCCGCGACCGCTGCCAACACCCAGAGGATTCCCCTTGCGAAAATGGCCGTTGAGGAAACGGGCATGGGCGTTGCCGAAGATAAGGTGATTAAGAATCACTATGCGGCGGAGTACATCTACAACGCATATAAGAACACCAAGACGGTGGGCGTTGTTGAAAAGGACGACAGCTTCGGCATCAAGAAGGTGGCCGAGCCTATCGGACTTGTGGCGGCGGTTATCCCCACCACCAACCCCACCTCCACCGCTATTTTCAAGACGCTGATTTCCCTTAAGACCAGAAACGGCATTATCATCAGCCCTCACCCCCGCGCCAAGGGCTGCACCATCGCCGCCGCCAAGGTGGTATTGGACGCGGCTGTTAAGGCGGGCGCTCCCGAGGGAATTATCGGCTGGATCGACGTTCCTTCCCTTGAGCTTACCAACACCATTATGAAGGAAGCCGACATTATTCTGGCTACCGGCGGCCCCGGAATGGTAAAATCCGCTTATTCCTCCGGAAAACCCGCTCTCGGCGTAGGCGCGGGCAATACCCCCGCCATCATCGACGAAACCGCCGACATTCTTGTGGCCGTAAACTCCATAATTCATTCCAAGACCTTTGACAACGGTATGATCTGCGCTTCCGAGCAGTCGGTTATCGTTGATTCCAAAATTTACGACAAGGTAAAAGAAGAATTCAAGTACAGAGGATGTCATTTCCTCAACAAGAAGGAGCTTGACCTGGTTCGCAAGACAATGATCATAAACGGCGCTCTTAACGCCAAGATCGTAGGTCAGAAGGCGGCGAAGATTGCGGAGCTCAGCGGCTTTGAGGTTCCCGCCGATACCAAGATACTTATCGGCGAGGTTGACAGCGTGGATCTTTCCGAGCCTTTTGCCCATGAGAAGCTGTCTCCCGTTCTGGCAATGTACAAGTCGAAGAACTTCGAGGACGCGGTACAGAAGGCGGAGCACCTTATTGCCGACGGCGGCTACGGTCACACCGCTTCCCTTTACATTAACCAGGTTACCGAAACCGAAAAAATGGCGGATTACTTCGAGAGAATGAAAACCTGCCGCATACTTATAAATACTCCCTCCTCCCAGGGCGGCATAGGCGATCTTTACAACTTTAAGCTTATGCCCTCCCTTACGCTGGGCTGCGGCTCATGGGGCGGCAACTCCGTTTCCGAAAACGTAGGCGTAAAACACCTTCTTAATATTAAAACAGTAGCTGAGAGGAGAGAAAATATGCTTTGGTTCAGAGCGCCTGAAAAGGTATACTTCAAAAAAGGCTGCCTGCCTGTGGCTCTTGATGAGTTAGGCAGCGTAATGGGCAAGAAGAGGGCGTTCGTTGTAACCGACTCCTTCCTGTTCAACAACGGCTACACAAAGCCCATCACCGATAAGCTGGACGAAATGGGCATTGCCTATACCACCTTCTCCGACGTTGCCCCCGACCCCACTCTTGAGTGCGCCATCGAGGGAACAAAGGTAGCCAAGGCGTTCCAGCCCGACGTTATTATTGCTATCGGCGGCGGATCCGCCATGGACGCGGCAAAGATAATGTGGGTAATGTACGAGCACCCCGAAGCTGACTTTATGGATATGGCGATGCGCTTTATCGATATAAGAAAACGTATTTACACCTTCCCCAAAATGGGTGAAAAGGCTTATTTCGTGGCGGTTCCCACCTCCGCCGGAACCGGCTCCGAGGTTACCCCCTTCGCGGTTATTACCGACGAAAAGACGGGTATCAAGTATCCTCTCGCCGACTACGAGCTTATGCCCAAAATGGCGATAATTGACGCGGATATGATGATGAACGCCCCCAAGGGACTTACCTCCGCTTCCGGTATCGACTCTCTGACCCACGCTTTGGAAGCGTATGTGGCCACTCTCGCCACTCCCTTTACCGACGGTCTCGCCGCTGAAGCGGGCAAGCTTATATTCAAGTACCTGCCCTCCTGCTACGAAAACGGCGCGAACGATCCCAAGGCGAGAGAGGAACAGGCTCACGCCTCAACTCTCGCAGGTATGGCCTTCGCCAACGCTTTCTTGGGAGTATGCCACTCCATGGCTCATAAGCTGGGCGCGTTCCACCACATTCCTCACGGTATCGCCAACGCGCTTATGATCGAAGAGGTTATCCGCTTCAACTGCGCCGAGGCTCCCGTAAAGATGGGCACCTTCTCCCAGTACACACACCCCTGCACCAAGGCCAAGTACGCCGCCTTCTCCGACGCGATGGGCTTCGGCGGAAAGAACGACGACGAAAAGGTTGAGAACCTTATCAAGGAGATCGCCAAGCTTAAGGAAAAAATCGGAATCAAAAAGACAATCGCCGACTACGGCGTTGACGAGAAAAACTTCCTGGACAATCTGGACGCCATGACCGAACAGGCCTTCGACGACCAGTGCACCGGCGCGAACCCCCGCTATCCTCTTATGGAAGAGATCAAGGCTATGTACCTTAAGGCGTACTACGGCAAGTAATAAATTTGGGATAAGAAAGGACCGAAACAATGAAATTAGACAATGTGATCGCTGTAAGAAAAGACAAGACCATTTACCGCGACGGCAATTTGACCCTGAAGGTATTCAACGCGAATTATTCCAAGGCGGACATTCTGAACGAGGCCTTAAACTTAGCGAGAGTTGAGGAAACCGGTCTTAACGTGCCCAAGATTCAGGAGGTATGCACGGTTGAGGGAAAATGGTGCATAGTTACCGATTATATCGAGGGTAAGACCCTTGCGAAGTCCTATGAGGATAACCCCTCCATGCTGGAGGATTATATAAAGCTGTTCGTGGAGATACAGCTTAATATACACAACCAGAGATGCGCGCTCCTCACCAAGCTTAAGGACAAGATGAGAAGAAAGATTTCCATGAGCGGATTGGACGCCACCACAAGATATGAGCTGTCCGAACGCCTTGACGGTATGCCTAAACACGCAAAGCTTTGCCACGGCGATTTTACGCCCACCAACGTTATTTTGCAGAGCGACGGCACGCCTTACATTCTCGACTGGTCTCACGCCACTCAGGGCAACGCCAGCGCGGACGTGGCGAGAACTTATCTCAGATTTACACTTAAGAACGATACGGAAATCGCTGAAAAGTATCTTAATCTCTTCTGTGAGATGAGCGATACTCCCAAACAGTACGTACAGCAGTGGATGCCCATTGTCGCCGCTTCTCAGATGGCCAAGGGCAAGCCCGAGGAAAAAGAATTGCTGACCCGTTGGGCAAGCGTTTGCTATTACGAATAAAACGCGTTAGCGCAAGTACGCAAGTACGTATGTGAGAATCTGCGCAGATAAAAACAACATCTCTTTTACATCTTGTTATGCTGACTTATAGGGTCAGCATAACTTGATTTAAGAGGGATTGTTTGAGAATTAACAATACGACCAATACGACAAAATACGCGAAAGGAAAAATACATATCATGGTAAACGTAAACGTATGCGTAGGCAGCTCCTGCCACATAAGAGGCTCTTATAAGATTATCGAGCTTATCAACAACGCGATCAAGGAAAACAACCTTTCCGATAAAGTGGCCGTATCCGCTGCATTTTGCTTAGGCCACTGTATGAACGGCGTTTCGGTAAAGGTAAACGATCAGATTTTCGGCGTAAACGAGGACAGCTTCGGGGAATTTTTCGAGGAAAACATCAAAAAGCCCGCTTTGGCGGAATAAGAGGGGAAAGGAGCCGATGACAAATGCCGCAGTATCTTAAACTGAAAAAATCCAACTGCAAAAACTGTTATAAATGTATCAGACATTGTCCGGTAAAGTCCATCCGCTTTTTTGAAAATCAAGCGTTTATCGTTGAAGAGGAATGTATCCTTTGCGGACAGTGCTTCGTAGTCTGCCCCCAAAACGCCAAGGAGATAAAAAACGACGTTGATAAGGCTAAAGAGCTTATTAAAAGCGGCGCTCCCGTTATAGCAAGTATTGCTCCCTCCTTTGTGGCCAACTATGAAGGGCTTACCATAGCCGCATTAAAAAAGGCGCTTAAAAGGTTAGGCTTCGCCGACGCGGAGGAAACCGCCGAGGGCGCTACGGTGGTCAAGCAAAAATACGACGAAATGGTGGAAAAGGGCGATCAGGAGCTTATAATTTCCTCCTGCTGCCACTCGGTAAATTTACTTATCCAGAAGCATTTTCCGGAAGCGCTTCCGTACCTTGCAAAGGTAGTATCACCCATGCAGGCGCACTCGCTGGAGATAAAACAGAGAAATCCCGAAGCGAAAACCGTATTTATCGGGCCATGTATCTCTAAAAAGGCGGAGGCGGAGGATTACCCCGGAATAGTCGACTGCGTGCTTACCTTTGAAGAGCTTACACAATGGCTTGGAGATGAAAAAATCGAGCTTGAAAAAACGGAGGACGGCGCGGAGGAAGGCGGAAGGGCAAGGCTTTTCCCTACCGGCGGCGGAGTGCTTCGCTCCATGGAGTGCAATAACAAGGATTATACATATATCCATATTGACGGAGTGGAAAACTGTGTAAACGCTCTGCGGGAGATAGCAAGCGGAAAAATGGGAAAATGCTTTATCGAAATGTCCGCCTGCTACGGAAGCTGCGTAAGCGGACCCGTTATAGAGAGAAACAGACACGCCTTTGTCACCAACACCAATCTGGTGGACAAATACGCCAAGTCCGAGGAGTTTAACGCCACACCCCTGTCCGAAGAAAAGATGAACAAGGAAATTAAGTTTATCGGCGTGAAGCGTCTTATGCCGGGGAGCAAGGCCATTGACGAGATATTAAGAAAAATGGGCAAAAGAAGCCCCGAGGACGAGCTGAACTGCGGAAGCTGCGGCTACGACACCTGCCGCGAAAAGGCGGTGGCGGTGTTCAACGGAAAGGCGGACCTTTCAATGTGCCTGCCCTTCCTTAAGGAAAAGGCGGAAAGCTTCTCGGACACCATCATCAAAAATACCCCCAACGCCATTATCGTCCTTAACGAATCCCTTGAGGTACAGCAGATAAACAAGGCGGCCATGAAGCTTATGAATATCGCCAACGCTTCCGACGTTTTGGGGGAGCAGGTGGTGAGGATTCTCGACCCGCTGCCCTTCTTCGACGTTATAGAAAGCGGGGTCAATATTCACGATAAGCGCATTTTCCTCGCGGAATACAACAAATACGTGGAACAGACGCTTATCTACGACCCCGGATATCATATAGTAATGAGCATTATGCGCGACGTCACCGACGAGGAAAAGGCAAGACGCGCCAAGGACGAGTTAAGTCAAAGCACCATAGAGATCACCGACAAGGTAATCGAAAAACAGATGACGGCGGTACAGGAGATCGCCTCTCTGTTGGGCGAAACCACCGCCGAGACCAAAATCGCGCTCACGAAGCTTAAAGAATCCCTGTCAGCGCAGTCATAAGGGGGTGTCTAAATGAACGATTTATGCACCGATATCGGCTATTACAGCTTAAATCACGTAAACGAACAGCTTTGCGGCGATCAGGTGAGCATTGTAAAGCCCGACGACGACACGGAGATAGTGGTACTGGCGGACGGGTTGGGAAGCGGCGTAAAGGCCTGTATTCTGTCCACTCTCACCTCAAAGATAATTTCCACCATGATGGCGCAGTCCATGCCCATTGAGGAATGCGTCAATACCATAGCTTCTACCCTTCCGGTATGTAAAGTCAGAGGGGTGGCGTACTCCACCTTTACGATACTTAAAATATACGGCAGCGAGGAAGCGGAAATAATTCAGTACGACAATCCTCACGTAATAATGCTTCGCGAGGGAAAAAACTTCGTTTACCCCCAAAGCTCCTTTGACGTGGGCGGAAAGACCATCTATCGGGCGAAGATAAAGCTTCAGGAAAACGATGTGTTTATACTTATGAGCGACGGCTGCGTACACGCGGGCGTGGGAATGGCGCTTAACTACGGCTGGCAAAGGGACAACATCATAGAATACATGGAGAAAAACTACAGCCCCGATTATACCGCCAAGACCTTTACCACGGTGCTTCTGGACGAATGCAACAAGCTTTACGGCTATAAGCCGGGGGACGACACCACCGTGTGCTCGGTAAAAATACGGAAAAGACAGCCCGTTAACCTTATGATAGGCCCCCCCTCCGACCCCAAGGACGTTATGAAAATGATGTCGCTGTTTTTCTCAAAACAGGGAAAGCATATTGTCTGCGGCGGCACCACCTCTTCTTTGGCGGGGCAGTATCTGGGAAAACCCGTTTTGCCCAGTCTCGACTATCTCGATCCCGAAATTCCGCCTACGGCAACCATAGACGGAGTGGATTTGGTTACCGAGGGGGTAATCACCATTAACCGGGTGGTGGTTTATGCCCAGAGCTATCTTACCGACAACGAAAAGTTCAACGACTGGAGCTACGGACTTGACGGCGCTTCGGCGATAGCGCGAATGCTGTTTGAGGAAGCCACTGACATAAACTTCTTTGTGGGCAGAGCCACAAATCCCGCTCATCAGAACCCCGATCTCCCCATTGGCTTCAACATCAAGATGAGATTGGTGGAACAGCTTTCCGAGGCGTTAAAGTCAATGGGCAAAAAAATAAAGGTCAGCTATTTTTGATGAAAGGAAAGAACCGTTATAATGAGAAAATTCGATACAAAGGTACAAGACCTTAAGTACAGGGTACTCCGCGAGGTGGCGAGATACGCCTTCGAGGACAGGGAGCTTTACTGGTATCACGATATCCCCAAGCTTATTGTACAGGGAAAAGAGCCCACCATGAGATGCTGCGTATATAAAGAAAGAGCAATCATAGGCGAAAGAATAAAGCTCGCTATCGGCGGAGACAAGTCAAACCCCAACGTTATCGAGGTAATAGACATAGCCTGCGACGAATGCTCGGTAAGCGGCCACACCGTTACCGACAACTGCCGCGGCTGTATCGCTCACCGCTGTGAGGAAGCGTGCCCCAAGGGCGCGATTTACTTCGATCGTCAGCAAAAGGCGCATATAGACAAGGACAAGTGCGTGGAATGCGGACGCTGCGCCGCCGTTTGTCCCTACAGCGCCATTGTTAACAATAAGCGCCCCTGTGAAAAGGCATGCAAAATAGGCGCGATTTCAATGAACGAGGATAAGTGCGCCTCGATAAATTACGATAAGTGTATTTCCTGCGGAGCCTGCGTCTATATGTGCCCCTTCGGCGCCATTTCCGAAAAAAGCTTTATACTTGACGTTATAGATATTATTAAGAAGAGCGAAAACAATACCAAATACAAAACCTACGCCGTTGTCGCTCCCTCTATTTCCAGCCAGTTCAGCTACGCCAAGCTGGGTCAAGTTATTACGGGCATAAAGAAGCTGGGCTTCCATCACGTGATAGAAGCGGCTTTAGGCGCCGATCTGGTGGCGTACAAGGAGGCTAAGGAGCTTAAGGAAAAGGGCTTTCTGACCAGCTCCTGCTGCCCCGCCTTCGTAAAATACGTGGAAACTCAGTTCCCGCAGCTTAAGGACAACATTTCTCACAACCTCTCCCCCATGGCGGAGATAGCCAAGTACATCAAGGAACACGACCCCGACTGCAAGATAGTGTTTATGGGTCCCTGCACCGCCAAAAAAGCGGAATTTCAAAAGGAGACTGTAAAGCCCTACATAGACAGCGTAATCACCTTCGAGGAGCTTCAGGCGCTGTTTGACGGAAGGGATATAGAATTGGAAGGTCTTGAAGAGGACGTTCTGGACAACGCTTCCTATTACGGAAGAATATTCGCCAGAAGCGGAGGCCTTGCGGACGCCGTGGCGGAGGCTATAAAAGAACAGGAGCCTTCCGACTTCAAGCTGAACGCCATCGCCTGCGACGGTATAGAGGAATGTAAAATGGCTTTGCTTAAGGCTTCAAAGAAAGTGCTTCCCAACAACTTTATCGAGGGTATGGCCTGCAAGGGCGGCTGTATCGGCGGAGCGGGCTGTCTTACCCACGGAGAGAAGAATAAGAGCGAAGTGGATAAGTATGGCAAGGAGGCATTTGAGAAGTCCATAATGGACGCTATTTCGATTTATATTCAGGAATGACGTGATACTTTATATAACCATCCCGCATAATAGAAAAGCTGTGATCCCTGCCGTAAAGGGAGCACAGCTTTTTTCTGTTTGCTTATCTTATTGCTTACACAATTGCATCCAATCTTGATTTCGTGAAGGTAATAACCGCTGAAATTACAACTGTCAATATAAATATTATTTTTTTTCATAATAAAAAGCGTTGATTAAAGCGAAAATCGGTTAAACTATACAATAGTATCTCTATTTGTTTTAAAAAAGGAAAGGAACAATAATAAAAATGGAGCGTATTTACGATATGGTTGTGATCGGGGGCGGCCCCGCCGGATATACGGCGGCATTATACGGCTCTCGGGGAAAACTGGACGTACTGGTTATTGAAAAAATTTCGGCCGGGGGACAGATGACCCTTACGGGAGATATAGACAATTACCCCGGATTTGAAGAGGGGATAGACGGCTTTCTCCTGGGGGAAAAAATGAAAATGTGTGCGGAGCGCTTCGGGGCCGAAACACGTTTTGCGGAGGTAACCAAGGTTGACTTTACCCAAAAAATAAAAAAGGTGGACACCCCGACAGGTTCTTTTTACGGAAAATCCGTGGTAATAGCCACGGGAGCCGACCCGAAACGGTTGGGGCTCCCCAATGAAAGGGAGCTTACGGGAAAGGGGGTTCACTACTGCGCCCATTGCGACGGCATTTTTTATAAGGATAAAAAAGTGGCGGTGGTGGGGGGAGGAAATTCCGCCGCTTCCGAGGCGCTGCACCTTTCGCGGATCGCTTCAAAAGTGTATCTTATTCACCGCCGAAACAGCCTGAGAGCGGAAAAGTACTATTACGATCCTCTTATGCGAGCCGAAAATGTGGAATTTATATGGGACAGCGTTGTAACGGAACTTATTTCCCGGGAAAAGACAGTGGGAATCAAGGTTAAAAATTTAAATACCGACGAAATAAAGGCCGTTGACTGTGAGGGCGTATTTATCGCCATAGGAAGAAAACCGAACACGGACTTTCTGAGAAACGCGGTCGAGCTGGATAGAAACGGGTACGTCACGGCGGACGAAAGTACAAGGACAAGCGCGGAAGGCGTATACGCGGTCGGCGACGTAAGAACCAAGACCGTAAGACAGGTGGCTACCGCAGTGGGAGACGGAGCCGTGGCGGGGACGTATCCGGTTTAGCCTACACGGATTATTGGCTCACGAATTTAAGAAGCTCGTTTTCCGCCTTCTTGCACTCGTTATACCCTTCTTCATAGAGCTTTTCCAATTTTGCGGGATCCCGCTCCGTCCGCCCCACGCCGAAAACGTCCTTCGGAGCCAAGACAAAGGCCTTTCCCTCCTTTTCCAGCTCATACAGCTTTTTTACGCTGTTATTGTAATTTTCGGGACGGCTGAGGAAGCTTTTCAGAAATTCGGGATATTTTTTATAAGCCAGCTTCACCAGCGGCGTCGCTTTTTCATAGCCCTTTATGTATCCCCTCGGCCGCGTAAGGAGCGCTATGACCTTGTCGCAGCCGTCCGAAAAGGCTTTTTCAAAGGGGAGAGAGTCGGAAACGCCCCCGTCCATATACAGCTTGCCGTTTATTTCTATCGGCTTGAACAAAAGCGGAAGAGCGCAGCTCGCTCTCAGCGCCGTAAACTCCCTGTCGGCGGGAAGCTCGATATATTCGGGCTTCCCGCTTTCCATATCCGTAACCACCGCGATACAGCTTTCCTTTCTCCCGTCAAAGGTCTCGTAGTCGAAGGGAAGAAGCCCGTTGGGAATATCATCGAAAACGTATTTTAGGTTGTAATAGCTCTTGTTTTTACGGTCAAGAAGGTGCCTTATTCCCGCATATTGCTTATTGTGCTGATAATCGGTCATAATACGGCGGTTTCTGCCCGTCTGTCTCGACGAATAGCTTACTCCGAAGGATATTCCCGCGGATACGCCTATAACGTAGTCCGCGTAAATTTTAAGCTCCAGCATTCTGTCCATTGCGCCGCAGGAGAAATAGGTGCGGCTGGCGCCGCCCTCAAGTACGAGTCCGATCTTCATTTTGACGCCTTTCTTTTCGAAGGTTTAGAAACTGTTCCAATAGGAATAGGCACACGTCTTTTCGGCATATTTTGCCGCTGACTTGCGTTTTGTCATTTGCTTTGTTGTCGGCGCATCCTTACGCCGACTTTGGGCAAATGACTAATACTAATCCCTCTTTAAACTGTTGGATTAGTATAACACATCGTGTGTTAAAAATTTCTGGCGGGCTTATCGCGTAAGCTGCCCGCCTGCGGACTTTTGCCTTGTCATCTACAAAATATGCTCGAAAATCCGCACACCATTCCTATTGAAACAGTTTCTTATTTGCCGCAATACTCGATTATCGCCTTGGCAAATATTTCCGCCGAGGTCACCATATTATCCGAGCCGATCCACTCGTCGGCTCCGTGAATGTTGTTGTCCTCTCCCTCTATCTCCATACCGAATGCCACCCCGCCCTCGATGTTATGGACATAGGTTCCGCCGCCGATGGACTTACAGTATCCCTCTTTTCCCGTGGTCTCGCTGTACACCTTAAGCAAGGCGCGTACAAAATCGCTGTTTTTATCGGCGCGGTGCGGCTCCGAGCCGGCGGCGGAAATAAGCTTAAGGCCGTTTCTTTCCGCCGCTTCGCCTATCTTTTTCTCCGCCTCGGCCTTGGTCAGCGACACGGGAAATCTCATATCCGCTTTACAGCAAAGCTTTCCGTCCTTATATTCCAGAACGCTGAACACGCAGGTGGTGCCGCCCGATTCGTCGGTTACGTCAAGTCCCAGCGACTTAGCGTTGGTTTCCCCGTCGGGAAAAAGCCCCAGAAGGGATTCAAGCATACTTCTGTCTGTCCCCCCGATATCCGCTTTCAGTAAATACTCAAAAAGCTTGGTAAAAGCGTTTATTCCGTGTTCCGGGGTAGAGGCGTGAGCCGATTTTCCTTTACAGAGAATGACGGTTTTTCCGTTTTCAAAGCGGCGCTCGATCCCATCTCTTTCGGGAAGCTCGAAATTGCCTTTAAGCACCGCGGAAACCTCCGAGGGCACCGCGTTTACCACCGTTCCTCCGCTTAAGCTCTCTATTTGGGAGCAGTCGAAGCTTCCCCCGAACTCGAATCTTATCATTCCCTTTTCGGTGCTTATAATGGGGTATTCCGCGTCGGGTGTGAACACCGCCTTCGGCATCTTCGCCCTTTTCATATACTCCTTTATATCCTCCGATCCGGTCTCTTCGGCACAGCCGGCTATCAGTCTTACGTTCTTTTTAAGAGAATAGCCGCACTCCCTTACCGCCTTCATGGCGAAAAGGGAAGCGATCACCGCCCCCTTGTCGTCCATACAGCCCCTTCCGTACAGCCTTCCGTCCTTTTCCGTCACTTCAAAGGGAGGAAAATTCCAGTCCTTTTCCGTAACGGGCACCACGTCAAGATGAGCCAATATGCCGAGCTCCGGTTCTCCCTCCTCCGAAAAGTCGGTGCTTCCCGCGTAGTAATCGTAATTCGTTCCCTTAAAGCCGTTTTCCTCGCAAAGCTTTAAAAATTCCTCAAGAACCTTTCCGCATTCCGCGCCGAAGGGATACTTTCCTTCTCTTTCCGCGCTTACCGACGGTATTCTTACCAGCCGCTCCAGCGCTTTTTTCATTTCGGGAAAATTTTCCTTCAAATACTCTTTTATTTCCATTTAATCACCGTATCTTTTTTAATCTTATTTAAAAGTGTCTTTTAACTTCAGACCTTTCCTTTTTTTCGATTATTTCTATTACTTTGTCCAAAGACTCGGCCTCGTATTCGGCCAGCGCCTTTATTTCCTTGGGAATATCCGCGATATCCTTTATATAAACGCAGGTTATCGCGGCGTTATGCGCCGATCGTATTCCGTTGGCGCTGTCCTCCACCGCTATGCAGTCGGAGGGAGCAAGTTCCAACCCCTCCGCCGCCCGTAAATACGGTTCGCCCGAGGGCTTTCCGTTATTCACGCAGTCACCGCCGATTATAATGTCAAAGGGCGTATCTATATTGGCTCTTTGAAAATTATATATCGCCTCGGAGCGAAAGGAAGAGGTCACAACGGCCGTTTTTATATTGTTTTTGACAAGATAATCCGAAAGCTCGAAAAATCCCTTTTTAACGGGAAGTCCCTTTGTGACACCGTATTCCCTCGACAAACCGTAGGCGGAAGCGCTCATTTCGGCGTATTGCGTCTCGGTGAAGCCGTAGCGGCTTTTGAAATATTCAAAGGTACTTCTGTCGTTAAGACCGATAAGGTCATAGAATGTATCCGGAGCAAAGCTTATGCCCATATTTCTCATCGCTTGCTCCCAGCACTCCTTGTGTATCCTTTCGGTGTCAAGAATGGTGCCGTCCATATCAAACAGCACGGCTTTTATTTTTTTCATTAAATTTTATAATTCCTCAAATACCGCGGAGCTGTAAGCGGGAAGGGCAAGGGATTGGCTTAAATCCGCCTTTTCCTCCGTGAAAATATTCCTGAAGCTTCCGCCCGCGTTAAGATTAAAGGTGAAATCCTTGTCGTCAACGTTAAGAACGGTAATAACGCGTTTCCCGTTAAATTCCCTCATAAAAGCGTACTGCCTGTTGGTAAGCTGGATCTGGCTGTAGCTTCCCGCCGCCAGTACCGCGCTTTCAGTTCTGAATTTGACGAGAACGGAAATGTGTTTGGTGAGCTCGGTGTCCGTCTGAAGCTGAAATTCGGGGCGCAAAGCGTCGTCACCCTGTTTTTTGTCTCCCTCGATACCGTATTCGCTTCCATAATATACTGAAGGAATTCCCGGCATGGTAAACAAAAGGGAATAAATGGGATTAAGGTGCTCTTTCGTCTTAAGCATTGTGGCGATTCGCGAAACGTCGTGATTGTCCACAAAGCTGTACAGATTCTTTCCCGTGTACAGACACCACTGTTCTTTACCGAACTGACGGTTGAGCGAATGGGCTATCTCGAACATATTCATATCGTTGAAGGAAGAATAAAGCCCCTTATAACACTCGTAGTTGGTAACGCTGTCCAGCTTGTCCGGAGCCATCCAGCGGTTGTAATCCCCGTGAAGCGTTTCGCCCATAAGCCAGAAATCCTCGGCAAGCCACTTACAGTGTCCGTGAAGCTCCCTTAGGAAATTTTCGTCAAGACAGTACGCCACGTCAAGCCTAAGACCGTCTATCCCGTAGGTTTCGCGCCACTTGGTGATACAGTCCTTTATGTAATTCTTCACATCGCCGTTATACAGA
Source organism: uncultured Ruminiclostridium sp. (assembly GCA_949878745.1). Classification (GTDB taxonomy): domain Bacteria; phylum Bacillota; class Clostridia; order Oscillospirales; family Ruminococcaceae; genus Ruminiclostridium_E. The sequence goes on along the minus strand of CATLBH010000031.1, from coordinate 16,646 downwards.
TTAAGCTTGACCAATTCGTAGTGCCCTTCCCAGCCCTCGTAGAAGAACGGCTCACCGTAAGGGCTTCCGCCGTCGCGAATGTGGAACCAGTCCTTGTAGCGGCTTCCGAAGCCATGCTCGCGAACGTCTTTAAAAGCCCAGAAATCTCTTCCCACGTGATTAAACACTCCGTCCAACACCACCTTGATCCCGTTTTCGTGAAGCGCGTCAAACACCTTTTTAAAATCCTCCTCGGTGCCTAAACGGCGGTCGGGAACAAGATAATCGGCGGTATCATAGCCGTGTCTTGAGGACTCAAACATCGGTCCGAAATAGACGGCGTTAAATCCGCATTCTTTTAAATGAGGAATAATATCCAGTACCTTTAGGATACGGGACACCGGCTCGCCGGTAAAATCGTTTTCCTTGGGACAGCCGCAGAAGCCCAAGGGATAAATATGATAAAAAGCGGCTTTATCGTACCATTTCATAATTTTTGCCTCCAGAAAGAATTTAAATATTATTTGGGAGCAGGCTGCCTTGATTCGATGGGAACATATGGCGCCTTTTTATAACTTTGTATTTTATTTTAACATTTTTTATCGCTTTTGTCAAATTGTATATTGAAAACTATACTGTTTTTGTGGATATTTGCGCATTGTGCACAATTTTTTTTGACTTTTTTTTACGAACCAAAATAAACAAATTATCCCTTTTTCAGTGGATTTTTGATAAAAACTATGCTATAATTACTGTAAATGATTTGTCAGCGGTAATATTCGCCGTATTTTGTTATTTTTTTCACGAAGCGTCGGCTATCTTTAGTATTGGCGGGGCTTTGTTGATTTTTGTTTTTTTAAAATGTTTAAAGCTAATTTGCACACTTATGAATATAAATAAAGGTGCGGATTGTTTTAATATATGCAGATTTTTGGTTCAATGAAAAGTGTCTGCTAAAAAATTCAAGGAGGCTGACTTATGGCTTTAAAAAAATGTATCGTTGCCTTCTCCGGTACCGAGGAGCAGGAAAACGAGCTGAAAGCCGTTATTAAGGAGCACGGCGACGATCCCGGCGCTCTTATGCCCGTGCTTCAAAAGGCACAGGATATTTACGGCTATCTTCCCATCGAGGTTCAGGAAATAATTTCTCGTGAGATGAATATCCCTCTCGAAAAGGTTTACGGCGTTTCCACCTTCTATTCCCAATTCTCCCTTAATCCCAAGGGCAAATACAGGATATCCGTGTGCTTGGGCACCGCCTGCTACGTTAAAGGCTCCGGCGACGTGTTCAATAAGCTTCAGTCTATTCTGGGCGTTACCAGCGGAGGCATCACCGACGACGGAAAATTCTCCTTACAGGACTGCCGCTGCATAGGCGCCTGCGGTCTCGCTCCCGTTATGACGATTAACGACGACGTTTACGGAAGACTTACCGGCGACGAAAAGGAGCTTCGTGAAATTCTGGCTAAATACGAATAAGTCCCGATGGAATTTGAGGAGCTTTCCCTTAATATTCTCGACATAGCGCTGAACAGCGTAAAGGCGGGGGCTTCGCTGATTAAGATTTCGGTAACCGCGAGCACCGAATCCGACAGGCTTGTTGTTGAAATAAAGGATAACGGCGTCGGATTTGACGTAAACGCGTATGAAAAGGAAACGGCGCAGCGATTGAACCAAGACAGTGCCCCCAAAAAAAGCGGAGGAAACGGACTCAGGCTTTTTAAAGAAAGCGCCGAAAAAACCGGAGGAAGCTTTGAGCTTTTTTCCGAAAAGGGTTCGGGTACCTCCGTAAAAGCGGAATACATATTAAACAGTCCTCTCCGCGCTCCGCTGGGAGATATGGCGGAAACCTTTGCCGCGCTTATGCTCAGCGAGGGTGAAAGGGATTTGGTTTATACCTGCGTCGCCGACGGCGAAGGCTTCACCGTAAACACGGCGCAAATAAAGGAGCAGAACGGGAACGCGCCCGGGAAAAATTACGGAACAATAAAATTCGTAAAAGATTTTATAAAAGAAAATACCGAAAATATCAATAAAAACAGATTTTTTTGAAAGGATAACTGCATATGAAAACCTTAGCTGATCTTCAGGCAATCAAGGAAAATCTGCAAAGCCAGATGGATCTGCGCAACGAATCTCACGCCGACACGAGAATCGCGGTGGGTATGGCCACCTGCGGTATCGCGGCGGGCGCGAGACCCGTTGTAACCGCTTTTTCCGACTCGGTTCAGGAGCATAAGCTTCACGGCGTATCCGTTACGCTTATGGGCTGTATCGGACTTTGCAGCCAAGAGCCGATAGCGGAAGTCACCACACCCAAGGACGGAAAGGTGATCTACGTTAAAATGACTCCCGAAAAGGCCAAAAGAGTGGTCGAAGAGCACATCATCGGCGGCAATGTGGTAAAAGAATACACCATTGATAACAATAAGTAATCAGGAGGAAGAAATTTTATGTATCGTTCTCAAGTTTTGGTCTGCGGTGGTACAGGCTGTACTTCCTCCGGAAGTCCCGCGATCATCGAGAGACTTCATGAGGAAATAAAGAAAAACGGGCTGGAAGACGAGGTACAGGTTGTAAGAACCGGCTGCTTCGGTCTGTGCGCTCTCGGGCCCATTATGATAGTATATCCCGAAGGCTGCTTCTATTCGGCGGTTAAGGAGGAAGACATCCCCGAAATCGTTTCGGAGCACCTTTTAAAGGGCAGAATCGTCGAGCACCTTCTCTATAAGGAAACCGTAACCGAAAACGGTATAAAGCCCCTTAACGACACCAATTTTTATAAAAAACAACACCGCGTGGCTCTTCGCAACTGCGGCGTAATCAATCCCGAAAATATTGACGAATACATAGCCGTGGACGGTTATCAAGCTCTGGGCAAGGTGCTCAACGAAATGACCCCCGAAGAGGTTATTCAGACTATCTTGGATTCCGGTTTAAGAGGAAGAGGCGGCGCGGGCTTCCCCACGGGAAAGAAGTGGCAGCTTGCGCGCACCATCGTTCAGGACGGCGGTCAGAAATACGTATGCTGCAACGCCGACGAGGGCGACCCCGGCGCGTTTATGGATCGTTCGGTGCTCGAAGGCGACCCCCATGTGGTAATCGAGGCCATGGCTATCGCGGGTTACGCCATCGGAGCCACACAAGGCTATATTTATGTACGCGCGGAATACCCCATCGCCGTTCAGCGCCTCAGAATCGCCATAAATCAGGCGAGAGAATACGGACTTCTGGGCAAAAACATCTTCGGAAAGGGCTTTGACTTTGACCTTGACATTCGTCTCGGCGCTGGCGCGTTCGTCTGCGGCGAAGAGACCGCCCTTATGACCTCAATCGAGGGCAAGAGAGGCGAGCCCCGCTGCCGTCCTCCTTTCCCCGCCGAAAAGGGTCTTTTCCAGCGCCCCACCGTTCTCAACAACGTTGAAACCTACGCCAATGTGCCGCAAATCATCTTAAAAGGCGCCGACTGGTTCTCCTCCATGGGTACGGAAAAATCCAAGGGCACCAAGGTATTCGCTTTAGGCGGTAAAATCAACAATACCGGACTTGTGGAAATTCCCATGGGCACCACCCTCCGCGAAATCGTATACGAAATCGGCGGCGGCATACCCGGCGGAAAGAAATTCAAGGCGGCTCAGACAGGCGGCCCTTCCGGCGGCTGTATTCCCACCGAGCATCTTGACATAAAAATCGACTATGACAATCTTATCGCCATCGGCTCGATGATGGGCTCCGGCGGACTTATCGTAATGGACGAGGACAACTGTATGGTGGATATCGCCAAGTTCTTCCTGGAATTCACCGTAGACGAGTCCTGCGGAAAGTGCACACCCTGCCGTATCGGCACAAAGCGCCTTTACGAAATGCTCCATAAGATAACAAGCGGCAACGGCACTCTTGAGGATCTGGACAAGATGGAAAAGCTTTGCTACTACATCAAGAACAACTCCTTGTGCGGCCTGGGCCAGACGGCTCCGAACCCCGTACTTTCCACGCTCCGCTACTTCAAGGACGAATATTTAGCTCACGTTGTGGATAAAAAATGTCCCGCGGGCGTATGCACCCGTCTGCTTCAGTACAAGATCATCGAGGACAAGTGCAAGGGCTGTACCGCCTGCGCGAGAGTTTGTCCCGCGGGCGCGATCAGCGGCAGCGTAAAGGAGCCTCACTCCATCGATCCCGCAAAGTGCATCAAGTGCGGTGCTTGTATGAGCAAGTGTAAATTCGGCGCCATTATCAAGGAATGATAGAAAGGAATTGTTACTATTATGGTTAATATTAAAATTAACGGTATCGAATGTTCCGTTGAAGAGGGTACGACCATACTTGAAGCGGCGCGGGCGAACGGTATACGCATACCCACTCTGTGCTGGCTCAAGGATATAAACGAGATAGGCGCCTGCCGTATCTGCGTGGTTGAGATGACCGGAGCGAGAAGCCTGGTTGCTTCCTGTATGTACCCCATTTCAAAATTTGACGAGGGTAAAAATATACTCACCAATTCCCCCTCCGTTCTGGAAAGCAGAAAGATGACCCTCGAGCTTCTTCTCAGCAACCATAAAAAGGAATGCCTCTACTGCTCCAGAAGCGGAAACTGCGAATTACAGACTCTTTGTCAGGAATTGGGCGTAAAGCACGAGCCTGCATTTGACGGCGTAAGAAACGAGTACGAGATAGACGACAGCGCCGCCCATATGACCCGTGACAACGAAAAGTGCATAAACTGCCGCCGCTGTATCGCCGCCTGCACAAACGTACAGGGAATCGGCGTAATAGGCGCTAACTACCGCGGTTTCAAAACTTCCATCGGAAGCCCCTTTGATATGGATCTTGCCGACACCGCCTGCGTATCCTGCGGACAGTGCATAGCTGTTTGTCCTACCGGCGCGTTAAACGAAAAGGACGATACCGACAAGGTTTGGGCGGCTCTCAACGATCCCGACAAGGTGGTTGTGGTTCAGACCGCTCCCGCCGTTCGCGCCTCTATCGGCGAAGCCTTCGGATATCCCATGGGCACCAACGTCGAGGGAAAAATGGCTGCCGCTCTGCGTTGTCTGGGCTTCAACGCCGTATTTGACACCGACTTCGGCGCCGACCTCACAATTATGGAGGAAGCCACCGAACTGTTGGACAGAGTACAGAACGGGGGAGTTCTCCCCATGATTACCTCCTGCTCCCCCGGTTGGATAAGATACTGTGAGGCTTACTATCCCGAAATGATTCCCAACCTCTCCTCCTGCAAATCTCCTCAACAGATGAACGGAGCCATTACCAAGACTTATTGGGCGCAGAAAATGGGAATCGATCCTCAAAATATCGTGAGCGTTTCCGTAATGCCCTGCACCGCCAAGAAGTTTGAAATAGGCCGAGAGGATCAAAGCGCTTCGGGCTATCCCGATCTTGATATATCCATCACCACCCGCGAGCTTGTAAAAATGATCAACGCGGCGGGACTCTGCTTCAGAGAGCTTCCCGACGAGACCTTTGACAGCCCCTTGGGCATAGGCACCGGCGCGGCGGTTATCTTCGGAGCGACGGGCGGCGTTATGGAAGCTGCGCTTCGTACGGCCGTATGGAAGCTTACCGGCGAGGACGTAAACAGTCCCGTTGAATTCAAAGAGGTGAGAGGCGTTGAAGGCGTAAAGACCGCTACCTACAACGTAGGCGGAAAGGAAATCACCGTTGCCGTGGCTTCCGGTCTGAAAAACGCAAGCGCGCTTCTCGAAAAGGTAAAGAGCGGAGAGCTTAACGTAACATTTATCGAAATAATGGCCTGCCCCGGCGGCTGTGTAAACGGAGGCGGACAGGTTATAGTTCCCGCCGACGTCCGCAACTTCACCGATATCCGCGCGGAAAGAGCGAAAGCGCTTTACGGCGCCGACGAAAGCAGACCTCTCAGAAAGTCCCATGAAAGTCCCGACGTCAAGGAAGTATATGAGAAATTCCTCGGAGAGCCCGGCAGCCATAAGGCGCACGAGATTCTGCACACTTCTTATAAGGCTTCCGATTTGATTAAGTAATATGGGATAGACGAAAAGTTTTCGCCTTAATAATTATGATAATCTACGGATAATGTAAAAACAAGAGCGGCACTGCTGATTGCGGTGCCGTTCTTGTTTTTATACTGATTCAATTTTTACAACTACGATAAGAATCTGTGTTCATAGTGCTTGTGAAACGGAAAGATTTATGATTAACACTAATCTTTGGTCAGATTATAGACAAAAAAATGTCGACCAAAGATTAGTGTCTCGGGTGTAATCTTTTCAAAGCCATCCGTAATTTCAGTTCTTATGTGATTATACTGCAAAAACCGCCCCCGTCAGGTACAAGGGCGGTTTTTTACCGATAACAGTGTTGACATAATATAAAATCAAAGGCAAAATGGTTTTCATATTAATTCCCATTAGAAAGTTTACAAAAATTCGAGTAAAAACTTCGATATAATGTTTTTGTAAACTTTCAATGAGGAATTAGTATCAGTAATAAATATGGCCTGCCCGGCCGGGGTCGAACCGGCAGTCTTTGGAGTCGGAGTCCAACGCATTATCCATTGTGCTACGGGCAGTTTATATTGTTTTAAAGTTTATGACGTTTTAAAAAAGACGCTTCACCAAAAGCGAAGATATCAACCGCTCAGAAACGGAGCTTCCCGCGCGGTTTTGACTCGCTGCGCAGTAGGTATACCGAGCATAAATCGGGATTATAAATTTTACTTCTTTATTTTACCACAAAATCAAAATATTTGCAAGCTTTTTTTGCGGACGGTTTTGTTAATTTGCTCCCAAAATCATAAAAAGGCGAAAAACAGTACATAATAACCAAAACCACTTGACAATTGTGTAAAAAAGTGATAATATTATATAAAAGAAAAAAGGAAATGGTGCGGAACGGAGAAAAAAATGAACGACTGTCGAGATAAAATGCTGGAGCTTATGCTTGACCAGGATATATACATATATTTTTATATCGATTATGAGGCCAACCGTTGGCATTTGGAGAACAATCCACGTATGCCGGAATTTAAGATGTCCGAAACGGATAACCCCATTGACGCGATTTTTAAGGATGTACGTCTCGCCGAGGAAGATAAGGAACGTTTTTCTCTTTTCGCCGAAAAGCTTCGCGAGGGCGTCGCCATAACCAAAAGAGACCCTTTTATAAAAATTCAGTTCAGGATAAGATCCGAAAAGGGCGGGTTGGACTGGTACGAAATAAAAATTTTTCCCAAATTTGTCGAGTATTCTTCTACGCCCTTGATAACCGGCACCATTCATAAAATGAACGATAGGGAGATAAAAAGCCGAAATATTCTTAATTTCTATTCAAACGATAAAAACCCCGTCATTTTCACCGATCTTATGGCAAAAAGGATAAGAGGCGATCTGGATAACAAATATGCGGTTATACAGTTTGACGTTATCGGCTTTAAATTTATAAACGACAAATACGGGGAAGCGATAGGCAACGAGCTTCTTCACCACTTCAACGATGTTTTGGACGTCTTCTGTACCGAACGGCAGCTTTACACAAGACTGAGCGCCGACGTGTTTATGATAGTGACCTGTTATGAGGAAATATCGGATATTTACAGCTTTATTCGGGGGCTTGAAGCCAGTATGAACGGCTTTAAGGGTATAAAGTATAATTTTGCTTTCGGCGTTTATCTGGTAAACGACAGAAACATTTCCACCCGCATTATGGGAGACTGCGCCTGTATGGCGAGAGAGAACATAAAGGGCAACGCTCTTGAAAATATCGGTTTTTATGACCATAGTATAAAAAACAGCATGAGAAACAAGCAAAATATCGAGGACAAGATGCGGCTGGCGCTGAAAAACAGCGAGTTCGTTATGTATCTTCAGCCGAAGTACAATATCCCCGATTCCGCGATTATAGGCGCGGAGGCGCTTGTGCGGTGGATCGATCCCGAAAGGGGGATAATACCCCCGAACGAATTTATTCCCGTTTTCGAGCAGAACGGATTTGTTGTAAAAATAGACGAATATATCTGGGAATGTGCCGCCAAATGCATAAGGCACTGGATAAACGAGGGTCTACCGCCTATCCCCATTTCTGTCAACGTTTCGCGGGTGCATCTTTCGGATTCGGGATTTGTGAATAAGCTTGAGGCGCTGATAAAAAAATACAACATTCCGAGAGAGCTTCTGGAGCTTGAAATTACCGAATCCATAGAAAACGTAAACATAAACGAAATGATACAGCTCGCCAAGGACAGCGGCTTCCGCCTGTTGATGGACGATTTCGGCTCCGGGTATTCCTCCCTTAACACTTTGAAAAGCACTCCCTTTGACGTGCTTAAGATAGACCGAAGCTTCTTTTCCAGTTCAATGGAATCCTCACGCGGACAGAAGATAATTTCCCACACGATAGCGATGTCTAAGGATATCGGGCTTGAGCTTATTGCCGAGGGCGTGGAAACAAAGGAGCAAGCCGAGTTCCTCAGCGACTGCGGCTGTAATTCCGCTCAAGGGTATTTTTATTCAAGGCCGGTGCCTGTGGATATGTTTGATAAGCTGCTCAAAAACAGCGTGCTGGTGAAGACGGAATAGGATTTGTAAAAATTTAAAGAATATAACCGCACAAAACGGCTGTTCGTTTTGTGCGGTTATATTTTTTAGGAGAAATTACACAATCAAGCTTTGCTTAATACTAATCTTTGGTCAACATTTTTTGTCTATAATCTGACCTAAGATTAGTATAAGTAATCATTATCTTTTATTAAAGGGGAAATATCAGCCTTTTACGACCTCATAATCCTCTCCCGAGGTGGCTTTTTTAAGCCCGTCCATAAGTCCGCTCACGCTCCACTGATAGGTGGTGCGGTTGAAATTCCAGCCGTTGTCCCAAAGATAACAGGCTATGCCTATATCGTGACAGAGCTTGGCGAAATATTCGCAGAAGTAAGTATGCTCCGTACTTGAACCGCCGCCCGCGTATTCGCCTATGATAACCGGTACGCCTTTTTCAACGAATGTGCTGTTCAAAAGATTTACCTTATCGGTCATAAGCTTTATTTCCGCGTCGGTGCCCCAAGTTTTCTGTGAGCCGGCTATACAGAACTCCCAAGGGGTGTAATAGTGAACAGAAAGAATAAGACGATCTGCAACGGTGTCCGTGGGCATTTTGTAGAGCGGGTCGCAGGTTTTGGCGATATCGGTCCAGTATCCCGCTATTAGAAGATGACGCTTTTCGTTGTTCCCGCCGCCGGCGCGGATAAGATCCACAAAATCCTGGTTTATCTTATTTATCAGCGCGTAGGCTTCGGAGTTGGGAAGGGAATCGAAGCCCACCTCGTTCATTGACTCGAAAATAAGATAGTCGGAATAATCCTTAAAGCGATCCGCAATCTGATTCCACATTTTACTGTACCGCGCGTAAAATTTTTCGTAATCGTCTTTCGCGGTCTCGATTATCCAGGCGCCGAACTGCGGATCCCCACCGCCGTCGTGGTGCATATTTATAATGACGTAAAAGCCTCGGTCAATGGCGTAGTCCACCACCTCCTGAACTCTGTCCATCCATTCTTTCTTGATGTTGTCGTTTTCGTCGAGATGATCTCTCCAAGTTACGGGTATGCGAACCGAGTTTACCCCAGATTCCTTCAACTTATCGAACATTTCGGGGGTTGTCATAACGTTCCCCCAAAGAGTTTCGTCCACCTCCTGGCCTTCTTCAGCGTGTTCGTTCACCTTTCCGTCTCCGTCGCGGTCAGCCTGACATACGTCAAGAGTGTTTCCCAGATTCCAGCCTATAGTCATTTCCTTTACAAGCTCCGCGGAGGTTATGTCTCTCATTATTCCGGAGCCGTTCACTCCGTTTTCGCCGCCGTTTTCTCCGTTATTGGGGGCACTTGCGTCGGAGCAGGCGGAAAAAATCGCCGTTACGGCAAGAGAAGCCGCTAACAGAAGGCTTATGTATTTATGCGATCTCATTGTTTTGTCCTTTCTTACATCAGATTGCAGGTATAACGTGTTCATTCGCGTAATCGATTACATTAACATATTTTATTATAGCGTAAACGATTACATTTGTCAACGCTTATTTATGATTTTTGTAGCTTTTGACAAAAGGACGTTTTAAAATGTGGTAAAATAAACAATATAAAATATAAAGATAAAGGCTTCGAAAAAAAGTTTTTACCGCCCGAGTCTAACTCAGAACGGTAAAACTTGTACTTGTTGTAACAGCTGAATCCCACTCTTGCAGAGCTTTCCCTATTTTAAAGAGCGGTACGGTTTCCAATGAGCAGTTATATAGTTATATAAATGATAAATAAATGAAAAATTAAAAAACTTAAGGTTTAATCAAAAACATACGATAATAGCAATCATCGGAACAACATTTTATTCGAGAGAAACCTATAGTGACAATAAAACACCCAGAGGGGGGGTAAGGAAGGGATTCTTAAGGTGAAACCTAAGGGGGGGAGAGTGGGGGACAGGCTTCGCCGAATCGGTATATTTTCGATAAAAACAAGCTGCATTATACCAAAAACCAACACTGCGAAGGCTGTTCACCTTCTCCCCCCCTTTGGTGTCACCTTAAGCCCCCCGCGGGAGCGGCCCTGCACGGCTCGTGCAATAAATAAAGCATTGAAAAAAGGAAATCGACTTTCGAAAAAACCTTTACACCCTTGCGGTAGGCAGTCCTTATGTTAACACTCCCCCCGCGGGAGCGGCTCTGCACGACCCGTGCAATAAATAAAACATCGTAAAAAGGAAATCGACCTTTGATATAAGCCTTTACCCCATTGCGGTAAGCAGTTCTTAAGTCAAAACACCCACCCGTGGAAACAGCTCCTCTATCCCCAAACGGTAAAGACTTTTTAAAGCCCCTTATATTTGTTAAAAAAGATAAAAAATCAATTCCTAGACTGACTGTCCTTAAGAATTACATCATGCGAACCGCCTTCCACAATACTTGTGGAAGAAACCAAGGTGAGCACAGCCTTCTCCTGTAATTCGGCAATGGAAAGACAGCCGCAGTTGCACATGGTTGAGCGCACCTTCGCCAATGTGCGGGTAACATTGTCTTTTAAGCTTCCCGCATAGGGAACATAGCTATCTACGCCCTCTTCAAAAGACAGCTTGCTGTCGCCGCCCATATCATAGCGCTGCCAGTTTCTGGCGCGGTTTGAGCCTTCGCCCCAGTATTCCTTTACATAGGTGCCGTTAAGCATTATCTTGTCGGTGGGGGATTCGTCAAAACGGCTGAAATATCTTCCCAGCATTATGAAATCCGCGCCCATGGCAAGAGCGAGGGTTATGTGATAATCGTGGACTATACCGCCGTCGCTGCATACGGGTATGTAAATTCCCGTTTCCTCAAAATAACGGTCTCTTTCCTCGCATACTTCTATAAGAGCGGTGGCCTGACCTCTGCCTATTCCCTTCTGTTCTCTTGTGATACAAATGGAACCGCCGCCCACGCCTACCTTTACGAAATCGGCGCCGCAGTCGGCCAGGAAACGGAAGCCCTCCTTGCTGACAACATTGCCCGCGCCTACCTTTACGCTGTCGCCGTAATGCTCCCTTATCCACGCCAAAGTGAATTTCTGCCAATCGGTGAAGCCCTCTGAGCTGTCGATACAAAGCACGTCCACTCCCGCCTCCACTAAAGCGGGAACCCTTTCGGCATAGTCGCGGGTATTTATTCCAGCGCCCACCACATAGCGCTTCGCCTTGTCCAGAAGCTCGTTCTGGTTTGTTTTATGGCTTTCGTAGTCCTTTCTGAACACCAGATACAAAAGCTTTCCCTCTCCGTCGATTATGGGAAGTGAATTAAGCTTGTGATCCCATATTATGTCGTTGGCTTCCTTTAAGGTGGTGCCCTCCGGAGCGGTTATCAGCTTTTCAAAGGGAGTCATAAATTCCTTAACCTTAACGCTTGTGGCCATTCTCGAGATACGGTAATCCCTTCCGGTGACGATTCCCACAAGCTTGCTGCCATAGGTGCCGTCCTCCGTTACGGGCATTGTGGAATGTCCCGTTTTGGCTTTAAGGTCAAGAACGTCCTGAAGAGTCATTTCGGGGCTTAAATTGCTGTCGCTTTTTACGTAGCCCGCTTTATAAGTCTTTACCCTTTTTACCATTTCCGCTTCGGATTCGATAGACTGGTTCCCGAAGATAAAGCTTATTCCGCCCTCCTTGGCCAGCGCCACCGCCATTTTATCGTCGGATACCGACTGCATTATCGCGGAGACGAGGGGAATGTTCATTGTGACGGCGGATTCCTCGCCTTTTTTGAACTTGACTACGGGGGTCTTAAGGGATACGTTAGCGGGTACGCATTTTTCGGAGCTGTATCCGGGAACGAGAAGGTACTCCCCAAAGGTGTGGGAAGGTTCGGAATAAATTTTTGCCATAAATTGCTCCTTTCGCATTATATTAAAATTCGTTGCGGTTTTCAAGCGCCCTCTGAAGCGTTATTTCATCGGCGTATTCGAGACTGCTCCCCGCGGGAAGACCGTAGGCGAGCCTTGTCACCTTTACTCCCAGAGGCTTTATTAAGCGGCTTATATAGGAAGCGGTGGTTTCCCCTTCTATTGTGGGGTTGGTGGCCATAATTACCTCCTCTGCCTCTCCGCCCAGTCTTGCCATAAGCTCTCTTATGCGTATGTCGGCGGGGGTAACTCCGTCGGCGGGGGACAAAAGCCCGTGGAGCACATGGTAAACCCCGTCAAAGCCTCCCGCTCTTTCAAAAGCCGATACGTCCTTGGGGGATTCAACCACGCAGACGGTTTTGTGATCCCGCCTTTCGTCGGAACAGATGGAACAGACATCCATTTCTGTAAAATTCTGACAGATTTTACAGAAATTTACCGATTTTCTGGCCTTCAAAATGGCCTGTGAAAATTCCTCCACTTGTTCCACGGGCATATTCAGGATATGGTAGGCGAGTCTGCCCGCGCTTTTCATTCCTATGCCGGGAAGCTTCGCCAGCTGTTCGGAAACTATCAGCAGAGGCAGGGGATTGTATTCCGCCATAGCTTAAAAGAGACCGGGCATACTTAATCCGCCCGTTACCTTTTCCATCTCCTTGGTGGATTCCTCCTCCACCTTTCGGAGCATTGCGTTTACTCCCGCTATAATGATGTCCTCCAGATCCTCGGGGTTGTCCTTATCAATACATTCGGGGTTAAGCTTAACGGATTTAAGCACCTTTCCCCCCGTCATGGTAAGCTCTATCATGCCGCCGCCCGCGGAAACGGAAAAATCCGTCTCGTCGAGCCTGTCCTGCACCGCCGCGATGTCGTCCTGCATTTTCTGCGCCTGCTTTATCATCTGATTCATATTGGCGGCGCCTTTGTTCTGGTATTCAGCCGGTAATCTTGCTTTCATTTTTTTGTCTCCTTTTTTTAAAATTTTATCTGTCCTTGACGGTTACCTCAATGCCCATTTCTCTGGCGCGGTTCAGGAAGGGAGTGATTAAATCCTCCTTTTCCTCTTCTTTATAGGATTTTTCGGGAAGGGTGAATATATCCAGTCTTCCGCCCATCACCGAATTAACCGCTTCTCTCAGCTTCGCCGCCCGTCTCCCGCTTTTCATCATGGAAAGGGAGGAGGGAGTGGACTCAACATATATTTTTCCGCCGTATAAATAGGCTTTGACGTTTTTTAAAATATTTCTTGAGGACGCGGGCAACAGCGCCGTTATGTCCTCCCACTGCGCCAAAGGCTTACAGTCCCGGGGAAGCTCCGCATCGCTTTCGGGGATAGGTAAGCTTTCCGCTTTTTCCGCCGCTTTCTTAGGCTCGGTGTCAGGCGCTTCTTCCCCTTTTTCTTTTTGGGCACTTATTGCGGTTTCCGTGGAGAAGCCTACGTGGCTGTCCGCTGCCTTTGGCTTTTCTTCCCCGTCGCTTTTATTCGTGTTATGGGAAACGGGGTTTTCCGTTAACGGAGCGCCCTTAGGTTCAAACCGAGTCAATGCCCCCAAATCGGAAGGAGGGGGAGAAAGATAAGGCGTATCCGCAAAGGAAGCGGCTTCATAGCCCATTTCGGGCGGAAGCTCGGGAAGCGGGATATCGTCCGTATCAAAGGGGAAATAATCCGTATTTTCGGAAGCCTTAACGCTTGTCCCTTCGAAAGGAGGAGCGGGAATATTTTCGGAAATGTTTTCGTGAGTATTTTCGGAAACGTTTGAGATAACGGGAGCGGCTTCGGCTTCAACCTCACTGTTAACCGCCGAAATATCGGAGGCTTTTTCCTCGTCGGCGGGAGCCTTGACGAAATCGGAAACGAAAAGATTATTCAGCCGATTTTCCAGAGTGCCCAACCGAGCCGCAAGGGAAGCGGGATCGTTAGACAGCTTGGGAGAGCAAAGCCTTATCAGAAGCTGCTCCGCCAACAGGCGACCCTGACCCGTCTGTTTCATTCTGTTTATGTTGTCAAGGCTGTCCGAAATCAAGTCGACCTGACGCATTATCTCGTCGGCGGAAAGCCTTTCGCACTGTTCCGAATAGCGCTTAAGCTCTTCGTCGGTGCCTTTCGCGAAGGATACCCCCACCGCCTTGGTAAGCATGATGTTTCTGTAATGAAGGGTCAGCTCTTCTATAAAGCGGGAGATATCCTTTCCTTTTCCTATAAGCTCGTCCAGAAGCTTAAGCGCGTCGGCGGGCTTTCGGGCTATCGCCGCTTCGCTCACCGAAAACAGATAGCCGCCGTCGGCCACTCCGCCGCACCTTCTCACCGCGTCCTCGTCCACCGTCCCCCCCTCGGCCGATACGCACTGATCCAGAAGCGACCAGGCGTCGCGCATGGCTCCGTCGGAAAGTCTGGCTATAAGCGCGGCGGCGTTTTCCGTCAAGCTTATGTTTTCTTTTTCCGCCACTTCCAGAAGGCGCTTTTTCGCCGCTTCCGGGTCGATTTTGGAAAACAAAAACTGCTGACACCTGGAAAGTATGGTTGCGGGGACTTTATAATACTCGGTGGTGGCGAGAATAAACACCGCGTGCTCCGGCGGTTCCTCAAGGGTTTTCAAAAGCGCGTTAAACGCCGAATCGGACAGCATATGAACCTCGTCTATTATATAGACCTTGTATTTACAGTCGATGGGGGTGTAAATCACCTCGTCCCGAATCTGTCTTATGCTGTCGACGCCGTTGTTGGAGGCGGCGTCTATCTCTATTATATCCGTGCTCCCATCGGCAATTGCCTTACAGGAGGCACATTGGCCGCAGGGGTTTCCGTTAACGGGGGAAAGACAGTTTACCGCCTTTGCCATTATTTTGGCGCAGGAGGTTTTTCCAGTTCCCCTGGTGCCGGTAAACAGATACGCGTGCGCTATCTGTCCTGTGGCTATCTGATTTTTAAGGGTAGTGGTGATATGTTCCTGAGAGATCACGTCGTCAAAGTCGGCGGGGCGGTATTTTCTGTACAGCGCCAGATACATATGGACAGGCTCCTTTCTCCGGCGGGCTATGAAAAAATTATATATTGAGCCTCTCATTACGGGGGCAGGTTACCCGCGCACAGTCGGAAATCCGCTTAATGCTGCTCGGTTCCCCGCCTGACATGGTTCACGGCACCGCCTTGAGCAGGACTTCCTGCGCCCGTAATCAAAGGCTCAACATAAAATCATTTCGCGTTGTATAGGCAATATGATTTTTACATATTAAATATTGTTGCTTTATATTATAACTCATTTTTATAAAAAAATCAAGGGGGAAATGAAAGGTTTGTTGAATTTTTTTCGGTCGTAAATTCTCAAAGTAAATGCAACAGTGCAAATTAGCGGTAGCACTTACTATGAGAAGGAAAAAGTGGTAGCATTAAGTCTGAGAAAAAGGAGGTCTCAGACAATGAAAAACGAAAGAAAAAACAAACACATGACATTGCAGGATAGAATAGAAATCCAAGAATGTCTAAGCAAAGGAAAGACTTTTAAATCCATTGCAAAACGCATAGGAAAAAGCACAACCACCGTATCAAGAGAGGTAAAAGGGCATTTACAAGCCCACACCAACAGCTTCGTGAAAACCGACGAAACATGCCCTAAGCTGCTTAAAGCCCCATTTGTATGTAATGGGTGTGAAAAAAGAAGCCGCAGCAGCTGCCAATTCAAGAGACAAGTGTACATTGCCAAAAAAGCTCAAACGGATTATGAAGAGCTTCTTTCTGAAGCCCGCAGCGGAATACCCTTGAACAAAGAAAGTTTTTACGAAACAGAGAAAATCATTTCAACAGCTGTGAAAAACGGACAGCATGTCTATCATGCCATAAAAGCCAAACGCATTTGAAAATGATGAAAACGGAAAACTTGAAACACATTTATTTTACTGTGAACCCAATTCGCCTTATGAAAAACCCGATATCGAAAAAAATCACAGGCACTCCATAAAATTTTGTGTAAAAGCAAATCCAACCAGTCAAGAGCAGGTCTTGCGAAGCAAGCACGATTTGGGATTTCCTCTTAATTGCCATACTCCCGTGGGCGGAGACGGTATGCGCGCCGAAGGCGTGAATACCGTCTCCGCCCACGGGAAAAATATTAAGAGAGAAAATCCGATTATGCAGTTTCCCTGTCAGCAAACATTATTGAAAGTTGATTGGAAACCATATCCCAATTTCGACAGCTTACGCTCCAATGTGACACGATGTTTTTCGACGCCAAATACAAAATTTTTCTCAGGCTGTCATCATTGG
>CATLBH010000030.1 GCA_949878745.1 uncultured Ruminiclostridium sp. | reverse complement strand
CGGCGCGCATACCGTCTCCGCCCACGGGAGTATGGCAATTAAGAGGAAATCCCAAATCGTGCTTGCTTCGCAAGACCTGCTCTTGACTGGTTGGATTTGCTTTTACACAAAATTTTATGGAGTGCCATTTAATTTCATAGTCTTTGGCAAGACGGCGAGACCAAGTCATCCACCCAAAAGTCCGTTCGACAATCCAACGAATAGGCTGCACCTCAAAATTATTTTTAATGCGTGGAGATATATCAATTCTGATATTATGAAAAACTCAAAAGTATTCTTGAATGTTCCGCGATAACCTTGATCAGCGCACCCCGCAACAATTGTCGGATAACGATAAAGCGCCTTTTCAAAGGTAAACACGCCGACCTTTGTATCATGAATATTTGCAGCATACACATGAACACACAAAAGATTCCCCAAGTATCAGTAACTATGTGTCGCTTTCGTCCTTTTGTTTTTTTCCCCGTCATAACCTCTATTATCATTTGCAGAGGTTGTTTTTACGGATTGTGAGTCTATTAGTGCGTATGTCGGTTCTTCATTTTTTTCCTTTTGGGTACGGATTTTTTTCATCAACATACGTTGTGCCTTTTCCCATGTACCATTCTTTTTGGCACGATAAAAGAACATTGAAACTGCTTTCCATTTTGGAAAATCTATCGGCAGATTTCTCCATTGGCAGCCTGTTTTTACAAGATATAATACTGCATTCTCCATCTCTCTTTTCTCGTACTTGCTTTTGTTTCCTGCCGGAAAATATTCTTTTATCAGTTCCCACTGTGCGTCAGTTAAATCACTTGTGTATCTCAATTATTCTATTATACCATTTTTTCTATGTGGACAAGTACTCAGATAATGCAAGTGCTAATACAGAGACAGCCTGTTAATGAACCGGTTTACCAATTCCTTGATCGCAAGCGTTCCGAGGGAAAACCATCGGAGTTTACATGATTGCCGCCACTAACAAGTTCCTTAGAATTTACTATGCTCGTATTATAGAGGCATTAATTTAACTTTTTTGTGTTTCTCACTATACACTATGCCGCTTAAAAAATTTTTCTTTTCGGCGGTGTTTTTGTTATACTATTTTCTCGTTTGTGAAATTTTGATGAAATCCTCTTTTTACTACTTGACTTTTATTTGCAGGTCTTCCAGGGCGGGAGGCTGTCCGCCGTTACCGTGTTTTCGGGAATGTCGGGGATGTTAAGGGTTATTCCCGCCGGAAATATGTTGAGTTTTGCTTGGTCAGGGTTGGATTTTAGTAAAAGGTGGGCGTGCGTTTCGCTGTCTAATTTTTTAATGAGATGTAGTCCCAGGTGTCGCCTTGGGTGGTGGTGTAGGTTTTCATTGTATACTCCTTAAAAATTTTTAAAAAGCTCTTGACACGTAGCAAACTACGTGTTATAATATATATAAGAGGTGAGGAAATGAAAAGCTATTCGTCAAGAGAGGTTATAAAAATGCTTAAAGCAGACGGTTGGAGTGAAATAAACTGCGTTGGTGATCACCACCAGTTTAAGCACCCTACTAAGCCGGGAAAAGTTACCGTACCTCACCCGCGTAAGGATATACCGCCGAAAACTTTACAAAGCATATCAAAGCAATCCGGACTTAAATTTGATTAAGTCCTGTTTAGTGAAAGGAAAATAATATGTACCCGGATAAATATCACTTCATTGCGATTTTTGAATACACAAAATCCGAAGACGACAATGATATTATTGGCGTTTACTTTCCCGATCTTCCCGGCTGTATCAGCTGCGGCGACAACACCGAAAATACCGTTGAAATGGCCAAAGAAGCCCTTTCGCTTCACCTTTATGGTATGGAAAGTGACGGAGATGAAATTCCCGTTCCATCGGAAATATCCAAAATTGAATTTGATAAAAACGAAATTCCAATGCTGATTGAAGTTTATATGAAGCCTTTCAGGGAAAAAATGAACACAAAATATATTAAGAAAACCTTATCTATTCCCAATTGGCTTAATACAGCCGCCGAAGCTCAACATATAAACTTTTCGGCCGTTCTTCAGGAGGGATTGCTCCACATACTGAATAATTAAATAATATATCCGCCCAAATATAAAACTGGGCGGGTATTTTAATTAAACGCCCTTCTCTTCCCGTCCCTTCCTATCTCCTCCATAACCTCCCGTATCCTGTGAATCAATTCCTCGTTGCTCTCCCTAACACTGTATAATAAAACTTGATACATTCAAAACATACAAAGTAAAATAAAAAAGAGGAGTGTGTTAAAAATGGGAACAGTAAAACAATATGATGAGGAATTCAACAACCGCATGTTTAATTATATCCATAAAAATGTCAAAATCAAGATTAAAATGAACGCAAATGCGATCTTGATTTTGACATTTTTATGGATTTTTGGCAATTAAACGGTTATTGGATTAGTTATGGTCGAATTAAGTGTCATTTTCTGAGCAAATTTTAAAAATCACACCCGATTTTTCATTTATATTTTATAAACCCACTTAAGATCACCCACTCGATCCACCTAACCTAACAAACTTTTTTACCCTTCTATAAAAAAATCCAAAAAATGCGGTTTTGTTATATGTTTTTTATAAATTTTATTAATTTGTGGGTTTACATAAAAACGCAAGATTCTTTATGCAAATTTTTATTTATCCTGCATATACAGTTAATGTCCATTATCAATTAAAGCATATAACTACTACAAATAAAGTTTTTTATTGACATTTACGCCGCTTTCTGTTAAAATAGTATTTTATAATAACGAAAAAGAACGAAAAAGGAAAAACAATCATGAAAATAAGAAGCAACCCGATTTACAAAGCCGCGCTTCGGCTGGCGGTGCCTATGATGATACAAAACGGCATTACCAACGCGGTGGGACTTGTAGATAATGTTATGGTGGGAAGCATAGGGAGCGAGGCCATCACGGCAGTATCCATTGTCAGTCAGCTTATTTTTGTCTTTAATCTGGCAATATTCGGAGGGCTTTCGGGACCCGGAATTTATGGAGCCCAGTATTTCGGTCAAAACAATATGGACGGATTTCGAAACACCGTTCGCATAAAGCACTGGATAGGGCTTGTTTGTCTTTTGGGCGGACTTCTGGCGTTTAATTTCGCCGCAGAATCGCTTATTGCCCTTTATCTCGGAGGGGAAAGCGCCGATGTGGATCCTGTACTTACAATGAGTCTCGCCAAGGAATATTTGTCGGTAATGCTGTGGGGGCTTCCGTTTTTTGTGGTAACGCAGATATACGCGGGAAGCCTAAGGGAAGCCGGAGACAGCATAAAGCCTATGATTGCAGGAATTTTCTCGGTTGTAATAGATATCGTTTTCAACTATCTTTTGATTTACGGAAACTTAGGTATGCCTAAGATGGGAGTAAAGGGCGCGGCGATAGCGACGGTTATGGCGAGAGTCGCCGAGATGTCCGTGACTGTGATCTGGACCTTTGCGGCGCGGAAAAAGCACACGTTTATTAAGGGGCTGTATAAATCAATGCTGGTTCCCTTTGCGGATATGAAGCGCATTGTGAAAAAAAGTCTGCCTATATTTTTTAACGAATTTTTATGGGCAGGGGCAATTGCGGCTCTTACTCAGTGCTATTCCATAAGAAGCCTGGACATAGTGGCTGGGCTTAACATATCCAACGCGCTGTGCAATCTGCTTAACGTGGTTTTTGTGGCGCTTGGGAACGCGGTGGGAATACTTATCGGCCAGACGCTGGGCGCTTCTCAATATGAAAAGGCGAAAAAGGAATCCTTCGGCCTTATGTGGTTCACGGGCTTTGTCTGCCTTATACTTACGGTGATCTTGGTGTCGTTTTCGGGAATGTTTCCGAGCTTTTACAATACCACCGACGAAATAAAAGGATACGCCACAAGCTTTATAATAATAACCGCTTTATTTTTCCCTGTTCAGGGATTTCTCAACGCGCTTTATTTTACCTTGCGCTCCGGCGGAAAAACATTAGTAACATTTTTGTTTGACAGCGTTTTTTCTTGGGTGATTCCGGTTCCATGCGCCTTTATACTGTGCAATTTTACTGAGCTTCCCGTATTTGCGGTATTTGCCGCGGTTCAGGCGGCCGATCTGATAAAGGTGGCAGTGGGGTATATTCTTATTAGAAAGGGCGTATGGATCAGCAATCTTGTCGGGGAGCAGTAAAAACGTTAAACCTGCTCCAAAAAACGTCAAAAACTTTATTTTCCCTTGAAGTCGGGCGTTTTTTATGATATACTTTAATCCATAACATAAGAACCTGTCCACATAGGAATTGGCACGCGTCTTTTCGGCATATTTTACTGATGACTGCGTTAAAATTTCTTGACTTGCGCCAGCAAGACTGCGAAATTTTGCCTTGTCCTCTGCAAAATCCGTTCGATAATCCACGCACCTTTCCTATGTGGACAGGTTCATAAACGGAGGTAAAATTTATGTCAAAAATCGAGAAGCTCAAAAAAATTTATGGGGAGGATTTGCTGTGGTCGGGGAAAAAATGCATTTGCGGTCTTCCCATTTCTTTTACCCGCTATATTCTCACAAGCACAGTTCTTTATACCCGCGCGGGATTTTTAAACATAAAAGAGGACGAGGTGGAATTATACAAAATCGTGGATAAAATAATGCTTTTCCCGTTAGGACAAAGAATCATGGGCTGCGGCACCGTAAAATTAAGCTCAAAGGATGTGGATACTCCCGAAAAATTGCTTAAATCAATTAAAAAGCCCCGGGAGGTTAAGAGAATTCTCGACGAAGCGGTAAAGAAGGAAAGAGACAAGTATATGATAAGAGGAAGAGATATGATGGGGGCGGCTATGATTAACAGCGAAGCTGCCGGCGATGACGTGGATTTTGACGGAAGCGGCGATTGAAATTGCTCTATAAAATTATAGGGCGGTAAAATCTTCTTATTTTTAAAAGGGAATCCCTCTCTTGCAGGGCTTCCCTTTTTTAAAAAATAAGACTATTATTCGGCTTCATAAAGATAAAAATCGTCCCAAGCGCCCCAGGCCTCCGCAGCCGCTTCCACCTTAACGCCGATAACCACTTCCGCTCCTTCGGGCACTTCTATGCCCGTTACTATGGGATTGTCCCAGTTTTGCCAGGAGGTGACTCCGCTTTGGGCGGAAAACTTTTCTCCGTTAACCGTAATATACAGTTCAAACACGGGATTGCTTCCCGCGCTTCCGCCCTGCAAGTACGCACCCAAATCGTATTTTCCCTTTGGCAGAGCATCTATTTTCTGTTCGGCGGTAAAGGAAACTGGCTTGCTGTCCCAGAATTTCAGGCTGTACTCGCCGCTTCTCTTGTTATTGTCCGCTTCCTTGCCCACGCCGTTGCCCTTTATATCCCACATGGACATATCCGCGTCCTCAAAGCCGTAATTTTTTATATAGTTTATCTTTTTTATCTCCAATATACAGATAAGCTCATATTTTACGCCGTTATCCTCGGCGGTTCCGGATATTTCATAAGTACCGCTGCCCGACGCTTCGGCGGCGCTCACCTGTTCTACGTTCCATGTGACGGGAATGTCTTTTTTATCGCCGCTGTTAAGAAGCGCCGGTACGGAAGAGGGCATTTCCACCGCCGCCCCTATTCCCGATTCGTAACGGATATCCTCCACCTTCACTATTTCCATATCCCTGAGAGTACCCGAAAAAACATATCTGAATATTTTTAGGGATTCGAGGGGTTCCCCGTTAAAGTCAAAAAGCGCCTGATTATCCCAGGAAGAGCCGCCGTAATATTTACCCGCATCGTTGGGATCGTAGGTCTTTGAAAAGCTCGAAGCCCAGCCGCTGCCGAAGATTTCCCAGCTTTCCCTGTTTTGGTCAAGCACGGACGCCGCGTCGGGAGAATCGGAATTATATACTCTCACGGGTATCCAAGCGGGCTCCCAGTAAAAAACGCCTATTCCCGCGTCTCCCACATTTTTTACGGCGTTTATTACGGCTCGCACCTCGTTAGCCTGCCCCTGAACGGAAATATCATAATTTAAAACAACGCCGACGGTATCCGAAGAGACGGAATTTCCCTGTCCGTCGCCGTCGTCTGGGGTATAAAGGTAAGAGGTCTCGGCCACCATCACCTCTTTACCGTAGTTGTCGGCAATATTTTTCAGCTGCTCCGTAAGTCTTTCCGTGGTGCCGTGCCAGAAGGGGTAATAGGACACCGCGAAAACATCGTATTCAACGCCGTCGGATTTAAGATCTCTCGCGTAATCAAGCAGATTTGAAGATTCGGGGTTGGTGTAATGAAGGGCTACTTTTACCTCCCTGCCGCTGGAAGCGGCGGCCTCTCTTACGGCGTTCGTGCCTGTGACAAGAAGGGAGTTTATTCTTTCCCTCACCGTTTCTCCCGCAAAACCGTTGTTTATTTCATTGCCCACCTGTACCATTGTGACGTTTACGCCCTCGGTGTAAAGACGTTCCATACTTGTTTTTAAAAATTCGGACAGCGCGGCGGTTTTATTTTCAAAGGTATAGTGCGCCCATTCCTTGGGCGCTTTCTGTTTGGAGGGATCCGCCCAGAAGTCGGAACAGTGAAAGTCCGCCAAAATTTGCAGTCCCGCTTCGGTGGCCCACTTCCCTATGGTTACGGCGGTATCCAGATCGTTGTGTCCCCCGCCGTAGCTGTTTCCGTCTTTATCCGTGGGATCGTTCCAGATGCGTATGCGTACGGCATTGACTCCGCATTCCGCCAAAAGCTTGAAAAATCCGGGTTCGTCAAGCTCGTTCCCTTGGAAATCCTTATACTTAACGCCGCTTTCGATCTGGGACAGATAGGAGGAAACGTCCGCTCCGCGAAGGAAATCATCGGTTATTCCCTCCACGGGGCTGACGTAAATTTCCGAATCCGCCGGGGCGGTTCCCTCAAATTTGTATTCGGACGCGGTTCCGCCGCACCCCGACAACAGGAGGGCTGCTGCTAAAATAAAAGACGGCGCTGTTTTTCTCAGATTCATTTTCATTATGTCACGACTCCTTTTAATTTAAAAAGCGGCAGGATATTGATTCTCGCCGCTTTTATTTTTGATGACATTGCTCGGAAATTTTTGATGTTTCCTCAAAATCAGTTTCCGAATTTCGCGTCAGCTATCTCGTCTATGGTTTTCTCTCCGTCTTCGTTCCAGGCGTAAAGCTTACGAAT
Source organism: uncultured Ruminiclostridium sp. (assembly GCA_949878745.1). Classification (GTDB taxonomy): domain Bacteria; phylum Bacillota; class Clostridia; order Oscillospirales; family Ruminococcaceae; genus Ruminiclostridium_E. The sequence continues at coordinate 24,785 of CATLBH010000030.1, read as the reverse complement.
CTCCGCGCCTACCTTTTCAAGCTGGTGCTCGCTTTCCATTCTTCTGCATGCGTTAAAGTGGGAGCGACCCATCTTGTTTTCCATTATCCAGTTGCGGGCAAAGGTACCGTCCTGAATCTCGCCGAGAACCTTTTTCATCTCTTTCTTGGTGTCCTCGGTAATGAGTCTCTTTCCTATTTCATAGTCGCCGAATTCCGCCGTATCGGAAATGGAATATCTCATCATTCCGAAGCCGCCCTTGTAAATAAGGTCAACTATCAGCTTCATTTCGTGAATACACTCAAAATAAGCGTTCTGAGGGTCGTAGCCCGCTTCCACCAGCGTTTCAAAGCCCGCCTTCATTAAAGCGGTAACGCCGCCGCAAAGTACGCACTGTTCTCCGAATAAGTCGGTTTCGGTTTCCATTTTGAAGGTGGTTTCAAGCACGCCCGCTCTTGAGCCGCCGATTCCCGCCGCGTAGGCCAGAGCTATATCCAAGGCTCTTCCGGTAGCGTCCTGATGAACCGCAACCAGACAGGGCACGCCGCGGCCTATTGTGTACTCGGAACGAACGGTGTGTCCGGGACCCTTGGGAGCTATCATTATAACGTCCACGTCGGCGGGGGGAGTGATCTGACCGAAATGAATGTTGAAGCCGTGAGCGAAAGCGATGGCTTTTCCCGCAGTAAGGTTGGGAGCGATGCTTTCACTGTACATATCAGCCTGGCGCTCGTCATTGATAAGTATCATTATAATGTCGGCCGCCTTTGCCGCTTCGGCGGCAGTCATAACCGTAAATCCCGCCTTTTCCGCTTTTTCCCATGATTTGCTTCCGCTGTAAAGTCCGATAATCACTTCAACGCCGCTGTCCTTGAGATTCAGCGCGTGGGCGTGACCCTGACTTCCGTAACCGATGATCGCAACCTTTTTTCCGTCCAAAAGGGACAGATTACAGTCTTCCTGATGATAAAGCTTTGCCATAGTTGTTTCTCCTTCTTGTTGTAAAAATTGCGGTTTTAACCTTATAATTTGGAGCACTGCCCCGAATTTTCCGCATTGTTTCCTTATATTCTCAGCGAGGCGCTGCCCGTTTGTATGGCGATGGTGCCCGTGCGGACTATTTCCTTTATTCCGTAGGGGCGAAGCAGCTCCTGAAAGTTCTCCAGCTGCGGCTGGTTGTCGGACAGCTCAAGTGTCATTGAATCAACGGAAATGTCCGATATCTTGGCCTGAGTTATCTTGGCTATAGAAATAAGCTCGTGCCTTTGCTGAGCCGTGCAGTTTACCTTTACCAGAATAAGCTCCCTTTCCAGAAGCTCGTCCGGCTTGACGGTGCGCACTTTTATAACGTCGATCAGCTTATTCAGCTGTTTTTCTATCTGTTCGAGGGTGTAATCGTCGCCGTTGGCCACGATTGTTACCCTCGACACCTTTTCGTCATCGGTCACGCCCACGGCAAGACTGTGTATATTAAATCCTCGGCGGGCAAAAAGTCCGGAAATTCTCGCAAGCACACCCGCGTTATTTTCCACCAATATAGAAATCGTGTGTTTCATAATGTTCCTTTCTTTTTACCTTTACTCTAAAAGGGATCTTTCATTTGAATCCACCATTACCTGAAGCAGATAGGGCTTGACCGACTCGGCCATGCGCTTTACCGCCGATTCCGCTTGGTGATCCGAGGTGACGGTTTCGCCGCCGATTCCGTAGGCTTCGGCTATTTTCAGATAGTCGGGGCTTCCGCTGAGATCCACCATTGTGCGCCTTCCACCGTAATTATTATCCTGAAGCTCTCTTACCATTCCCAAGTAGTTATTGACAAATACCACGACTTTTACGTTTATATTATGCTGTACCGCCGTGGCGAGCTCCATAAAGCACATTTGAAAGCTTCCGTCGCCGCAGAGAGCCACCACCTCTGCCGAACCGTCGGCGGTTTTCGCTCCCACCGCCGCGGGAAGCGCGTAGCCCATTGTTCCCATGCCTCCCGAGGTAATAAAACGACCCTCGTCGGTAAGCTCCACATTGTTGGCCGCCCAAATCTGATTTGAACCCACGTCGGAACAAATAACGCATTTTGAGGGGAGAACGCCGCACAATGCCTTAATAAAGGATTTCGGATTCACATAGGAGCCGTTTCGGCCGCGAAGCTCCTCGGCGGCCTTTTCGGCATTGGCTTGTTTGCTGCGGCGAAGGGCGGCCTGCCACTCCTCGTGGCGCATGGGGGCAAGCTCTTCCGTAAACTGTTCAGTTATTCTTTTTACGTCGCCCACTATGGGAATATTTACGGGAGCGTTTTTTCCTATTTCGGCAGGATCCACATCTATGTGTATTACCGTCGTGCCGTCAAAAACCGAGGAGTCCGTAACGGAGCGGTCGCTCATACGCGCGCCCAAGGCTATCAGAAGATCGCATTCCTTTAAGGCAAGCTTGGCCGTCCTTACTCCGAAAACGCCCAGCATTCCAAAATAGCTTTTATGGCTGGTGGATATGGCTCCTATTCCCATCATGGTGGATATAACGGGAATATCGCACATTTCCGAAAGGGTTTTCAGTTCGTTTCCCGCCCCGGCGGCTATCACTCCGCCGCCGGCGCAGATAAGCGGTTTCGAGCTTTTTTTAAGGGCTTCGGCGGCTTTTTTTATCTGTAATTTATTTCCTGTAAAGCTGGGCTTATAGGAGCGTATCTCCACCGATTCGGGATATTCAAACTCAATCTCCTGTTTCTGAATATCCATGGGCACGTCTATGAGGACAGGCCCCGGCCTTCCCGTACCCGCGATGTAAAAGGCTTTTTTTATTACCTCGCCGATACTGTCGGCGTTTTTTACCAGAAAGCTGTGCTTCACGAAGGGCTCGCAGGCGCCGGTGATATCCGCCTCCTGAAAAGCGTCGCGACCCACAAGACCGCTCACCACCTGACCCGTTATGGCAACTATGGGAATACTGTCCATATGGGCGGAGGCTATGGCGGTTATAAGATTGGTGGCGCCGGGCCCCGACGTGGCTATGCACACGGCGGGTTTTCCCGTAATTCTCGCATACGCTCCCGCCGAGTGTCCCCCGTTGACCTCGTGGCGCACCAAAATACTTTTTATTTCCGAACGGAGCAGCTCGTCAAAAAAAGGACAGATCGCCGCTCCGGGATAACCGAAAATGTGTTTTATATTTTCTTTTTCAAGCGCTTTTACCATCGCCGCGGCAACAGTAATTGTTTCTTTTGCCACTGTTTCACCTCTTTGTTAATAACTTTCTATTCGTTATATCCGACAATTTTTTCTTTGTTACATTCCTGTGTTAAATTACACTATATTATACTATTTTCGACGCTGTTTGTCAAGTTGTTTGGGATTTGTCCGCATAAATTACTTTTTCCGTTATGTTTGTTAATTTTTTTACCGCATATTTGGCATTTCATACAATTTTTTTCACTATATGAAAAAGTTATTGACAAATGCAACAAAACAGTGTATAATACAAGTAAGTTAAATCACTTAGATTTACTTAATTTTTAGTTGTCTCCTTTCTTTTGTTCTACACATTCTATTTTTTCAGTTCGGAATCCCTTGGGGATTCCTTTTTTTTGGTTCGAAAAAATTTTATCGGGTCTTATTGACTATTCCTAAGGTTTTGGGGCTTTTGAGTTTGTTAAAAAAACCAAAAAATAAAAAAACTCGTTTAAACTGTTGTAAAAAATTTAAAAATGTATTATAATTATACTGTATATATGACTATGAAATTCACGAACCTTGTTAGCCTAACGAAAAATCCGTTGTTTTATTTTAAAAGATCATTAAAAGTATAATTGAGGTGATTTTGAAATGAGTGAGACAGGTATTAAGGGAATCGTTCTTGACAATATTCCTCTTAATGTAATGACGGTCGCGTTTTTGCGCAAGCTTTACACGTTTGACTGCGCCGTGGCCATGGAGGAACAGGGCGGCGAAAAATACGCGAAGGCGCAGCTGGCGGTGCTTGACGCGGTTATGGGCAAAAAAGCGCCGTCGGTTCTTGTAATCACCGACGAAAAACTGATGTACGAATGGTACGCCGCGCTTCTGAAGGGAATCGGTGCGGACTTTAAGTTTATCACCGCCGATCCGGACGGTATAAGCTATTTTTCTCCGAAGCTTGAGAGCCTGTACATAACCAATATAGGCGCGGGGGATAATCCCGTTTTCGGAAAAATAAAAGAATCTGGGCTGATTTGGGATCTGGTAATAATCGACGGAGGGCTTTCCAGAGAGGGCATAGATACCGAGCAAATACTTAGCGTATTTGATTTCAGAACAAAAAAATTGGTGATTTTCGCCGCTTATCTTAATTCAAAGAAAAACGCGGCGGAGAAATTGGCGGAACTTCCCGTCAAATTTTTGGCAAATACGGAAAAGGCGGAATATTTTAAAAGCAATTTTCCCAATACCGATATCACAAATTTCTCCCTTTCCTCCCCCTACAGCCGATATTACGGAAGCGGCGGTCTGGTTGCCCCCAAAATAAAAACGATATCTTACTCCGCTCACAAGGAAGTGGTAAAAGCCAAGGCGGAACAGGACAATACCCGCGTTTACAGATACGGCGGCAACATTTTCGAGGAGCTCACTTTGGATATACGCAAGCTGTATAACGCGGAAAAGTACGATAAGGAGATTGTCGTAAAGCTCAGAAAAACCGACGTAAAGCTTGACAGCTATATAAAGGAGCTTACCGAACTGGCCGAAAATCCCGAAAACAGGATAATTACTTATTTTTCCTCCGAAAAAACGCTGGAATATATATACAAGGTCATTTCGTCTGTTATGCCGTCGCTTAAGCATCATACCGCAGTGAAAAAAAGCGGCGTTTACCGTATTGACGATACGGCGCTGTGCTTTGAACCGGAAACGGCGCGGAATATAAGGATACTCCTTTCTACGGACAACCAGGACGAACAGTGCGACCGTCTTGACACGATAACCCATATTATAAATTACGAGCTGCCCACGAATCCCCTTACTTTGCACAGGAGGTACAAGCAGACGGGAAGGAAGGGTTTTTCCGAACCGGAATTTATCGTTTTCAGAGATGAAACCGATTTGTTTGACGGAAGAATGATACGCAAGGCGCTGGCGCTTCATTTTTGCAGCAGCTTTGCGGTGGGTATTCCGGGAAGAAACGTTTATCTTCACTTCGAGGGACTGGAAAACATTCTGGCGGAGCTTCTCGGTAAGCTGGACGGTATCGAGAATATGAGCGCCGCAGAAATCGGAGCGCTGGCCTCGGAATGCAATGTAAGAGAAACGGGGCATGGCGCCGAAGCGGAGCTTATAAAGGCAAGAAGCGGTATAAAGCGCGCTTTTGGGCTTCCCGACACAAAAACAGACAAAAACGCAGCGGCGGACATTATCGGGAAAAAGCTTGAGGTGCTTCGGAAAGGCTGCTGCTTCTTCGATTCGGATGGGAAATTGCTGCCCAAAGGCTATACCTTCCGGGAAAGCAGCGACTATGTCGCCCTGGAAGCGGAGCTTAAAGGCGGCGAAAAGCTAAGAAACTCAAGAAGCGAGGCCGGAAAACTGCTTAAAGGCTGTAAAACACCCCGGGAGCTGTATCAAGTCCTTCACGGCGCCAAAGAGCACGACAAACGGTATATTTATTTCTGCGCCTGGCGTTATCTGGTACGGAACCGTCTTTATGAAGGCGGATACAATCAATTTCTTAAAGATATTTTTGAGGAGGCGATCTGATGACGAACCCGGAAAAAAGCGTGTTCGATCTTATAGGGGATTTTTACCAGGCTCACCTTAACGGAAATATTGAAGCAAAAAACGCCGCCCTTGTACAGATCGAAGAGGATGTGACAAAAAAGGAGTCGGCGGACAACGATTTCGCCGATTACTATAATGATATATTCAGCGGAAGAACGGGTTTTAACGCCAAGCTGAGCCTGGTGGATTATCCTAAGGAAAGCATTATAAGAGAATTGTTTCAAAACGCTTTGGGGTGCCGTTATCTTTCGGGAGATATCAAAATACTGGTGGATTTTCGCGAAAACGATATACTTACAATTTCATATAACGAAGTGGGCTTCTCCGTTGAGGATATTCTTTACTACCTCGGCTTCGGAATGAACAACGGGGATGAAACAAGAGAGGGTCGCTTCGGAATAGGGGCAAAAAGCGTATTTCTCAACGTTCTTTCCCTTTCGGTACGCTCCAACACCTTCAGCTTCAGGATAAGAAACAGCGACGGACGGCTTGGCATTGAGTTCATAAGCCTTAACGTGGAGCCTTTTAGCGGCACAAGGGTGATATTGGAGCTTGAGCACGGGGAATACGAAAGGATAAAGGATAATTTTCTCACCATTACCGAGAAAAAGGGCGACTACCTCAATATGGTGGAGCTGTGCTTTGCTTTCAACAGAAAGTATCTTATGAGAGGCGCGCTTTCCCTTGAGGACAGCGGCACCAAAACGGTAAACATGGCGGTGGCACAAAACGGAAAGGTATCCGACGTATTTCGGATAGCTTTGCACCGAAAGGACGAAAACGACATACCGAAAATACGCTTCTATCATAACAACAAGAGCCTTGTGGACTTTCTTCACTATGAAAACGAGGGTTTTGTGTATCTTATACCCTTTGCCGTGGCCAACGCGAAGAGGGAAAGCGTGATAAAGCTTTTGCTTTCCAAGTACAACTATTTTTCCACCTATGAGCTTACCGGATATATCGGAAACAGCAACGACCGATTTGTAGACGAAAAGCTGTCCGCTTTTTTCGTAAGCGTACCCAATACCTGTATCACTCACAGCAGAACCGGCATACGCTACGACAAGGAAGGTGTCGTTACCAAAGCTCTTGAACGAGACATTCCCGTTATTTTAAAGGAATACGGAAAATATTTCGTGCTTGATCTGAAACGCGTAAAGGACACCGAGTATTACTGTATGGCTCCGCGCTCCTACGCCTTCGAGTTTTTCAACAGCTATATGAAAAACAGCCGTTACGCCGCCAATATAAAGGATATATTTGTTTCGGGAATATCCTTTTGTTTTCCCGGCGAAGCCGCCCCGGTAACCTATGAACAGCTCAGAGCCGCCGGGTTCAAAAGCGAGGTTAGGGGGGTAAGCGAGCAGCGCAGATCGGACGGAAGCGCCGACAAGGAATATATTGAGCTTCGTCTTGAAAAGATGAGGAACGGGCTTGGGGAATTTAAAGAAAAGACCCTTTACGCCGGCTATGAATGGTCGGCGGAGGACGGAAGCGAAACGGGCAGAGTTTATCGCTATGAGTTTATAAGGGGAAACAACAGTTACACGATATCCTCCGAGCACAGCGGCGGCTGCTCCGACTATGAGCTCTACAGCGGTTTTTCCGGCGTTATAGGCCATTATCTCCCCTTGTACCTGGAAAATGACTGCGTAATGGACGAAAACGCCCTGGAAAAGATTTTCAATTTGTTCGACGAGGCGGCGGGAGAAGACTATTCTCTCTCAATGAAGTATTACCGCATACATTTTGACAGGGGTGAAGAAAATCATTCCTTCGAAATATCGAAAATTAAGGTAATCAATATCAAAAACGCTATGGAAACCCTGGGAAGGCGCAGACACCGCTTTGACAGCCGCCAAAATTACCTGGAGGTCGCCGCCATGATGGTGAACTCATTTACCCAGGGGAAGGACACCATGACCTTTTTGCGGGAAATCAAGAAGCAAGGCGGAGAAATAGAGCTTGTTCTCGATTTCAACAAGAAGTACCGTTTTCAGGCTTACGGAAAGCAGTTTATGATTCCCAGCAGCATTACCGACACGGATCTTATGGAAATTCTGGGCGACGTAAGACAGATGATGGAATCCGGAGTCCTTAAGAACAGGAAATTCGACTTCGATTACGGAAAATCCGTATATGCCTTCGATACCCGAGAGGTTTCGGAGCTTCTCGGCGAGTTTTCGGAAAAGGAAGAAACGGCGCGGATACTGGAGGGTTTGTATGTGTGCAACCTTAAGTACGACGGCGCGGTATTGCTGGACGAAAGCTCAAAGGTGCTTTGCGCGAAGCGTTTCGGAGAGGCCATTGCTCCCGAGGAAAGAAAAGCGGCAAAAAGTTTCGTGGTACTTCGGGACGATCTCAATAAAACCGAATTCGCCTCGATAGCCGAATATATTATCACAGGCAGCGACAAAGGAATACTCAACCGTTTCTTCAGCCGCACCAAGGAGCCCAACCGAATCATTCCCGATCAGATATCACTCAAATATAAGCGCGCTCCCGTTCTGAGCCGCGAGGAATTCGATTTCGCGGCCGAGGTTTACGAATCGATCAAGGACAAGAGCGATCTTCCCGGATATAAAAGCTATTTCGCCAAGGATATTACGGGAAGGCTTTACGGTTTCGGCACTTGCTGCGCCTTCTGCGGCGAAAGCGGACACAACATAAACGGCTATGATCTCGCGGATTTCTCCCTTGACGTAATGACCGAAGAGGGGGAGAAGAGGTTTAACTTCGCCCTTTACCTTTGCGGCAACCATATCGCGGAGTCAAACGGCTGGTTTGTTAAGGATCTGTCCATAGGGGGAATGAATCCTTTTATGTGGCTTAAGGAAATCGGAGAGGCTAAGAGTATACCTCCGGAATTTCTTATTTGTTCTCTTAAATATGTTCCTCATATTGTTTATGATATCAATCCGAAAAGCTTCGGAAGATATACGGAAATAGTCGACGGAGAAGAAAAGAATCTTGATTTCAGGATAACGCCGCTTATGGCGGCCAAGTGGGTCGAGGACAACAAGTAATATTTTTATCGGTATGTAGGAAACTATATACCGATTCATTTTTAAAAAATCATTTATTACGTTACCTTCAGTCTGATTTTACGTCTTAATGTTTAAGGAAACAAAATCTTTCCGAAAAAATTTACGGGAAAGGAAAAGGATTTATGGATGACAATAAAATAGTCGAGCTGTACTTTAACCGTTCGGAACGGGCGATAAGCGAAAGCCGCGACAAATACGGCGGACAGTGCGGTATTATAGCCTTTAATATACTTCGGTGTAAAGAGGATTCCGAGGAATGCGTAAGCGATACATGGTTTAAAGCATGGAACAGTATTCCGCCCCAGAAGCCGGGAAGGCTGGCATTATTTTTGGGGAGGATTACGCGGAATCTGGCTATCGACAGGTACAGGAAGCAAAGGAGCACGAAAAGAGGGGGCGGCGAAACGGCGCTTTGTCTGGACGAGCTGGCGGAGTGCGTGGGATACGAAGAAACCTTTCCCGAAGGATGCTCCCTAAAAGAACTTCTGGAACGCTTTCTGGCGGAGCTGACGCCGCAGGCTAAGGAAATTTTTTTATTAAGATACTGGTATGTGTTCGGTATCAGGGAAATAACGGAAAGGCTCGGAGTTACGGAAGGGGCGGTTAAAATGTCGCTTTACAGAAGCCGAACGGCTTTAAGGCTGTTTTTAGAAAACGAGGGATTTGAGTTTTGAGGGCCTTATACTAATCCATTTTAAGGAGTATGAGGTCTAAGACGGGTTGACGAAGTAAGCGGCGTTCCATATTCGTTCTTGCTCACAAGTGGCTTTTAGAGGTTCACTTATGCCCTTCCCTCTCCTTATGCCTATCAGTTCGGAAAAATACTCACTATCCGATAAATTACAAAGGATACCGCGTAAGCGAAACAGGACTGGTACAAAAGGGCGAAGGCCGTCCACTTCAAACTGTTCAGTTCCTTCCCTATGGCTGCCGAAGCCGCCAAACAGGGGGTGCATAACAGATTGAAGATTAGGAAGGAAAAGGCTTCCGCAGCTCCCTTGAACACGGTTTCCGCGCCGCCAACAACGCCGAAAACTCCCACTATTTCCTCTTTTGCAAGCAGCCCCATCAGCGTGGCAACCGCCGCCCGCCAATCCCCGAAGCCCAAGGGTCGGAACAGCACCGCTATTCCTGCTCCCAAAACACCGAGAACGCTTTCGGACATATCGGCGGCGGGGCTTATCCCGAAGCCGTCTATTTTATAGCCCGATAAAAACCAAACGGCGGCGGAGGCAATCAATATAACCGACCCCGCCCTTTTGACAAAGGAAAAAGAGCGGTCGTAAACGGTTCTCACAATATTTTTCATCAGCGGAAAACGGTATTCGGGCAGTTCCATTATAAAGGGCGTATTTTCGCGGAAAGAGAAAACCGCCGTTTTAAGTATAATACCCGAAATTAAGACGGCCAGCACTCCCGAAATGTAACAGATTGGAGCAACCCACCATTTTCCCTCAAAAAAAGCGGTGGAAATCATTGAGATGACGGGCAGCTTCGCGCCGCAAGGCATAAACGTGGAGGTAATAACGGTTATTCGCCGCTTTGACGGATCCTCTATGGTGCGGGAGGACATGACGGCGGGAACACCACAGCCGGTAGCGATTATCATGGGAATGACCGATTTCCCCGAAAGTCCGAAAAAACGGAAAAGTCTGTCCATTATAAACGCCACTCTCGCCATATAGCCCAAATCCTCAAGCAGCGCTAGCATAAAAAACAGCAATGTCAGCTGCGGCAAAAATCCGATAACCGTCCCCGCGCCGCCGATCATTCCGTCGCAGACAAGGTTTGTCAGCCATGGGGCGGCGTTTACGGCCGCCAGCGCTTCCCTTGCCGCTTCGCCGAGATAATCCACGGTAAAATCAGAGAGGGCGGAGCTGAGAAAGGAGCCTATCGGCCCCGCCGACAAAAAGTACACCAAAGTCATTACCGCGAAAAAACAGGGAAAAGCGGTAAATTTTCCGCAAAGAACCCTATCGGCTTTTTCGGTGATACTGACCCCGTTTTTTCTTTTCACCGCGCAGGATTTTATAAGCTCTTCTATAAAATCGTACCTCTCTTTTATTTCTTTTTCCTCGTCGGTTGGGGGTAAAAAATCCCGACGCGGAGCTTTAATATAGCCGAGATAAGGTGAAAACGGCTCCTTTGCCGCCTTTCGCGCGGCTTCTACGGCTTCGGTAAGGCCTTGCCCTTTTGCCGCCGACGCCTTCACCGTTTTTATGTTCAGCAGGGCGGACAGCGCTTTTTCGTCGGTAAAGATTCCCTTTTTTTCCGCAAAATCGGTCATATTCAGCATTAAAACCATAGGTATTCCCTTCTCCGCCAGCTGAAGGGTCAGATAAAGGCTTCGTTCGGGGCTTGAGGCGTCGACCACGTTTAATATTACGTCGGGTCTGTTTTCGGTTAAGTAACGCTCGGTTATTATTTCCTCTTTGGTGTAGGGGCTAAGGGAGTATATGCCCGGAAGATCGGTTATTATTACTTCTTCGTCTCCCTTTAGCCTTCCTCTTTTTTCCTCGACGGTAACGCCCGCCCGATTGCCCACATATTCCTTTGAGCCTGTAAGGGCGTTGAAAACCGTGGTCTTACCGCTGTTGGGATTGCCGATAAGGGCTATGTTCAGCATATGGATCATTCCTTTTATGTTTTTTGTACATTTTACTTCGGCTCGTCCCAAAATATGAAAAAAATAAACCGCGGCTCCTGTTTTTTCGAAGCCGCGGTTTATTTTTTTATTGGAGTTTTATTTTCCGTTTATTTTGTCGATGATATCCACAAGATCCGCCAGGGTGAGATTTACGCCGCACATCGAGACCATTGTCCTTAAAGGCCAGTCGGAGGGAAGCTTTTCAAGCGTTTCCCCGAATTCTTTGCCCGTTACGGAAATCACTTCATTTATAAAGCGTTCTCCGTCTGGGTGGGACTTAAGTTCTTGATATACGGTATGAACGGAGAGGGGCATATAGTATTCCCTTGCGCTGATGTCCACGCAGGCGGAAAGGGGACAATTATCGCTGCTGCTGCCCACCAGTACGGTAAACTTTCCGCTGTCTACTCTCCAGTCGTGAATTACGTCGTCCCAGTAGGCGAAGCAGCGCCTGTCGAGAGTGAACTCAACCTTTACCGATTCGCCCGCCTTTACGGCCACCTTTTTGAAGCCCTTAAGCTCCTTTACGGGACGGGAAACGCGGGGGGCGTTTTCCTTGACGTAAAGCTGTACTATCTCCTTTCCGTCCATTGCGCCGATGTTGGAAACGGTAACGGTGACTGTAATTTCGTCGTTTTCGTTCGCCTCCGTTTTTGAAAGCGCGATTTCGTCATAGCGGAAGTTCGTGTAGGAAAGACCGAAGCCGAAGGGGAAAAGGGTGGGGATATTGTGTTTTTCGTACCAGCGGTAGCCCACGTAAATTCCCTCGGAATAGCAAACCCTTCCGTTTTCTCCCGGGAAGTTTCCGTATGATGGGTTGTGTTCGAGATATTGAGGGAAGCTTTCCGCCAATTTTCCGCAGGGGTTGGCTTTTCCGTAGAGCAGGTCGGCAATGGCTTCGCCCGCGCCCTCGCCGCCGAGATAGGCCTCGAGTATCGCGTTTACCTTGCCCACAAAAGGCATTGCCACGGGTGAGCCGTTACAGAGCACTATAACGGTGTTGGGCTGTCTGCGGACAATCTCGTCGATCAGACGGAGCTGATTTTCGGGCAGATCTATATGGGTTCGGTCGTAACCTTCGCTTTCGTAGGAAAGGGGCAGCCCGCAGACAATCACCGCGCGATCGCAAGCGGCCGCCAATTTTACCGCATCGTTTATTTTGTCAAAATCCTTGTCGTCTTCCAGGCTGTAGCCTTGGGCATACTCAACCTCGCCGTAAGCCGACATCGCGTCAAGGGGCTTGGTTACGTTTATAGCGTTTACATAGGAGCTGCCGCCACCCTGATAACGGGGCTTGACCGCCATTTCGCCGATTACCGCCGTTTTTCCTCCCTTTATGGGCAGAGCGCCGTTGTTTTTCAGGAGCACCATGCTTTCGCGGGCTATTTCCACCGCCGTTTTATGATGCTTCGCGTAATCGCAGGGCTTTCCGTTCTTCTTTTCGTGAAGGGCAAATACGACTTCAAGCAGGCGCATTACGGCTTTGTTGATCTGGAAAACGGTGAGCTTGTTTTTAAACTTCGGGTCGGAGGAATGCATTGATACGCGTTCGCCGTTTACGGCATTAGTGAGCTCGCGCTTGTTTTCCTCGCCCGTTCCGGGCATTTCCAGCTCGAGACCCGCGTAAACGCCCTGAGCCCGGTTGTCCACCGCGCCCCAGTCGGACATCACAAAGCCTTTGAAGCCCCACTCGTCCCTGAGTATGTCGGTAAGGAGCCATTTGTGCTGGGAGCAGTATTCGCCGTTCACCTTATTGTAGGCGCACATTAGGGAGGTCGGCTTCGCTTTCTTCACGGGATATTCGAAGCTGGCCAGATATATTTCTCTTAAGGCTCTTTCGTCTATTACCTCGTTTATTACAAAGCGCTCGGTTTCTTGGCTGTTGCAGGCGAAGTGCTTTAAGGCAGTGCCTACCTTTTTGGACTGTATTCCGTCGATAACGCCCGCGGAAATATGTCCCGACAGCACGGGGTCTTCGGAGCAATACTCAAAGCAGCGCCCGCCGAGGGGAGAGCGCTTAATGTTGTTGGCGGGGCCGAGAACGATTTGTACGTCTTGAGCCTGAGCTTCCTCGCCCAAGGCCATACCCTGTTTTTTGGCAAGCTCCTCGTCAAAGGAGCAGGCCAAAAGCACGGCGGGAGGAAAACAGGTAGCGGGCACGCTTTCGCCCCAGCCCAGACCGTCGCAGCGCCTTAAACCGTGAGGGCCGTCGGAAAGATTGACGGAGGGAATGCCCAATCGTGGGATCGCTACGGTACTCCAGGCGTTTGCGCCTGTCAGGAGGGATACCTTTTCCTCTAAGGTCATTTGATCAATAAGAGCTTTTATATCGCTTTTTTTCATAATATTCACCTTTCTTAGCATATGGTGTAATCTGTTTCCCTGATATATTCGTAAAACATTTTATCGGATTTTTCACCAAACTCACGCGGCGTGGTATTTGGGGGAATTTTCAGGATATCGGGGGTCACCGTCCAGATAAGATATTTATTCAGGGGGAGAAAGTCCTTTACCTTCAAATGCGCTCCGTCGCGCAGAAGAAGCCCGTCGGCGGCAATTTTTGCGGCGCTGAAATACAGTCTTGCTCCCGCCTTATAGGGCGCGTCAATATAGGGGGAGATTTCGCCTTTTTGCTTTGACATTACCACAAGCTCGTTAAAGTATCCCCCATCGCTGAACATTATATAATCGCTGTAATCCTCGGGGTCGCCGAGAAGTTTTCCGATAGGTTCTTTTCCGTAAACCCCGTTTTCCTTTTTCAGAGTATTCCAGGATTTAAGGCAGCCGCTGTTTAAAATCTTATCATAGGATTCCGAATCGGTGGAATGGACAAGAAAAGGTTTTTCGTATTCGCGAAGGTATTTGTCGTCGATACCGTGACCGAAATAGGCGGCTTTTGCGTCTTCCGTATCTTTTTTATCGGCGGCTACAATAACGTTTCGGCCCAATCCGCTTTCATATTCGATAAAATCCATAAAGTGCCAGCGCCAATTAGCGTTGCTTTTGCTTAAAACAAACCGAAAAATCCCGTGTCCGCAGTTCCCCGTTTTGGAGGAAAATTCCGCACTATCCGTCAGACTCAGCAAAATCCAATCCTCATCATAGGGTGCGCCGCTGAAGGGATTGATATCAAACATATCAAATCCGGCATCGGTGTAGTATATCATTCCCGTTTCCTTTCGGCACTTGTCAGCTGCACAAAAATAAAAAACGTAAGGCTATACCGTCTCTACGATAAGAGAATAGTATTTGGAGGCGCCGGGAAGGCAGGTCTGGACTTCCGGCTTATCCCTGAAATCGCCGCCTCCGTTTTCGTAATCGTCGCAGCCGCACCAGGGTTCTATGCATATAAACTCGGCGTTCATTCCCGCGGGAGTCCATACCCCCAAGGATGAAAAGCCGTCCCAAGATAGCTTTATCCCTTTGTTTTCGTTGTCCAAAAGACTTACGCTTTTTGAAACTATACCCCTGAAATAAAGCACGTCGTTGTCAAACAGCGAATAGGACAGGGGGCACTCGCAGCTGTTTTTAAGCCGCCACACCGCTCCGTCTTCCTTAAAGAGCCTTGTTTTTACGTCCAGAATCGGACTGCAAACCGTTTCCTTTTCCTGAAACACCAGACGGTAGTCCTCAAAGCGTTTCCCTTCCCCGGGACAGGCAAAGGCGGGGTGAGCGCCTATACAGAACGGCATCGGAACGGAGGTGTTGTTTACCACCTCGTAAAATATTTCAAGCTTGTTTTCGGTCAGCCGATACTGCATTGAAAAAGAAAATTTAAAGGGGTACATTTTTAAGGTATCCGCCGTTTCACGCAAGGTAAAACGCGCCGTATTACCGCTTTCACCGTTTTTTCCGTCAAGCTCGTGTGAAATCTCAAATTCAAAATCACGAGCGAAGCCGTGCTTGGTCATATGATATTCTATCCCGTCAATAATGGTTTTTCCTCCCTTAAGACCGCCCACGGCGGGAAAGAGCACAGGCGAGGTTTTTCCCCAGAATACGGGATTTCCCGCCCACATCAGCTCCTTTCCGTTAAGTATAAGGGATTTCAGCTCGGCGCCCTTGCTGTTGATAACGGCCTTTGAGTTTAAACAGGATATTGTTTTTTCCATTTTGAAAAGTCCTCCGTGTTACTGCTTGCGTATAATAACCCGCGGACAAATTGAAAGGCGGGAATTATTCGCGAACAGGCTTGGGTAATTCTTTCAATCCGTTACACAGACTGAAAAAAATCAATATGAAAACCGATCAGCGGGACGCAAGCTCCGCCAGCTTAAATAACAAATCCAGATCCTCGGGAACGTTCTTCTCCGTATCCTCCCATTGGGGCATTTTGCTCCAGGTTATCACGTTTTCGCTTGCCATATACTCCTTTAAAAATTCCTCCGACATACGCTCCGTATTGATATAAGGCATACCGTTGGAGTCGAGAGTGGGGGTGGAGGAGGTGGCGGCATAAATAAAGTCGCCGTTCCAGGGCATATTGTATAACCAAATGGCGTTGTTGGCCTGCATATCCTTTATATCGGGAATATAGCCGCACTCGGTAAGGGCAAGCATTTTTCCTTCGTGGGTCATATTTTTTAGCTCGTTGTATTTGGCGAGCTGACAGGAATGATCTTCGGTGGCTGGATACACGTCGGTGCCCGTTATATCGTATGTGTTGGGACTTACCGTAAGTCTCGGACTCTGGCCGTTCCAAACCCAGATAAGGTTGGTAAGCTTATGGTAATTTTCGAGACGGTCAAAAATAATGTACCAAAGCTTTTTGTAGGAATCCTCCCTGCTGTTGTCCCTGCTCACTCCGCCCCACCAGAACCAGGAGCCCGACGCCTCGTGGAGAGGACGCCAGATAACGGGCACGCCCGCCGCTTCCATCCGCTGAAGCTGAATGGCTATAAGGTCTATGTCATGAATAATTACCTCATATTCCTTGGTTCCCGGAGTTACGGCGTTTATAAGGGAGAAGTTGGTGATTTCATCCGAATAAAACGCTTTTCCATTTCCCGGTTTATCAATGTCCTTGGGAACGTTCCAGTGCCAGGTCATGGTGATTAAGCCGCTGGATTTGGTGTGCCACTCTATGGCGTCGTCCACCTGAGTGTAATCGCCGCCGGTGGTGGCAAAAATAAAGTCAAAGCCCTTGATGGCGGGAAGGTCGTCGGTATATTTATAGTAAACCGCGTCTTCCATCTGTTTGGTATTGAACATTTGCTGAGCCGTGATGGTGTTTTTACCGTTGTTTTCTCTTAAATAGTCGAATACCGCTTTTGTTTTTTTGTTGGCATTGGCGGATACCGGCTTTGAAGGGTCTATTTCCTTCGCTTCCAGTTCGGCCACCAACGCGTCCACGTCGGTTTCATAGGAAAGAGCCACTTCCATATCCACGTCGCCCGTTTCGTCCACCGCAACGGGGTTGGACTTGCCCCCGGAATCTCCGCCGCCGCACCCGGAAAGGTTAGCGGTAAGCATCGCGGAAGCGAGAAAAAGGGCGGTGATTTTTTTTAATTTGATCATTTGTTTCGTTCCTTTCTTATTATATTTTTATATATTTTCTTGATATACATTTTTTACGGGGTCATTCCGTCAGAATAAAAGCGGTGCCGTACTCGTTATAGCCAACAGATTCCGCGAGAGCGAAAGAGGCTTTGTTATCAGCGTCGCATTCATATTGAGAGCAAACGCCTTTTTCAAGCAAGTGATGAACAGCCAGTGCAACGGTACGCTTGGCGTATCCTTTTCCGCATTCCTCCTTTAAAGTACTATTACTATTCCGATGTACTGAATCTTATCCTGCATATACGGCATATAGGGAGCGTAGCAAACAGACGCCAGCTTATTGTCGGTAAAACACCCCGTAAAATAGCCTTTCGAAAAAAGGTTTCGTATAAAGGATAATCCGCACCGCAGAGGATTCTCGCGCTGCCGTAATCGATTACGATTTCTTTTTCAAAGAGCATCAGCTTTTTTTAAGCTTAAAACGCTTGCTTGCTTCCGATATGATATCCTCCGCGCCGCGTTCATTCAGGGACTCAAAATAATCCTTATACTTCGGTGAATAGGAAAACGCGCATAAATCGTTTCTTACAAGTATATATACCGAATATCGCAACCGTCTCTATTCAACATTTTGTCACGCTCCTTCGAAGTAAAATATGTTCTGCCCTTTAAGCCGGAGAGATTTATTCCGCAAAAATGTGAGTAGAACTCTTCCGTAAGGTCTTTTACCCTTTGCGTTGGTAATTATTCCAAGCGTATCCCCCCGACATACCGCGCCGATTTTTATTCAGCTATCAGAGATACTTGTTTATGCTTAGCTTTAATTTGCTATTGGTAATTATATCATAATCAAACTGTAAAATGCAACAAGTTTTGTTAAATTTGTACATTGTGCACTATTAAGACAACGGGAATTGTTTCAAAAATACGTTAAATTTTTTTGAAAAAAGTGTTGACAAAAAAATAAAATTATGGTATAATATTTTTTGTTGAATGTTTGGATTGCTTTTTTCAAAGTTTTATATTTGTTTTCGACCTTTTATTTATGGAGATGTCGCCTAGCTGGTCGAGGGCGCATGATTGGAAATCATGTAAACGTGAAAGCGTTTCGAGAGTTCGAATCTCTCCATCTCCGCCATGATTGACTGACAAAAAAGATATTATGCCCACAAACGGCTGTGCAAAGCCATTTGTGGGCATAAATCTTGTGAAAAACAGGAGTGACGTTCCGTAGATTTTTTTGGGGTAAAAATGGATTCGAACTCTCCTGAAAAAAATCTTGACAAAATTTTCCAATCCGCTTTTGTATATGTCGCACAAATGCCTGTGAGTGATTTTTCGTTCGCGAGAAAATCAATCACAGGCTTTTTTATTTGGTTGATTACTGACAAAATAGACTTTGGGAGGATTCGAACTTTTATATCAACAAAATTTTTTAATAAGTTTTTGTGCATATTGCATATAACGCCTGTGAATGATTTTTCCAATGTGAGAAATCACTTACAGGCGTTTTTTATTTTCCCCATAATAAAAATCACAGAAGCGATTCTGTTGATATAAATGAAAGCCAATCGTCCAAAAACGGTTGGCTTTTTAAATTTAAGAAAAAGGAGCAAAAAATATGTTTTTTATCAGCAACCCCAATCTCCGAAAGCTTGAAGCTTTCATGCAGGAGGTCCCGAATTTTCCGCCAAAGGGTATGAAAGTTGATTTGGATAAGTTGGAGGACGAAATCCTGCTGTTTGAAGTTGAAAACGTTATTATCAACCTTAAACAGCACAAAGAAAAAGAAAAGGAGAAGATCATGAAATTCAGAAACGACCAACACCGCAATACCTTTTTAAAAGAGGCGAAGAAACAAAGCCTAAAAAACTACAAGCTGATTGCCGCCTTGTATTTACTGACAGCCGATTCCAAGCTGTGGGATAACGCAAAGAGTGCTGTTGGAAAGGACGACATAGTCTTTGAAAGTATTCATCTGAAAAGCAGCAGCGAAATCGCTTACTCGCTTTACTGTGCCGCTAAAGACTTGTACAACGGCAGCAGATATCTTGCCATTGATGACATTGCCGACAGTGTGCTTATCAAAAACAAGGTATTCACCTTAATATGCAACGCAATGCTTATCAAGAGGAAAGGGCTTGCAACGGTAATCACAATGAAAAATTGCGATTGCGGCAAGGGGGAGGCTAAGGCTTGTATGTAACGATGTTCGCTGTAACATAAAATTTTAAGAATCGGAGGAACAAGATGATAAAAGCAACAATTCAGAACAGCCCGTACTGTACGGAAATGACTTTTCCGTGTACGGAAACGGAACTGCTGAAAAAGCTCGGAGAACTCGGCATTGACAAAGAACATCTTGCGCCAGCAGGCACGATAATTGATATCGAACCTGCGGAGCTGTCAGTGCTGACGGACTGCGAGGTGAGCCTTGACGCACTGAACTATCTCGGAAAGCGTATGGACGGTATGAGCAAAGCAGAGTGCAATCAATTTTTCGCCGTGCTGACCTGCGATGAGTTGGATATTGGGTACGGATTAAAAAATATAATCAATCTAACCTATAATCTTGCAAGATATACGCTTATTGAATATACAAACGACTTGGAGTGTATTGGACGGGCGCATATGCTTAATATCCGCGGTTACCTTTCCGCTTCGGAGGCCGAAAACAAAGAATGGCTTGCCGAAGAAGGCAAAAAGCTGATAAATTCGGGCAAAGGTATTGATACCGAATACGGCAAGATTTTTGTAAATGAGGATATACCGTTTGAGGAAATGCTTAAAGGGGCAGTGTTTCCCCCTTATTACTGCGATCCTAACGCAGTTGTGTCGGTAGAAGTGAGCTATAACGGAGAAACAGAACTTGTTGATCTTCCCAACGAGGATATTGCAATCAAAAAGGCTATTGCAAGGCTTGGCACAAACGACCTTGGTGACTGCGAATTAACAATCGATGGATACTGTGATATCACCGATGAATGGTGGGAGAAAATCAGAGAAGTCGAAAATACCAAAGACCTCTTTGGACTGAACGATTTGCTTAAAACCGAGGATATTTGCATGAAACGGGAACTGACCAAAAGCATATTTTATCGGGAAATGTCAAAGTGGCTGAGGAAAAATGAGTTTGAGTTTTCCGAGAAAGACGGTTGTGTGATAGTTTCCGTGGACGGCTGCGCCAAGGAGAAAATCTATAACAGCGGAACAATTGCGGCACTTACCGAAAATGTCGGGGACGAGTATCACGAGATACTGCAGATTGCACAGAACATTTACGAATATTGCTCCGTATATGAGAAAGCAGAACCGCTGAAAGCAAGCGGTTTGGTCGGGAATTATCGCAGTCTTGCCGAATTTAACGGGACAGTGCTTGCGGCAAAATATTCCGATCAGAACGGTTTTGAGTTTGTGACTTGGGATCGTACCTATGACGGTAATGGGGTATGTCAGGGGAATTACTACGGCGATTATTTTTCGGCAAAAGAAGATTTTGCCGTAAGAGCGGGATTGGTCGATAAGGAGCGGCTGTTCAGCGGTGATGAGCTTTTGAAACTGAACTGCTGCGTTGACTTTGCTTTGGAAAACAGCAAATATCTCGATTATAATGAGGAACAGGCGCTGACAATTTTAAAAGAAAAAATTGGGGCAATAGCTCCCTTTCCTTCGGATCAGGAGCAGGGTTTTCGGGATCAGATTATGTAGCTGATTATGCAGTCATTACCAAAAAAATAAAACAAAGGATGTGGTTATCGCAATTAAATATTTTGATATGTTCAGCGGAATCGGAGGATTCCGCAGCGGACTTGAACAAGCCGGAGGATTTGAATGTGTCGGGTTTTGTGAAATCGATCCCTATGCAGCCGCTGCTTACAAAGCCCTTTACAATACCGAAAAGGAGGCGTATTACAGTGACATTACAAGAATTGATACAGCAGAAATGCCCGACTTTGACTTGCTCGTCGGCGGTTTGCCTTGCCAGCCCTATTCAGTGGCATCAGCCGACAGAAAAGGGCTTGACGATCCCCGAGGAGCTTTATTCTTTGAATTTGCCCGAATCCTCAAAGACAAGCAGCCTGCGGCTTTTTGCATTGAAAACGTCAGAGGTCTTCTTTCCCATAAAAAGGGAGAAAGCTACCGACAAATCCTCCTTACGCTTTCAGAGTTGGGGTATATTATTGAGTGGCGTGTGCTTAACACAAGAAGTTGGCTGCCCCAAGAGCGAAAACGCGTCTACATTGTCGGACATCATAGAGCCGATCGTGCCGGAAAAATATTTTCTTTCAAAGAAAGCGGCGGCGCAAATTTGCTTAAGGTCATTAGTGGAACGCAAGGGCAGCGGGTCTACGACAGCAGCGGAATCGCCTGCACACAGTGCGCAGGTGATGGAGGGCAAGGCGTACATACGGGACTTTATACCGTTGACTTGAACACCGATCCCAAAATTTTAGACTATATACGCTGTATTTTAGCAAGATACGATTCGGGGATTACAAAGTTTAAAGGAACAAATTCGGGAGTGTTGATCGAGATGAGTCCTATGGTAATTAATCTTGCGGATAAAAGCGAATTCTTTGAGTCGGAGCGCACAGCCTATGCAGTTGCGGTCGTTGATGAAAACGGCAATACAAGGTACTTTAGAATACGCAAGCTTATGCCGTTGGAGAGCTTTCGGGCTCAGGGATTTAGCACAGAACAGTTTAATAAGGTTGCCGCATTCGGCATAAGTGACAGCCGCCTTTTCAAGATGGCCGGCAATGCCGTCTCTGTCCCTGTTATAAAAGCAATTGGAGAAAGAATTCGGGATATTATTTTTGATGGAGGTGGAGCAGTTGCCTAATTACATAACAAACAGGCTGCATTTGTCGGGAGAACAAAGTAGGATCGATGAGCTTTTGGAGAGCATTAAGGGTGAGGAAAGCATTATAGACTTCAATCGAATCATACCCATGCCCGAATCGCTTAACATTGAGGCAGGAAGCCGCACCAATAACGGGTTGAAAGCGTATAAGGATTTTATAAAGGTCTACACAATGGACGGCACATTGGAAAAAGATTTGCTGAACATTCCGAAGGAAAGCGAAGAATCCTTTTTGAAAATGCGCTCAGATATTGACCATGACACATGGGAGCTTGGCAGAACGGCATTTCAAAATGAGCAGAAATACGGCGCAAAGGACTGGTACGACTGGCGTGTCGACATATGGGGATCAAAATGGGAGGCTTGGGATACTTTTTTGTCCGAGGATAACACCGTTGAGTTTTACACGGCTTGGTCCAGAGTAATGCCTATTGTCCAAAAGCTTGCGGAGAATTATCCCGATATCAAATTTGAGTATTCCTGGGCTGATGAGGATCTCGGCTGTAATGTCGGAAGAGCTGAATTTGAAAACGGACAGGTTGTGCATGACGAGTTTTTGGATTCGCATTCAAAGGAGGCTTTCGAGCTTGCATTTGAACTGTGGGGATATGAGGATATTGAAGAAATGGGTCTTGCTTTTAACGAAAAATCGGGTACTTATGAATGGCAGGATGTGAGTGAAAGCCCTCGGATGTGCTGAAAGGAGAACGATGAAACCAATAAATGCTAATGAAGCAGGCTATGAAAGCTTTGAAATTCTCGGTCATGATGCGCTTTTTACAAGTTTGCGGATCGATCGGAAAACATTGCCCGAGGGTTTGTACGCTTATGACCTGCGTGACTGTGACGATTGCACCGGAAATCCCTGTGAAGTGAAAGATTTTGTTTTGGTGAATCACTGGGGAACGGCAATTACCAAAGAGCCTATTGAAGGTGCAAACGAGGGTATAGACCTTGATGAACAAGATGACAATTATCTTGGCGAGGATATGTCTCTTAACGATTTTTCGGGATACCCTAAATTTGAACCTGTAATGAGCTGAAAGAGAGGAGGTAATGGTCTGGATAGCTTCATGAGTTGGATTGGCGGCAAAAAAAGCAGCCGTGACATCATTATTCCGAGATTTCCGATATTTTACGAAAAATATATCGAAGTCTTCGGCGGCGGTGGCTGGATACTCTTCGGAAAACCGCCCGGAAACGATAAAGAGGTGTTTAACGACGCCAATTCCAACATTTCCAATTTATTCTCATGCGTTCGTGATCACAGCGAGGAACTTGTCGAAAGGCTTCATTTCGTACTTAACAGTCGGGAAGATTTTGACAGGCTGAAACATATCGTAAATGAAAAAGCCACAATCGGCGATGTTGAACGTGCGGCGCAGTTTTATCAGCTTATCCGATACAGTTATGCAAGCGGGTGCGACAGTTTCGGCGGCAAGTCTCACAGTATGTGGTCTGATTTTCCGCTTATCGAACAGGCTTCACGGCGATTGCAAAAGGTTGTTATTGAAAATAGGGATTTTGAAAAGCTCATCTTTACGCAGGACAGCGAGATGAGCTTTTTCTATTGTGATCCGCCTTACATCTCAACTGAAAACTATTACAATAACGTTGGTTTTACAAGCGCAGATCACGAGCGGTTAAGAGATACGCTGAAAAAAATTTCGGGCAAATTTCTTCTGTCTTATAATGATTGTCCCGAAGTCCGAGAACTGTATCAGGGCTTTGAAATGTACAGCTATGAGCGGCTTAACAATATTAAGCAGCGTTATGATGGCGGCAGCACATTTGGCGAACTTTTAATTGCCAATTACGATTTAAACGAACGGATAGAGGAAAACAGACAAATATCATTTTTTGAAACGGAGGATTTTTAGTATGGTGACATTTAAAAGCAAAGTAACAAAAGCAGGAAACTTGAAGGTTTCGGCACAGCTTAGGGAAATTTTAGGGTTGTACAGCGGAAAAAGGGTGACGGTACACCTTGACTGCGATGATCCCGATGAAATCAAGATTCCGCAGGACATACTCGATGAGGCGGGAATCTCTGCTGATAGTGCTTGGGAAATCTACGCAGATGACGGGAAAATAATTATACAGGAGGCTGACGAGTATGACGGAGAATAAGAACGAGATTATGCTGTTTAAGCATGAGGAATTTGGCGAGGTCAGGACTTTGATGATTGACGGAGAGCCTTGGTTTGTTGGAAAAGATATCACAAGCGTGTTGGGATATTCCAATCATAGTAAGGCTCTAAACGATCATGTAGATGCTGAAGATAAACTCAATAACGAATCGTTATCGAGTTTAGGACAGCGCGGCGGATGGTTAATTAACGAAAGCGGATTATACAGTCTTGTTTTGTCAAGCAAGCTGCCCAAAGCAAAAGAATTTAAGCATTGGGTAACCTCAAAAATCTTGCCTTCGCTGAGAAAACACGGCGCATACTTCACTCCCGAAGCCTTGTACCAAAGCTTATGCAAGCCCGAAAATCTTATTGAAATACTTCATGCTCTTGCAGATGAGCAAAAACGAAATAGCGATCTTTCGGTCGAGAACGCTTACCTCTCTGTCAAGGCAAAGTATTATGACGAAATACTTAACAGCAAGAACAATGTCCCTGTAACACAAATCGCAAAGGATTACGGTATGTCGGCAATTGCTTTCAATAAAATGCTGCATGAATACGGAATTCAGTACCCTATTCGCAACTCTTGGGTTTTGTATGCGGAATACGCCAACCTCGGATATACGCAGAGCAAAACCTATAAGTACGCCGAAAACAAAGCTTCTATGCATACTTGTTGGACGCAGCGAGGAAGGCTGTTCTTGTACGAATTTTTGAGGGAAAGAGGCGTTTTGCCTATGTGCGAAACCTGCTAATAAAAGTCAATACCTAAAATGAAAAAAGAAGCAGGAAAATTATGGAGGATAAGAGGATGAAAAATAGGCATAACAAAACAGACTCGGAGCAAATCGCAAAAGCGACGCTACGCGT
>CATLBH010000029.1 GCA_949878745.1 uncultured Ruminiclostridium sp. | reverse complement strand
GTGCAAAAATAAAGCATTGTAAAAGGGAATCAACCTTCGATAAAAGCCTTTCTCCCAAGCGGCAAGCAATTCTTATGTCAAAACACTCCTCGTGGGAGCGGCTCTGCACGGCTTGTGCAAAAATAAAGCATTGTAAAAGGGAATAAACCTTTGATAAAAGCCTTTCTTCCTTGCGGCAGGCAAAATTAACCTATCCCCCCTAATGTTTGTCCCTTTCTTTTACCGCCAACCTGTCGCACCTCTCGTTTTCCTCATGCCCCGCGTGCCCCTTTATCCAATTAAATTTAACATTGTGAATTTCCGTAAGCTCCAGAAGCCTGCCCCACAGATCACTGTTGAGGGCGGGCTTTTTGTCACTTTTTATCCAGCCGTTTTTCCTCCAGCTTTTGGCCCAGCCCTTTTCTATTCCGTCCACCACGTATTTGGAATCCGTCTGCAATATTACGTCGCAGGGAAATTTGAGAGCTTCCAGCCCCTTTATGACTCCCGTCAGCTCCATTCTGTTGTTGGTGGTATGCGCTTCTCCTCCGGACAGCTCCTTTTCCTTCCCCTCGCACCTTAATATTACTCCGTATCCCCCGGGGCCGGGGTTCCCGGAACAGGCTCCGTCCGAAAAAATATAAACGGTTTTTCTTTCCATATCATTGCTTTCCTTTTTCGTCAAAAATTTGAATTATTTTTCTTTTGGCCGCTCTGAAAGGCTTTCTTACCTGTATGAACATTTTTATCATTATGTCTAAAAGCTTATCGGAAACCTTGCTCACAAGAAGGCTTGTTTCTATTCCCACCGAGGCGGTAAGAACGGCAACGCCGAAGCCCATCAGGCCTAAGGGATATAAACCGAAAATACCAGGCATAATAACGGCCGCCCCCACAAAGGCGCTCATAAGCGCCGCCATCATTCCTATTTTCCAAGGCTTAACGGGCTTCAGAACTCTCGATACCGTGAAGAAGCTTACAGCCGTGACGGCGTAGGTGGTGACCGTGGACATAGCCTCCGTGGAAAAATCAAGACACTCGCAGACCACCGCAGAAATTATAACGCAAAGCGCCGTGGCAATGCCCTGAGGTAAGGAGATCCGCATAATGTTCCTTATGAACCCGCCCTTTATGATATCGGTGTTGGATTGAAGGGCAAGGAGAAAGCTTGGGGTGCCTATGGACAAGGTGCTTATAAGAGTTAGCTGGATAGGCTGAAAGGGGTAGGGGATTGGCATAAATATGAAAATAAACGCCAGTATGGTGGAATAAATGGTTTTCGTAAGGAAGAGAGTGCCGCTTCTTTGAAGGTTGTTCACCGACCGTCTCCCTTCCGCAACCACCAAGGGCATGGAGGCGAAATTGCTGTCCAGAAGCACCAGGTTGGAAACGCTTCTCGCCGCGTCGCTTCCCGACTGCATAGCTATGGAGCAATCCGCTTCTTTAAGCGCCAGTACGTCGTTTACGCCGTCTCCTGTCATTCCCACGGTACGACCCGCGGCTTTCAGGGCTTTTACCAGCAAAAGCTTTTGATCGGGGGAAACGCGGCCGAATACCGTATATTTTTCCGCCGCTTCGGGTATTTCCTTATCGGACAAGAGAGACATATCCACGGTATGGGAAGAATTTTTCACCCCCGCTTTATTGGCTATTCTTGAAACGGTGACCGGGTTGTCCCCGGAGATGATTTTTATGTCCACGCCTTGTTTTTCAAAATATTTGAGAGTTTCGGGAGCTTCTTTTCTGATGATGTCGCCGATAAATATAAGGGCGGCGGCCTTAAGGCCAAGGGGAAGCGTTCCCTCTCCCAAGCCTTCCTTTGAACAGGCCAGAACAAGCACTCTTAATCCCTCGTTCTGGGCGGCTTCGCACTTTTTTCTTATTCCCTCATATTCCTCCCTGAGGACAAACTCGGGCGCGCCGAAAACAAGGCTGCCTT
Source organism: uncultured Ruminiclostridium sp. (assembly GCA_949878745.1). Lineage (GTDB taxonomy): Bacteria > Bacillota > Clostridia > Oscillospirales > Ruminococcaceae > Ruminiclostridium_E. The sequence continues at coordinate 33,025 of CATLBH010000029.1, read as the reverse complement.
CACCGAACTCCGCGGCGCTCCACTTTCTGGCGGAGGAAAAGGGAACAGTTTTAACGGGCTTTGGGATTGAATCTTCTTTATTTGCTCCCCAATTTTCTTTTACGGCGTTAAAGGTGGGGTTATCGTCCCCCATAACCTCGGCGAAGGCGGTTAGGGCTTTATCCACGGGAAAGTTCTTTAAAAGCGGCTCCACGTCTTCCACTCTCATTTTTCCTTCGGTAATGGTGCCCGTTTTGTCAAGACAAAGGGTGTCCACTCTGGCTAAGGTTTCGGTACAGTACATATCCTGAGCCAAGGTTTTGTGCGTTGCCAATCTTATTGTGCTCACCGCCATTACCACGCTTGTGAGAAGATAAAGACCTTCGGGGATCATACCTATCAGCGCCGCCGCAGTACTTACGATCGCGCGGTCGGTAGGCTGCTCCGAAATAATAATGGAATTAACGAACAGGCCGATGGCTACGGGAACGATACATACCGCCAGCACTTTTATTATGGTATCCAGCGCTTTAAGCATAACGCTGTTGTTTTTCTTAAGATATTTGGCCCCGGCGGTTATTTTAGAGGCGAAGTTTTCGTTTCCCACTCTGTGGACTCTTGCCTTTACCTTTCCCGATATGACGAAGCTTCCCGACATCATCTCGTCGCCGACTTTTTTGGGCACCGGGTCGCTTTCGCCGGTTATAAGGCTTTCGTTAACCTCGCACTCTCCCTCGGTGACTATACAGTCGGAACAGATCTGGCGGCCGGAGGTTAAGATCATCAGGTCGTCTTTTACTATTTCGGCGGTTGGGATTTCTTTTGCGGCTCCGTTTCGCAAAACCACCGCTTTTGGGGCGGAAACAAGGCTTAGCTTGTCCACTATTTTTTTTGCTCTAATTTCCTGGGCTATGCCTATTATTATGTTAAAGAAGATAACGCCCAAGAACAGGCAGTTTTTATAGGAGCCTGTAAGGAAGATAAGGAAGCCTAAGGCTATGTTTAAGAGGTTGAAGAAGGTAAAGATGTTTTGAGTTATTATTTGTTTTACGGATTTGGTGTTGGAGTCTTGTTCGCCGTTGATTTGACCGGCGGATATGCGGTGGGCGATTTGGGGATCGGTTAAGCCGGTGGTTAAAAATTCGGTTCTTGTGATGTCCTCTTCCATGGTTTTTCTCCTTTTTATATATGCATTTATTATAACATATTTTAGGGGAGAATTGGTAAAGAAAAAGTAAAAATTTTGAAAAAAATTTTTTGTTCGGTAGTGTTGATGTTCTTTTGGGTGTTGGTGATTGGTGGGGTGAAATTTTTGGATGTGGGGGGTGATTGGCGGCGGCGCAGCCGCGAACGGAGCCGAAGCGATAGCGGAGGCGGAGGGAGCCGACGCGGAGCGTTAGCGAAGCGGCGACAAATTTTCCGTTAGGAAAATTTGGGCTGCGCCCCCTGCTGTTGGGTAGTTATCGGTGTAGGGACGGTTTTACTTGATGGGGCGGTTAGCGGAGTTTGATATGCAAGATACAAACAAAGTTTTTTACGGGTAAGCACGCATTGGCAATAATTGATAGGACATAAGCTTAAACGTGTGAAAAAGGTTTATTGGGAGCGGATATATAAAAGAAACAGCCTGAGAGTAAAACATAACATACGAAAATAACATTCATCGGAACAGCATTTTATGAGAGCGAAACCTGTATTGACGATAAAACAACCAGAGGGGGGGTAAGGAAGGGATTCTTAAGGTGAAGCCTAAGGGGGGGAGAGTGGGGGACAGGCTACGCCGAATCGGTATATTTCCGATAAAAACAAGCAACATCTTTCCAAAACACAACATTGCGTAGCCTGTTCACCTTCTCCCCCCTTTGGCGTCACCTTAAGCCCCCCGCGAGAGCGGTTCTGCACGGCTCGTGCAATAAATAAAGCATTGTAAAAGGGAATCGACCTTCAATATAAGCTTTTCTCCCCTTGCGGTAAGCAATCCCCCTTTTAACATAATGTCTAAACCACTCCAACCCAATTAAAAATTTTTCACCGTTTTACACAAAAATTTCCATATAAATTATCAAACTTTTTCCTCCCTTTTACTTGAAAAAAATTCTCCTTTATGATAAAATTATATTGGAAATTTGTCTGATTTTCAGCGTTTAACTCGCGTGTTAATTTACGCTCCGAATTGCTTCGCAATTTCGGCGGCTATAACTCCCTAATCCTTAAAGAGAGGAAATTTAAAGCTATGAATTCTTTCGCCGATATCTTCGAGCTTATGAAGGAAAATCTTCCCATCACCGATACAGCCAAAAAGCTCTTTATCGATCCCATAAAGCCGATAAAGCTTAACAATAACAGAGTGGTGCTGTATGTCAACAATCCTTACGAAAAAACCATCATAAACGAAAACTACGTGAATATGTTCAAAACACAGTTCTACGAGATATTGGGCTTTGACGTGGAAATCGACATACTTACTCCTGGGGATCTTACTCCGGAGCAAAGGCTTAAGTTCTGCGACCCCATACCCGAGCTTGAGGACGATGTGGATATGACGAAGAAGCTGGAAAGCACTTTGGCCAACAGCAATTACAACCACACCTTCGACACTTTTATCGTGGGGGACAGTAACAGGCTGGCTTATTCCGCCTGCAAGTCCATTGCCCAGGGTCAGACGGGGCAGTACAATCCTTTGTTTATTTACAGCGAGCCGGGACTGGGAAAAACTCACCTTTTGTGCGCGGTGAAGAATCACGCCGAACAGAACAACCCCGGCTTCAAGGTGCTTTACGTTTCCGCCGAAAATTTTGTCACGGAATTCGTAAATTCCCTTAAATACAATACCAATGACGAATTCAAAAACAAGTACAGAAACTGCGATATGCTTTTGGTGGACGACGTGCAGTTTTTCAGCGGGAAAAAGGAAAGCCAGACCGAGCTTTTCCACACCTTCAACGAGCTGCACCAGAAAAACAAGCAGATAATACTTACCTCGGATCGCCCTCCGAAGGAAATAAACGATATCGAGGAAAGGCTTCTCACTCGTTTTGAATGGGGGCTTCTGGCGGATATAAGCACGCCGGAGTTTGAAACGAGGCTGGCCATTATAAAGCGCAAGGCTGAGCTGCTTAATATGCACATACCCCAGAATGTCACCGAATATATGGCGGACAAGCTTAAGAAAAACATTCGTCAGCTTGAGGGGGCGATAATCAAAATGAACGCGCTCACCTTGGTGACGGGGGTTTCTCCCACTATTTCCATGGCTCAGAACGTTACGAAGGACGTTTTGACAGATCAGCAGCCCATACCGGTCACCGTTGAAAGGATAATCAACGAGGTAAGTCATATTTACAGCGTTACTCCCGAGGAAATGGTGGGACCCAGAAGAAACAGCCAGATTTCTTCGGCGAGGCAGGTGGCTATGTATCTGATAAATCAGATTACGGGGCTTTCTTATACCGCTATCGGGGAGGAATTCGGTAAAAGGGATCATTCTACGGTGGTTTACGCTATTAACAAGGTAAAGAGTATTATTAAAAAGGATCCTAATTATAGGGCTACTATTGAGGATCTTGTTAAAAATATATCCAATGAGATTTAAAAATAATCAATTCTTTTTTCGCTTTCTTTTTGTGACGCAAAAGGAAGTAGGGTTTAAAAGGGATTAAAAAAACTAAAAGTTTATATTTAAAACATCTTTAAGAAAAGCGTATCGAAGTTTCCGTCCTGAGAACGGCGTATTGACAATAAAACACTCAGAGGGGTGGAAGGAAGGATTCTTAAGGTGAAACCTATGGGGGAGAGTGGAGGGACAGGTTCTTCCGGCCGAGTATTCAAAGACAAAACGCTAAACCTTTTTATAAAAAATATTGCAAAGCCTTTTCCCCCCTTTTTTGGTTCACCTTAAGCCCCCGCGAGAGCGGCCGGCACGGCTTGTGCAAAAATAAGACATTGTAAGAAGGAAATTGACCTTCGATAAAATCCTTTATTCCCGAACGGTAATGTTTTTTACAGTCAAAAAAAGATATACGGACTTGGCGGCGGCCGCGTCCGTATTTTTATTTTTTTCTTGACTGTATGTGATAAAAGTGGTATTATAAGAGATGTTGGATTCAATTTGAAAGGAATATTGTCAATGCTTACGGAAAAAGAAAAAATGCTTAGGGGAGAAGTTTATGATCCCTCCGACAGTGAGCTTACCGAGCTTAGGGTTCGCGCTCACAGGCTGTCTCAACAGTATAATTTCACCTATGAAACCGATGTGGAGCGGCGGAATGAGATTCTCGATCTGCTTTTGCCCAACAGGGGTGAGGGGGCTTTTTTGCAGTCGCCCGTTCAGTTTGATTACGGTGTGTTTACTACCGTGGGGAAAGGGTTTTACGCGAATTTTAATTTTACCGTTCTGGATACTTGTCCCGTAACTATCGGAGACAACGTTTTTTTCGGACCGAATTGTTCTCTTTATACTGCGCTGCACTCCCTTAATCCCGCCGAAAGAGCTTTAAGAAAAAGAGAGGACGGCTCCGTTTATGATCTGGAGTACGGAAAACCGATTACGATCGGTAATAACTGCTGGATAGCGGGGAATGTGACGATTTGCGGCGGTGTTGTCGTGGGGGATAACTGCGTTATCGGGGCGGGGAGTGTTGTTACGAGGAGTATTCCCGATAATTGCTTGGCGGCGGGGAATCCGTGCAGGGTTATCAGGGTGCTTGATGAGGTGGGGGAAGAGGCTGCTTATTGATTTTTGGGGGGAATGTAAAAAAATAGTAATTTTGTTTCCTTGGGTGCTAATAAGGTGATGTATATAACATTACCGTTTGGGGATAACTCCGAAGGGAAACTTGTGCTTGCCGTAAGAGGGGAAGCCAACTCTTGCAGAGCTTCCACCTTTCAAAACACTACATTGTGGTTTTTTTGGAATTCCCCTTTTCGGAGCGCCCTTCGACGTGTGGAGTTTCGCTCCTGCGGGAGCGACCAAAGGGACGTTGTTTTTCTTTTTTGGATCCCAAAAAGGAAGCGAAGAAGGAATTGATTGTTATTTATGAACTGAATTTAATACCAATCCCTTTTTAAACTGACGAAATACACACAGTTTAAAAAGGGATTGCTCCCAAAGCACTAATCCAACAGTTTTAAAAGGGATTAGTATAAAACACTATATACGGGTTATCGTAAAAACAAATGTTTAATTTTAGACAATAAGGATAAAACGAAAATGAACAATATCATTGAAATATACAACAGCGATTTTGACGTAGCCGTAATAGGCGCGGGACACGCGGGGGTTGAGGCGGCTCTCGCTTCCGCCAGGACGGGGAACAGGACGGTTTTGTTTACTTTATCCCTGGACGCCATCGCGAATATGCCCTGTAATCCCTGTATCGGCGGTTCCGCAAAGGGACAGCTTGTTTGTGAGATCGACGCGCTGGGGGGCGAAATGGGCAGGGCGGCGGACGCTACTTTTATTCAGTCCCGTATGCTTAACCGAGGGAAGGGTCCGGCCGTTCACGCCCTGCGGGTTCAGAGCGATCGGGTGAAATATCATACTTATATGAAGCAGGTTCTTGAGTGTCAGAAAAATCTGGAAATAAAACAGGCGGAGATCGTGGGGATTGTTACCGAGGAGGGACGGGTAACGGGGGTTAAATCCAGATTGGGTACCGTTTACAACGTGAAAGCCGCCGTTATTGCCACGGGTACTTATCTTGGGGGTAGAATACATATTGGGGAGCTTAATTATCGGAGCGGACCCGACAATGTGCTCCCCGCATTGGAGCTGACTAAGGATTTGGAGGAAAAGGGGATCTCCCTTCGCCGTTTTAAGACGGGTACCCCCGCGCGGGTTCATAAAAGAAGCGTTAATTTTGACCTTATGGAGGTTCAGGAGGGCGACGAGCCTATAGTGCCTTTTTGCTTTGACAATGACCTGCCCTTGGAAAACAAGGTGAAGTGCTTCGTCACTTATACCAATGAGGAGACCCATAAAATTATTCTGGATAATCTTCACCGTTCGCCTTTGTATGCGGGAAGGATTGAGGGGGTTGGGCCCCGTTACTGTCCCAGTATAGAGGACAAAATCGTCAGGTTTAAGGATAAGGAAAGACATCAGCTTTTTGTTGAGCCTATGGGGCTTGATACCGATGAGTGTTATTTACAGGGTATGTCCTCCAGTCTTCCCGAGGACGTGCAGATTAAATTTCTCCGCACCATTAGAGGGCTTGAAAATGTGGAGATAATGCGTCCCGCTTATGCCATTGAGTATGACTGTGTTGATCCGCTGGAGCTGTATGCCACGCTGGAATTCAAGAGGATTAAGGGGCTGTTCGGGGCGGGTCAGTTCAACGGCACCAGCGGCTATGAGGAGGCGGCGGCTCAGGGGCTTGTGGCGGGGATAAACGCTTCCTGTTACTGCGGGGGAAGGGAAATGCTGGTGCTTGACCGAAGCTCTTCTTATATAGGTACTCTTATTGACGATCTGGTAACGAAGGGATGTATAGAGCCATATCGAATGATGACCAGCCGTAGCGAATACAGGCTTTTACTGAGACAGGACAATGCTCCCGAAAGATTGGCGGAAATCGGCATAAGGTTCGGGTTATTGGGAGAGAAAAAGTATCGGGTGTTTTTGGAGATGAACGAAAGCGTGGAAAAGGAGCTTAAGAGAATAAGCAAAACCACCTTGAAGCCTTCTTCGGAGCTTAACGTCGCTTTGGCGGGCTTGGGGACTTCGCCTATTACTACCGGAGTAAGATTCGCGGAGCTTTTGAAGCGTCCGCAAGTCGATTATAAAACCTTGGCGGCCTTCGACGGTGAGGCGCCTTCTCTCGGGGACACGATTATTTCAAAGGTTGAGATCAGGGTTAAGTATAAGGGGTATATCGAAGCCCAGGACGAGAAGGTGAGGCAGATGAAAAAGCTTGAAGAGAAAAAGCTGCCCGCAGATATCGATTACAGGACGGTACATGGATTAAGGCTTGAGGCTCAGGAAAAGCTTAACAGATATAGGCCGCTAAATATCGGACAGGCCAGTCGGATAAGCGGTGTTAATCCGGCGGACGTTACGGTTTTGCTGCTGCTTCTCGGGGAGTGACAACGTTTTTTTTGCGGCGGGTTTTGATTGCTTTCTTGTTGGGGGCGGTAATCTGTCTTTACGGATAAGGCTTTTTATGAAAGGGAAAATTTGTATGTTCCACGTGGAACATTGTAATTGCTCCCGTAAAAACCGAAAGGAATTTAAGCTATGAGTAATGATATAAGGGAAAGGTTCGGGCTGTCGGACATTTCTCTCAGCGAAATTCAGGTTGAGAAGATGGAGAAAATGATTGATTTTCTCTCGGAATATAATCGGAAGGTGAATCTTACTGCCATTACCGACAGGGCGGGGATTATTGAAAAGCATCTTTTGGATTCGGTGCTTCCGCTTAAGCTGTATAATGTTAGGGAAGAGGCGGCTTGTCTTGATATTGGGACGGGGGCGGGGTTTCCGGCGGTTCCTATGATGGTTTTTCGTCCCGATTTGAGATTTACCCTTTTGGACGCCAGAAGGAAGAGGACTGATTATCTCGGGCTTTTGCTCCCGGAGCTTGGGATTCGGGCGGAGGAGATTATACACGCACGGGCAGAAGAGCTGGGAAAGTCGGAAAAGTATAAGAAAAGGTTTGATATGGTGACCGCCCGAGCCGTTTCGGATATGGAGACTCTTTTGAAATATGCCGCTCCGCTGGTTAAGAGGGGGGGAGTTTTTATGGCTATGAGGGGGGCTAAGGAGGAGATGGACGGAGAGCTGCGTAAGATTGGGGATAGGCTTGGGCTGGGGTTTGAGAGGGAAATTGTTTATAGACTGCCCGGGGGAGATGGGAGGAGGTTGGTGTTGTTTAGGGGGTAGAGTTTTATACCAATCCTTTTTTAAACTGACGTAATACCCACAGTTTAAAAAAGGGATTGCCCCTGAAACACTAATCCAACAGTTTAAAGAGGGATTAGTATTAGATGGGGATTGTAAAACAATGTGTTCGTTCGCGGATAACCCCGAAGGGGATTTTGTGCTTATTGTAACAGGGGAAGCCTTTTCTTGCAGGGCTTCCCCTCTTTTAAAACGCCGGTGGCATTTTGAAATTCACCCATTTCGGGCTGCTTAAGAGACCCTCTGCGCTAATCTTTGGCCTAACCGCTTTCGGACTTTGTCCGAAATTTTGCTCCTTTGCGTGGGGTATTTCGCTCCCGCGTGAGCGACCAAAGTGACGCCTTTTTGGGCCCCCCACTTTCTTTTTGTATCCTAAAAAAGGATGAAAAGAAAGAATGGATTGTTTTAAGCCCCTTTTCATTTTATTTCGCCATATTTTTTTCTTTTTCATTTTTTAAGCACGTGAAATGGATTGTAATCCCGCGAAGGACTGATTATTTGGTCGAACAGGCTTATTTTTCCCCGAAAGTTTCTGCTTGAAAACTCGGTGAATATATGTAATAATTGTATTAAGGATAACAGACTTTTTTATTTAAAAAGGGGGCAAAATATATGCCTATTTTTCAAAAGCAAGCCGAACGCGTGGTAAACAATGTGGTAAATATTCCAGTTTCAATGATCGAGCCTAATCCCGCTCAGCCCAGGGAGTATTTCGACGATTACGCTTTGACTCAGCTAGCGGTGAGTATTCAGCAGAACGGTATTGTTCAGCCGCTTACGGTAAGGAAAACGGATACGGGTTATCAGCTTATAGCGGGAGAAAGACGGCTGAGGGCGGCTAAGCTGGTTAATCTGGAGTTTGTGCCTTGTATTGTGCTGGAAAGAGAGGACAAGCAGTCCGCGATTCTGGCGATACTGGAAAATATACAGAGAGCGGATCTGAATTATCTTGAGGAGGCGGCGGCGATTAAGAGGCTTATAGATCATTACGGCCTTACTCAGGAGGACGCGGCTTCCAAGCTGGGGATCGCTCAGTCTACCGTGGCAAATAAGCTAAGGCTGCTGCGGTTGTCGGAGAATGACAAAAGAATGGTTCTTAAGTACGGGCTGAACGAGCGGCAGGCAAGGGCTGTCATCAGACTGCCCGAAAGTAAGAGGGAACAGGCGGTGAGGGAGATTTATCTTAGGCAGATGAACAGCACGCAAACCGATAGGTATGTGGAGGGGCTGTTGGTGGAGTATGAGGAAGATACGAAGCCGAAGCCTAAAATTATTAACAGGACTGATCCTTATAGGGTTATCGGACTTTATATAAATAGTTTTAATAAGACAGTGGAGGCTATGAAGTCGGCGGGGATACATTGTAATTTGGAGAAAAGGCAGACGGAGGAGTGTATTGAGTATTCGGTTAAAATACCGTTGAAGTGAGTTTTTTGCGGAGGTTGTAAAAACGGTTAATTTTTTCGCTTCCTTTTTGAAAGCCAAAAAGGAAGCAGGGTTTCCAAAAGTTTAACGCCCTTTACTTATTCACGTAGGCGCAACTTTCTTTACGCTAAAAATGCTCCAAAAGAAGTGAGAATTTGCTTCATAAAAATCGATACGTTTTTTTGGAAAATCCAACTAATAATTGCTTTTTTATATTTGATTTGCTGTCGGTGCCTCTTTGCGCCGACTTTGGGCAAATTACTGAACATCTCGTGTGTTAAAATTTATTGAATTACGCCAGAGGATTGGCGTAATTTTGCCTTATCCTCGGCAAATCTTATTGAAAATTCACGCACCATTTCTATGCTGACAGGTTTTTATTTTTAAAACGTTCTGATAAGGTGTTTTATTTTTTTAATGTTCCACGTGGAACATTGGTTTCTTTTCCCAATAAAGTAAAAGAGAAATCTTAAAACATTTGCTTTTTGCCCATTCGCACGAAGTTAAGCAAATAAACATGTGTAATACTATTTTTAAATTAAAAAGATTGCAAAATTTAGTGGATAATTTTAAAATAGTGCTTTGGGTGTAATTTCATCTTAAAAAGGTTAGAACCTTTTTAAAATGAAATTAGTATAAGGCGTTTAAATGAGTTTTAATTGGGGATGTAAAAAAATTTTTATCCTTCGGGGATAACCCCGAAGGATAACTTGTGCTTATCGTAACAGGGAAAGCTCTCTCTTGCAGGGCTTCCACTCTTTCAAAACGCCCCACCTTTTGAAGAAGGGTAAGAGACTGCTGCGAGGCACCGACCTCGGGACGGAAACTTTAATACGCTTTCCTGAAAGATGTTTTATACTAATCTTTAATCATATTGTAGACGAAGTCGGAAATATGATTAAAGATTACACCCGAAACACTAATCTTTGGTCAACATTTTTTTGTCTATAATCTGACCAAAGATTAGTATTAACTGTAACTTTCATTTTTTATAGTCGCTTTGTAAATTTGTTTTTATGTATAAATAAAATGAAGCGAAAAAATTAATTGAATTTATAGGATCATCTTTTGTTTTAACCAAAGTAGGAACGATACTCTATCCTATACCCGCTGTCGGGAAACAATTCCTTATACAATTCCACAAAGTAATCATCTGTCATACTCGCCATAAAATCCGCCACAATCTGATTCGGCTCCTCTTCACCGTAATCAAAGCAATCGGAATAATATCTCATTCCTTCCCTGATATAATTTATATGATGCTTATAAATTATCGAATCCTCGTTTTTGTCCGTTGCTTCCTTCAGTAATCTGTAATACATTTCCTTAAACATCGGTTTTATTACTTCGTCGTAAGCGGTATTGGCCATAGGATTTCGGTATATTTTTTCGTAATTCTCCCTTTTCGCGGTTTTCAGATCCTCAAAGACCTCCTTACTCATTTGGATACAATCTTTTCCATAACTGTTGTTTACTATATCCACCACAAGATTATTTATCATTTCCGCGTTTTTGCTTCCGATAATGTTGGAGGAAAAGGGTGTGTTTTCGTCAATTATTTTCGCGGTGACGGCGTCCTGTCTGTCCTTTCCCACATAAGCAATTATATCGCTTATTCTTACCACGCAGCCTTCAAGTGTACAGGGAATAAGCTTTTCGATAGCTTCTCTTCCCGTTGTGCAGCAGCTCTCTATACGTTTGTCCAGATCGTCAAAATTCTTTATGGGGGAAGGGCGGTATTCGCCCAGCTCCAGTTCTCCGTTATGGCAAAGTACGCCGTCCAGCACCTGTAGGCTTATATTTCTCCGGTACAGTACGTCCAACACTCTCGCGCTGTGGACGTTGTGGTTAAAATATCTTCCCGTTTCGGCAAAAAGAAGCTCGCTGAGATATCTTTCACCCGCGTGGCCGAAGGGGGTGTGGCCTATATCGTGACCTAATGCTATGGCTTCGATAAGGTCAAGGTTAAGATCGAGAAGTCTTCCTATGTTTCGGGCAATTCTTGAGACTAATTGTACGTGAAGCCCCCGTCTTGTGATGTCGTCGTTGGAGATAAAGGAGAAAACCTGGGTTTTATCGTTGTAGCGGTTGTAGAGAGGGAGGTGAAGGATTTTGTCTATGTCTCTTATGTAGGCGGGACGGAGGAGGTTTGACTTGTCGCGGGTTTGGTCTCGGCGAAGTGCTTTTAAGTCGTCTGCTTTATTGGGGTTGGAGATGTGGTTTTGGCGGTCGTGTTCTATGCGCTGTTGGATTTCTTTGTTTAGTTGGCGGTAGCGGAGTGGGGATTCGATTGTGGGCATTTTTTTACCTGCCTTTCTTTCTGTTTTGAGGGTGGTGTTGGTATTAGTATAGCATAAAGTTGGGGGAAATGCAACGGGGTGATTTATGGGGTGGGGGATGATCGTAGGGCGCAGCCGCGAATGGAGCGGAGCGGAATGAGCAGTCGCGGAGCTTGCGGAGCGGCGTCAAATTTTCGTTAGAAAATTTGGGCTGCGCCGGATGCGGATGAGTCGGTGTGGGGTTAGGGACGGTTTTGGTTGATGGGGGCGGGTATGGATTGTTTTGAAAGGGGGTTTTTTATTGAGGAGGAGTGGTCGGTCGGAGGGGCGGGAATGTGATTGTTTGAGAAAAAAGAGGGGCGGTTGTTTATTTTGAGGAATTTGCTGTAAAATTTTTATTTGCGTGTCCTCAGGTTATTTTTTCGGCATTGATAAAATAATTGCGTATTTGATATTAAAATATTATATATAGGTAAATATAATGTTATTATGATTTTAGATAAAAAGGTGTTGTTAAAAACTCCGAGGCAAGTAAATACACAACTTGTTATACTGCACCTATAAATACTTTTAAATTAAATATAAATATAGCTTAGTATAACAAAGACAATGTTAATGAAAATATCGGTAAAAGTGCTCAGAAAATAAAAAGAGTCTTTTGAAAAAGACGGTGAGTTTTTTTCGCGGAGGCTTTTGTAAAAACAAAGCCGTAATCTTGCAAAAAAGAAAGATTACGGCTTTATTTTTATTCATATTGTAACATTACTTAAGCTCGGAGGCCTCGATTCTGTTAATGGCCCTCTTAAGCTTATACTCCGCGATAAGATATTCGCGATCCTCTTTTTGGGCTGCTTTGAGTCTCGCTTCAGCGTTTTCCTTTGCCGCCTTGGCGCGGTTCACGTCTATTTCGTCCGCCCATTCGCAGCTTTGAACCAGAACCACGGTTTTATCCTTGCCTACCTTGACTATGCCTTCGGAAACGGCGGCAATGCGGAAAGAGCCGTCAATTTTGACCTTCAGCTTTCCTATGGGCAGGGCCGCCACATAATCCTCGTGCCTTGCCAATATGCCCTTGTCGCCTACGGTGGTTCTTACGATAAGGTTCTCCGTTTCTCCGTTGTAAAATTCCTTATCGGGAGTAATAATTTGCAGATTAAAGGGAGTCATAGCATTCTCCTCTACTGATTTATGCTATTTTTTTAATAGTATTGGGTGCAATTTTGATTCGATCGGTACGGCGGGTCATATCGAAGGGCTTTACTTCATTGACTTTGCTTTTTCCACAGCCTCTTCGATGGTTCCCACGAAAAGGAACGCCGATTCGGGCAGATCGTCGTGCTTGCCCTCAAGGATTTCCTTGAATCCGCGGATCGTTTCCTTAAGGGGAACGTATTTGCCTTCCATACCCGTGAACTGCTCCGCAACAGAGAAGGGCTGAGACAGGAAACGCTGGATCTTTCTCGCTCTGGCAACGGTCAGCTTATCCTCGTCGGAAAGCTCATCCATACCCAGAATGGCTATAATATCCTGCAACTCGTTATATCTCTGCAAAATGCCTTGTACCGCTCTTGCTACCTGATAGTGCTCTTCGCCAACGACTTCGGGAGCAAGTATTCGAGAGGTGGATTCCAGCGGGTCAACGGCGGGATAGATGCCCAAAGAGGAAATGGCGCGCGAAAGCACCGTAGTTGCGTCCAAATGAGCAAATGTAGTGGCGGGGGCGGGGTCGGTAAGGTCGTCCGCGGGAACGTAAACCGCCTGTACCGAGGTGATGGAGCCTTTGCTGGTGGAGGTGATTCTCTCCTGCAACGCGCCCATTTCGGTGGCAAGGGTGGGCTGATATCCTACGGCGGAGGGCATACGTCCCAACAGAGCCGAAACCTCGGATCCTGCCTGAGTGAATCTGAATATGTTGTCGATGAAGAGAAGTACGTCCTGTCCCTCTCTGTCGCGGAAGTATTCCGCCATGGTAAGACCCGACAAAGCGACTCTCATTCTCGCTCCGGGAGGCTCGTTCATCTGACCGTAAACCAAGGCGGTTTTATTGATAACTCCCGACTCGTTCATTTCGCGGTAAAGGTCGTTACCCTCACGGGTACGTTCGCCGACGCCGGTAAATACGGAAAGGCCGCCGTGCTGCTTTGCTACGTTGTTGATAAGCTCCATAATAAGTACGGTCTTACCTACGCCCGCGCCGCCGAACAAACCGATCTTTCCGCCCTTAAGATAAGGGGCGATAAGGTCAACTACCTTGATTCCCGTTTCGAGAACCTCGTTGGAGGCGGCCAGCTCCTCATACTGAGGGGGCTTCCGGTGGATTTCCCAGCGCTCCTTGGTTTGGGGGGTAGGCTTATTGTCTACCGCTTCGCCCAACAGGTTGAAGATACGTCCGAGGGTTTCTTCGCCTACCGGTACGGTTATAGATTTTCCTGTGTCTACTGCCTTGGTTCCGCGTACCAGACCGTCCGTGCTGCCCATAGCTATACAGCGGACAAGATCGTCGCCGATATGTTGAGCCACCTCCACGACGAGCTTTTTGCCGTTGTTGTCGATTTCGATAGCGTTAAGCAAGGCAGGCAGGCTGTTCTGCGGAAATTTAATGTCAAGCACTGCGCCGATAATTTGCACCACAGTGCCGATATTTTGTTTGTTTTCTGACATATCCGTAATGCCTTTCTTTTAGTTTCTTATACCAATCCTTTTTTAAAGTGACGTAATATACAAAGTTTAAAAAGGGATTAGTATTATACTGCCATAAAATTTGAGAGCAGCATTATTGGAGTGCATTTGCGCCGGAAACGATCTCGTTAATTTCGTTGGTGATCTTTTCCTGTCTGGCACGGTTGTATTTTAAGCTTAATTCCTCGGTCATTTTTTCGGCGTTGTCCGTAGCGCTTTCCATGGCGTTTCGCCTTGCGGATTGCTCCGAAGCATAGGCGTCGCTTAAAGCGCAGTAAATCAAGCTCATGGTAAATTTAGGTACAATACGGTTGAAAACCGCTTCGGGAGAGGGGTCGTATGTGATTACGCCGGGAACCTCCTCGCCGTCCTCGTCTCTGTAAATGGGCAGTATATCCATGGAAACGGGATTCTGCACCAAGGGGGAAACGAAGGTGGTGTAGAAGATCTTTACCTGATCGACCTCGCCCTTTTTGAACATCTCAATGGCGATAGTGGCAATATCGGAGCAGTCGGCTGTCTTTGCGGTTTCGGCCAGAAGGGGGTATTTTCCCACTATGTCAAAGCCACGTTTCTCAAAAAACTCAATGGTCTTTTTTCCGATAGCGATAATCTTTGGTTTATCCTCACCGTTTTCTCCCTCGGAAAGCGCCATTTTAAGCAGATTTCCGTTATATCCGCCCGCAAGGCCTCTGTCGCCCGCGATAACGATAAACAGGCGGTTTTTTACTTCCCGTCTTTCGATAAAAGGCGAACTGAAATCCTTTTTCGATTCGGCTATCTCCGTCATCATTTCGTAAAGCTTTTCAAAGTAAGGGCGGCCGGCTTCGGCTTTTTCCTTGGCTTTTCTCAGCTTACTGGACGAAACCAGCTCCATTGCCTTGGTGATCTGCATGGTCGAGCCTACGCTCTTTATGCGGCGCTTTATCGCCTTCATATTTCCTGATGCCAATTTATCACCTCTTAACAGTATATGTTGGTTTAATAGTATTTTTTAAGGGGCAGAACGTTTTCCTTGCAGAAAAAGCAAAGCAGGGAAAACGCCAGATTAAGCGCCGATATTGACAGCGCTACTATGCTTATTACAAAAGCGGCTTTTTTCATATTCCGTTCTCCTTTCGTGCAGGAAGCCGTTCTTGTTTGTTTTTGTTGATTTTTTAGCTGTGGGAAAAATTTTCCTGGGATTCAGGGTTTATCGAACCTGTAAACCTTTCCGGGGTTTTCCTCAATAAAGGCTATCAGCTTTTCAAGCGCGGCTATGGCTCTGTCCTCGTCGGAAAAGTAACCGCAGATGATGCCCCCGATAGTATCTATAGCTTGGGGATACCCCACTAAAGACCACTTTTTATCCTTGCCGCCGATATTTTTCACCACTTTGAAAAATTTCACTTCGGCAAGCTCGGTGCCGTTTTCGCCCATTATCCACATTATAGGAAACTCCTTTTTGAAATATTACAGGCTTCTCACGAAGCTTTCGGTAAACTCCTTAAGCACCGATTTCAGCTTTTCCTCGTTTTCGGGTGAAAGCACCTTTTCGTTCTTTATGCCGTTTGTGATCTCGTTGTGCTTCTCATTGATTTCCGTCAACAGCTCCTTTTGGTATCTGGCGGTTTTATCAACGGGAACGTCGGCAAGGTAGTTGTTAATAACGGCGTAAATGATTACAACCTGATCCTGAACGGTGAGAGGCGAGCTCTGGGGCTGTTTAAGCACTTCAACTATACGCTCGCCCTTGGCAAGTCTCGCCTTTGTATCCGCGTCAAGATCGGAGCCGAACTGAGAGAACGCCTGTAATTCACGGTACTGTGAATACTCAAGCTTAAGGGAGCCGGAAACCTTCTTCATCGCCTTGATCTGGGCGTTGCCGCCTACACGGGATACCGAGATACCGGGGTTTACGGCGGGTCTTATACCGCTGTTGAACAGCTCGGTTTCAAGGAATATCTGTCCGTCGGTGATGGAGATAACGTTGGTGGGAATATACGCGGAAACGTCGCCCGCCTGCGTTTCGATGATAGGCAGAGCTGTAAGAGAGCCTCCGCCGTATTCTTCGGTAAGGTTGGCAGCTCTTTCAAGCAGTCTCGAATGGAGATAGAAAACGTCGCCGGGGTAAGCTTCACGTCCGGGGGGTCTTTTAAGGAGCAGGGAGAGTGCGCGGTAAGCCACGGCGTGCTTTGACAGGTCGTCGTATACTACCAGTACGTCTTTTCCTTTTTCCATAAAGTATTCGCCCATGGCACAGCCGGAGTAAGGGGCAATGTACTGAAGGGGCGCCAGCTCGGAGGCAGCCGCGGACACTACGATAGTGAAATCCATTGCTCCCGCAGCCTTAAGCTGTTCAACAACGGTAGCCACGGTGGAGGCCTTCTGTCCTATTGCCACATAAATACAGAGAACGCCGGAATCCTTCTGGTTAATGATGGTGTCCACGGCGATGGCGGTTTTACCCGTCTGTCTGTCGCCGATAATAAGCTCACGCTGACCTCTTCCTATGGGGATCATACTGTCGATGGCCTTGATACCGGTCTGTAAGGGTACGCTTACGGGTTCGCGGGTGATGATACCGGAAGCTATCTTTTCGATAGGTCTGCGTTCCTCGGTAAGTATTGCTCCCGCGCCGTCTATGGGTTCGCCCAAGGGGTTTACCACTCTTCCCAGAAGGGCTTCGCCTACGGGCACGGAGATAATTTTTCCGGTGCGTTTTACCGTGGCTCCCTCCTTGATGTCGTCGTCGGGACCCAGCATTACCGCGCCAACGGAGCTTTGCTCCAAGTTCAGCGCCATACACTGAACGCTGTTTTCAAACTGTAAGAGCTCGTTTATCATACAGTTTTCCAAGCCATGGATATTTACGATACCGTCGCCTACGGTAACTACCGTACCGGTATCGGTGAGAGAAATTTTACTGTCAAATTCTTTGATTCGATTTTTAAGTATTCCCGTTATTTCTTCGGGGCGTAATTCCATTTGTGACCTTCCTCCTTTCGGTGGTCTTGCGGAAACTCCTTTCCGCGGGGAATTTTTTAAATAAGCCGCAGTAATTCGGCGGAAAAAATAAAATCAGGGCGCGGGGGTTGTGGATTCGGGTTCGTCGGTTTCCGGAGCTTCGGTCATGGAGACGGTTTCAGGTTCTGCGGGTGAAACAGTTATTTCCGCTTCGGAATATTCCTTCTCCAACATTTTCGCTTTGGTTTCCAAGGCAGCTATCGCTTCCTCGGTAAGCGAAAAATCTTCCATTTTTTCGAGACGCGCCGCGACTTCGTTTAAGGGTAGTCCTTCGTTAAGATAGTCAGTTGGCGAATGTTCATACAACCACTCGGCGCTGTAAATTTTACCGTTATAAAAAAGCGCGTATTCGTTTACAAAGGTCTGCTTGATAAGGTCATCATCGCCGGAATATATTACATCCACATCGGATGGGGATATTATCCAGCCTTCGGGTAAATTTGCGCTCGAAACAGCTTCTTTAAGCTTTTCTTTCGGTATATCAAAATATTTGATATAATCCAAAAGAGTTTTTTCCGGAGCTTCGGGATTCGCAATCGCTTCGGTAAAACAGTTGTTTATCCATTCCTTGCTTTTTTCATAGTCGACAAGATTTGATATGGTAGACTCTATATTTCCGAACCTGAAAGCGTAATCGCTGTAAAAATTATACGCCGAGTCTCCGCTCGCTCCTTCTTTTTCGGAAAACGGATTCGGCATCGTTATTTCTTGATGGATACCGTTTTCGTTTTCCTCGGCGGCGGAAGCTTCGTCATAGGAAAAGGAATATATTTTTCTTACAAGCTTCGCTTTTTCCTCCAGCTCGGTTCTCGCCTCGTCGGTAAAGGGGAAATCGCCAATTTTTTCAAGGTGATCCGCCGTTTCGTCCAGTGGTAGGCCTTTCCCTATGTAATCGCTTATCGAGTGTTCGAAAAGCCATTGGGGGGAGTATATTTTTTCCTTATACACCAGAGAGTAGGCGCTGATTTCCGCTTCTTTTCCGTTCTCGTCATAGTCGTAGCCGCTGAAAAAGGACTTGCAGTCCTCTTCGGGAAGGGTAAACAACTTTATGTTTTTCGGTTCCCTGACCGGATTGCCCGCTTTTTTAAGATAGTCAATTTTACTGTCCAGCGCGGTTTGAGCTTCCTCGGTAAAGGGCAGCTCTTTCATTTTTTCAAGGCAGTTTATCGCTTTTTCGAAGGGGATTCCCTCGTCGAGGTAATCGTCGGGAGTTTGTGCATAGACCCACTCGGCGGAATATATTTTATCGCCGTTTATCAAGACGTATTCGTCCGCGAAGGTTTTGTTTATTAACTCCGTATCCTCCGAATAAATTATCTCGATATCCTCGGGGCTAATGCACTCTTCGGGAAAATCGGCATTTTCCGCAGCCTCAAGAAGCTTTTCCTTGGGAATGTCAAATCGCCGCACGAAGCTTAACACCGTAATATCGTCGGGGTAGGGAACGAAAAGGCGTTCGTTGAATTTTTCGTCAAACCACCTGTCGCGTTCGTCTTTATCCGCAAGGTTAAGAATCGCGGAATCCAGACATGAAAAGGTGAAGTTGTAACAGCTTTTGAAGCTTCCTAAGGTTTCGTGTGCTAAGGGCTTTGAGTAATCAAAGGGATCGGGCATTTCGGCGGAAAAAGTTTCCGACTTATCTTCCTTTTGGCAGGAAGCAAGGACAGGCAAAATAAAAGTCAGTGCCAAAAAATATATGAAAAAATATTTAAATTTTTTCATATTGATTTCCTTTCCGGCCGGATCTTTTAAGCCTTAACTCCTTGTCTTTTATCCCTTTAACTCTTTTAGCCTATAAGCTGAGAAAAGCTTTCCTTTAAGCCTTCGAGTCTTGTTTTAACGCTGCCGTCCATACGGGTGTCGCCGTAGTCCACGACAATGCCGCCCATTATGGATTTGTCAATTTTTTCGGACATTAGTATGTTTTTGCCTATTATCTCGGACATTTTCTTCTTAACCTGCTCTTTTTGGGGAGGGGTAAGAGGAAAGGCGGTGGTAACCGTAATCTCCGCTATGCCCAATTTCTCGTTGCACAATTCCGAAAAGGCGGAGCGGATTTTGTCAAATTTATCCCAGCGCCTTCCCTCGGTGATTACACAGAGAAAGTTGTACACGCATCTCGACAGCTTTCCGCCGAAAGCGTCCTTGATAACCGATATTTTTTCTTCGTTGGATACGGTGGGGGTGTTCATCAGCTTGACAAAGCCGTCGGATCCGTCGATGACGGTTTTAACCGAATTCAGCTCGTCCCGCGCCGAAGAGAGACTTTCTCCCTCTTCGTTTATCGCGTCAAAGAGAGCCAAAGAATAGTTTTTTTCAACCGTTCCCGTCATATCAGCCCTCTTTTCCTACGCCGGCAAGAAAACCTTCAATAAGTCCGGCATTGTCCTTTTCGGATATTTCCTTTTCGCAAACCTTGGAGGCGGCCAGAACAACCACTTCGGAAATCTGATCCTTTACCTCGTTGAGGGCGCGGCGTTTTTCCTGCTCGATGCTTTCCTGCGCCTGCTGCTTCATTCTGGCGGCGTCGGCGTTGGCTTCGGCAATAATCTCCGCTTCCTTGTCGGCGGCTCTTTTGGTGGCCGCCGCAACGATCTGTTCGGCTTCTTCCTTGGATTTAAGAAGCTTTTCGGTATATTCCGCCTTGGTTTCCTCCGCTTCCTTTTTCGCCGCGTCGGCGGCTTCGAAGTCGGCGTTTATCATCTGCTGTCTCTGATCCAGAATCGCCATTACTTTATTATGTAAAAAGAAACGGTACAGCAGAAAGATTATAAGGGTGTTGATCAGCGTAAAGACAATGGTAGAGGGGTTGATATCCACGAAGGAGAGATAGGTTTTACTTTCGGCAAGTAATTCCATATACAATATGATCAGTCCTTTCAACAGAATTTAGTCCACTCTTAGCCAAGCTGACCGATAAAGGGGTTAGCAAACATCAACAGGATCGCAATGATCAGAGAGTAAAGACCCGTGGTTTCCGCCAAAGCGTCGCCGATGATCATTGTTCTTGTGATAGCGCCGGAAGCCTCGGGCTGTCTGCCGATAGCCTCAACTGCCTTGCCGCCGCAGAAGCCTTCACCGATACCCGGTCCTAAGCCTGCGATCATGGCTAAACCTGCGCCGATTGCGGAAGCGCCAAGTACGATTGCTTGTTCCATAAGAAAGTTCCTCCTGAAAATTTTTATTTTCTTGTTGTTTTGTTTATGTTAACCCTTTTTGGGGAAAACATTTGGGTTTGATGAAATTATATGATTTACTGTTTGGGGGCAAACTCAAAAAACGGGGTGAGTGCTTGACAGGTGTGCTTTTTGTTGGAGCATT
This sequence comes from uncultured Ruminiclostridium sp., assembly GCA_949878745.1. GTDB lineage: Bacteria > Bacillota > Clostridia > Oscillospirales > Ruminococcaceae > Ruminiclostridium_E. The sequence continues at coordinate 12,439 of CATLBH010000029.1, read as the reverse complement.
AAAAACTTTTTCCGTTCGTGGATAACCCCTAAGGAAAAAAGTGCTTGTCGAACCAAGAGAAGCACTCTCTTGCAGGGCTTCCCCTCTTGAAAAACAGTTCTGCGGACTGTTTTTCAATTCACCCCTTCCCGAGCGCTTTTAGTGTAAAGAGAGTTTCTTACTCCGCAGAGGAAGAACAAAGGGGCGTTGCCCCTCTGGAAACCCTGCTTCCTTTTTGGATCCCAAAAAAGAAGCGAAAAAAGAATTGCCGCATATTATACAGCTTCCGTATAAATCAACCTAAGACAGGCGCAGTACGTGTCCGATACACGCTTTTGGCGCAGCAAAATTGCGGACAGCGTCCGCAAAGTGTATCGGACGTATTTTGAGCGCCCTTTCGGGCGCGAAAAATACTAGTCGCATTCGGCCATCGACACATAACTCATAGTCAAAGTAACGAATATGTAAGCCTGTAAGAACGACGAGAACAAGTCGAAGTAAAGGGAAAGTATCGCGGGAAGTCCTATGGCTAAATTGCCTAAGGCAAAATAGATAAGGCCGCCTATTACAAGTCCCGAAACAATGTTGCCGAAATGACGGAGCGCCTGAGACAAGGGGTTGGCGATTTCGCCGATTATGTTAAAGGGGAGCATAAAGGGAAGAGGATCGACAAAGCTTTTGAAATAGCCCTTTACGCCGCCCGTCTTTCCCTTGTTCCTCTGAACCAGCACGAAGGTTATCAGCGCCCAGGAGCCTACCACCGATATGTCGGCCGTAGGGGGACGGAGCCCAAGAAGTCCCATAAGGCTCGACAATATGGAGAAGCAGAAAAGAGCGCCTATATAGGGTGTGTATTTCTTATAGCTTACGCCCATGGTGTCCTTAACCATTCCGCTGAACAGTCCCACAATGTATTCGGCGGCTATCTGGCGCCTTGATGTGGGCTTTACCTTAAGGTTGCGCCCGAGGACAAAGAACAGCACGCCCAGCAGAATCATAACGAACCATTCAACCACCACCGATTCCGACAGGTGAAAGGTCATACCGAACAGCTCGAAGGTCGTCACCTCGAGGGGGCCGTTAACGGTAAATTTGGATTCCGCCAAAAGATTCATTCCCATTAAAAAATCACAGCCTTTCTGAAATTAAAATGAAATAAAATATGAAACGGCGAAGCCGTAAATGCCTTTAAAAATTCTGTTGTGTTTGTTTTAACCATGGTCTAAAAAGCGGTCTTAGCCGAAGTCGTCAAAGCTTTTGCCCTTAAAAGTGTATTTGAACATATAATGCACCTTGGGTATAAAAAGCGGGACAAAAGCGGGAACCGCCTCGATGATTCCCAGCATAAGCCCTCCCGCCAGTAGCAGGAAAAGACCTATATACCTTCCGCCGTAGGACATATTCGCGAAAAACTGCCCTTTTTTCGCGCTGGCTTTTGTGAGGGTGCCTGCCGCCGACATACCCAAGAGGATAAAGTTTCCCGCCGCCAGAAGGTCGCCGAACAGAAGCCCCGTCACGGCTCTCCAGGTTATGCCCTCGAATACGCCGTATACCGCTATTCCCACCAGGGTGAGGCCGTTTATTATCAGCGCCGTGGGCAGCATATCCCGCAGTTCCTCAAAGGCGGGGTTTTTCGGTTTGCGCTTCATTATATCAATCCTTTTTTATCAATCGTCGTAATAGTCGTGATCTTTCGTGTCGTGGTGAAACTCCGACATTTTGGGGACGTTGGGTTTTCCGTATTTTTTGGTAAGCTTAAGAAGGTAGCTCCCCACCGAGGATATCATGGTTATTATTCCCAAGGCGATAAACACGGGCATCAGCCATTGGGGAAGGGAAAATTTTTCCACCAGCCACGCGCCGCCCCAGATGAACAGCAAAAGGGGGAGGATCACCATAAACCCTATTTGGCTGGCCACCGCGTAGACCGAAAAAGGATTATCCCTTTTTTCGCCTTTTTCCTTTTCTTCGTTCATAAGCCATCAGCCCACCAACTCCGCAAGCTTCCACTCGCCGTTTTCAAGGACAAGCATAACTTCTTTGTCCACGTCGTTGTCGGAAGAGTCCTTTAAGGTGACTTTTACATTGCATTCGGTTTCGGAAAGAGGGGTGCAGAGGAAGTGTACGTCCGCCCAAGAAAGACCCTCTTCCTCATTGGGAACAAATTCAGAGGAAAGACCAAGCGCGCCGGTATCGTCCACGCCGTATACGGAGCCGTTCCCGAAGGGGTCGGAAAGCAGCTTTTCCGCCGTTTCTTCGGTATATATTCCTTTTATATAATCGCTGAAATCATCAAAATTATCGAATTCGTCGCTGACGCAGGTGTAGAAGCCGTCCTCGGGGAGATTTCCGTAAGGCTCGTCCTCGTGGGTCATTCCCCTGGTAAGATACTGGAATACCTTATAGTTTTTGGGGAGCAGATCATAGGCGGCCTGCTGCGTGGCGTCCACCAGCTCCTGAGTCGCCATAAACTCGGTAACGGCGGGCCGGGTGGGGGTGGTTTCCGCTTCATCGTCGGAGCCGGTGGTCTTTAAGAGAAAAATTATCGCGCCGATCGCCAAAGCCACCGCAAGTATAGTTATGATAAGCGAAGCTATGTTTATTCCGTTTTTCTTTTTCTTTTTCGTAGCCATTGTACTTTTTGTACTCCCTTTATCGGTCTGTTTCTTTATGAAATATTATTATGAAAAATTTCAGTTTTATTTGTCCGTATTTTGACTAATCTGTATTATGGGTAAGCCGCTTTCTTTATTTTTTCAAAGAGTTGCAGTAATATTATATAATATTTATCGAGAAAATGCAAGTGTTAGGATAAAATTTTCACAATTTCTTACAAAAAAGAAAAGTTTTTATTGCTTCGGCACATTTTTTGGGCAGCTTTGTTAACAATAACTTGTACCAATCCTTTTTTAAACTATGGATCTTATCCATAGTTTAAAAAAGGACTGCACCCGAAACACTAATCCAACATTTTAAAAGGGATTAGTATTAAGCATAATTTCTTAAAAAGGAAGGATTAACAAAATGTCTCGGAAAAATTCCACCAATACCGCCGTAAGGGGAACGGTTTTTTTAAAGAGCCTCAAAAAGACGGAAAAGCTTCTCCGCGGGGATAAGATATTAAACGAAAACCACCTTTTCGAAAGAGAAATAAAGGGGCTTATAAAAACCGCCCCTTATATGTATTTCACTTTAAAGGAGCCTATTGGAGAGCCTCTTAAGGAAAACGCGGCCGACAATCTTCCCGCGCTGGGGGCGGAGGTTGTCGGGCTTAAGGACATAAACGACAAATCCGTTTCCGAGCTTATATATACCCTATCCCAGACCCGCTATGTAAGCGAGGAGGAGTTGAGCAGCCTTATATGGCAGGCTAAGCTTTGCCTGGTTCTCGGCGCGGCTTCGCACAGGGAAGAGCCGAGGCTTTATCTGGACAAAATGTATAAGATAAAGGATCTGGACGAAAACGCCTTGGAAGAGCTCAGCCCGCTTCATCGGGCGTTTTTGTTCGACGATATATACGTGAAGTCCTCAAGGGAAACCAGAAGGGAATATCGCGCCAGAACCGCTCTTATTTCAAGGCTCACGGGAATAGAGGAAAGACAGTACACCTCCGAGATAACCAAAAGAACCGTTCTGGACGATTTTCACATAGGACAGGTTATCGAGGAGGATTACCGCAACATTTACCCTTTCGCCAACGCGAAGGCTTATGTGTGGATACAGATGAGCGCTGCTTTCGCTTTGGCGGTGATAACGGGGCTTTTGACGCGGCTGTGGGTGATACCTATTAGTTTCTTTCCTCTATGGGGGGCGGTAAAGGCGGTTTCAGACCTGATAATGTCGCGTTTTGCCCGCTCGCATCCGCTTCCGAGAATGGAGATAGGGGAGAATCTGCCCGAAAACGGGTTTACCCTTTGCGTAATGTCCGCGCTTGTGGCGGATAAGGAGGGGTTAAGGGATGCGCTTTTGCGGCTTAAGACCGCAAGGCTTAAAAATCCCGCGGAAGGTATTTTTTTCTGTCTTCTCTGCGACCTTGCCCCCGCCGACAAAGAGATAAAGGAAGGGGACGAAAAGCTTTTCGCGGAGGGGGAAGAGCTTAAAAATCTCATATTCCCTGAATGTCGGGTGGTTTTCCGCAAAAGGGTATACTCAAAGACTATGAGGAAATATCAGGGCTTCGACCGAAAAAGGGGGGCGATAGAAGAGCTGGTGAAGTACCTTTGCGGCGGGGGGGAGAATTTTTATCATGTTCTGGGGGATATTGCCCCTTTAAGAGAATGTAAGTTTATCGCCGCCTTGGATCTTGACACGGTGCCGCTTATGGACAGTATAAAGGAGCTGACCGCCATCGCGCTTCACCCTTTGAACAAGGACTTCGGCATAATCGCGCCCCGCTGTACCTCAACCTTGGGATCAACGCTTAAAACGCCCTTTGCCAGAGCTATGGCGGGAAACGGGGGAGTAAGCTGCGTTTCGGCTTATGACAGCTTCGGAGGGGAATTTTACTTTGATTTATTCGGAGAGGGGATATTCTGCGGGAAGGGGCTGATACGGAAGGAGGCTTTTTTAAAGGACTGCTGCGATAAATTCCGTCCGGAGAGGGTGTTGTCCCACGATATTCTGGAGGGGGGGCTCACCGGGGTGGCATACGCGGGGGACGTGGAGTTTTCCGACAGCTTTCCCCCTTCCTCCAAGGCTTATTTCAAGAGGGCTCACCGCTGGATAAGAGGGGATTTTCAGAATTTTCGGCATATTTTCCGAAAGGACTTTTCCTTTCTCACGAAATTTAAGCTTTCGGACAATATAAGGCGCGGGCTTCACCCTGTTTTTTGTCTCGCGCTGCTGTTTTTGTCCTGTTTCGTGAGAAACGGTTTTGTTTTGAGCACTGCCGCCTACCTGTCGCTGCTTCTGCCCTTTATTCCGGCGCTGATTTCCTCCGCGGTGAGAGGGCTTTATTTCGGGGTAAAAAGGCGTTTTTATTCGCCGATCGTCAGCGAGGTTAAGCAGCTTGCCTCCAAGGCGGTGTTGGAGGTGATGACTCTTTCAAAGGCGGCGCTGGTGTCTTTGGACGCGCTGATTAAGACGGTTTGGCGAAACCTGGTGTCGAAAAGAAACCTTTTACAGTGGACCACCAGCGGATTTTTTGAAAAAACGGCGTTTATGGGGGGATTTTGGCACCTTTTGCCGGCTTTTCTGGTGTCCGCTCTTCTTATGGTTTTGTGCGTTTATCGGGGGGAATACTCCGTCTTTCCCGCCGCTTTGCTGATGTGTTCGGCTCTTCCGTTTTTCATATACGCGGATAAGCCCCGAAGCAGCTTTACGCCCTCGCTGAATGAAGCGGCAAAAAAGGATCTTTTGTCTCAGACGGAAAAAATGTGGAGCTTTTATAAGGATCATATAGGCCAAGAAACCTCCTGGCTTCCCCCGGACAACGTTCAGTACAAGCCGGTTTACCGCGTTTGTCCCAGAACGTCGCCCACAAATGTGGGAATGTATCTTTTGTCGGCCGCGGCAGTGTACGAATTGGGGATAATTACCGCAGAGGAGTTTACGGGGCTTTTGGAAAAGGCGGCGGAGTCTATCGAAAAGCTGCCCAAATGGAGGGGGAATCTTTATAACTGGTACGATTTAAAGAGCCTTAAGCCCGTATCGGGGTTTGTGTCCTCGGTGGACAGCGGGAACTTTTTCTGCTGTCTTATCGCGGTAAAGGAATGCCTTAGGGTAAACGGGCTTTCTCCCGCTCTTAAGCAAAGGCTTGACCTTATAATAAACGCCACAAGGCTTTCGGAATTTTATCGGGAGAGAAACAAGCTTTTCAGCATAGGCTACGACACCGAAAAGGAGCAGTTGTCCCGTCACAATTACGATATGCTTATGTCGGAGGCGAGACTTTTAAGCTATGCCGCCATCGCCACGGGACAGGCGCCCAAGGCGCATTGGCGGGCGCTGTCCAGAACCATGTCCAGAAGCGGAGCCTACGCGGGGGCGGTGGCGTGGACGGGAACAATGTTCGAGTTTTTTATGCCGGAGCTTTTAATCACCTCAAAGGAGGGAAGCATGAGTTACGAGGCTCTTAAATACGCCCTTCACTGTCAGAAGCGGAGACACACGCCCTTCGGCATTTCCGAAAGCGGCTATTACGCCTTTGATGGAGAGCTTAACTATCAGTATAAGGCGCACGGGGTTCAGAAAACCGCCCTTAAGGGGGGAATGGACAGCGAGTGCGTGGTAAGCCCTTATTCCAGCTATCTTACGCTGTCTATGGAGCCTTTGGAGAGTTGGAACAATCTTTGCAGGCTGGAAAAAGAGGGGGCGTTGGATCCGAAATACGGCTTTTACGAGGCGGTGGATTACACAAGGCGAAGAGTGGGGAGAAAGGCGGCGGTGATACAAAGTCATATGGCGCACCATGTGGGAATGAGCATAGCGGGCGCGGCAAATCTTTTAAAGGACAACATCTGCTCCAAGCTGTTTTTAAGCGACGAAAGGATAAAAAGAGCGGAGGAGCTTTCGGAGGAAAAGGTAATGGCAGGAGAAAAAATATTGAATTCCGATCCGAGTCAGGGCGGAGAAAGATTCCCCAAGGAAAAAGAAGAGATCAGGGAACAGAAGCTTTTCTGTTCCCCCGTCAATCCTCTCAGCGGGGGGAGCCTAACGCTTTTTACCTCCGCCAACGGTATGTTTAAAGGAGTATATAAGGGATTAAGCACGGTAAACGGCTGTACGGATTCACGAAGCAATATCGACCGACCTCACGGGGCTTTTTACGGCTTTTGCGACGGAACCGAGGTTTATCCCTTCTTTTATCACCCAAAGTTTAAAATCAAGCCTTCGACGGTTTTTTCCGAGGGGGAAACGGTTTATAAAAGCGAGGAAAAGGGCCTTATTCTCGAAATGAGGGTAAGAGCGGAGCAGAACGCGGAAATACGCGTTTTTAGCGTAAAAAACAAAAGCCGCGTAAAAAAGCAGCTCACTTTGTGTCTTTACAGCGAGCCGACTTTGGCTTCGGAAGCGGATTATTCCGCTCACCCGATGTTTATGGATTTGTTCCTGAAAACGGAGTATGACAAAGAGAACAAGCTTTTTGTCTTTTACAGGAAGGAAAGGGACGGGGACAGGGTAACAGCCTGCGCCGCGGGATTCGCGGAAGAGGATGCGGATTTCACCTATTGCTTTTCCAAGGAAGCTTGTCTCGGCGATTCGCCCTTTTCATTCTTTGACAAGGCGCTTTTAAGAGAATGCTATGACCGTTCCATTCCCTCGCCCTGTCTTTTCGTTAAGGACGATATGACCGTGGACGCGGGGGAAACCGGGAAGCTGACCTTCTTTTACTGTTACGCCGACAGCGCGGAGGAAGCGAAAAGGGCGGCTCTAAGGCTGAGGAGCAGCGGGGCGGAGCAAAAGGAAACCCTTGCACCCTCGCCCTTATCCTTATCCACCGTTCACGGGCGTATCGCTTCGGTTACTCTTCCCGCCTTGCTTTACGGGGAAACGGAGGAGGAAACGATACTTCGGGCGAGGAAGGAAAACCGCTTGGATAAAAGCGCATTATGGGGATATTCCATATCGGGGGATTACCCCTTGCTTACCGCCAAGGCGGAGGAAGCGAAAACAATGGTTTTGTTAAAGCAGGGGCTTGACCGCTGCGGGGTGAAATGCGACCTTATAGTCCTGTGTGAAAACGGGCTGGAAAAAAGCGCGGCGGAAGGGGATCTGATGGGGTTCGGACGGGCGTTTCTGAAATCGGAGCTTACTCCCGAAATATTGACGCTTATTTACGCCCTTTCGGCGCGAACCGAGTTAAAAAACGTTTTGGGACAGGAGGGGCGGAAAACGGGGCAGAGGGCGCTGATTAAGATAAGGCAGTGCTCCCGCAAAAAAGAGGAAAGCCGTTTTACCGACGAGGGGTATATCGTAAGCGGAGAGGAGAATATTCGCTGTAATATCCTTTCAAATCCCCGCTTCGGCACTCTTTTGTCGCAAAACAGTCTCGGCTTCACCTGGGCGCTCAACAGTCGGGAAAACAAGCTTACCCCCTGGGAAAACGACCCTTTGGCGGATAACGGGAACGAAATGATGCTTTTGAAAATCGGAAACGCGCTGTACGATATTATAAGGGGGAGTCTGGCGGAATTTACCCCCCAATACTGCTCTTATAAAGGTCAGGCGGGGTGTATCGAGGCGGAAACGAAGGTTAAGGTGTATTCCAAGGGAATGGGTAAGGAAATGACCGTTACCCTTTCCAACACCTCGGACAGCGAACAGCGAGCTGACCTTATTTACAAAATTAACCCCGTTTTGGGGGACAAGGTGAAAGGGTCGATGCCCGTGGCGGAGACGGAAAAGGGGACGCTGATTATCACCAATTCCCAAAACCTTAATTTTAAGGGGGCGGCCGTGGTGTATTGCAGCAAAAAAGCGCGGTATTCCTTTTCCGAGGAGGAAATAAGAGAGGGAGACCTTTCCGGGTGTCCGGAGGAAATGGGTCGGGTTAACGCGGAAACAGCGGGGGTGATAGTACCCATAGTACTGCCCCCAAGGGAAAAGCTCAGGATACGGTATATTTTGGGTTATTGTGAAAACCGCGCCGAAGCGGCAAATTCGGTAAAGGCGCTGGAGGGCACGCCCTGTGGGGTAAGCTGTGAGAACAGCATCGAAATCTTCACTCCCGACGGGAATTTAAACAAGCTTTTTAACACCTGGCTGCCCCATCAGGCCTTGTCCTGCCGCCTTTGGGGAAGGACGGGATTTTTTCAGAACGGCGGTGGGTATGGGTTCAGGGATCAGCTCCAGGACTGTCTCGCCATAATGTATCTTTCGCCGAAAACGGCCTTTGAGCACATTCTCCGCTGTTGTCAAAGCCAGTTCCCGGAGGGGGACGTTCTTCACTGGTGGCACGAATTTACCTGTGGGGATATGAGCAAAAAGGTGGGGGTGAGGACGAAATGCAGCGACGATCTTTTGTGGCTTCCTTACGTCGCCTGTGAATACGCGGAGGTGTTCGGCGGCGCGGAAGGGAACGGCGTTGGCAGCGATTTCTGGGGGGTAGAAACGGAATACTGCACCGGCTCAGAGCTGCCCGAGGACAAGAAAGAGCTTTTTATGGAGGTATCCGACGGCGGGGGGAAGGACAGCGTATTCGGACACTGTAAAAAAGCTATGGAAAAGGGTTTTGTTAAGGGCAAAAACGGGCTTCTCAAAATGGGAAGCGGCGACTGGAACGACGGATATAACCGCGTGGGGGCGGAAGGGAAGGGAGAAAGCGTCTGGCTTTCAATGTTCTATATCCTGTGCGGAAGAAAATTCGCTCCCGTGGCGCGGGAAAGGGGCGAAGGGGCATATGCGGAAGAGCTGGAGAAAAATATAGCTGACCTTTGCGTGGCCATAGAGGAAAACGCCTGGGACGGTGATCATTATCTGAGGGCGTTTTATGACAATGGGGAAAAAATGGGCGCGGAGGAAAGCGAGGCTTGTAAAATCGACCTTTTGCCTCAGGCCTTTGCCGCACTTTGCGGGCTTCCCGATACCAAGAGGGCGGTTATCGCTTCAAATACGGCGTGGGAGAGGCTGGTGGACAAGAAAAACGGAATAATCAAGCTGTTTGCGCCGCCCTTTGACAACGGCGCGGAAATCGGACAGGATCCTGGGTATGTGAAATCCTATCCCATTGGGGTAAGGGAAAATGGGGGACAATATACTCATGGGGCGGTGTGGTACTGTATTTCCTGCTTTGAATTGGGGCAGAATAAAAGGGGGTTCGAGCTGCTTAATATGCTGAATCCCTCTTATAAGGACGAAAGATTCGGAAGGGAGCCTTACTTTATTACCGCCGATATTTATACGAATCCTCATTGTTACGGACGCGGGGGATGGTCGATGTATACGGGGGCGGCGGCTTGGTATTGGAAATGTATTTTTGAGGGGTTGTTCGGGATTAGGATAAAGGGGAATGTGGTGAGCTTTTCGCCGAGACTGCCGGCGGAGTTTGACGGGGCTTCGGTTAAGATAAGAGTTGGAGGGGGAGAGATTAACGCTACTTTCAGGTATAAGGGGAAGGGGGAGAACGAGGTAAAGGCGGGGTTGGAGAAAGGGATTGTAAAAGAGGTGGAGGTGGGGTTCTGATAAAATAGATTGAAAAAAAGAAAAAAAGCGGCGAAGCCGCGCGGCGCTTTTTTCGCTTCCTTTTGGGGCACCAAAAAGGAAGTGGGGTTCGGGGCAAAGCCCCGACGCAGCACGTGCCTGTAGAAAAAATACCCTATAATCAGTCGCGTAAAAACAAACACGGAATCGGGCGAAGCCGCCGATTCCGCTAAGGAAAACAACTTAACCGTTAAAACAACGCAATGCCACAAAAAAGAAAGGAACCAGATAATATGACTATACCCGAAAAAGACAACGAAATCCCATTGGGATTAAGTATGGCGCTGGCCAAAAACAGCGCCGCAATGAGCTATTTTTCCACTCTCACCCCCGCTCACAGACGGGAGGTTATCGCGCATACGCATACTATCCGCTCTAAAGAGGAAATGGAGAAATTTGTTTCGGAGTTGGATAAGACCAAGTGGATTTGAGGAATTAGGAATTTAAGCCGTAAAAAGATATTTTTATATCACGGAGAACAAGAAACCGTTTACCTCTCTCGGTAAACGGTTTTTTGCGTAAAATTACGGTTATTTCTCATGAATTTTCTCAACCGGAACGGCGGTTTTTGCCCCCGTTTCCGCTTCCGCGCCCATACCCAATACCGGGGCGGTATCGGTTCTTTTCCAGCCGAATTTTTCAAAGGGGTAGTTTTCGATGGCCTCATTCAGGATTCCGATGGCTGTGCCGTAATCGTTCTGATCCTCAAAGGGCATACCGTTAAAATACAGATATGTACAGGGAGGAAGGTCAGCGATTTCGTATCCCTCGGGGAGGGGGTTGTTATAATCCGACGGAACCTCAACGAAAAAGGCAGGAGCTGAATGAAAGCGGAATAAGGCGCGTGGAATATGAAAGCGAAAAAGGGCGGCACCATTCACAAAGACTTGATACCGCCGTTCGCAGAAATTTAATGGACGGAGTGCGGCAGGTATCAATGAATGTTCAAGACGAAATCGGGAAGGAATTCGGAGCAAACGGCGTAGAACTGACGGTACACGCATACCCCGCACCGGATCACGCCCCTATACAGGGATTAAAGGCAAACTTTCGGCCGCACTTATAGTAGGCGGAATATTGACTCTGGGAGGGTTGGACGACCAACACGGTGTATTGAATATACTCGACGAAGAAGGCAATCTGATAGGAAGCTGGAATAAAGACGGAATTAACGCGCTGAAAGGTACATTTGCGGGAAATATCACCATAGGCGGCACTACAGACGGCGTTTGTACTATTTTAAATGCCGAAAGTACAGAGGTGGCAAGGATAGACAACAACGGAGTTTCCACTTTCGGAAGCGATACCTACGGTGAAAACATAGCCAGATTGTACGGCGGATATCTTCGTTTTTATCGCGATAAAAACGCGGTGGGGCATGTGGGAACAAGTTACGCCGCCGTAGGTGAGGAAAATGAGCTTATTCCCGGTGTTGCCCTTTTTACAAACGGCTCCGGACAGTGGATCGGATTAGGCCATGAAGGAAAAATTTATTTTATGTATCATGCTCCCGATGACGAGTTTAAAATGTATAAAGACTTGAATATGAACGGGCATAGGGTTTATAATGCGATTGTTGAGGGGAGTGGCAGCGGCGGCGGAAACGGCGTAGGCAATTCACCAATGAGGATAAAAATTCGGAGATTTTTAATTCGTATAAGGACGTTACCAATGAGAGCGGGACGGTTACGGCTAAGAGAAATTATATCAATCCGAAAACGCCTTATGCGCATGTAGCAGGAGAACAAAATTCCATTGATGATGACAAAGATATAAAAAACATCAGCGGTGCATCGGCAATACTAAACGGAATAAAAAACGCGATATTAAGCGCTCCATGCTCTACTATTATAGGCGGAATTTTTAACACTATAAAAAACTGTCCTCAGGCAGCAATTGCAACCGGAAGCGACAATACAATAGAAGGAACGGCATCAGGCGCCTTTATTGGAGGTGGTTTTAGAAATCAAGTATTAGAGACAGGCAGCGTGGTTGCAGGAGGGGCGGATAATGTAGCCAAAACAAGTTATGGCGGTATATTTAGCGGTCAATATAACGAAGCGTCCGGTTCTTTGTCAGGTGTTTTTTGCGGCTCTTTTAATAAAGCGTTAGGGCATTATTCTGCGATACTGAACGGGTTACAAAATTCGATCGATAAAGACGCAACAACCGGATGTTGCATTGTTTCGGGAAGATAACGATAGGTAAGGCTTTGATACAATCTCTGCCTTTTCCCCCGTTCCACACCGTGCATGCGACTTTCACCGCACACGGCGTTCCATCAATATTACAATTTCACCGTATTGGTATTACTTTCAAA
>CATLBH010000028.1 GCA_949878745.1 uncultured Ruminiclostridium sp. | reverse complement strand
TGGTAACAGCAGTTAAGGTTTTGCAGCCACAGTTGTATGGGGCGTTTTTGAGGAGGTTTTGATATTTTTCGGCCGCTTGTTTTTTGGAAACGGGCGGCGGTTTTTTGTGTTGTTTTTTGTGTTGCATTGTGAGATATTTTTTTACATTTGTGGGAGGATTTTTGCGTTTTGGAGGGTGGTTTTTTTCTTTTGAGAGATAGGGAAAACCCGCGCTGTAAAAGCAAATTCTTTTACAGCGCGGGTTTTCTTTGTTTTTTTGTGTGGGGTGGGTAAAGGGATTCGAACCCTTGGTCTTCAGTGCCACAAACTGACGCGTTAACCAGCTACGCTATACCCACCATCTTATAAATAAAAGCTTTTTAGACGGGTTCGACCGCAAAAAGCTTTGGCACGCCACAAAGGATTCGAACCTTTGACCTACCGCTTAGAAGGCGGTTGCTCTATCCAGCTGAGCTAGTGGCGCATTTGAATGTGCCGATTTTAAAGTTATAAAAAAATTGGAGCGGGTGATGGGAATCGAACCCACGTATTCAGCTTGGAAGGCTGACATTCTACCATTGAACTACACCCGCATTTAACGCTTAATTATTATAACATTTGTTTTAAGGATTGTCAATAGGTTTTGGGGAATTTTTTACGGAAATTTTAAGTTTTTTATTAAAAGGCAGCGCGGTGAAAGTATTATGCCGATTATCGTTATAAACTATAGCAATCCAAGAAAATACTGCAACACATATCGGGTATTCAAATCACTCATAGCCGCGTTGTCCTCCTCACCGAGCGTCAGCCTGCTTTCGTCCTCCGCCTTGCTATGTGCGATTTGCTCTTGCCGCTATATGTCGCGTTATTTTCTTGAACCGATATAATTGCCGGAATTCTTTCAAGCTCCTAATAAACAATTGACGGCGGAAATGATGAAAATGTGCAGGGGATAGTAAATGTAAAAAAAGCGTTTCATGGGCTTTCCTCTTTCACCGTTATAAAACGCCATAAATAAGGCGGCAAATACCATAAGAGACTGAAACTCGTCGAAAAAAACACGGTGTTGATAATAGCTTCCCGTTGTATTTCCTATAACGTCGAAAACGTCGTTGTTAGCGCCCAAAAATCCCCATATCCCGAAAAGGACAAGCACTCCGGAGCATACGTATTTGTTTTGGACGAAATACCATATTACGCCCATTATTACAAAATATACCGAGCTGTCCACCGAGTCGAGGGGAGGGAGTATTGTTTTAAGAAGGGTTTCGGCCGTGTTTATGTAATATATTCCGTCGCCGGAAAAAGAAACGCCGCCTGTAAGTGTTTGGACAAAGGGGCCGCGGAGGTAATTTAAGAGAATGCGCGGTAAAAAAGTCACCGCCGCCAAAATTGCTGTATAGATTAGAAAAAACGGTTTTTTGCTTTTTAGCTCGGTTATGATTTTTTCGATTAAAAAGCCGTATAGGAGTACGTAAACGTATGTGGAAAGTACCGACGGCATGGGAGCGAAATTGCCCTTAAACAAAAGAAAGAGGGGCGCCCAAAGTATAAATACGGCAATGTTTGCGAGGTAGAGACGAAGCAAAAATTTCGCTTTTCTTTGGGTTCGTTTCGCGCCCATTACTAAGACAAACATAAAAAGGGGCATGGCGATCCTGCCTATGCCGCGGAAAATATCATAGGAGATAAATGGGAATATGTTCATTCCGTAGGCGGCGATGTGGTCTGTTGTCATTGCCGCGAGGGCTATGATTTTTAGGTGGAAGGAATTTAGCTTATTCATAAGGGGCTCCTTCGGGTATAGCTTGCTCCCAAAAAAATTATTTTTTAAGAGTAATCGGAGGGGATACCGTAGCCGAAGATCTTAACCGCTTCTTTTATTTCGCCTATGGTTTCACAGCCGCCTATGACGTGGAAGGTTTCGGTTCCATTAAGGTTTGAGATATTGAGATTTATGTACCTTCCGTCGGAGGAAAGAAGCATTTCGTCTTCCGCCCAATAGGGGTATTCGGGACTTGTCACGCCGCTTCCGTATTCGTCGCGGAGAGTTACCGGTATTATATTGCGGTTGTTTGTTTTGTAATTCCCGTAGGTGTCCAAGTCGTATTTTCTGTTTGCGAATTCGATTGTGCCCTCTTTTATTTGGGTGCAGGTAAGGGTGCGGTATACCGTGAAATCGCATTTTACCTCCACAAATTCCAACATTCCGTCAAGCTTCGTGTCGTCGGAAAGGGCGATGTCGGGGGCGCCGTTGCCCCAGCGGTAGGCTTTGATTGTTTTGCGCCATTGGGTTTCGGTGGGAATAACGCAAAACAGGAACAGGGTTATTGCGGATAATAGGGTTAAAGAGATTATTATTGCGGTAATTGTTTGCTTTTTCATAATAGGGGCTTCCTCTCGACGGTTTATCTGATTTGGTATGAAAAATCTCCGTAAAGGATTTCATTATAAAACCAAAAAAAATTCAAAATATCCGAATCGCATTTTTCGGCGCGGAGACCGCCGCTCGTTTTCAAAAGCGTGGCGGAGGCGGTTTCCATTATGTCTTCGGTAAGCCCCCAATTGCTTTTGTCCCCAAAAGAAGTTACTGTAACAATAATTTCGTTTCCACCGGGGTATTCGACCGAATCAAGGAAGAGTTTATCCATTCCGAGACCCGAACCGCCCGCGCCGCGGCTTCTGATATACAAGCCGCCCTCCGAAAATTCAAAGGGTCTTTCCGGATCCTCAAGCAATTCCTTTTTAAGGTTTTCGGTCACAAGCATATCAAGCTTTTCCTTAAACTGCGCTTCGCTTCGAATATCACCGCTTATAACCTTATAAAAGGTTTGATACCCCTCTTCGCGCTCCACGGTAACGAATTTAGACTCGTCCGCAAGGCCGTCGGGCAGGTCGTTAAGGGGAAACATACCCCAATACAGATCGGCATATTCGGCAAGCAATTTCAGAATTTGTTCGGTTTCCTCCGAAGGAAGCGGATTTTCTTTTTCCGCGCTTTGAAAGGGATTGTTTTCATTTTCGGGAGCATTGTCGGGCTCGTTTTCGAGGGTGTTTTTGAAATTATCGCAGGAGGTGAGAGTTATCAAGATTGTTAATGTACAGAAAATCAATATTATTTTCTTCATAGTGGGCTCCGTAAAATTGTTTTCGTTGCTCGCCGCTTTGATATAAAAATTCCACCGTATATACCCTATTATTATACAATAATTTATGTGATTTGTCTATAATTAACTATTTAAGTTTTCCCGTTTTTTCAAACAGTAAAATTTTGATTATTTAAGTTGATATTACATAAAACCGGGATATTGTCCGTCCAAAGTACGGTCATAAACAGGATATTCGTCCGCACGCCAACCGTTTTCGGTCATAACAAATTTATAATCAAGCGTATAAATATCGTATTCATCTTTTTTGTCGGGATCATATTCAACCGCTTCTCCCTGTTTTACACAATATTCAATCTCCCTGAATAAAATTTCGGATTCGGTATTGGTTATCAATTCATACTCCCTATGTGCTATTGTTATATTACCTGTCATGGCCGCTGAAGCAAACCACAGCTCATCGTTGTAGGAGGCGAAGCAGGTATAGCGGAAAAAGACACGATCAAGCGCGCTTTTGGTAAAAACTTCAAGATAGGCTTCGGCAAAACTTTCAAAGTCTCTCCCGGATTCCACAAAAAACGCCGACTTTCCAACAGCGGAGGCGTCGAGAAGAGTTTCATTTTTGTGACTGCGATCTTCTTTCAGAAGTTCATCAATAACCCACAGGTACTCATTGCTGAATATTCGCGTAAGAGATTGGGCGCGAATACACAAATCGGTTATCTCGGAAATATTCAGGGTTTTAAGAAATTCATTTAAAGAAGGATAGCCTTTTTCCAAATCCACTAACCTATATTGAAATTTCCGAAGCTTATCCGGCGTTAACGGTTCACCCGTTATAATTAAACCTTCTTTTCCGTCCAGTGAAAGACTGTCGTAAAAGTCGGTTGCCGTGAGGGCGGGGGAAAGCGCGGCGGAGGTTTCGGCGTCCCGTGTTTCTATAAAGTCTGCATTTGTGTCGAAAACCGTTTCGGCAGGGGTGGATGAAATCAAGGGAGACATGGTTTCGGTAAAGTCATTGCCCAGGGCTGAGCAAGAGCAAAACAAAAATGCAGATAATACTATTGTAATAATTTTTGCTTTTTTCATGCTTGGTTACTCCTTGATTATGTAATTTTTTAAATAAAGAACCTCATTCAATGTAAAGCATAATTAGGAAACTTATCTACCGTTGCCTGTTTTTAGTAGAAACCTATTTTAGTTTTTTTTATATACAACACGATTAAAGAATTTGCTGTTTATGCAACCGTATTGAGTTGCCAAATCAAGTCGTACAAATTCACCGCTAACTGGGTCAGCGCATATGTATTTGCTCGGATCGCTTACATCACTTGTTTTAGATCCGCTAAAACATACAAGAACTACCCAATGCTGCAAATTATCGGTATTTATTTTTACAATTGCCGGCAAGCCTTTGGCTAAAGAATCATTAAAAACAGAGTAAAATGTGGGGCGTAGCGCCTCATCCGAATCATCATAGTACATAACATCAACCGCCAGTGAATATCCATTCATGTTGCCAATATCTGCCCATTGAGCATTTTCCATCCAATCTGACTGTACTAAATCTGGATTTACATTTACACACATGCAAGCACAAGTAGCTGCGCAAGTGCCTCCTTTTTGTTTGTATAGAGTGATTTTATTTTTCACATCAATATTAGATGACTGTGTTACAATAACGGTTGCGGGATGAGGTCCATTGACCGCCGTAACTCCTGTAACACGAACACCACCAGTGTTTGGAGCTACTATTATCTTTGCCTTTGTCTGCGATACTTTTTGCATATATGCCCATCCGCTAGTTGTGCCCGCCTTCCAAGTAGAATCGGTACAGCTTATACTAACATCTGTTGCACTGCTGTAAGATGGAACGGTTATAGAGTTGGGTGAAACACTAATTGGCGCATATGCCTTGCTTTCAATTTCTTCCTTATTATCAATGTCCTTATCCGTCGATTCAATTGTAATTTTACCCATAGTTTTGTTTACATCATCGTTCATAGTTTCGTCTGTGTTTTTATCTATGATTTTTTCTTTTTCGTCCATTGTTTTATTCCTCCATATTGATTTGAACATAATTTTAAATACAAAAAGTTCAATTTGATTTAATCTAAGAAAAAGGCTTTATTATACGGGAACTTGCCTTTTTTGCTTGTTTTTTCTTCACCCAGTGGGTGAAGAAAAATTTGCAGTATTTTATAACATTTTTCTTTACCCCTTTCTATAGAAAACAAGAAATTTATCTTTCTATTATATAAAATCCAATTTTTTTCTTTTTGTTACAGTCTTTTATAAAAATAAATAAATTTTATCAAAATTTACCAATTTTAATATTTAATTTTTAGCAGTATTGATAAGAATAACTTAAAGCGAACATAAAAATTCCACCAAACACATCACCAAGCCTTTCCCTTCATTCGAGCAAAAACTTCGCCGTTTTTTCGGCTCCGTTTTTCTCAAACCCGGAGAAATCTCGGTTTTATGTCGGCAGAATTTATTGTTGCTTAATGCGTAATTACTCTCTGACCTTTGTAACAACGCCGGAGCCTATGTCTTTCTGCCTTCACGAATAGCGAAGTAGAACCTTCTTTGATAGATGGGAATGAAGTGTTTTATTTATAAATCCTCATGATAAAAAATTTTCATTTCTGTTTTAAAATCGCCCAATGTGGAAGCGTTTGACCACATTCCTTTATAATCGCCGTCTTATATGTACAGTGACATATGTTTAAAATCATATGAAAAAAATAAAGTGGCGGAATAAACCACATAGACCCGTTTTTCATCTTCTCTGCGCAGGGTAACGTGTATTCCCCGACTTTCTAATCCCTTTATGGGAATGCCTGTATTATACACATCGTTCCCTATTTTAATGCAGCCGTCAACATAATCTGCCAAAACATGCTGTGATATTTTTATATCAACCTTTGCTTCAATTTTTTTCTTTGCCAAAACACCAAAGTCGGTATCATCTTCATAGTCTTCGACATTAAACTTTTTCGGTCTACAAAAGCGCATGGTTTCGTTTATTATAGTCTCTTTGGGCCAAACAAAAGCTATAAACGCTGTAATAACGGCCGCTATGCCTACCGGAATTAAGACACGAACAGTTATTTTTTTATACTTCATATTATGCTTTTTGCCTCTTTCATCAATTGCTTAACAGGTCAAATTATAATTTTATTTTCCCCAAATATCAAAATTCCACCAAACACATCGCCAAGCCTTTCTCTTCATTCGAGGAAAAACTTTGCCGCCTTTTCGGCTCCGTTTTTCTCAAACCCGGGGAAATCTCGGTTTTATGTCGGTGGAATTTATTGTCGCTTAAAGCTTATTACTCGTTGATCTTGGTAACAACGCCGGAGCCTACGGTCTTGCCGCCTTCACGGATAGCGAAGCGGAGACCTTCTTCGATGGCAACGGGGGTGATAAGCTCAACGTCCATCAGAACGTTGTCGCCGGGCATGCACATTTCCTTGTCGGCGGGAAGAGTGATAACGCCGGTAACGTCGGTGGTTCTGAAGAAGAACTGAGGTCTGTAGTTGCTGAAGAAGGGCTTATGACGGCCGCCCTCGTCCTTTTTAAGAACGTAAACCTGTCCGCTGAACTTGGTGTGGGGGTGAATGGAGCCGGGCTTGCAGAGTACCTGGCCGCGTTCGATATCGGTTCTCTGGATACCGCGGAGCAGAGCGCCGATGTTGTCGCCCGCTTCGGCGTAGTCAAGGAGCTTATGGAACATTTCGATACCGGTAACAACGGTGCTCTTGGGCTCGTCGCAAAGACCGGTGATCTCGATAGCGTCGTTCATCTTAAGAACGCCTCTCTCAACACGGCCGGTAGCAACGGTACCGCGTCCGGTGATGGTCATGGTATCCTCAACAGGCATAAGGAAGGGGAGATCGGCCTTACGGTCGGGAGTGGGAATGTAATCGTCAACAGCCTTCATAAGCTCAACGATGCACGCATACTCGGGAGCGTTGATATCCTGGCTCGCGGAATCGAGGGCAACCTTGGCGGAGCCTCTGATTACGGGGATATCATCGCCGGGGAAGTCATGGTTGTTAAGAATATCTCTGATGTCCATTTCAACCAGGTCAAGCAGTTCGGGATCGTCAACGTCGTCGCACTTGTTGATGAACACTACCATAGCGGGAACGCCTACCTGGTGAGCCAGAAGGATGTGCTCCTTGGTCTGGGCCATAGGGCCGTCGGTACCGGCAACAACGAGGATAGCGCCGTCCATCTGAGCGGCACCGGTGATCATGTTCTTAATATAGTCGGCGTGGCCGGGGCAGTCAACGTGAGCATAGTGACGGGCGTCGGTTTCGTACTCAACGTGAGCGGTATTGATTGTGATACCGCGCTCTCTTTCTTCGGGAGCCTTATCGATCATATCGTATGCTTCAAACTGAGCGTAGCCCTTAAGCGCGAGCACCTTGGTGATAGCGGCGGTGAGGGTGGTCTTGCCGTGGTCAACGTGTCCGATGGTGCCGATGTTAACGTGGGGCTTATTACGTTCAAACTTCTGTTTAGCCATTTGTATTGTTCCTCCTAAAATATTTTGAAAATTGCATTATAGCTTGATTTTAATTTTACCAAATTTTTTTGTAAATTACAAGTGTTTTTTGTAAAATTCCCAAAAAAATTTATTTGAAGGGGCACTTAGGAAATCAATCCTTGCCTCTGTTCTTCATGATGCCTTCGGCGATGTTCTTGGGAACCTGTACATAGCTGTGGGGTTCCATTACATACTGTCCTCTGCCCTGAGTTTTGGAGCGCAGGTCGTTGGAGTAGCCGAACATTTCCGACAGGGGCACCAGAGCCTCGATCTGCTTGGCTCCGTTTCTGTCCTCAAAGCCCTGAACCAGGCCGCGCCTTGAGTTAAGGTCGCCTATAACGTCGCCCATATAATCCTCGGGTACGATAACGACCACCTTCATAATAGGCTCGAGAATAACGGGATTCGCCTTGCGGCAGGCTTCCTTTATCGCCATGGAGCCGGCGATTTTGAACGCCATTTCCGAGGAGTCCACTTCGTGGTAGGAGCCGTCGTAAAGAGTTACCTTAAGGTCAACGGTGGGGAAGCCGGCGAGAACGCCCGCCTGCATTGCTCCCTGAATACCCGCGTCAACGGCGGGAATATATTCCTTGGGAACGGAGCCGCCCACAACCTCGTTGATGAACTCATAGCCCTTTCCGCTTTCGTTAGGCTCAACGCGGAGCTTAACGTGGCCGTACTGACCTTTACCGCCGGACTGACGGGCGTACTTGGTGTCGACCTCGGTGTTGGTGGTAATGGTTTCCTTATAGGCAACCTGAGGAGCGCCTACGTTGGCTTCAACCTTAAACTCACGGAGAAGTCTGTCCACTATGATTTCAAGGTGAAGCTCGCCCATGCCCGCGATGATTGTCTGACCGGTTTCCTCGTCGGTCCAGGTTCTAAAGGTGGGGTCCTCCTCGGCGAGCTTCGCCAAGGCGAGAGCCATCTTTTCCTGACCCGCTTTTGTCTTAGGCTCTATGGCCAGGTCGATAACGGGATCGGGGAATTCCATGGATTCGAGAATTACCGGGTGGGCTTCGTCGCAGAGGGTGTCGCCGGTGGTGGTGTTCTTAAGTCCCACCGCCGCCGCGATATCGCCGCAGTAGCAGACTTCAAGGTCCTGTCTGTGGTTGGCGTGCATCTGGAGGATACGTCCCATACGCTCTTTCTTGCCCTTGGTGGCGTTGAGAACGGAGGAGCCCGCTTCCACCACGCCGGAGTAAACTCTGAAGAAGCAAAGCTTACCCACAAAGGGGTCGGTGGCGATTTTGAAGGCCAGAGCGGAGAAGGGCTCGCTGTCTCCCGCTTTTCTGTCGGTTTCCTCGCCGGAATCGGGGTCGGTACCCTTTATTGCGGGGATATCCAAGGGGGAGGGCATATAGTCAACCACCGCGTCCAGAAGCTTCTGAACGCCCTTGTTTTTATAGGAGGTACCGCAGATTACGGGTACTATCTGATTGTTTATGGTGCCGATACGGAGACATCTTTTGATCTCCTCGGTGGTGATCTCCTCACCCTCGAGGTATTTGTTCATGATCTCCTCGTCCTGCTCGGCAATTGCTTCCAAAAGCTGATCTCTGTACTTGGAGGCCAGCTCCTTCATATCCTCGGGAATCTCCTCGACTCTCATATCCTTGCCCAAATCATCGTAATAGATGTCGGCCTTCATTTCAACGAGGTCGATAATTCCTCTGAATGTGTCTTCCGCACCGATGGGGAGCTGAATGGGAACCGCGTTGGTTTTAAGACGGTCCTTCATCATCTGCACCACGTTGAAGAAGTCGGCGCCCATAATGTCCATTTTGTTAACGTAAGCCATTCTGGGAACCTGATACTTGTCCGCCTGACGCCATACCGTTTCCGACTGGGGCTCAACGCCGCCCTTAGCGCAGAATACGGTAACCGAGCCGTCAAGCACTCTCAGTGAACGCTCTACCTCAACGGTAAAGTCCACGTGACCCGGAGTATCTATAATATTGATTCTATGCTTGTTCCAGTATGCAGTGGTAGCGGCGGAGGTAATGGTGATACCTCTCTCCTGCTCCTGCTCCATCCAGTCCATTGTCGCAGAGCCTTCGTGAGTTTCGCCTATTTTATGGTTGATACCGGTGTAAAACAGGATACGCTCGGTGGTGGTGGTTTTGCCTGCGTCAATATGCGCCATGATACCTATATTGCGGGTCATTTCGAGAGTTACGTCTCTTGCCATATATATGACCTTCCTTTCTCTAAGGATAGGGCGCCGCGGTTAAACCGGCGCCTTTGTCCGAAAAATAGTGTTTGCTTCTTTTCGGGCATTTATCCTCGCAATTACCACTTGTAATGTGCGAACGCCTTGTTGGCCTCCGCCATTCTGTGGGTATCATCACGCTTCTTGCAGGACGCGCCCTGTCCGTTCAGCGCGTCCAAGATCTCGTTGGCGAGTCTTTCTTTCATGGTTTTTTCATTGCGTTTTCTGCTGAACATGGTGAGCCATCTGAGACCCAATGTTCTGCGTCTGTCGGGGCGAACCTCCATAGGAACCTGGTAGGTGGAGCCGCCCACGCGGCGAGCCTTTACCTCCAGCTGCGGCATAATGTTCTCCATCGCCTGTTCAAAAACCTCGAGGGGCTCCTTGCCCGTCTTTGAACCTACGATTTCGAACGCGCCGTATACGATCTTCTGGGCCACGCCCTTTTTGCCGTCAAGCATGATATTGTTGATAAGTCTTGTTACCAGCTCCGAATTATACATAGGATCGGGTAAAACCTCACGCTTGGGTACATTACCTCTTCTTGGCACTTTATTCCCTCCTTCATAATTTTTCGCCGCCGGATTTGTTTTTTCCGTCGGTCAATGAATTCATCGGTACTCGAAAGCGCAGCGGATAAACCGCTTTCTCCCGCCGTCCATCGTGTAAGGCAATGTATAAATAATATATATATTAACCTCCACTAATGTGGCAGTGAAATTTTCTGTGCTTTACTTCTTACCGGCCTTCGGACGCTTTGCGCCGTACTTGGATCTGCCCTGCATTCTTCCGTCAACGCCCTGAGCGTCGAGAGTTCCTCTGATGATGTGATAACGCACACCGGGGAGATCTCTTACACGTCCGCCGCGGATAAGAACGACACTGTGCTCCTGAAGCTTGTGCCCGATTCCGGGAATATAGGCGGTTACTTCGTATCCGTTGGAAAGTCTCACTCTGGCGATTTTGCGCATTGCGGAGTTAGGCTTTTTGGGGGTAGCCGTTCTTACCGCCGTGCACACACCGCGCTTCTGGGGAGCGGGCATATCCTCGGTTTCCTTCTTAAGAGTGTTAAGGTTCTTAAGCAGTGCGGGAGCCTTAGACTTCTTAGTGGATAACTCTCTGCCTTTTCTTACAAGCTGATTAAAGGTTGGCAATTCTCTTACACCTCCTGTTTTATTTTTCCCGCGCAGATAATGCTTAGATTATATGAATTGTCCGCGCAAGCTTTATTATTATACACAAATTTAATAAAAAAGTCAATGATTTATGTAAATATTGGAGATTTTGCTGTGAGAAAGGGGTTCGGAGGTGGTTTTTTGTGCAAATTCACCATAAAATGCGGTTAATGATGGGTGAGGCATTTGCTATGAGGGTGTAATACCGATTTCCTCATCAAAACAGGAAATGATATCCGTGGGGGAAATGTATCCGAAAATGCCCTTTGAGGAGGTTTCCTCCGAATCGCCGATTCTGAAAGCGGACTGTGTGCTGTTGCTCAGGCAGGGGTCGGTTTCGGCGAAGACGGTTAACGAAAACAAATAGGTTGCTCCCGTTTCCAGCTCGGACATTCCCTCGTTGACGGTTATACCCTCAGAAGCTCTTTCGCCCAGCGCTTCAAGCTGCGGCTTAAGATACTTTTCGTTTTTCAGGCCGCCCTGAACTCTGATGTTGACGCTTTCCGACACATCGCCTTTATAGGCCGTCAGGTTTTTAACGGAATAAACAGTGCACAACTCCATATCTTTTTCTTCGGTTTTGTCGGTTGGAGGGAGTCCTGTTTTTATGTCCAGGATTTTAAAGGAAACGGCTTCAACCTCGCCCAACATTATTATGTCGGAGGCTTCGATCAGATCCTTTGGGGTTGTGTAAACGGGGTAATCTATAAGCATACTGTTGTATTTCGGGCTTTCTTTTTTCGTTTCGCCGCCAATAGGGGAAGCTTCTTGCGGTACGGCATCGTCGGACGGGGTCGTAGGTTCCGTTTCTTCCTTGGAGGAAGAAGAACAGGCTGTAAATAAGAGTAAAAGGGCAAGCAGGGCGGAGGTGAGCGTTTTTTTCATTTACCGTTCCTTTCTTTTTTAAAGCTTTTTACAAGTGTTTTCAGTGCTTAAAGTATGCCGATTTATACTAATCTTTGGTCAGATTATAGACAAAAAATGTTGACCAAAGATTAGTATTATAGCTGTTTGTATGGTGGAAATTTCCTTCTGTTATGTAAAACGATCGGAAGGTGAAAAATGTCGCGTTTCGAAAGGATTTATTTTTTCTCTTTTTTGCGGTTTATCCGCCGCTTTCATTTTCGCAGCGCGTAATTTGCCACCAAAAAAACAAAAAAATACCGAACGCAAAGGGTTTTGCGTTCGGTATTGTTATAAATCGGATTTATTAACAGCCGCTTTCCGCTTTTATCGGCGTTTCTTCCGGTGCAGTGGGGAGATCGGTGGGTACTGCGGGCATGTCAGGCATATCGGGTATGTCGGCTGCGGTCGGAATAGGGGAAACGTCGGGGATCGGCGCGGGAACGGGAGCCGTCGTTGGTTCCTGAGCGTCTGACGTGGGTGCGGGGGGCGTTGTCGGCTCCTGAGCGTCTGACACGGGTGCGGGGTCAGTCATCGGCTCTTGAGCGGCTGATGTGGGTGCAGAGGCGGCGGGCTTAGGAGCCTCGGCGGGGCTCATTCCCGTTCCGGCGGGAATAAGCTTACCGATTATAACGTTCTCCTTAAGACCCAGGAGGGGGTCGACCTTTCCGTGAATGGCCGCGTCCGTAAGGATTCGGGTGGTTTCCTGGAAGGAAGCCGCGGACAGGAAGCTGTCAGTTGCGAGAGCGGCCTTGGTGATACCCAGAATTACGGGTATTGCCTCGGGATACTCGACTGCTTCTCCGTTGGCTTCGCGCTGTTTCAGATCCTCCGTTATTTTCGCCAGCTCCGTCTTGTCTACCGTTGCGCCGGGCAGACGGTAGGAGCTTCCGGGTTTTTCTATCTTGACCTTTCTCATCATCTGGCGCACAATTACCTCGATGTGCTTGTCATTGATATCAACACCCTGTTGGCGGTAAGCTTTTTGAACCTCGGATATGATATAGTTCTGGACGGCTTCCTCGCCGGATATGTCCAGGATATCGTGAGGATTCGCCGCACCCTCGGTGATATAGTCGCCTTTTTCGATATAGTCGCCCTCTTCCACTCTCATTCTGTAGCCGAAGGGCACGGGTACCGGCTCTAAGGGGCCGTCCTCGGTCATAATGACCACGTGTCTCACCTTTTTGATCTCTTCGATATGCACCGTTCCGGAGCCTCTGGCGAGAATGGCGCTGGACTTGGGCTGTCTGCTCTCAAACAGTTCCACAACGCGGGGAAGACCCTGTGTGATGTCCTCCGCGTTGGCGATACCGCCGGTGTGGAAGGTTCTCATGGTTAGCTGTGTACCCGGTTCGCCTATGGACTGGGCAGCTATAACGCCCACCGCTTCGCCTATCTGAACGGGTTTTCCGTTGGCGAGGGAATGTCCGTAGCACTTGGCGCAAACTCCGTGGGGAGCCTTACAGCCCAATACGGAGCGTATTTTTATTCTTTCAACGCCCATACCGATTATTTTCTGGGCGTCGGACTCGTCAAGAAGCTTATCTTTGGATACCGCCAGATTTCCGTTCTGGTCGTAGAGGTCGTGGAGCAGAAATCTGCCCACAAGTCTTTCGGAGAGGGGCTCGATAAGCTCTTTTCCCTCGCGTATTTCGTAAACCTCGGTGCCCTCGTCGGTGCCGCAGTCCTCCATACGGATAATTACTTCTTGGGAAACGTCAACCAGACGGCGGGTAAGGTAACCCGAGTCGGCGGTTCTCAGAGCGGTGTCGGCCAGACCCTTTCTCGCGCCTCTCGAGGAAATGAAATATTCCAGTACGTTAAGGCCTTCGCGGTAATTGGCTCTTATGGGTATCTCGATGGTTTCACCGGAGGTGTTGGCGATAAGGCCTCTCATACCCGCCAGCTGTCTTATCTGGTTGGAGCTTCCGCGGGCGCCTGAGTCCGCCATCATAAAGATGGGGTTATACTGGTCAAGGTTATTGGTAAGGGCGTCGGAAACCTCGTTGGTGGTTCTGTTCCATACCGCCAGTACCGCGTTTTTACGCTCGGCGTTGGAGATAAAGCCGCGGGAGAAATCCTTGTTGATTTCCAGAACCTCTTCGTCCGCTTCCTCCAGAATCTTTTTCTTCTGGGGAGGAATCGATGCGTCGCATACCGCCACGGTTATTGCCGCCTTGGTGGAATATTTGAAGCCCAGAGCCTTTATTTTATCCAATACCTGCGCCGTTACGGCGGTGCCGTGTACCTTTATGCACTTGTCAATGATTTTTCCAAGCTGGCTTTTTCCCACTTTAAAGTCTATTTCCAGCTTGGCGGCATTTTCGGGATCGGAGCGATCCACAAAGCCCAGATCCTGGGGGATATGCTCGTTAAAGATGATCTTTCCCACGGTGGTGTCTATAAGCTGTGTAATGGGAATATCGTTCACTATACGGGTGGAGCGGGCTTTAATGGCGGAATGGACGGTGATTACCCCCTCCTGATAGGCCATCAAAGCCTCGTTGAAGTCGCGGTAAACGCTTCCTTCTCCCGGCTCGCCGTCTTTGGTTATGGTAAGGTAATAGGAACCTAATACCATATCCTGAGTGGGTACGGTAACGGGGCGGCCGTCGGAGGGCTTAAGCAGGTTTCTGGCGGCAAGCATAAGACCTTTCGCCTCGTTCCGGGCTTCTTCCGAAAGGGGAAGGTGAACCGCCATCTGGTCGCCGTCGAAGTCGGCGTTGTAAGCGGTACATACAAGGGGGTGAAGCTTAAGGGCGCGGCCTTCCACCAAGACGGGAGAAAAGGCCTGTATGCCCAGTCTGTGAAGGGTGGGGGCGCGGTTCAGGAGCACGGGGTGATCCTTTATAACGTCCTCCAGAACGTCCCACACGTCGTCGTTGGCTCTGTCCACCATTTTTCTGGCGCTCTTAATGTTGTTGGCCTTTCCGCGCTGTACAAGCTCCTTCATCACAAAGGGCTTAAACAGCTCTATCGCCATCTCCTTGGGCAGACCGCACTGATCCATTTTAAGGTCGGGACCCACCACGATAACTGAACGGCCGGAATAGTCCACGCGCTTACCCAGAAGGTTCTGTCTGAAGCGTCCCTGTTTACCCTTAAGCATATCGGAGAGGGACTTCAGCTCTCTGTTGGAGGGGCCGGTTACGGCTCTTCCGTGTCTTCCGTTGTCTATGAGGGCGTCGACGGCCTCCTGAAGCATACGCTTTTCGTTTCTTATGATTATATCGGGAGCTTTAAGCTCCATCATTCTTTTAAGGCGGTTATTTCTGTTGATAACGCGCCTGTAGAGATCGTTAAGGTCGGAGGTGGCGAAGCGGCCGCCGTCCAGAAGCACCATGGGGCGGATATCGGGGGGGATAACGGGGATAACGTCAAGTATCATCCACTCCGGGCGGTTTCCGCTCTGGCGGAAGGCTTCCACCACGTCAAGCCTTTTGAGAATTTTCATTCTCTTTTGACCCTGGGTGTTCACAAGCTCGCCCTTAAGCTGTTCGGACAGAGAATCAAGATCGATTTCCTCAAGGAGGAGCTTTATCGCCTCCGCGCCCATACCGGCGCAGAAATCGTCCTCATAGCGCTCTCTCATATCGTTGTATTCCTTTTCGGTGAGGAGCTGTCCTTTAGTGAGGACGGTTCCCTCGCCGGGGTCGGTAACGATATATTTCGTAAAGTAAAGCACCTCTTCAAGCCTCTTGGGGGAGATGTCCAGCATCTGGCCTATGCGGGAGGGGGTTCCTCTGAAATACCAGATATGGGAAACGGGCGCGGCCAGCTCGATGCTGCCCATACGCTCTCTTCTCACCTTGCTTCTGGTTACCTCAACGCCGCAGCGTTCGCAGGTCTTTCCCTTGAAGCGTATTTTTTTGTATTTTCCGCAGGAGCACTCCCAGTCCTTTGTGGGGCCGAAGATGCGTTCGCAGAAAAGGCCGTCCCTTTCGGGCTTCTGGGTGCGGTAGTTTATGGTTTCCGGACGGGTAACCACGCCGTGGCTCCACTTTCTTATCTGATCGGGTGATGCAAGCCCGATTTTTATTGACTCAAATACATTGTCTGACAATTTAAGCTGACCTCGATTCTTTTTAAAAATGTGGTTTTACGGGGGTAAAAACTCAAAAGCTTCCGTTTTTACGGCCCGCCTTACTCGTCATCGTCCGACAGAACTTCATCCATAACCATGCTGCCGGGGAAATCATCTTCTTCGTCGTCCTCGTCGCCGAATCCGTCGCTGTCGCCGAATTCGTCGCCGTAGAGAACGTCGTCGGGGTCTTCGGGAATAAAGGAGGCGTCAAGCTCCTCTTCGTTGGTCACATACTCAAAGTCTTCGGCGTTTACCATTCCCACTTCTTCGTCGTCGTCAAAGGTCTGTTTCAGGTCGATTTCTTCCTGATCCTTGTCAAGCACCTTAACGTCAAGGCCGAGAGACTGAAGCTCCTTCACAAGCACCTTAAAGGATTCGGGAACGCCGGGCTTCGGAACGCTGTCGCCCTTTACTATCGCTTCGTAGGTCTTTACACGTCCCACGATATCGTCGGATTTTACGGTCAGTATTTCCTGTAAGGTATAAGCCGCGCCGTAGGCTTCGAGAGCCCATACTTCCATTTCGCCGAAACGCTGTCCGCCGAACTGAGCCTTACCGCCCAGGGGCTGCTGCGTTACCAATGAGTAAGGGCCGGTGGAACGGGCGTGTATCTTATCGTCTACCAGATGGTGGAGCTTAAGGTAATACATATAGCCCACGGTTACGGGAGACTCGAACTTTTCGCCGGTTCTTCCGTCTATAAGCTCGGTTTTACAGTCGTCCGTCCATTTGAGCTTTGTAAAGTCTATTTGGGCGGTATCCTCGCCGGAAAGCTCGTTTTTGTGCTCCTGGGCGTAATGATACAGGTCGCGTATATTTTCCTCGTGAACGCCGTCGAATACGGGGGTCATTATCTTCCAGCCCATAGCTTTGGCGACGTATCCCAGATGAACCTCAAGAACCTGTCCGATGTTCATACGGGAAGGAACGCCCAGGGGGTTGAGCACTATGTCGAGGGGGGTACCGTCGGGCAGGAAGGGCATATCCTCCTGTTTCAGAATACGGGACACAACGCCCTTGTTTCCGTGGCGACCCGCCATTTTGTCCCCCACGCTGATTTTTCTCTTCTGGGCGATATAGCAGCGCACCACTGCGTTTACGCCGGGGGAAAGCTCCTGACTGTTGGTTCGGTCGAATACCTTTACGTCCACTATTACGCCGTTTTCGCCGTGGGGAACGCGCAGGGAGTTGTCTCTCACGTCGCGTGCCTTGTCGCCGAATATGGCGCGGAGCAGTCTTTCCTCGGCGGTAAGGTCGGCTTCGCCCTTGGGGGCGACCTTACCCACCAGAATGTCGCCCGCGTGAACCTCGGCGCCTATCCTGATTATTCCGCGGTCGTCAAGATCCTTTAAAGCGTCCTCGCTTACGTTGGGGATTTCTCTTGTGATCTCTTCGGGACCCAATTTGGTTTCGCGGCATTCCAGCTCGTACTCTTCTATATGAATTGAGGTGTAAACGTCGTTGTAAACCAGTTTTTCGTTTATCAGAACGGCGTCCTCATAGTTATAGCCCTCCCATGTCATAAAGCCGATGAGAGCGTTTTTGCCCAAAGATATTTCGCCGTTGCTGGTGGCGGGGCCGTCGGCTATTACGTCGCCTTTTTTGACGGTATCGCCTTTTTTGACAATGGGCTTCTGATTGATACAGGTGCCCTGGTTGGAGCGCTTGAACTTTATAAGCTCGTATTTACGCTCCTTTCCTTCCTTTGAAAAGACGGTTATAACATCGGCGGTAACGTTGGTTACAAGGCCGTCCTCTTTTGCTAAGATACAAACGCCGGAGTCCACCGCCGCTTTGTATTCCATACCGGTACCCACAACCGGGTTCTGGGTAACCATAAGAGGCACCGCCTGACGCTGCATATTTGCTCCCATAAGAGCACGGTTGGCGTCGTCGTTTTCAAGGAAAGGAATCATCGCCGTAGCCACGGAAACCATCATTTTCGGGGACACGTCCATATAATCAACGGTTTCTCTCGAAACCTCGAGGATTTCGTCTCTGTGACGGGCGGTAACGCGGGGGCGGACAAAATGGCCTTCCTTATCCAAAGGCTCGTTGGCCTGAGCCACTATATATTTGTCCTCCACGTCGGCGGTCATATAAACCACCTCGTCGGTAACAACGCCGGTGGCTTTGTCCACCTTTCGGTAAGGGGCTTCAATAAAGCCGTACTCGTTTATTTTCGCGAAGGAGGCCAAGTAAGATATAAGGCCGATGTTGGGTCCTTCGGGGGTTTCTATGGGGCACATTCTTCCGTAGTGGGAATAATGCACGTCGCGCACCTCGAAGCTGGCTCTGTCGCGGCTGAGACCGCCGGGGCCCAGCGCGGAAAGACGTCTTTTATGGGTAAGCTCCGCCAGAGGGTTATTCTGATCCATGAACTGGGACAGAGGGGAGGAGCCGAAAAATTCTTTTATCGCCGCCACGACGGGGCGGATATTTATAAGGGAGCTGGGGGAGACCTTTTCCATTTCCTGGGACTGAAGCCCCATTCTTTCGCGGATAACGCGCTCCATACGGGCAAAGCCGATTCTGAACTGATTCTGGATAAGCTCGCCCACGGAGCGGATACGTCTGTTCCCCAGATGATCTATGTCGTCGATATCGCCCACGCCCTCGCAAAGGTTAATGAAATAGCTGACGGTGGCGAAAATATCGTCGATGGTTATATGCTTGGGAACCAATCTGTCCGCCTTGGCGGCGAGGGCTTCCTTAAGCTCCTCGTCGGAGTTGGAGGTGTCCAGTATTTCCTTTAATACGTTAAAGGAGACCTTCTCGTTTATGCCGTATTTAAGGGGGTCTATTCCCGAAGGAAGGTAGGGCTTTATGTCAACCATTCCGTTGCCCACTACCTTTATAATGTTTTCCTTTTCCTCGGCGGTGATAAGAACCTCCATAACGCCCGCCTGTTCGATCTCGAGGGCGAGGTCGCTTTTGATCAGCTGTCCCTCCTCCGCCATTATTTCGCCGGTCATGGGGTTGATAACGGGGGCGGCCAGCTTTCGGTCGGTTATTCTTCCGGAAATACCCAGCTTTTTGTTGTACTTGTATCTTCCGAAGCGGGACAAGTCGTAGCGTTTTGCATCAAAGAATAAGGAGTTCAGGTGGTTCTGAGCGGATTCCACCGTGGGAGGCTCGCCGGGGCGGAGCTTTTTATACACCTCGAGAAGGGCTTCCTCGGTGTTTTTGGTGGTATCCTTTTCGTTTATGGTCTGGCGTATGCGTTCGTCCTCGCCGAACATATCGTATATGTCGTCGTCGGTGCCTTTTCCGAGAGCGCGGATAAGGGTAGTGGCGGGGATCTTGCGGTTTTTGTCTATGCGGACATAGAACACGTCGTTGCTGTCCATTTCGTATTCCAGCCACGCGCCTCTGTTGGGTATAATTGTGGATTTAAACAGCTTCTTGCCTGTTTTGTCGTAATCGAAGCCGTAGTAAACGCCGGGGGAACGGATAAGCTGAGAAACGATAACACGTTCGGCGCCGTTGATGACAAAGGTGCCGCTGTCGGTCATAAGGGGAAAATCGCCCATAAAGATGACGTTTTCGGTAATTTCGCCGGTTTCCTCGTTTTTAAGACGCGCCTTTACACGCAGGGGGGCGGCGTAGGTCACGTCGCGCTCCTTGCATTCGCTGATGCTGTACTTGGGCGTATCGTCGATGGTGTAATCCACAAAGCTTAAGGTAAGCTTTCCGTTGGCGTCGGTAATAGAGGAAATATCGTTGAACACTTCCTTTATGCCTTCGTCCAAAAACCACTGATAGGAATTTTTCTGTATTTCGATGAGGTTCGGCATCTCCAAAACTTCATCGATTTTAGAAAAGCTCTTCCTGGTATTTTTGCCCAACTGCACATCCTTGACATTTACCATTGGCTAATTCACTCCTTAAATCAACGCTGATGCAGAATTCCGTCGGTTTTTGCGGGGGTCTTAACTTCCGAAATACATACATATCCATTATGATACATTGTATTAGTATACTCCAAATTCAGGAAAAAGTCAAGAGGTTAAGGGGATATTTTTTCAGTATTTTTTCGGTGCTTATAAAAGAATTTTTTATTGTTTTTTATTTTTTTCCGTTATTATATCCATATTTCACCTTAAAACGCTCCGTAAAATTCTACGTCAAAAGTTTTTTTACTTGTTGTCTTCGACGACTTTTTTTGATATAATTTATGTGTTATACCAATCCCTTTTTAATTTGACGAAATACACACAGTTTAAAAAGGGATTGCACCCAAAGCACTAATCCGACAGTTTTAAAAGGGATTAGTACTAACTATCGACTATTAACTATTAACTTATCGCACCGATCGGGAACCGTTTCTGAGCGGACGGTTTCTATAGGGAAAGGTTTTAAAATGGACGTCTTATTAAGAGTACTCACGTTTGTGGGAGGACTTGCGCTGTTCCTTTACGGAATGAAGGTTATGAACATCGGCCTCGAGAAGCTGTCGGGCGGCAAGTTGGAGCGCATTCTGGAAAGGCTTACCAGCAGCACCCTTAAGGGGCTTCTTCTGGGACTGGTGGTAACGGCTCTTATGCAGTGCTCCTCCGCCACCACGGTAATGGTGGTGGGTTTCGTAAACTCCGGCATAATGCAGCTTAGTCAAGCCACGGGGGTAATTATGGGAGCGAATATAGGTTCCACGGTGACGGCCTGGCTCATATCCCTCACGGGGATAGAGGGGGACAATCCGTTTATAAAGATGCTGAACCCCTCCAATTTTTCGCCGATAGTTGCCATAATCGCCGTGGGTATACTTACCTTTGTGAAAAAAGGGAAAAAATATAACATAGCCACTATTTTAATCGGCTTCGCCATGCTTATGATAGGCATGAGCACCATGTCGGACACGGTAAAGCCCTTGGCTGACGT
This sequence comes from uncultured Ruminiclostridium sp., assembly GCA_949878745.1. Lineage (GTDB taxonomy): Bacteria > Bacillota > Clostridia > Oscillospirales > Ruminococcaceae > Ruminiclostridium_E. The sequence goes on along the minus strand of CATLBH010000028.1, from coordinate 15,533 downwards.
GCCGGAGTTTTCGCGGATTCTCACCATGTTTTCCAATCCCGTTTTGGGGGTGCTTTGCGGGATTGTAGTTACGGCGATTATGCAAAGCTCCTCCGCTTCCGTGGGCATTTTACAGGCCCTGTCCTCCACGGGGGCGCTCCCCTTGGGCAGCGCGATACCCATTATAATGGGACAAAACATAGGCACCTGTTCCACGGCGCTTATTTCGAGCGTGGGCGCGGGGAAGAACGCCAAGAGGGCGGCGGTTATTCACCTTTATTTTAACGTGATAGGAACGGTCCTGTTTCTGGCGCTTTATTACATAGCGGACGGGATATTTAACTTCGCCTTCGCGGACACGGTGGCGAATCAGGTGTCCATCGCGATAGTTCATACGGTATTCAACGTAGCCACGGCGATAGTGCTTTTCCCATTCGCGAAGCTTCTGGAAAAGCTGGCGCGCGTCACGGTGCGGGAGGGGAAGCATCACGACGAGAATTACGCCAGACTGGACAAGCGTTTTCTGTCCTCTCCCTCCTTCGCCATCGACCAGTGCCGCACGCTGTCGGTACAAATGGCTTCGCTTACCCAAACCACTCTTGCGGACGCGATAAATATGCTCACCGACTATGACGAAGCCACCGGGGAAGAGATAATCGCCAACGAAAACCGGGTGGACGAATACGAGGATAAAATAGGAACTTATCTTTTACAGCTCAACTCTCAGCACATAACCGAAGCGGACAGCAAGGAAATATCCCTTCTTCTTCACTGTATCGGAGATATAGAGCGAATTTCCGACCACGCTGTTAATACTCTCGAGGCGGCGGAGGAGCTTCACCGCAAGAATCTGGAGTTTTCGGACAAGGCGAAGGAGGAGCTTAGAATATATATTGCCGCCACCAGCGAGATAGTGGGGCTGGCGTTTTCCGCCTTCGCCACCGGGGATATCAAGCAGGCGAAAACGGTGGAGCCGCTGGAGGAGGTTATCGACAATCTTCGCAACGAACTGAAAAAGCACCATGTGAAGAGGCTGAGAAAGGGGAAGTGTACCATTGAGGCTGGATTTGTTCTGTCGGATCTTCTTACCAATTTCGAGAGGATAGCGGATCACTGTTCGAATATCGCGGTTTGTCTTATACAGATCCAAGAGGGGAGCTTTGAGACTCACGAGTATATCAATGAGCTGAAAAAGACGGAGGACGCGTTTTTCTTGGAGAAGTTTACGGGGTTTACGCAGAAGTACGCGCTGCCTAAGAAGGGGAAGGATTAGAGGTCGCATTGCTGTATAAGGGGTGATTTAAAGCAAAAGCTGCTTGAAAAGATCGGAGCGGGAGCCGAAAGAGGGGAATTGTACGAATTCCGCGGCGGCTCCGCGCTGGCGGTGAACCGTCGGGAGCTTTATTGGTTCAACTCCTTGGACGAGCTTGTTTTCAAGTTTGATCCTTCCGTGAGCCGGAGCTTTATTGAAAATCGCGAAATGATTGGGGTTATAAAGGTTAATAATTGGCTTAATACTAATTCTCAATAGAAATCATACAAAGGCGGCGGGTGGAGCGTTCCTAATCAAGGAAGTCCCGACGCAGGAATATGCACATATTTCAAGGAGGGCTGACGCAGAGGAGGGACGCTCCAATCGTCGGATTTGTCTGATTTCTATTGGGATTTAGTATAAGGTGTACTTTGCCGACGATAGGGCGATTCACGTTCTCACGGACAATACGGGGTATTTGATGAAAAACGCTCGTATTTGTATTATTATTCCGAGGCTTGGAACCCGCTGCTTTCGGAAGCGGAGGTTAAAGATAATATTTTATCGGTTGACGGTAGGTCGGTTGAGTTTAAGAATAAAACAGACAATTTACAGTATTATGATGACGGATTTATCGTGCCGGCAAATTGTGAGCAGACTTGCGGCGATAATTATCTGGCCTTATATTCCGTTTCAAGGGAGTGCGGGTTAAGGTGGAAGCCGGCCGATTATACGAAAAGCGGTTTATTGTGTGAGAGAGGGGGATTTAAGGCTTTTTACAGTAGGATAGAGACGTTTGAAATTAAGGGGGATTTTATTTTTGCGAATACGGTTGACGGGTTAAGGCTCAAAATTGACGGTAAAACGGGGATTACGGCGGAGTTTTCTTCGTTTGCTTGGTTAAAATGATATTGCGTATGATATTGCGTGTAATCGCGTTGGATTATAAACGGTCGAAATGTATAATGGGATAAGTGTTATAAAGTAAGCCGCCGCTTCTGGGATAGAAAATAGAGTTTGTTTTCTACGCCCGAAGCGGCGGCTTCGCCTGCTTCTGCGGGGTGATTGCGCGTGAAATCGGCGAAGGAAATATTCAAGTGCAGAGATAGCCAAAGACTTACCGAAAATTGGTAGTAAATTCAGCTTGAAATCCTGCTTGTATGCCCGTAAATCATAGCTTTTTTGAGATAATCAACCATTTTAGCCGAAAATCATCCTTTTTCCATCTCCGCCAGTTCTTTCCCCGCTTCCTCCCACCGTTCCATCAATTCCAGCTGCAAGCTCTCCACCTCCGAAAGCCTTTCGCTGTCCTCCATAGCCCGCATATAATCCCCGCTGTTTTCCGAAAGCCGCCTGTTAATCTCCTCTGCTTCCTTTTCAAGCGCTTCTATCTCCTCCTCAAGCTTTTTCACCTTTGTGGCCGCCTTCCGAAGCCTGCTCTGCCTTTCCTTCTGCTCTTTATAGGTGTTGACCTTGGGTGCGGAAGCAAGATCGGATCCGCCTTTTCCGCCCCCTACGGCTTTTGCGCAGTTTTCCTCGGCTCCCGCCCCCTCAGCCGAAGCCGCTCGGCTCTCCTTCCATTCGTCATAGCTCCCCGAAAAAATCTCCATTCCGTTCCTGTGCAAAAACATCAGCTTGGTAGCCAGACAGTTTATAAGAGCGCGGTCATGGGAAATAATCAGCATCGTTCCCTTGTAATCGGAAAGCGCTTCCGTAAGCCCTTCCCTCGCCTCAAGATCCAAGTGGTTGGTTGGCTCGTCCAGCAAAAGCAGGTTCGGCCCCTCCAGCATTATTTTAAGCAAAATCACCTTTGCCGCTTCGCCGCCCGACAGCATATTAACGGGCTTTTGAAGCTGCTCCCCGTACAGCTTGAACATCGCCAGCGCCGATTGTACCTGTGTTCTGTTAAGCTTCGGGAAATCGTCCCACACAAAATCCATGGTCGTTTTGGCGCTGGTGAGTCTCAGTTCCTGAAGTTGGTCAAAATATCCGATTTTGAGCCAGTCCGCGATATACGCGCTGCCTTCCCCATTAAGCTTGCCCAAAACAAGCTTCATAAGACTGGATTTGCCGCAGCCGTTGGCTCCCAGCAAAAACACTCTCTCGCCGTATTTTATCTCGAAATCCACGTCCCTGAAAAGCTCTTGCCCCCCTATTCTAAGGGACAAATCCTTTGCGGTGATAACATCGGTTCCGTGGGCGAGGCGGCAGGGTATCTGAAAATGTATTTTCCGTCTTGGGGGAGGCGGGGGAACCAACTCCTTCCTGATACGCTCTATCTGTTTTTCCTTTGAGCGAATCGTGATATAGTTATGCTCCTGATTAAAGCGCCTTTGCTGTTCTATTATCCCCTCTATACGGTGTATTTCCTCCGTCATTTCCGTGTATTTTTTGGTGAGATAGGTCACTCTTTCGTCATACTGTCTTAAATATTCGGTGTAATTTCCCTTATAAGTATCCAAAGTAAAATTATCCAGCGCGAAAGTCTTATTGGTGACCTTATCCAGGAAATAACGGTCGTGGGAAATAACGATATACGCCCCCCTGAATTCCAGCAAAAAGCTTTCAAGCCACTCCGACGCCTCTATATCCAGATGGTTTGTGGGTTCGTCCAAAAGCAAAAGCTTCGCCCCCGAAAGCAGCAGCTTCACCAGCTGAAGCTTCGAGCGCTCCCCGCCGCTTAAAACTCTTACCGGCTTTTGAAGATCCTCTTTTTTAAAACCCATTCCCATAAGCATACTTTCGGTTCGCGCCCGAAAGGTAAGTCCCCCTTCGTCCTGAAACCGTTCGGTAAGGTTCATCTGCTTTTCCAGAAGCTTTTCGTCGGTATCGCCGCCGTCTATCCTTTCGTGCAGCGCTTCAAGCTCCTTTTCCGTCTCCATAAGACCTTCGAACACCGAAAGCGCTTCGTCGTAAACGCTTATTTCGTCGTTTCTGAGCACATGCTGCTCCATAAATCCGACGGTAAGACCCGCCTGTTTCACAATCGAGCCCTCGTGATCCTCCGGCTCCATACCCGCCAGCATACGGAAAAGAGTGGTTTTTCCCGCTCCGTTTACCCCCGCCAGCCCTATTTTGTCGTTTTCGTCCACCGCAAAATTGACGTTAGAGAACAAAACTCTCTCGCCAAAGCTTACGGCTATATCCTTTCCCTGTAAAATTATCATATATCCGCCTTTCTGCATTCAGCGGCCGGGTTTTTACAACATAAGAAAAAATCGTTATTACCCGCACAACAAAAAGGGGGAAAATCCTTCCGACCTTCCCCGATTTTATTCGCTTGTTTTTTCCCGATCTTTAAAGCATACTTGTTTAAAGACCGCTTTAAAAGCGCCGATATTCGGTCGTTATTTATACCCGATTCGACCGAATATCGGTGTTAACCGCCATAGTTAAACATCTGTGAATAATAGTTCTGGTACTGTATCTGCGTAATGGTAGTAAGTCCGCTGAGCGCGTTCATAGCCTGATCCCTCGCGTAATCTGGGGCGGAGTCGTTAACCTCTACGGAATAAGACGCGTATTTGTCCTTGAACACATTCTCCATATCGTCCCCCTTAAGCTCCTGAAGGGCGGTCTGGGTGTAATTCTTCACATAATCCGTCTCTCCCTCTCCGTCCGCGCCTTCGGTCTCCAGAACGTCGAGTTTCTGCACCACATAATAGTAAGCGTCGGTCTTAAACACGGTCACGGTGTTCTTTTCCTGCTCAAACAGCGACTCGACAAATTCCTCGCTGGGAGAGGTTGAAGTCTTTGCGATAAGGCTGTTATAATCCTTATCCTCCTTCTCGTCGGCGGCACTGTCGGCGTCGGAGCCTTCGGAGGCGTTCTCCTCGCCCGACTGCTCGCTAAGGTATTTCTGATGAGCCGCGTAAACCTCCGCGAAGGAGCCGCCGTCGCTGAGCTTGTCCTTATATTCGTTGGCAAGGTCTTCAAGCTTTTTCAGCTCCGCCTCGTCCTCTATAAGATTCCCCTCGCTGTCCTTAAGAGACACGCTGAAATAACGGGCAAGGGAATAGTTTTCGTCTATCCACTTTCTGATATCCTCCTTGGGTACCTCTTCGGTGCCGCCCTCGCTGTAATAATGCTCGAAAATCTCCGTACCGCGGTAGGTGTTTATCGTATAATCCTTGAAGGAGGATTTCGAAACGCCTATGGACTCGAAATAACCGCCCAAGGTCTTAGCCCCTTTAAGGTAGGAGAAAGAGCTCGAATTGGAGTATGAGGATACGTCAAAATCCCACTGCGCCTGAAAAACGTCGTTTACAGTATCCTCCGTTTCCTCGTCAAACTCTATCCCGAGACTGTCGAAAATATCGTTCACCGCCGTATGGCGCTTACAGTAATTTTCCGTTTCCCTCTTAACATAATCGGCAAAGGGGATCCCGTCCACCGTCTGGCTGTAATAGTCGAAGCCCTCGGCGCTTGTGTCCAGATCGGGCTGTTCCTCGCTGAGCTTCTTTGTGGCGTCGGCGTAAGCGTGACCGCTGTAAAGAATGTAAATTCCCGCGGGAATATCCTCGCCGTTGACGGTCATAGCCCTGGATACGCTTTGGGAGCAGCCCGACAGGGTGGCAGCCGACACGGCGGCCAAAGCGACGGCGGTTACCGAAGCCGTTATTCTCTTTTTAAAAGACATTTTTATGATCATTCCTTCCTTTTGCTCTTTATAAAATAAAATATTAAATATTTTACCCTATGAAATTGACGTTTTTGTGAGCATATCCGAAAAATGCTCAAAAAAGCGGCATACACCGCCTATTTCGGTATATTGATAAGCCCGCGAAAGAGTTATGTTCTCAGGGTAATATTCTTCTCCGAAAGAGCGTTGATTATTTTTCCCACCGCCTTGTCGCATTCCTCGTCGGTGAGGGTACCGTCGGCCTTTCGGAAGGTCAGCTTATAGGACAGGCTCTTTTTGCCCTCCGGTATCTGCTCGCCGGTATAAATATCGAAAAGCCTTACGTTCTCCAGGTGCTTGGCGTTCTTGGAGATAATTCCGCTAATCTCCCCGTTGGATACGTCGGCGTCGCAAACCAAGCTCAAATCTCTTACCGAAGCGGGGAAGCGGGGAAGCGCGGTGTATTTCACGTCGGGATCGGAGCATTCCAGAAGCTCTTCAAGCCTGATAACAAGCATATAAACCCTCGTTTTGTCGATTCCGTAATTTTCCGTCGCAAGGGGGTGAATCTCGCCGCATACGCCTATCACCTTTCCTCCCTCGGCCGTTATCTCGGCGCAGCGCCCCGTGTGGAAGCTTCGGTTGGAACGAAGCGCGGTAAATACAGGCTTAACTCCGCACTTGTCCAGAACCTCCTCGGCAATGCCCTTGACGGTGAAGAAATCCTCCCCGTCTCCGTAAACGGTGCAGATCAAGACCTCCTTTTCGGCAGGGAGCTCGTTTTTATCCCCTATGGGGTGATATTCTCTTCCTATCTCGAAAAAGCGGCCGCTTAAGGTGCGGTTATTTATATTGCGGCTCACCACCTCCATCATTGAGGGGATAAGACTTGTGCGCATAACGCTTGTATCCTCCCCAAGAGGGTTCATTATCTCAACGCTTTTCCGCTCCGACTCGTCTATCCTGCATTTTTCATAGCCCTTCGGTGAAATAAAGCTGAAGGTCATAGTCTCGCGGCAGCCCTGAGCCGTCATTATATTTATAAGCTTTGACGTAAGAATTTCCCTCGGGGTCAGAATATTGTGTGAAGCCAGCTTTGGAACGGTGCTCTCTATTCTGTTATAGCCGTAAATGCGGGCTACCTCCTCAGCGAGGTCGCAGGGACGCTCGATATCTATCCTCACCGCAGGAGGGGTAACGGTTTTATCGGTTTCGTCGTAAACAAAGTCAAGGCGCTTAAGGCTCTCTATCTGCTCCGACTCGGGTATATTTGCCCCCAAAAAATTATTTATCCATTCCGGGTCAAGCTTAAGGCGCTTAGGCTCTTTGACAGCGGGGTAAACGTCGATAACGTTTCTCACCACTTTGCCGCAGCCCAAAAGCTCCACCAGCTCCAGCGCCCTGTAAAGCGCGTTTTTGGCGTTTTCGGGATCAAGACCCTTTTCAAACCTGGAACTGGATTCCGTCCTCACTCCCGCTTTTTTCGCGGTGCGGCGCACGTTCACTCCGTCGAAACAGGCGGACTCGAAAATAACCTCGTTCGTGTCCTCGCTTATACCGCTGTTTAATCCGCCCATAACGCCCGCCAAAGCCATAGGCTCCTTCTCATTGCAGATAACCAGCATATCCTCGGACAGCTTAAGCTCGGGAGTCTTATCGTCCAGAAGCTTGAGAGACTCGCCTTCCTTGGCGTTTCTTACCACTATTTTATTTCCTTCCACATACCTTGCGTCAAAGGCGTGCATGGGGTGGCCGTATTCAAGCATTACGAAGTTGGTGATATCCACGAAATTGTTGATGGAGCGAACTCCGCTTGCCCTGAGCCTTTCCGCCAGCCAGCGGGGAGAGGGGGCTATTTTTATGTCCTTGACCTTCGCCGCCATATAGCGGGAGCAAAGCTTCCCGTTTTCCACGGTTACTGAAAGCTCCTTGTTGATGTCTCCGTCAACTCCCTTGAATTCGGGGGTTTTAAGCTCAAGGGGCAAACGGAAGGTGGCGTGAGCCTCCCTGGCCAGCCCTATTACCGACAGACAGTCGGGGCGGTTGTTGGTGATCTCGAATTCCACAACGGTGTCGTCAATTCCCACCGCCTTGGTTACGTCCTCTCCGATAACAAATTTGTCGAAATCGGGATCCTCGTTGAAAATAAGTATGCCGTCGGGGGAAGCGTAAGGGAAGTCGCTGTTTTCCATGCCCAGCTCGTCGAAGCTGCACATCATTCCGAAGCTTTCAACCCCTCTCAGCTTGCCCTTTTTTATTTTCATTACGGTGTTGTTGTGACGGTCTATGCATACTCCCCCGTCCAGCACCACCGGCACCACCGCGCCCTCGTAAAGATTCTGGGCGGCGGTAACTATCTGAACGGGAGCGTCCTTCCCCACGTCCAATTGGCATATCCACAGCTTTTCGCTGTCGGCGTGCTTTTCTATCTTAATAACCTTGCCCACGACGATATTTTTCAGCGGCTCCGAAAGATCTCTGTAAGTCTCTACCTTTGAACCGCTCATTGTCATACCGTCCGCGAATTCCTTTATCGGCATATCGGCTTTAACGTAATCGTTAAGCCATTTCATTGATAAATCCAACGGAATATCCTCCTTTATAGTAATCAGAACTGCTTCAAAAATCTGAGGTCGTTTTCATACAAAAGCCGCATATCGTCAATGGCGTATCTCATCATCGCCAGACGCTCGAGACCCACTCCGAACGCGAAGCCGCTGTATACCTCCGGATCAATGCCGCAGTTTAAGAGCACCTGAGGGTGAACTATGCCGCATCCCAGCAGCTCGATCCAGCCCTCGCCCTTACATAAGGAACAGCCCTTTCCGCCGCATTTGAAGCAGCTGAAATCCGCCTCGGCGGAAGGCTCGGTATAAGGGAAATGGTGAGGGCGGAAACGTATTTTTACGTCGCTTCCGTAAAGCCTTTTGGCAAAAGTCTCTATCGTTCCCTTAAGATCGCCGAAGGTGATGCCCTTATCCACCACAAGTCCCTCGCATTGATGGAAAATCGGACTGTGGGTAGCGTCCACCGAGTCGTTTCTGTACACCTTTCCGGGGCTTATTACGGCTATCGGGGGAGCGGTTTTCAGCATTGTTCTGATCTGCACTGAGCTTGTCTGGGTGCGGAGCAGAATTTTGTCGGTTATATAAAAGGTATCCTGCATATCGCGGGCGGGGTGTCCCTCGTCGGTATTGAGCATATCGAAAACGTACTTGGTTTCCTCTACCTCGGGGCCGTCCACAATGGAATAGCCCATACCCTTGAAAATTTCCTTAAGCTCGTCAAGAACTATGTTGAGAGGGTGCCTCCCCCCCTGTTCCATTCTTTTTCCGGGGAGAGTAACGTCGATAACCTCTTTTTTGAGCCTCCGCTCGGTGTCCAGATTTTTAAGCTGCTCTCTTCGGCGGGCTATATCGGTTTCGATAACCTGCCTAACCTCGTTGGCAAGCTGTCCGATAACCGGCCTTTCCTCGGCGGAAAGCTTTCCCATCTGCTTGAGAATGGCGGTAAGCTCGCCCTTTTTGCCCAAAAGCCGTATTTTCAAATCGTCTACGGATTTTATGTCGGAAGCGTTTTGTATTTCCGCGAGAGCCTGCTTCTGAATATTGTCAAGCTGCTCCTTCAAATGGTATCATTCCTTTCTTTTTTGGGGTCAACAGCCCTGTTTCAATGCCTTCGTCCTTCGGATACCGGGAAACTTTTCTATAATCTGGGCATATAAGGCTATTTTATCTTATACATTATATCACAACAAGAGTCAAGTTGCAAGAGTTTGAGAAAATTTTTCCTTTTTGTTATATTCTTTATATTTGCCGAGATCACCTTTCGAGCCGCCTTTCGGGTTCCGCTTTATATTGACAATCCGCCATATAAATGTTATAATAATATTGTAAACAAACGCGTTAAAGGCGGGAAGACAGCATATGCAAACTTATTATACCGAGGAAATTGCGGAAAAATCGGAAATTTCCGAAGCGGCGGAGGATATGACCTTCGAGGAAAAAAGGGCGGAGATAATGTCATACATAAGGCGAATGACCCTGATGGACGACGCCTTTATGTCCATGGTGCTTCAGGATAAGGAATGCATCGAGCTTGTGCTCGGCATTATACTCGAGCGGGACGACCTTGAGGTTATGGAATGTACCACCCAATATACTCTCGCCAACCTGGGAAACCGCGCGGCAAGACTTGACGTAATGGCGCGGGACAAAAACGGAAAGGTGTACGACATAGAAGTACAAAACGCCGCTTCCGAAAAGGAAATAAAACGCATACGCCTTTACTCCGCGCTGCTGGATTCCCATTATCTCGATAAAGGCGACGAACCCCGGAATCTTCCGGAGACCTACATTATTTACATAATGGGGAGCGACATTTACCCCGATAACCTCCCGATCTACCATATCGACCGTACGGTAAGGGAAACGGGAAAGACTTTTGAAGACGAGCTTCACATTATTCTGGTGAATTCTCTTATCCGGGACGATACCCCCTTAGGAAAACTTATGCACGATTTTCACTGTATCGAACCCGAAAACATGAACTACAACACCCTTAACCGACATACCTGCCGCTATAAAGAGGAAATGGAGGAAACCAAAATGAGCGAACTTATGGAAGAATACGGCGCGAAAAGAGAAAGAAGAGGAGAAGCAAGAGGAAAAGCAATAGGTGAAGCAAGAGTAAAACAAGAATTGATTCGCAACTTACTTAACGAAACCACCTTTTCCTCCGAAAAAATTGCCAAGCTGACAAAAACCTCCGTGGAAGAAGTGGAAAAAATCGATAAAATCAGAAAAAGAAGCGACAACGGCCGGATTGAAACCGCCCCCTGAGCGCCGTTCCCGAATTATCCGTAAATTTTTCACGATATAAAAATTCACAAAATTATGCGAAAACCGACGCCTCGGAGCCGAAAACAAAACCTTAATAACCCAAATTTGAAAGTTTGTTTTCGCCCCAAAGCGTCGGTCGATCTTATCCGCAACGAAGATCACTCCAGCCCGAAGCTCACCGACAGCGCGTTATCCACCCTGTGCATGGCGTCGTTGTCCAACTCGCCCATTCTTTCCTTAAGCCTTTTCTTATCTAATGTACGAACCTGCTCCAACAACACGATAGAGTCTTTTGCAAGCCCATACCGTTCCGCGTCCAATGTAATATGTGTGGGAAGCTTGGATTTTTCCTTCTGGCTGGTGATCGCCGCCGCTATAACGGTGGGGGAGTGTCTGTTTCCCATGTTGTTCTGAACGATAAGCACCGGTCTCACCCCGCCCTGCTCCGATCCTACCACCGGACTCAGGTCGGCGTAATATATTTCGCCTCTTTTTACGGTCATTTTTATATCCTTTCCTGAATTCGGGACAGCCTTCGTCTTTTGTTCATTATAAAACGATAAAACAGTGTTGCCCCTATACCCGATAACCGATAAAGAGCGCCTTCCCGTTAAAAACATAACGGGAAAGGTATTTCGCCCTTTGCCGATTCCTGTACTTTTATTTTTAACCGTTTACGGAAAAATATTCAATCGAAAATTTTTTTGTAATGTATTTTATTATCGCGGGCTTGTTTTGTCAACTGCCCGATTAATACTAATCCCTTTTAAAACTGTTGGATTAGTGCTTTGGGTGCAATCCCTTTTTAAACTGTGTGTATTTCGTCAGTTTAAAAAGGGATTGGTATAAGCGCAGCTTAAACAACATTTTTAAATATTATCAAACATTCCCGAACCCATTTGCCGATTGACAATCCGCCGTATATTTAGTATAATTTATTATGGACAAATAATTATAGAATTATAGAAAGGATATCCGATTATGAAAAAAATCATTGCTCTTATTCTGGTGTTTTCCCTTTTGACGGCCGCAGGCTGCTCAAAGGATACCGACGGCGAAGAAACCGAACGCGGTTCCGATACCGTATCCGACACCGAAGCCGTCTCCGATACCGAAAACAGCACCGAACCCGAAAATGGCGGGGATATAACGGAAGCCGAAACCGAAATCGAAACCGAAAATACCCTCCCGCCCGAAACATCTTCGGAATACACCACCGTCCCTGCCCCCTCCGCCGACGTTTCTATGGAGGAACTGAGGGAATATATGGTAAACAACAGCTTAATGACATTGGGCGACACCTCGAGAATGATAAACGTTATGAAAAAAGCGGAAGCGGGGGAGGAAATCACCGTGGGCTTTATCGGCGGCTCAATAACCGAAGGCATTTCCGCGGGGGACAGCCTTTGCTACGCCAAGCTCACCCATAACGCCCTTTGTGAAATGTTTCCGAATACTACCGTTAACTATGTAAACGCGGGTCTCAGCGGCACTCCCTCCGTTTTGGGCGTAGTGAGAGCGGAAAGAGATCTGTTCGGAGAAAAACAGCCCGACATCGTCTTTATCGAGTTCGCGGTGAACGACGGCGGGGATCAGCAGTACAAGGACTGCTACGAAAGCCTTGTGAAAAAGTGCCTTGATAAAGAAAACGCTCCCGCCGTGGTTCTCCTGTTTACGGTGCTCAAAAACCGCTACAGCTGTCAGCCTCAAATGGCGGCAGTGGGCGAACACTACGGCCTGCCCATGATAAGCGTGGGGAACGCGCTGAATCCCGTGTTCGACGCGGGGCTTATGACCTGGGAAGCCTATTCCGACGACGAATCTCACCCCAATGTATGGGGACATGAGTTGGTGAAGGATTTGCTTATGAATTATTTTGAGCAGGTTAAAGAGCAGTCGGACGCCCTTGACTCTGCTCCCGCTCTCACCCCTATTCCCGACTCCCCCGTTTATACCGTGAAGTACGCCGATATGGAGCTTTTGGAAAGGGATCAAATGACCGTCACCGACGTACAGGGCTTTAAGGAGGCCGACAAGCTTATAGCCACCTTTAACAACGGCTGGATGTACCGCAGCAAAACAGGCGCTTCCATAACCTTCACCGAAGAATTCAAAACGCTGTTCCTTGTATTTAACTGCAATAACAGCGATTCCTATGCGGATGCGGAGATTTATATCGACGGCGAGCTTGTGAACACCCTTCCCTCGGGAAAGCCCGGCGGTTGGGGCAACCCCGAAGCCGACTGCGCCTATATCGGCGAAGAATGCTCGGAACACACCGTGGAAATTAAGATAGCCGCTTCCGAAAACGGAAAAACCTACGGCTTATGCGGCATAGGAATAGGAAAATAGTTTTGCCGTTAAATAACGTTAATTTGCCCAAAAGCCGAAATACCGAAAAAACCGCGAGGAAAAACCCATGACAACCGCCTTTAAAAAAGAACGTCCAAAAAAAATAAAAATCGGCAGGATTCGCTGGATAATTTCTTTTTCACTGACAGCCGTTTCCGTGGTCCTCATTTCCGCGTCGCGAACCGGCGCCGATTTCGCCGACTGGTACGGCTTTAACGTTTACCCCGTTTTTTCGGGGATAGGGGCGCGAATATGGGGGATTTTTCCCTTTTCCGCAGGTGAGTTTTTCGTGATTTCGGTTATTTTGGGGGCAATTGTCGGTGCCGTATGTCTTGCCCTTTACATAAAACGCCGAAAGGGAAGCCGAATCCGAGCCTTTCTTGGCGGATTTTCTTGGGCGGCGGCAACCGCTTCGGTCATCTTCTTCTTAGTGACCTGCAACTGTCTTTTAGGCTACGGCCGTACCCCCTTTTCCGTTTACAGCGGACTTACCCTCGGCGAATACACCTCGGAGGAGCTTAAGGGGCTTACCCTGTCCTTAGTGGAAAAAGCCAATTCCGCCGTTAACGAGGCGGAGCTTGACGGTAACGGAAGGCCGATAAAGCCCCAAAATTTCGGCCGTCTCGCCTGTGAGAGCATGGAAAAGGCGGCGGAAAAATATCCCGTTCTCCAAAGCTATTATCCTCAGCCCAAGGCGGTTCTCGCCTCCGAGGTTATGTCAAGCTTCAATCTGGCGGGAATCTTTTTCCCCGTTACCGTGGAAGCCAACTACAATCAAAGTATGCCAGTCTCCTCCCAGGGCTTCACCGCCTGTCACGAATTAAGCCATTTAAGCGGATTTATGCGGGAGGACGAAGCCAATTACATAGCCTTTATCGCCTGTCGGGAAAGCGACAGCCCTTATTTCAGATACAGCGGTTATCTGGACGCCCTCACCTACGCCTTGAACGCTTACAGAACGTCGGCCTCCGACGAAGAATATTTTTCGGTGACGGCCTTGCTGGATCCCGTTATTTTGGCGGAATACAATTACAGAAACGAGTATTGGGCGCCATTCCGGAAAAAAGTCACCTACAAGGTCTCCTCAACGGTGAACGACGCGTATCTGAAAGCCAATAACCAGACCGACGGAGCCAGAAGCTACGGAAGAGTGGTGGATCTTATGCTCGCGGAATGGAAAGCCGAAGCGGCGGAAAACGCCGCCCGATGACGGAAAGGTCTTGAACCGTGAGAAAGGTACTGATAGCGGGAAAAACCCAAAAAATATGCGAAAGCATTTCCGAACTGCTCACGGACGGCGCTCCCCCCGTCGGCTCCGATTCCTCCGGTGCAAGCGCTTTTTCGGACGCATTTTCGAGGGCATTTTCTAACACAAGCGTATCCGAAAGCGAATTCCGAACCGTCTGCGTCACCGACGGCATACGCGCCAGATGCGCAAACGCGGAAAGCTTCGACATCATTATAATATCCACCCCCTTGGAGGACGAATTCGGTCTTGACCTGGCGGCGGAGCTTCACGGAAAAAGCGGGGCGGCTCTTATCGTCATCACCAAAGGAGAACTGGCGGAGGAAATACAAAACAAGCTGAAATTCACCGGCGCGTTCGTTATCGGAAGACCCACCAACCGCGCGGCGCTTTTACAGGCGGTGAGATTCGCCGGTATCGCGGGGGAAAACGTAAAGCGCCTTACGGAAGAAAAAAACAGGCTGGAGCGGGAAATAGAGGATATGAAGGTTATAAACCGCGCAAAGTCATGTCTTATACAGTATCTTAAGCTTACCGAGGAGCAGGCGCACAGGTATTTGCAGAGGCAGGCTATGGAGCTTGGGATAACGCGGCGGAAGGCGGCGGAGGATATTCTTATGACTTATGATGTTAGGCTGTAACCGCTTTTTTCCCGTTAGGGTGTAAAGGTTTTTATCGAAAGTCGATTTCCTTTTTATAGTGCTTTCTTGTTGCACTGGCGTGTTGTGGGTGCTCCCGCGGGGGGCGATGTGAGTTTTGCTTGCCGCGAGGAGGTAATGGTTTTTATCGAAAGTTGATTCCTTTTTACAATGCTTTATTTTTGCACGAGCCGTGCAGGACCGCTCCTGCGGGGGGCTTAAGGTGACACCAAAGGGGGGGAGAAGGTGAACAGGCTACGCGGTGTTGGTTTTACTTATAATGTCGTTTGTTTTTATCGGAAATATACGGGTTCGGCGTAGCCTGTCCCCCACTCTCCCCCCCTTAGGTTTCACCTTAAGAATCCCTTCCTTACCCCCCCTCCGGGGGGTTTTTTGTCAATATAGCTTTCACTCTCATAAAATGCTGTTCCGATGATTGCTATTATCGTATGTTTCCTTTTGCTCTTGGGTTGGTTGTTTTATACTAATTCTCAATATAAATCAGACAAAGGCGGCGGGTGGAGCGTTCCTAATCAAGGAAGTCCCGACGCAGGAATATGCGCATATTTCAAGGAGGGCTGACGCAGAGTAGGGACGCTCCAAT
>CATLBH010000027.1 GCA_949878745.1 uncultured Ruminiclostridium sp. | reverse complement strand
TTTTCCGTCAGATTGCACAACTTCTCCTTGACGGGCGCTAGCCCGCCTGCGTCGAATTTGTACAATCTGACGAAAAATCTGCCGCGCAATATGCACACACCGATTTAATCAGCGGTTCCCTAAATATTTTTCAAAAACTATTGAAATTTATGTCAAAAAATAGTATAATTATATTGTAACTTTCGTCCTGCGGCAAAAAGCCGCTGAAAAATGCAAACGAAACGAGGAAATGCGAATGTACAACGATTTAGTCAATACCATAGGTTTTTTGAAGGACTTTGATCCCGAAGTATCGGAGGCAATGAACGACGAGCTTAAGCGCCAGAGACGCAATCTTGAGCTTATCGCCAGCGAAAACATCGTTTCTCCCGCCGTTATGGCGGCAATGGGAAGCGTTCTCACCAACAAGTACGCCGAGGGCTATCCCGCGAAGCGCTATTATGGCGGCTGCCAGTGCGTCGACGTGGTGGAAAACATTGCCATAGACCGCGCGAAAAAGCTTTTCGGCTGTAATTTCGCCAATGTTCAGCCCCATTCTGGAGCACAGGCGAATACCGCAGTTTATTTCGCGCTTCTCGAGCCCGGCGATACGGTTCTGGGAATGAGCCTTGCCCACGGCGGACACCTTACCCACGGTTCCCCCGTAAACCTTTCGGGGAAGTACTTCAACTTTATCCCCTACGGACTTAGCGACGAAACCGAAACCATAGATTATGACGAAATCGAGCGCCTTGCCAAAGAGAATAAGCCTAAGCTGATAGTGGCCGGCGCAAGCGCGTATCCCCGTAAAATAGATTTTGAAAAGATTTCCCAAATCGCCAAGAGCGTGGGCGCTTACTTTATGGTGGATATGGCGCATATCGCGGGACTTGTTGCCGCAGGCGTCCATATGTCCCCCGTCCCCTACGCCGACGTTGTTACCACCACCACCCACAAAACCCTCAGAGGCCCAAGGGGCGGTATGATACTCTGCAACGACGAGGAAATTGCCAAGAAAATCAATAAAGCCATATTCCCCGGAACACAGGGCGGCCCTTTGATGCACGTTATAGCCGCAAAAGCGGTTTGTCTCAAAGAAGCTCTCGACCCCTCCTTCAAGGAATACGGAAAACAAATTATAGTCAACGCTCAGGCATTGGCGGGAGAGCTTGTCAAGAGAGGTTTTCGTTTGGTTTCCGGAGGCACCGACAATCACCTTATGCTTGTCGACCTGCGTCCCTTCAGCATTACCGGAAAAGAACTTGAAAAGCGTCTTGACGACGTATATATAACCGTAAATAAAAACGCCATTCCCAACGATCCCGAAAAGCCCTTTGTTACCAGCGGCGTAAGAATAGGAACCGCGGCCGTTACCACGCGCGGACTTAAAAAAGAGGATATGCTTAAGATCGGCGAAAGCATTTACCTTGCCGCCTCCGATTTTGAAGCAAATATGGAGAATGCAAGAGACATAGTTAACGGTATCTGCGCCAAATATCCCCTTTATGAATAAATTTGCTGCAAGGCCGTAAATCATATGAGAATTAAGTTCTAAATCTCCACCGTTTACGAAAGGACGTAAAAATGACTGAGAAAGCAAGTGAAATAGTGCTTAAATCAAAGCAGCAGGTGGCTCCCTTAGGCATTATCGCTACCGACGGCGCCAAGGATTTGGGTAACAAGATCAACAATTATCTTGTTCAGTGGTCTGAAAATACTCCTTACGCACAGCCCTCCTACCTTGTGGATACCGAATGCCCGAGATTTTCCTCCGGCGACGGAAAGGGGCTTATAAAAACCTCTATTCGCGGCGACGATATCTTTATTATTGTCGATGTGGGCAATTACAGCTGTACCTATAAAATGTTCGGAAGGGAAAATTTTATGTCCCCCGACGATCATTTTCAGGATTTAAAGCGCGTTATTCAGGCAATGGGCGGAAAAGCCCACAGAATAAGCGTGGTAATGCCCATACTTTACGGCGGCAGGCAACACAGAAGAAACTACCGCGAGTCTTTGGACTGTGCAGTAATGCTTCAGGAGCTTCAGGCAATGGGAGTATCCAATCTGATCACCTTTGACGCTCACGATGCGAGAGTATGCAACGCGGTGCCGCTTATGGGATTTGACAACGTTATGCCCTCCTATCAGGTGCTTAAAGCGATGTTTCAGGAGGTTAAGGAGCTTGACGTTTCTCCCGAGCACTTTATGGTGGTAAGCCCCGACGAAGGTGCCCTTAACCGCAATATGTACTACGCCTCCGTTTTGGGAGTACAGATGGGTATGTTCTACAAAAGGCGGGATTATTCAACTATCGTAAACGGACGCAACCCGATAGTTGCCCATGAGTATCTGGGTAATTCGGTTGAGGATATGACGGTGTTTATTTCCGACGATATAATCTCCTCCGGCGACTCGATGCTTGATATCGCTTACGAGCTGAAAAAGCGCAAGGCAAAAAGAATTATTGCCTACGCTACATATCCTATCTTCACGGCGGGTCTTGATAAGTTTGACAAGGCTTATAAGGAAGGAATGATAGACTACGTATTCGGCACAAACCTCACATACAGAACTCCCGACCTGCTTTCCCGTGAATGGTTTAAGGAGGTGGACGTGTCCAAGTACATAGCCTACCTTATTGCCGCCATTAATCACGATATATCCACCAGTAAGGTCATCGACCCTCATACAAAAATAAAATCGCTGCTGAGAAAATACAATGTTAAAAGCGCGGATAATTTATAAGTTAATTTTTAAGTTATAGGTTATAAAATATGATGACCTCTTCTCTTTCAGATTGACGATTCTGACCGCCAGCGATTTAATCAATGATTTTTTGAAATGGAAAATTGTTCGTGATATAATTAATCCGGCAAATCGGGATTTGTCGAAGAAATTGATAAAGCAGAAAATGAGATTGGGTGGTGTGATACATGGAATTGGTTATGCAGCCTACTTTTTCAACATGCGGACAGGCGTGTATTGCCATGATTACCGGGAAAAGTATTGAAGAAGTGATCAAAGATATGAAAACTGATGGAGCTACGAGTATCGGTCAACTGATAGAAATACTTGATTTTTATGGTGTCAGACACGCTGAAAGAAATAAACGTATTTCCAAGAAACTTCCTGTTCCCTACAAGTATTCGATTTTGACAGTCCATACAAATACGGGATATACACATTGGACGTTGCTTTATGATAAAAAATATTATGATCCGGAGTTTGGTTTGATTGAGGGGGAATACACACATGGGAAAATTACGTCGTTCTTAGAAATATATGCCGAATAGCAGTTTTCAGTTTTTCGGGCAGTGATCCGGGGTGGCTCACTGCCCATTCCGTCATTTTGGTGATAGGAAAATTTTATAAATGTTTATCAACATAAAAGGGAAAAGGGACATATATGACCCCACTGCCATAAGCGGTGGGGTCATTGAGTGACAAGAAAGGAAAAGTCAATGCCATTAGCTGACAAGATACGTCCGGGTGAGCTGAGCGAGGTTTACGGTCAGTCCCACTTGTTGGGGAACGGAAGACCGCTGAAAAACATTATCGAGAGCGGTCACATTCCCAATATGATTTTTTACGGCCCTTCTGGAGTGGGAAAGACCACCGTTGCAAATATAATAGCCAAAAAAAGCAATATGGATCTGTACAAGCTTAACGGAACCTCTGCTTCAACCTCCGATATAAAGGAAATAATAGCCTCCCGAAACACCTTTTCCTCTCTGAACGGTATTCTGCTTTATCTTGATGAGATACAGTACCTTAACAAAAAGCAGCAGCAGAGTCTTTTGGAATATATTGAAACGGGAGATATTACTCTTATCGCCTCAACAACGGAAAATCCGTTTTTTTACGTCTACAACGCCATTTTATCCCGCTCCACCGTTTTTGAGTTTAAGCCTCTTACTCCCAAAGAGATACAGCCCGCCGTTGAACGGGGCTTCAGGCTTGCCTTTGAAGAAGCGGGGGAAGAAATGGATATTGAAGAAGGAGTTTTTGAGCAAATTGCCAAGGGCTGCGGCGGAGACGTTCGGAAATCCCTTAACACCGTTGAGCTTTGCGTGCTTTCCGCCAACGACGGAAAGATTACCAAGGCTCTCGCTTCCGAGCTTGCCCAGAGAAGCAATATGCGCTACGATCGGGACGGGGATCAGCATTACGACCTGTTGTCCGCCTTTCAGAAGTCTATCAGAGGCTCCGACGAAAACGCGGCGCTTCATTATATGGCGAGACTGCTTGAAGCGGGGGATTTGCCCTCTGTCTGCCGAAGGCTTCTTGTTACCGCCTCGGAGGATATTGGCCTTGCGTACCCTAATGGGATAGTTGTGGCAAAAGCCTGCGTTGATGCGGCGCTACAGCTCGGTCTTCCCGAAGCCCGTATTCCTTTGGCTCAGGCGGTTGTCCTGCTTGCCACCAGTCCCAAATCCAACAGCGCCAACGTTGCCATACAGTCGGCCGCCGCAGATATCGAGCGGGGAATAACCGGCGATTTCCCCCGACAGCTTCAGAATAAGCACTACGACGGAGAAGGCGCCGCCGTAAAGGGACAAAATTACCTTTACCCCCACGAATTCCCTAATCATTACGTGGAACAGCAGTATCTTCCCGACGAGCTGAAAGACAGAGTTTATTATAAATTTGGAGAAAATAAATTGGAACAGGCGGCAAAGGAGTACAGGGAAAAAATCAAAGCGGCGGCTAAAAAACCGTCTTGATTATCTTATCCGATTCGGGCGTGGAATAAACCCAGCTTTCCAGACGGCCGCTCTCGATAAAATACTTGAAGCCCGCGCCGTCCTTACCGTCCCTGACTAGGGAACAACCGCTGTCGAAGGTGTCCACGATGATAAGTTTAACCTTCATTTTTTCCGGTATTATCGCTTTTATAAAAACGCTTGCGTGCTGGTTTATATGTACCCCGTCCTTAATTTCCGCCAACCCCGCCAGATTCGGGGTAAGCTCCACGAATATGCCGTAATTTTCTATGCTTCGGATATATCCGGTCACCGTTTCGCCGGTTTTAAACAGCGCGGCGTTTTCCGCCCAAGTTCCGAGCAGCTCTTTGTGGGAAAGTGTTACCTTGCTGTTATCTATGCTTTTTACGATCGCTTTTATGTTTTGTCCCACCGACATACGGTTTGAGGGGTGATTTATCCTTGAAACCGAAATGGCGTCTATCGGTATAAGGGAGGGAATGCCGCAGCCTATGTCCACAAAGCACCCGAACTGCTCCAGATGCGTGACCTTTGCGTTTATTATATCTCCCGGAGTCAATTTTGAGATATAATTTTTCACACATTCCCGCTGTGCCATTTTACGGCTTAAAATAGCGGTTTTTCCTCCGTATTCGTTGTTGACCACGGCCGTTATCTTAAAACATACCGCTTTATTTACTCTTGATATAAGAGCAATATCCTTCGTAGTACCATCGTCAATGCCTATCGCTCCCTCTATGCGCGGGATTATCCCCTTTATGAAGCCCAGATCCACTATAAGATTATGTCTGCTGTCGCACACCACACAGGGCGCTTCAAGTATTTTTCCGCTTAAGATACACTCCCGAAGCCTTTGCTCGTCGGCGGTCATACGGCGGTTTTCCTCGGTATTTATAAGTTCTCCCTCCGGATAAAATTCTGACATTTTTATGATCATTCCTTCCTTTGTGAGGGCAAATGGGAAGAGCCACACACTTTTTGCTTTTTGTTAATTTTATGAAAAGCAAGTCTTTATTATTCCTTTTGTTGCTTTTTTTGGAAAAACGTGGTATAATACTTTAACAGGGACTATTATGGACAGGAGGCATAGTTTATGGGCAAAGATATTCTTTTTAAAACTGAAGAGTTTGTTTTTTCATACAGGGTCGGCGGAGTGCTGATAAAAAACGGTAAAATATTGCTTCAAAAACCCAAGAACGACAACTTTTCCATAATTGGGGGTCATGTATCAAGTTTTGAAACCACAGCTCAAACTTTAAAAAGGGAATATGAAGAAGAGCTGCATACACAGATAGAAGTTGACCGCTTGTTTGCCGTAGGAGAAATATTTTTTTCTTTATGTAGTAAACCGTGGCACTCTATTTGTATGTATTATAAAATTCATCTGCTGAATGATGATGACATACCGTCTGACGGATCCTTTCACGGATATGATGATTTCGATAATGAAAGGATTGATTTGGATTTTTGCTGGGTTCCGTTGAAAAAATTAAAAAACGGATTAAAAGTATATCCGATGGAACTGATCCCCTATATTATAAACGATAATAATGGAATTGTGCATTTTATTTCAAATCAGCTTTAGCGGTATAGTATTTTCTGATAAAAGGTGTGATTTAGGAGTTTTTTATGAATGAGCTGTGTCAAATTATAAAAAATTTGGTTATCCCGAATTTTATCAATATGGAAACCTCAATAAAAACCTATGACAGAAATGCCGATTGCTGCGGAGCGCCGGCATGGAGATACGCTTATCACGTTTTGCATTCGGCGGATAAATGGTTCTTTAATCCGTTTAAATACGATGAGCCGGATTTTCATCAAAACGGAATGGATAACCCCGATAATAAATGCTCGGTTGTTCTTTCCGATGATCAGTTGCTGGACTATCTGATGAGAATCAGAAAAAAGACCTGTGAGTATATGAATACGCTCACCGACGATATGCTTTATTAAAAACCCGAAAACTGCCCTTATACAAGAATGGAACTTATATTAAGGCAATTCAGGCATCTTTCATTTCATACGGGAATGTTAAACGGACAAACGGCGGAGCTTACGGGGAAGTTCCCCGTATACACTTCTAAAGCGATTGCGGAGAACGGTTCATTGTTTGAATAATTATAATAAATTATAACAATGTTTTTCTTTTAATAAAAGCTTCGTATCGATAAATTCAGATCTGGAGGAAAAAATGAAAGAAGCGCTTGAATTCAATCATAAAAAGCAATGCGGGCTGTGGCTCATACTTGTGGGAATAGTGCTTACAGCGGCGGTTATTTTCGGCGGCGACTTTCTTGTAAATCCGTTTGTATTCCTAATAGGATATTACGTCAGCTTTTTTTGCGTAAACGTTAACAAAAAGGTAAGGGAAAAGCTTTCACAGGGAAGCATTTCAAAAACACAAATAAAGCTGATTTATTTTTCGATAGCGGTGCTGTTTCTCCTTATGTTCTGCATCGCGGGTTCCTTTATCCCCGGGTGGCACTGGAGACAGATCTGGCTGGGCGTATTATTGGCGACGGCAATACATTTTTTCATATGGTTCTTTATACACGGCTGGAGTATGGTGGTGCTGGGAACGGTTTGCATAGCTATAACGGTGACGGGTTATATATTCGCGGATATTCCTATGGCGGTTATATGTATTGCCGACGCCACAGCCAAGTTGTTTTGCGGCGTGTATTTGTTATTTGCCGCCAAACCCTCAAAGCTTGTTCCCAAAAAACAATATAACCAATAAATTAACAATTCTTTATATTCAAATTTTATGAAACAGCGAGGATAATATGAATGTAAACATCGGCGATATTCTTGAAATGAAAAAACCTCACCCCTGCGGCGGAAACCGTATGATTGTAATGCGCGTGGGCGCGGATTTCAGGCTGAAATGCGAGAAATGCGGCCACGATTTTATGGTGCCCAGAAGCAAGTGTGAGAAAAAAATCAAAAAAATCATTGCAAAGGAAAATTAAACAATGCTTGATAAATTGAACAGCGCCGAAAAGCGATTAGAAGAAATAAACGGGAGCCTAAGCGATCCCGAAGTCATAAACGACCAGAGCCGATATAAGGCTCTTATGAAAGAGCATAAGCAGCTTACTCCCATAGTAGACAAATTCCGTCTCTATAAAAAGGCAAAGGCGGAATTTGAGGAGGCGGAGGGAATATTAAGCGAAAGCGGCCTTGATAAGGAATTTAAAGAAATGGCGCAGCAGCAGCTTAACGCCGCCCGCGAGGACACCGAAAAATTCGAGGAGGAGTTAAAAATCCTGCTCTTGCCCAAGGATCCAGACGACGACCGAAACGTTATAGTGGAAATCAGAGGGGGCGCGGGAGGCGACGAAGCCGCACTGTTCGCCAACTCGCTGTACAGAATGTACTCTCTCTACGCCCAGTCAAGGAACTGGAAAACCGAGGTAATCGGCGCCAACCCCACCGAATTGGGCGGATACAAGGAAATAAGCTTTTCCGTGGAAGGCGAAGGGGCTTACGCGAAAATGAAATACGAAAGCGGAGTCCACCGTGTTCAGCGCGTTCCCGAAACGGAAGCTCAGGGACGCATTCACACTTCCACAATTACCGTTGCGGTTCTTCCGGAAATGGAGGAGGTGGACGTGGAAATAAACCCCGCCGATATTGAAATACAAACCTTCCGTTCCAGCGGCGCGGGCGGACAGCATATAAACAAGACCGAATCCGCGATACGCATAATACACCACCCTTCGGGAACCATTGTAGAGTGCCAGGAGGAGCGCAGCCAGATAAAAAACAAGGAAAAAGCCATGAAAATGCTTTATTCCAAGCTGTACGAAGCCAAGCTGAACGAACAGACGGACAAAATAGCCGCCGAACGCCGTATACAGGTGGGAACCGGCGATCGCTCGGAAAGAATACGCACCTATAATTATCCCCAGAGCCGCGTCACCGATCACAGAATAGGGCTTACGATTTATAAGCTTGACGCTTTTATGAACGGCGACTGCGACGAGGTGTTTGAAGCGCTTGCCATAGCCGACAGAGCGGCGAAGCTTGCCGGTTCGGAAAATACAAAATAAAAAAACGACGTGAGAACAAAAACAAATGGAAACTAAGATTCTTCCGATAAACGACTACAGTATCGGGCTTGCCGCAGAACTTCTTAAAAACGAAGAAATAGCGGCGATACCTACCGAAACAGTTTACGGACTGGCGGGCAACGGGCTTTCCGTCCGATCGGTAAAAAAAATATTCGCGGCCAAAAACCGCCCCGCCGACAATCCTCTGATACTTCATATTCCGGATACAAATTGGCTTTACCGATACGCGAAAAGCGTTCCTCAACAGGCTCTTAAGTTGGCAGAACGCTTCTGGCCGGGTTCCCTTACCATGATAATGCCAAAAAACGGCATTGTGCCCGACGAAACCAGCGGAGGTCTAACCACGGCAGCCTTTCGAATGCCCGACAACAAATATACCTTAAAGCTTATAGAGCTGTGCGGTTTTCCTTTGGCCGCCCCTTCGGCAAATTTGTCGGGTTTGCCCAGTCCCACCCGAGCAAGGCATGTATACAATGACCTGAAGGGGAAAATTCCCCTGATTCTTGACGGGGGGAGCTGCTCCTGCGGTCTGGAAAGCACCGTGATCACTT
Source organism: uncultured Ruminiclostridium sp. (assembly GCA_949878745.1). Lineage (GTDB taxonomy): Bacteria > Bacillota > Clostridia > Oscillospirales > Ruminococcaceae > Ruminiclostridium_E. The sequence continues at coordinate 28,709 of CATLBH010000027.1, read as the reverse complement.
TTACCGAAAAAGGCGTAAAAATTTTGCGCCCCGGCGGAGTCACTCCGGAAATGCTAAGCGAATTCTGTGAAGTGGAAATCGACAAAGCCGTTACGGAGGGACTTAAGGAAGATGAAAAAGCCGTTTCTCCCGGAATGAAATACAAGCATTATTCGCCCAAGGCTGCGGTTTATATGGTAGAGTGCGGGAATAACGGCCGCTTTATCGAGTTTGTGAACCAAAATTATGATGAAAACACCGTTGTATTAACCCACGCGGCGGGAGAAATACTCGCAAAAACTCTCCCCTACGGAAGCACGGACGAAAGGGAAGCGGCGGAGCTTTTTTCCGCTTTAAGGAAAGCGGACGAGTTGGGAGCGGAAAAAATATACGTTAAAGCTCCCGAAAAAAAAGGAATAGGTCTCGCGGTATACAACAGGCTGATAAGAGCCGCCGCCTTCAAAGTAATAAAATTATAATATGTCTGACAGAAAAAAAACAAAGGTCATCGGCCTTACGGGAATGTCCGGAGCGGGAAAATCCACTGCCTGTAAATTGTTTCGTGAAGCGGGATTCCGTATAATAGACTGCGACGGCGTCTGCCGCGAGATAGTGAAAAAAGGAAAGCCCTGTCTTAAAGAAATCGCCTCGGAATTCGGAAAAGGAATTCTTACCTCCGAAGGCGAATTAAACCGAAGGCTTATGGGAAAAATAATTTTTTCGGATCTCAATAAGAGAATAAAACTCAACGGAATTATGTATCCCTATGTTTCATATAGTGTTATAAAAGGAATTGTTTTTTCGGATTCGGAATATACCGTGCTAGACGCTCCAACCCTTTTTGAAAGCGGGCTGGAGGATATATGCGAAACAATAGTCAGCGTGGCGGCGGACAAGGACATACTTATAAGCCGAATAACCGCCCGCGACGGCATAACCGAAGAAGAAGCCGAAGATCGTCTCGGTTCCCAGCACGGCGCGGATTTTTTCGGGGAGAAATCCGATATACTGATTATGAACAACGGCTCCGAGGAGGAATTTACGCGGGAAATAAAGAAAGCAATGTGTCGGATAAAGGAAGGTAAATGAGAGCGGAATATAAACCATCCCACGGGAAAAAAAGAAAAAACAGAAGGTATTTTTTTGCCGTTACGTCGCTTATCCTGATAACGGTGCTGCTTTTCGGCAACGCAGCCTACAAGGCGGCGAGGGAAAAATATCTTTTATACAATTACCCCATGAAATACGAAGAATATGTTGAAAAATATTCCAAGGAAAACGGCGTTGATAAGTTTTTAATATATGCCATAATAAAGACGGAGAGCAATTTTAACAGCGACGCCGTCTCAAACGTAGGCGCGAGAGGCCTTATGCAGATTATGGACGAGACCTTTCAGTGGGTGCGCTACAGATTAAGCGACAGTGACGAAACTCAATACGGAACAATGTTCGATCCCGAACAGAATATACGTTACGGCTCCTATCTTATCGGCTATCTGCTGAATTACTTCGGCTCGATGGACGAGGCGATATGCGCTTATCACGCGGGAGTGGGAAGCGTGGATTCCTGGCTCGGAAATTCAAGCTACAGTAAGGACGGAAAAACCCTGGATACCGTACCGGCTTCGGATACAAAGCACTATCTTAACAAAATAAAAGATGCGCTTAAAAAATATCAAAAAATATACATGGAGGACAACAAAAATGCCTAACGAAAAGGAAACAAGCAAAGCAAAAGAGCTTCAGGAAAAGCTGTTTATGAAAAAGAAAAATTCGGGTCTGATTATGTCGGATTCCGAGCTTGAAGCGGCGGATAAGTTCTGCGAGGGCTACAAGGACTTTCTCGACAGCGGAAAAACCGAAAGGGAAGCCGTAAAAGCGGCGATAGCCCTTGCCGAAAAAGCGGGTTTTTCAGAATTTGACCGCGGAAAAAAGTATGCTGCGGGAGATAAGGTTTATCTGAATAACCGCGGTAAGGCTCTTATTCTTTCCGTAATCGGAAAAGAAGACATCGAAAAGGGCGTAAATATTCTTGCGGCTCATATCGATTCCCCCAGACTTGACCTCAAACAGAATCCTCTTTACGAGGACGCGGAAATGGCCTTTTTCAAAACCCACTATTACGGCGGTATAAAAAAATACCAGTGGCCTACCGTTCCTTTGTCTCTTCACGGCGTTATCATCAGAAAAAACGGCGAGACAGTCGAGGTGAAGATAGGCGAGGACGATAACGATCCGGTATTCGTCGTTACCGATCTTCTCCCTCATCTTGCCGAGGAACAGATGAAGCGCACCGCTCCCAAAATCATAACGGGCGAGGAGCTTAATATCCTTATAGGTTCAAGACCCTTCAAGGACGATAAGGAAAGCGACCTTGTCAAGCTCAATATAATGAACATTCTTTTTGAAAAATACGGTATCGTAGAAGAGGACTTTCTTTCTGCGGAATTGGAGGCAGTGCCCGCCGTGAAAGCCAGAGACGTGGGCTTCGACAGAAGCCTTGTGGGCGCTTACGGTCAGGACGACAGAGTCTGCGGCTATACGGCGCTTATGGCCACATTGGATCAGAAGGAAATTCCCTCAAAGACGGTGGTGACCGTGCTTACCGATAAGGAGGAAACCGGCAGCGACGGTAATACCGGTCTCCAATCCTCTTATCTCGAATACTTTATCTTCGACCTTGCGGAAGCCGTGGGCAAGAAAGGAAGACATGTACTTTCCGCTTCAAAATGCCTTTCCGCCGACGTAAACGCGGGCTTCGATCCTTCCTTCCCCGACGTTCTGGAAAAGAAAAACTGCGCCTATATCGGAAAGGGCACCTGCCTTACAAAATTCACCGGCTCCAGGGGCAAGGGCGGCACCAGCGACGCATCCGCTGAGTTTGTGGGCTATGTGAGAAGCATTTTTGACAAAAACGACATTATCTGGCAGACCGGCGAGCTGGGTAAGGTAGACCTGGGCGGCGGCGGTACCGTGGCCAAATATATAGCCAATCTGGACGTTGACACCATCGATCTGGGTGTTCCCGTTCTTTCCATGCACGCTCCTTTCGAGATCACCTCGAAAAACGACGTTTATATGACCTATAAGGCCTTCGCGGCGTTTATTAAGTAAAACTGTTTAATTCATTTTTAAAATAGCTTGTCTAATCACGCCTTAATTATCATAAACATATTATGATAATTAAGGTGGTGATTTTATGGCAAGATATAGCTCCCCGAAACGGCATAGACTCGGACTCAGGCTTATCGCTTTCGCTCTGCTGCTTATCGGCGTTCTGATTCTTATCGATATGAGGGTAAGGCCCATTATAGAAAAAACAACCGTATATCAGAGCAAGATATTGGCTACCAGAATTATAGACGACGCGGTTTATAATGAATTGGCAAGCGAGGATTTCGCCTACAACGATTTGGTGACGGTGGTTTATAACGATTACAGAGCCATAACCTCCATTGAGAGCAATATGGTGAATATCAACAGGCTAAAAGCCAAGATCACCAAAAGCGTTAACGAACAGCTGGAGCATATGGACTCACAGGATCTGAGCATTTCTTTGGGAACGATATCCGGTTTTTCCTCGTTCTACAATCAGGGGCCTCTTATTCCCGTAACGGTGCGCCCAGAGGGATATGTTGAAACCTCTCTGATAAGCGCCTTTGAAAGCGCGGGGATAAATCAGACTCTGCACAGGATTTTGTTGGAAATAAACGTGGATATTTCCGCCATAATTCCCGGCTACACCGCCTCGGCCACCGTAAAAACACAGTTTACGGTGGCGGAAACCGTAATAGTCGGAAGCGTTCCCGACGGATATACTCACGTGATCACCGACGGCAGCGACCTTATGGGGACGATAAACGACTACGGAACATTTTAAAAAGGGATTGCCCACGAAACACTAATCCAACAGTTTAAAGAGGGATTAGTATTATACCCACAGGAAGGATACCGAAAAAAATGGAAAACTACAAGGATTTGGAAACGGCCAAGGCCAGACACGCACAGCTTTCCGAGGAAATAGAAAAGCATAATTATTCCTATTACGTGCTGGACGCTCCGACGGTGGATGATTACCGATATGACGATCTTATGCGTGAGCTTTGCGCACTGGAAAAAGAGTATCCCGAGCTGATAACCCCCCATTCTCCCTCCCAGAGAGTCGGCGGCTTTGCCGAAAGCAGCTTTGAAAAGGTTCCCCACGCAGTACAAATGGGGTCGCTTCAGGACGTTTTCAGCGTCGATGAGCTGAAGGAATTCGATACAAGGGTAAGACAGTCTCTCAGCGTTCCTCCAACCTATATTGTGGAGCCAAAAATCGACGGCCTTTCCGTTTCCCTTGAATACCGGGAAGGAATGTTTGTCAGAGGCTCCACCAGAGGTGACGGATTTGTGGGAGAAGACATAACCGAAAACCTCCGCACCGTAAAAAGCATACCAATGAAATTAAAAGAGCCCGTTCCCTTTATCGAGGTCAGGGGAGAGGTTTATATGCCCAAAAAAAGCTTTGAAAAGCTTATTCAAAGGCAGGAAATAAACGGAGAGGTTCCCGCGAAAAATCCCCGAAACGCCGCCGCCGGTTCTCTCAGGCAAAAGGACAGCAAGGTGACGGCTCAAAGGGAACTGGATATTTTTATTTTCAATATACAGCAGGTGGAAGGAAAAGTGCTTGTTTCCCACAAACAATCCCTCGAATATATGAAAAGCCTGGGGTTTAAGGTGATCGACGGATACGAGGAATTTTCCGATATAGAAAAAGCGATAAAAAAAATAGCGGCTATCGGCGAAAGCAGAGGAAAGCTGTCATACGATATCGACGGAGCCGTTATCAAGGTAGACGATTTTAAGGACAGAAACGTTCTGGGCGCCACTGCCAAGGTGCCCAAATGGGCGGTGGCCTTTAAATACCCGCCCGAGGAAAAGGAAACTACGCTGAAGTGTATCGAAATAAACGTGGGAAGAACCGGAGCCTTAACCCCCGTTGCGATGTTTGACCCGATAACCTTAGCGGGCACCTCCGTCTCGAGAGCCACACTCCACAATCAGGATATAATAACTGATCTGGACATAAGACTCGGCGACAGGATAATCGTCAGAAAGGCGGGGGAGATAATCCCCGAAGTGGTGAGAGTAAAAGAGCATTCCGAAAACTCGGAGCCGTACCATATACCTATGATATGCCCCGCCTGCGGCGCCGAAGCGGTACGCGACGAGGACGAGGCTGTGATACGCTGTCCCAATATAGACTGTCCCGCCCAACTGCTTCGCAATATCGTCCACTTCGCTTCTCGAAACGCCATGAACATTGAGGGGCTGGGAAGCGCCAACGTTGAGCTGCTTGTGAACCATGGCCTTGTAAAAACCGTGGCGGATCTTTACGCTCTTACCTTGGAGGATATATTGACTCTTCCGGGCTTCAAGGAAAAATCGGCGGGAAATCTCGTAGGAGCCATTGAAAAATCCAAGTCCAACGAACTGGACAGGCTTATATTCGCTCTGGGAATAAAGGGAATAGGTCAGCGTTCCGCCACGCTTTTATGCGAACGCTTTCCCTCAATGGACAAACTGATGTCGGCCGACCGCGAGGATATTGTCGCCATAGACAACTTCGGGGACATTTTAGCCGAAAACGTGTATAACGCCATGAGGGAGCCCCACAGGACAGCCCTTATAGAGCGGCTGAAGGGCTTCGGGCTGAATATGAACTATACCGTAAAGGAAACAGGTAAAAAGCTTGACGGCCTAAAATTTGTTTTAACGGGCACATTGCCCACAATGACCAGAGACGAAGCCAAAGCCCTTATCGAAAGCAACGGCGGAAAGTGCAGCGGCTCGGTTTCCTCAAAAACAAACTACGTTCTCGCGGGAGAGGAAGCGGGGAGCAAGCTTACCAAAGCGCAGCAGCTGGGAGTTGCGGTAATAACCGAGGAAGAGCTGCTTAAAATGCTCTCTCAATAAATAAAAAAGCCGTACAAAAACCCAAAAGCTTTTTGTACGGTATTTTTTTGAAAGCAGCCGTATTATTTCGAAACCGCGCCGCGTACTCTCCCCGCCGCCGCGCACAAAAGAAACGCCGTCAGGTTCGTTATAACTATACAAGCCCCCGTAGGCACCGGAACATAAAAGGTTACGGAAAGCCCGACGATAAAGCAGACGATTGAAATTATAACCGACGCCAACGTAACCCCCCCGTAGCTTTTGCATATCCTCATAGCGCTGAGGGAAGGGAAGATCACCAGCCCGGATATCAAAAGCGCCCCCATCAGCCGCATACCCACAACTATCACCACGGCGGTAAGCAGGGCTATAAGCGCGTTGTAAAGACCCGTTTTTATTCCCGTGGCCTTGGAAAAGCTTTCGTCAAAGGTCACCGCGAATATTTTATTGTAAAACAGCACATAAAGTATAATCACCAGAAGCGAGGAAATCACGCTGAGAACCACGTCCTCCTCCTGTAAAGCCAATATGCTCCCGAACATATAACTGTTTACGTCAATGCTCACCTCAAACAGCGACACGACTATCATTCCCACGGACAGCGCGCTGCAAGATATTATCGCTATAAGAGCGTCTCCCTTCATCTTGCTGTTCTGACTCAGCCTTAAAAGGAAAAAAGCGGCGACTACCACCACGGGAATCGCAACCTGAAGCGGAGCCAGATTCAGCGCCGCCGCCAACGCCAAAGCGCCGTAGCCCACATGGCTCAGCCCGTCCCCTATCATGGAATACCGCTTAAGCACAAGGCTTGTCCCCAAAAGGGAAGCGCAGAGCGAAACCAGTATTCCCACCGCCAGCGCTCTCGATATAAACCCAAAGGACAGCATTTCAGCAAGAATATCCGTCATGTTTTTTCCCCCCGCTCATTTCCTTGTAAAATTCCGTTTTCAGATATTCCTCCGCCGTTCCGAAAAAAGAGCGGTCGGAGGAGATATGAAGCACCTTGTTTGCGTATTTCAGCGTATTTGAAATATCGTGAGTAATCATTATTATCGTAACGTTGTGAACCGTATTGAGATGGCTGATAAGGTCGTACATTTCGGCGGTCACCACCGCGTCAAGCCCCGTCACTGGCTCGTCCAGAAGCAAAAGCTTGTCCGTGGCGCAAAGCGCTCTCGCGATAAGCACCCGCTGCTGCTGACCTCCCGAAAGATCGCGGAAGCTCTTTTTCCGTATTTTGTCAAGGTGCAGGTGCCTCATACATTTTTCCGCGTTTTCTTTTTGCTCTTTTGTATAAAACGGGCTGAATCCTCCCGCGCCTATACAGCCCGACAGGATAACCTCTTTTACCGTAGCGGGAAAATCCTTCTGAATAACATTTTGCTGCGGAAGATACCCTATTTCCCGGGGAGTAATGCCGTTAAAGCTTATTTTTCCGGAGTTGGGCGCCTTAAGACCCAGAAGCCCTTTTATGAGCGTGCTCTTTCCAGAGCCGTTTTCACCTAAAATAAGCATATAATCTCCGCTTTCCAGGTAAAAGGAAATATTGTGGAACGCGGGTACTCCTTCATACGACATCGCGAGCTTTTCACATTCAATCAGTTTCAAGCCTATTGTCCGCCTTTCTTATTAAGTCCGATTTTAAGATTTTCAAGATTTTGTTCCATCAGAGACAAATAAGTAACTCCGCCCTCAAAATCTTCCTTTGAAACGGTATGACAGGAGTGAAGCAGCAAGGTCTCCGTATTGGTTTCCTCCGCCACCGTCTCCGCTATCCTTTTGGCGCTGAATTCTATATAATAAACGGCGGGAAGCCCGTTCTCCTTCACCTTGTTTATCAGAAACAGCATTGTGCAGGCGCTTACATCGGAATCGGTGCTGCACCCGGGAAAGGCGGCGTAATATTTAAGCCCGTAATCGTCGAAAAGATACCTGAAAGGGAATCGGTCGCCGAAAACAACCGTACCGTTCACCGCCTTTTCCGCCGCGCTCTGATATTTCAGGTCAAGCTCCCGAAGCTTTTCGGTGTAAAGCCGGGTGTTTTCTCGGTAAAAATCCGCGTTTTCCTTATCGATACGGCACATGGCTTCGCATATTTCCTCCGAAATAAGACAGGCGTTTTTAAGCGAGGTCCATACGTGTTCGTCATACTCGGTCTCTTCCTCTTCCTCACCGCCGTTCAGCGCAAGCTTTTCCCCTTGCATTCCCTCGGTTATTTCCTCCTCCTTAAGCCCGGCTCCTATACATTCCATAAGACTGATAACCGTGATATTTTCCTTATCAATCGTTTTTAACACCGAATTGTACCAGATATCCGATTCGCCTCCGGAGCAAATAAATATATCGCATTCGGACGCCGCTTTGACATCCTGAGGTGTGGGTTCGTATGAATGGCTTTCCCCTCCTGGAGTGATGAGCATTTTAAGCTCTATTCTGTCTCCGCCTATCTGCCTTGCGAAATCGTACTGGGGAAAATTGGTGGCTACGATGCAGAGCTTCTCTCCGTCCGATTTCTCCTCCGAAAAATCGCAGGAGGCGAACAAAAGGGCGATTACCGCAAAAAACGCGGGCATAACAAGATTTTTTTTATTCATTGCCGCAATCCCCGCAAATACCGTAAAGCACCGTTCTGGTGTTGTCCACCGTAAATCTGTGGTGCTCGAAAATATGCCGCTCCAAATCCTTAAGAAAGTCGCATTCAAGATGTATAAGCCTTCCGCAGCGGGTACATTTCAAATGAAAATGCCTTACACAGTCCCCGCCCTCGTCAATATACTGGTAACAGGCGCTTTTTCCTTCTTCGGCAATGTATTTCCTTACCCTGCCTTCCGCTATAAGCTTTTCCAAAGCGCGGTAAACAGTGGACTTTCCTATTTCCACGCCGATTTTCTTAAGCTCCTCCCGTATCTCGTCCGCCGTCAGATGTTTTTCACGGTTTAAAGCAATACATTCCATTATCTGCAATCTCTGCCTTGTTCTGTAAATTTTTTGCTCTTTCATCCTATTAGCCTTTCTTTTCCTCCGGATAATTCCGAATATGAAACTGAAACTCAATTTCATATTATACATCTAAAATCATATTTTGTCAATAGCCGTTTTTTCACGAAACGTAAAGAAAGGAAAATATTATGGACTATATCCATCACTTTGAATCGCCCCTTGGCGGAATAACCATGGCAAGCGACGGCGAAGCCCTAACCGGCCTGTGGTTCGACGGTCAAAAACACTTCGGCTCAACTCTGTCCGAAAATCCCGAAGAAAAGCTTATTCCCGTGTTTGAGCTTACCGATAAATGGCTGAAAATTTTTTTCGGGGGAGCACTGCCTTGTTTTACTCCGCCGCTGTCCGTAAAATCAACGGCGTTCCGTAAATCCGTGTATAAAATACTGCTGTCCGTACCTTACGGAAGCACCGTAACCTACGGGGAAATCGCGAAAAAACTGAAAGAAGGAAACTTCGCCGCAAAAGCGTCCCCAAGAGCGGTGGGAAACGCGGTCGGACATAATCCCGTTTCCCTTATAATACCTTGTCACCGAGTGGTGGGCGCGGACGGAAATCTAACGGGATACGCGGGAGGGCTTGAAAGAAAAATAAAGCTTCTTTCGCTTGAAAAAGCGGATACATCTAAATTCTTTATTCCGAATAAAAAATAAAAGAAGCGGCGAAGCCGCGCAAATGTCCTTTTCGCTTCCTTTTCGGACACCGAAAAGGAAGCGGGGTGTGGGGCAAAGCCCCACTGCCGCCGGTTAAGAGTAAAAAAACAACTTGATAATTTGTCGCGTAAAAACAAACGTTAGAAGCCGCGAAGCGGGGCTTCGGGATTAAAAACAATCTTACGATATAAAACCCGCCAAATCTCAATATAAAACGGATTTGGCGGGTTTTTACCGTAAGTTTTTCTTTTTATCCCGAAGCCGGCGGTTTCGCCCGCTTCTAACGTTTGTTTTTACGCGACAAGCTAATAATTTCGTTTTTTTCTGCTTTAACCGGCAGCAGTGGGACTTTGTCCCACACCCTACTTCCTTTTCGGTGTCCGAAAAGGAAGCGAAAAGGACATTACGCGGCTTCGCCGCTACAGCTTAAAGCGTTTTCATTATCTCCCCGTGAAGATCGGGAGTGGCTCCCACAGCGTTTGACTCGTCGGTATCTATATGCATGGCGTCAGCGAAATTCTCGCTCACCCTGACAACCACGTCGCCTAAAACGGCTTTCCTTTCGGGAGTTTCGATCCTTACCCAAACAATATCCTTGTTTTTAACTCCCAGCTTTTCCGCAGTTTCGGGAACAAGGTGGATGTGGCGCTTGGCTACTATAACGCCCTCCTTGATTTCCACCTCGCCGCAGGGGCCTACAAGCTTACAGCCGGGAGTCCCCGCGATATCCCCGCTTTCCCTGACGGCAATGGGAAGCCCGATAGAGCGCGCGTCTGTAGCGGACAATTCAACCTGATCCGCGCTGCGGCAGGGGCCTAAAATCGAAACGTTTGCAAGTGACTTTTTCGGTCCCACCACCGTCACTCTTTCCTCACAGGCGAACTGTCCGGGCTGGGACAAATCCTTTTTCTTGGTAAGAGAAGCGTCCTTTCCGAAAAGCGCTTCAAGCGTTTCCTTGGTTACGTGAACATGACGGGCGGAGGTTTCAACTAAAATCTGTGACATTGTTTTACTGTCCTTTCTTTATATATGTACTGTTTCTCAAGCGAAAAGCCGTTGCTTTTCAGCCGGGAATTGTGTTAAAATAAAAAGGAGGATAGGATATATCCGGCAAATATCAAAAAAGCAAGCACCACAGCTCCGATTTTGATAAATACCTGCATCTTTTCCCTCGTTTTTGCTCTCATTCCTTTCGCTCCCTTCAATAACCTACGTTAATTATATCACAAATTTTCTTTAAGTGCAATAGTCTGTATAAAAAAGCGGAATATAAAAAATTATTTAAAAATCGGGTAAGCTTTTCCATTATTTTACGTCGTTATTTATAAAAGGGGAAAAAACTCCAAAAAACAGCACATAAAAAACATAAAGAGGTGAAACAAATGAACGACAGCGACATTCTGGCTCTTTATAACGAACGAAACGAACGCGCCATTTCAATAACGGCGGAAAAATACGGCGGCTACTGTACAAAAATAGCCCTGAATATCCTCCAAAACGAACAGGACGCCGAGGAATGCGTAAACACGGCTTATTTTAAGGTCTGGACAAAAATCCCCCCTGAAAAACCCGTTATCTTTTCGGCGTTTTTGGCGCGTATAACTAGAAACACCGCCATTGACGAGTTTCGCAAAAACCGCTCCCGAAAAAGAGGCGGCGGAAATATCTCAGTGCTTTTGGAGGAGCTTTCCGATTGCGTTTCCGATAAATCCGCCCCCGAAAACGCCGCTGAATACAAAGAGCTTTTAAAGGCGATAAACGCTTTTCTGACCCGTCAGCCGAAAAAGACACGTGTAATATTCGTCTCAAGATACTGTCTATGCTCCGACATAAAGGAAATAGCCTTAAAATACGGCCTCACCGAGAACAATGTCTCGGTGAGCCTGTGCAAAACCCGAAAAAGGCTTCGGGAGCATTTGGAAAAGGAGGGCTACTAGCTGTGAAAAACGAAGAACTTTTGGATCTGCTGGGCGGAATCGACGAAAAATTCTATAAAGAAGCAATGGACGATGAGCCCTTGGAAGCAGTCCCGATTACTTTAAACAAAAAAAGCGGAACCTTTTTCCGCTTCGCCGCCGGATTCGCCGCGGCGATAACCGCCGCCGCGGCGGCAATCTTGATATACGCCGCCATGCCAAAGGACGGTCTCGGCCACACCCTTACGGAGGAGATAACCCTTACCCCTCCCGCCGCTCCGGAAATATTGAAAGAGGACATCAATTTCTGCAAAAAATATGTACTGGAATTTCAAGCGGAAAATACTCTCACAGGCTCCGGCGAACATATCGCCGATACCGATTCGGATAAAATATCTTACCGCCTGCTTGACCTGAACTTTGACGGAATTAACGAGATTTTAGTCACCGATCTTTACACCCGCTGCCCGCTGTTTATATTTGAAAAGAAAGACGATTCCTCCCCCGTTTTGGCAAATTGCATCGAATTTGACGATCGGCTTTCCTTGGACAGATTCAGATTTAACGTCACCCCCTATGAACAAGACGGGGAAAAATATCACTATTTTTATATGACCTACGAAGACGATACCAGTATGACCGCCCGAATAGCCGCCGCGATTAAATACGACGGGGAAGGGTATTACTTAAGCTTTCTCCTTTCCTACGGCGTGGGAAGAACCGACTCGGATCCCGACGAATGGAGCTTTTTCAGAAAAGGCTGGGTTTTCCCCGAAGCCGAAAACCCCGACCCCGCCGATTACACCCAGATGAGCTACGAGGAATTTAAGATTCTTTGGGAGCAATATTCCGCCCTCCCCGTTATTTCCTTTGTAAATATCAGCAAATACACCGACCTGATAACCGACCATTGCCAGCTGACATACAAAGGAGTAAAATACGACTACAACTTCGACACATGGGATTGCCTGATAATTGACGGCGTCGTTTACTCCCTTGACGGAAAAACGGATTGGGACGTATACGACAAAAACGGCGAGTATCTCCCCAGCGCCGCCGCAATGCGTGAATTTGAAGAGCTGGAATATCTGGACCTGTTCGGAAGCGGCGATATTTTCACAATGTTTTTTTCCGTGAATTCAAAAATGTATCGCTGCGGTGACAATATCCTCGTACTGTTTCAGATTTATCAGGAATCCCCCTCCGACAACGAAATAGGAACGGACGGCTTGCCGAACGTACCGGGTATCAAATACAAAAAAAGCGAATATTACCGCGTGGGCACTTATTCCGTCTGCAAAGGACACTGGAAGTACCCCGCCTTTGACCCCGCCGAGATACCCGATATAAAGGGCAGCAGCCGTTTCGGAGAATCAAACGGTCTTACCGAAGCGGAAAAATCAAACTATTCCGCCTCCTATCACTGCTATTCTTGGGCGTGTATTCACAGTGAAACGGTCGGGAACTACCGCTTCGACCTGATAGCCCAAAATATTTCCACCGACAGCGAAGCCGATCCCGATAAGCTTTATTGCTCTAAATCCTATATTCTTGTATTCAATATAAATAATCCGGAGGATCGTCTTGGAATACTTGATTCCCGTGAATACTCGTCGCTGCCTTTAAACAGCGATTTGTCGGATTGCTTTGTACAAGCCTACGATTTAAAGAACGGTATAGTGATATATTCTTATGACAGCAATACTATGTTTTATAATAAAAATACTAAAATTTTCTTTACCGTCAAGCCATATGGCGATGATGATGCTTTATGGCCGCTTCGCGGCGATTATTCTTCGCTTTGTGAAACTGACGAGAATTTTGAACCGATTCAGAAGCCCGGCGTAGCCTTTACTGCCGATCCGGATAAGGACGCCCTTTATTACGGAGGAAATTCCTTTGATTTTGATTTCACCAATTTTTACGAAGACTTTAACGAAGCCCTGCCGAATTTTTCGGTAAACGGACAATAACCCATATCGGATAATTCAGGAAAAGTCACCCATACTACTGTAAACACTATAACAGCTTTTTGAGGTGATTTTATGCAGCAAGAACGAAAACAGGATTGGAAACAAGACCGAAGAAAAGAGACAAAACAAAATCAAAACCGCCTATGGGAACGCACCTGCGACATACCGAAATTTTCTCCTCTTCACGGAGATATCAGTACCGACGTTCTGATAATAGGCGGCGGCGCGGCGGGACTTCTTACGGCCTATTTCCTTAAGAAAAAAGGAGTGGACTGTATCGTAGCCGAGGGAAACCGTATCCTATCGGGAGCCACCGGCGGCACCACCGCCAAAATAACCGCCCAGCACGGCCTTATTTACGGAAAGCTCATTAGAACCTTCGGCGCGGAAAAGGCAAAAATGTACCTTGAAGCCAACAGACGGGCGGGTGAAATGTTTTATGAGTTAAGCAGGATTTATCCTTGCGACTACGAAAAAAAGCCGAATTACGTCTATTTGAGAAGCAATCCCGGAAAGCTTGAAGCTGAAGCGGAGGCAATAAGAAAACTGGGCTTCCCGGCGGAGATAGACGACAACCTCCCGCTGCCATTTGAAACGGCAGGCGCGGTAAAATTTCCCGACCAGGCTCAGTTTAATCCCGCAAAGCTCTTTTCACGAATATCCCAAGAACTGAACGTTTACGAAAAAACCTTCGTGAGAGAGCTTAAGCCCCGCGTCGCTGTAACGGGCAGCGGAACAATAAAGGCGCAAAAGATAGTAATAGCCACACATTTCCCCATATTGAACAAGCACGGCGGCTTTTTCCTAAAAATGTATCAATCCCGTTCATACGTTCTCGGTTTATCGAACGGGGCACAGTACGAAGGAATGTACGTGGACGGCGAGGAAAACGGTTTTTCCTTCAGAAATCAGGGAAATTTGCTGCTGTTGGGCGGCGGCGGACACAGGACGGGAAAAAAAGGAGGGAACTGGCAAGAGCTGAAACGATTTGCCGAAAAATACTACCCCAATTCCTCCGAAAGATACCGTTGGGCGGCGCAGGACTGTATGACCCTTGACGGAATGCCCTATGCCGGAGCTTATTCCTCTGGTACGACAGGGCTTTATACCGCCACGGGCTTCAATAAATGGGGAATGACCTCCTCCATGGTTTCGGCTATGCTGCTGTCTGACATTGTTATGGGAACAGGTAACAAGTACGCCAAGCTCTTTTCTCCCTCCAGAAGCATTCTGCACCCGCAGCTTTTCGTCAATATAGGAGAAGCCGCTCTAAATCTTGTGGGATTTTCAAAAAAACGCTGTCCCCATATGGGCTGCCGCCTTAAATGGAACAAAGCGGAGCATAGCTGGGATTGTCCCTGTCACGGTTCGAGGTTTTCCGAGGAAGGACTGCTTCTCGACAACCCCGCTACCGGAAACATTGATTTTTAAACACTTTCAAAGCTCCCGCTTTCGCTAATAAATTCCGCGATAATACTGTCGTATTTCGTCAGCCGACAGTACAGCTCACATTTCGGGCTTTCCCTGATTATCCTGCTCATTTTTCCGTTTTGGGGAGCAAGAAGCTTGTGAGAATCACCCGTCAGTCTCTTTACGGTCAAACCATACCCGCCCTGCCTTATTTCGGCGCACTCGTCTCCCGTAAATACGGCCTTCGCGCCCAAATACGTGGCGAGACGGTATTCCTTTCCGTAAGCGTGCACCACGGCGATTACCCCCTTTATCACCGCACCCGCCAAAGGAACGTCGGCAACGCTCATCATCATGGATCCTCCTTCAAAAAACGCCTGCGCCCAGATATAGTTTTTCGGAAAGGAGCGCCCCTCATCCCCTTCGATATATCCGCTGTCGTTTTTGAAAGTATAACTTTCGTCGTTTATTATGACAGAACCGTTTACCTTGTGCTTCATACTGATGACTCTGTGACGGCACTGCATCAAAGGCGCCGCCGGCTTGAACGCCCCCATAATGTCATATTTTAAAGGGGTAAGCCCACCGAAATAAAGAACCCCCTTCGCTTTGACGTTTTTCCTGTTTACGTTAAGAACGATTTTTCTTTCGCTGAAAGTACTTTCACCTATTTTCACCCTCGGAACTTTTTTTCCGAAAAGAATATGCCGATATTCCGCCGCGAAAGAATTTCTGTCGGTTATGATCTGAAGGGAGGCAAGGCTCCCGTGAGAGGCGGGTATCAGCGCCAAAGTATATTCGCTTCCGCTGCACTTAAAATAGTATCCTTTAAATTTTTCCATTCTTCTTATATCTCCGTTTTTAAAATATGGAATAATCTTTTCCTTTTCGTTAATTTTCCCTTAATCTCATTTACAATTCAAAAAAGTTGATTTTTTCATTAAAAAGTGGTAAAATTAACATAATAAATTTTCAGGAGATATTATGCTGTTTTACGATTACACACTTGAAATGCTGGAAAATTACTTTTCCGAACGGGACGAAAATAAAGCCAAGGCGAAAATACTCTATAAAGCCTTATACCGTAACGGCTTGCGGCTTTCCGACATTACAGAGCTGAGCGAAAAAACAAAAGCGATAATAGCCGATGACTTTTCCTTTGAGCTGCCCGCCGAAGCCGCTTTACATGATGACGGAGAAACCGCCAAGGTTCTTTTGCGCCTTTCCGACGGAAGTATGGTTGAAACGGTGCTGATGCGCCACGGCTACAACACGGGCGTTTGCGTATCCACTCAGGTGGGCTGTTCAATGGGCTGTACTTTCTGCCAAAGCGGAAGGATGAAAAAAATAAGAAGCCTAACCGCAGGTGAAATTGTGTCTCAGGTGCTGTATATGTCAAAGCGCTTCGGAAACATAGGACATATTTCCGTAATGGGAATAGGCGAGCCGCTGGATAATTTTGACAACGTCAAGGCTTTTATGGAAATCGCTTCCTCCCCCTATGGGCTTTCCCTCGGCGGACGGCATATAACCCTGTCTACCTGCGGCATTGTGCCGTATATAAAAAGGCTGGACGAGGTAAAATGCGGCTTTAATCTGGCTATAAGCCTTCATTCCGCCGACAGCGCAATAAGAAGCGAAATAATGCCCGTTAACAGACGCTGGGGAATAGATGAGCTTATAAAAACCGTAAAGGAATATTCCGAAAAAAACAAACAAAGAATAGCTTTCGAATATATACTGATAGATAAGCTCAACGACAGCGCGGAACAGGCGGAGAAATTGGCCGCCCTTGTTAAAGATATAAACTGCTTTGTAAATCTTATTCCCTATAATCCTACCGAAAATTCCGAATACAGACGTTCGGAAAACGCCGATGTTTTTTTTGACGTCCTGAAAAAACGCGGCATAAACGCCATTTTCCGAAGAGAATTCGGCGGCTCCATAAAAGCCGCCTGCGGACAGCTATGCGCGGAATGCGCCGAACACGCCGAATATGCCGAATGCGGAAAATAATAAGATTGACTTTTTTGTTATAATCCATTATAATAGTATAAAAACAAAATCAAAAACGCGAAACCCCGAAAAATAGTTTCTATAAATACAAACGGGCTTCGGAAAGGACAAAACAATGAGCGAATGTACACACGACTGTTCCTCCTGCGGCGAAAACTGTTCTTCAAGAACTCAGCCGCAGGATCTCAGAGAAAAACCGCACCCCCTTTCAAAAATCAAAAAGATAATCGCCGTGGTCAGCGGAAAGGGCGGCGTTGGAAAAAGCATGGTCACCTCCATGCTCTCCGCGCAGTCTAACAGAAAAGGCTTTTCCACCGCAATTCTTGACGCGGATATAACCGGCCCCTCGATACCGCAGGTGTTCGGTTTGTCGGGTCAGGCCTATGGCGACGAAAACGGAATACTGCCCATGAAAACGGAAAAGGGAATAAGCGTTATTTCCCTTAATCTTCTTATTGATAACGTAACCGACCCCGTCATCTGGCGCGGGCCGATAATAGCGGGCGTGGTGAAACAGTTCTGGACCGACGTCATCTGGGGTGATGTGGACTATATGTTCATAGATATGCCTCCCGGAACAGGCGACGTTCCCTTAACGGTATTCCAGTCGATACCCGTCGACGGCATAATAGTGGTCACAAGCCCGCAGGAGCTTGTTTCCATGATAGTCGAGAAAGCGGTAAATATGGCCAAGGCTATGAACGTTCCTGTTTTGGGAATAGTGGAAAATATGAGCTATTTCAAATGCGACGAATGCGGAAAGGAGCACGGAATTTTCGGCGAAAGTCATATAAAAGAAACCGCCGAACATTTCGGCATAACATCGGTTTGCCGCCTTCCCATAAATCCAGCCATCGCTTCAATGGCCGATAAAGGTCAAGGGGACGATATGAGCGAACAGGTAATTGAAACGTTTTTTAACGAAATAAGGGAAAAAATTTAAGCATAAAAATAAACAAAAAACGCGCTTCGTATATACCGGAGCGCGTTTTTTTGTCTTGAAATGCGTTATTTCCGAATGTAGCGCACTTTGATCCGAAAAAATTACTCTTTCTTTTCCAAAACTATCTCGCCGTGTTTTTCCTCGAATTTTTCAACGCTGCTTCTGATCATTTTTTCGATTTCCCTGTTGGCTGACCTACCGTTATAATCGGCAACAAAGCGAAATTTTGCGAAAAGCTGCCTGTCAAGACGGATTGTGCACCTGACAATTCTGTTGTCCATAATATCACCTCTGTTCCACCATTTATCCACCGTAAATTATATCTTACATTGATTGCAATTATTCAATTATGGTGGTATAATAGTGGCAAATTAACGCAATTTTTTTTAAAAAACCTTCGGCTTAAACAAATCGGAACCGAACTTTGATCCGTGAGGCGACAATAAAAACCGCCAAAATTTCCCTTTTTTTCCCGTATTGCAAAAAACTCTTTACCGATAACGTTTTTCGGCATTTTTTTTCTTGTCTCGGTAGTAAAATAAGAAGGCAGCGATACGGAGTATGGGCTAATAAAAAAAGCGGCGTGACTAAAGGCGGGAAACCGCGCGAAGGAGCGTACTTGTTCATATTATCCCCGTACTCCGAAACACCGTTGCTTTTTACAAAAGGTCTTTTCAGGAAAGGAACGTTAAAATGGAAAAAGAGCTTTTTACAAAGCCTAATTATTTTAAATATCCGCTTATCATCTTCTGCGGCTTAGGATTGGCCTTAGCCTCGCTTACGGGAAAAATATCTCCCTTCGGTACGGTGTTCATAGCCTGTATGAACGGAACCGACTGCCTGTCCGCCTTTGCCGGAACGGCGCTGGGATATCTTTTGAGGGGCGATTTTGTGGCCGCTGTGCCTACCGTGGCGGCGGGCGCGGCGATCTGCGTCCTGCGAATTTTTTTTGTAAAGCCGAAAGGCGCCGCCGGGCGGCTTATAAGCGGAGGACTTGCGGGAGCGGCGGTGCTTTTTACCAATATAATTTCCGTGAAAAGCGCTTCCGATATTTTACTTTCCTTTGCCTTCGGTCTTATCGCGGCGATTTCCTGCTGCACCTTTCTCGGATTGAACGAAAAACTTAAAAAAGGCGAAAAGCTTTTTTCGGGAAAAAACGCGGAGCTTCTCCCCGCCGGGATCACGCTGATATTCATTGTGGCGTCCTTTACCGATCTTTCTTTCGGAATATTCAACTTCGGCGAAATTATTTCGGGAGCAATTGCTCTTGCCGCCGCCTACCGTTTCCGCTTAAGCGGCGGAGTTGCCGTGGGGGTGATTTGCGCTTCGGGAATGGCGATAGGCCGCGGCGCTTTCGTATATGCCGCCTTGGCTTTTTCCGCCGGAACGCTTGCCGCGGCTCTTACCGCCTCAAAGGGTAGGGTTCCTATGTCGGCCGCTTTTTTGCTGGCTTCCGCTTCCATGGGCGGACTTCTGGGCATGGATCGAACCATGCTCTCCTTTATCGCCGATATGCTGGTGGCTTCTGTTATTTTTATGGCACTGCCTTTGAATAAAATCGCGACAAGAATAAAGCCCCGTACCTCCGCTTTTTCCGACGGCCTGTCCGCCGAGGTATTCGCGGGAAGACTTGAACTGGTGGGAAGCACTGTGGGCGAGCTGCGCCACGCCGTGGAAAAAACCGCCGAAACCCTGGACGGCGCGGCCAACGGCGATTTTTCCGATATATACAATTCCGCCTGCGATAAAATCTGTAAAAACTGCCGTTTTAATATGAAGTGTTGGGGCGAGGAATACAACGACTCGGTGAGAATGATGAACGGATTCATAAAAATTCTGCGGCGGGGCGAAAAGCTTACCCCCGATGACTTTATGGGAGCCGTTTCGGAAAGATGCGCGAGAAAGGAACAACTTTGCGAATGCGTCAATAAAAAGTACGACGATTTCGTATCCGTGGGACAGATGAACAGGCGCGTAAAAGAAATGAGAAATATTCTCACAAAACAGCTTGACAACACCGAAAGACTCTTCAATTCCATAGCGGAGGAATTCGGAAAAGAGGTGACTTACAGCACCGAAGCCTCTCTTAAGGTAAGCCGCCTCCTGGAAAGATGCGGCCTTGTCTCTCCGAAAGCGGCTGTTAAAACCTCGGAAGGAAATATGATAATCGAAGCCTACGGCGAAGGAGAATTGGCCTGTACTGCTGAAGAGCTGGGGGATATGCTGATAGAGCTGCTTCAAAGGGAGTTTGATCTTCCATGCGTACTGGAATTCGGAAAGAGAGTCAGAATCACCGCCTTTCAAAGGGCAGAATACGGCGTAAAATCCGCGGTATGCCAGTACAGCCGAAGAAAGGAAAGCGCCAACGGCGACTTCGTGACCGCATGCGTCGACGGAAAAGGAAACTACTACAGTATTATTTCCGACGGAATGGGAAGCGGCACAAGAGCGCGAATAGACAGCGCCTTCGCCTGCGGGCTTCTAACGAAATTTCTTGAAAGCGGCGTTGGGGTCGAGGCTTCAATCGAAATGCTTAACACTGCCCTTATGGTAAAATCCTACGACGAAAGCTTCGCCACCCTCGACGTTTGTCAGGTGGATCTTTACACGGGAAAAACCACCGTCTACAAGGCCGGCGGAGCCGACACCTTTGTCCGTAGCGGCAAAAAGGTCACCCGAATAAAGGGAAGCGGGCTTCCCGTGGGCGTAAGCGGAACCATCACCATGTCGGCTCAAAGCTTTACCGCCGAAGAGGACGACGTTATAATTATGACCACCGACGGCGCCGATCTAACGGAGCAATGGCTTGAACAGGCCTTTATGAAGGAAAGCTGCGGCAATATGGAGGAGCTTGTAAAAACCGTAGCCGGCGCCGCCAGATTTAACTGTGAAAAGGGAAGGGAGGATGATATTTCCATTGTTGCGCTTCAGCTGAAAAAATAGCCTAAAATACATCCGGCCTGCCGAAAAAATTTCCTTTGAGTTTTTTCGGTGGGCTGATGTTCATATTCAAAAGAATTGTTGTAAATCTTCACAAAAGTGAACGTTTAAAAAAGACAAGTTTAATAAAAATTAAACAAAGCACTTGAATTTCTTTTAAATGTGTGGTACAATCAACTCAAGGTAAAAAATTACCAAAAAGACTAACTTCGCGCAACTGATTTTTATTTGATTTTGACAAGAGCAAAAAGAAAGGTTGGTTTCCATGGCAATTAAAAATAACAGAGATTATGAAGTGGCTCTGCACTTTTTTCACGAAGGAAGCGCTACCGAAGCCTATGAGTTTTTTGGTTCGCATTTTTGTGAACAGAATGAAAAAAAAGGGGTCGTGTTCCGCGTGTGGGCTCCTCACGCAAGCTCGGTCAGCGTAGTCGGTGATTTTAACCACTGGGACAGATTCAAAAACCGTATGCAGCGCGTCTCCACGGACGGAAGCGTATGGGAACTGTTTATTCCCGACCTTAAAACATACGACATTTACAAATACAGTATCGAAAGCTCACAGGGTCAGATAAAACTTAAGGCGGATCCCTACGGTTATCATATGGAGACCAGACCCAACACCGCTACAAAAATCTATGACATAGACGGATATAAGTGGAACGACGAAAAGTGGCTTAAGGAACGCTCCTCAAAGAACATATACGATTCGGCCGTGAACATATATGAGATACATCTTAACTCATGGATGAACAAGAACAGCGAAGACGATCTGTTCAATTACATGGAGCTTGCCAAAAAGCTTATTCCTTACGTAAAGAAAATGGGATACACTCATATCGAGATTATGCCCGTTGCCGAATTTCCCTTTGACGGCTCCTGGGGATATCAGCAGATAGGCTACTATGCCCCCACCTCCCGCTTCGGAACTCCTCACGATTTTATGGAATTCGTGGATCACTGCCACCAAAACGGAATAGGCCTCATACTTGACTGGGTTCCCGCCCATTTTCCCAAGGACGCGGCGGGTCTTTACGAATTTGACGGAAGCTATTGCTACGAATACGCGGAGCCTTTGAAGAGGGAACACCTTAACTGGGGCACAAGAGTTTTCGATTGGGGAAAGCCGGAGGTACAGAGCTTCCTTATCTCCAACGCCAACTATTGGCTGGATAAATATCACCTGGACGGACTTCGCGTGGACGCGGTGGCTTCCATGCTTTACCTGGACTATGACCGCAAGGACGGACAATGGCAGAGAAACATAAGAGGCGGAAACGAAAACCTCGAAGCCATAGCGTTTTTACAGAAACTCAACACCGCATTGTTCGGAAAACACGAAAACATACTTATGATCGCCGAGGAATCCACCGCCTGGCCCATGGTCACAAAGCCCGCCGATGTGGGCGGACTTGGCTTTAACTTCAAATGGAATATGGGCTGGATGAACGATATGATCGCGTATATGTCCATGAACCCCGAATACCGTCCCTATCATCATAATATGCTTACCTTCTCCTTCTACTATGCCTTTTCCGAGAATTTTATACTCCCGATTTCACATGACGAAGTGGTATACGGAAAGTGCTCAATGTTGGATAAAATGAGCGGTCCCCGCGACAAGCGCTTCGCCTCCCTCAGAACCTTCCTTTCCTATATGACCGCCCATCCCGGAAAAAAGCTTATGTTTATGGGGCAGGAATTTGCCCAGTTTAAAGAGTGGAACTATAAAACGGGACTTGATTGGGACGTTCTTGAATTTGATGAGCATAAAAAGCATCAGCATTTTGTTGAGGAGCTTAACAGATTTTACAGCGAACATAAAGAGCTTTGGGAAGCCGACAGCGATTGGAGCGGCTTCAAGTGGATAAGCAGCGACGACAATTCCAACTCGGTTATCGTGTTCCGCCGTTTTGACAGAAGTGGTAACGAATTGGTGGTTGTATGCAATTTCCAGCCCAACTATCACGAACAGTACAGCTTCGGCGTTCCTTATTATGCCGACTACGAGGAGATATTCACAACCGAGAATCCGGAATACGGCGGGGGCGGAGCCTTTAACGGAACTGTTGCGTCGCAGAACGAGCCTATGCACGGCGAGCCCTATTCTCTGACCGTTAAAATCGCCCCCATGTCCGCTATGTTCTTTAAAGCGAAAAATATCCGCACCCCCGAGGACGATCTGAAAAAAGAAGAGGAAAAAAATAAAAAAAACGCCGCCAAAAAAGCGGATACCAAAAAGGAAATTACCTCCGACAAGCCCGTCGGAGGAAAGCCCGCCAAAAGCAAAGTTCAAGCGAAAAATACCGCCAAACCTGTTAAAAAAGCGTCTAAATCCAAAAAATAAACAAAACCGATCCGATCAAAACAAAAAATATCTGGAGGCAAAATTATGAACCATGTAAAAAAAGAAATCGTCGCCATGCTTTTAGCGGGTGGACAGGGAAGCAGACTGTACGCTTTGACTCAGGATATGGCAAAGCCCGCCGTTCCTTACGGCGGAAAGTACAGAATTATCGACTTTCCTCTTTCCAACTGCATAAACTCCGGCATCGACACGGTAGGCGTTCTCACCCAGTATCAGCCCCTCGTTTTAAGCGAATATATCGGCAACGGTCAGCCTTGGGACCTTAACCGCACTCACGGCGGCGTTCACGTTCTCCCCCCCTACGAAACCGCCTCGGGCAAAAGCTGGTACGCCGGTACCGCCAACGCCATTTATCAGAATATGAGCTTTGTTGACCGCTACAATCCCGAATACGTGGCTATCCTTTCGGGCGACCATATCTATAAAATGGATTACAGCGAAATGCTGGATTTCCACAAAAAGCACAACGCCGACGCCACCATTGCCGTTCTTGAGGTGCCTTGGGAGGAAGCAAGCCGCTTCGGAATCATGTCCGTAGACGAAAACGACGTTATAACCGAGTTCGCCGAAAAGCCGAAGGAGCCCAAATCCAATCTGGCCTCGATGGGCGTGTACATTTTCAGCTGGAAGGTGCTCAAACAGTACCTTATCGCCAACGAAAAAGACGAAAACGCCACAAAGGATTTCGGAAAGAACATTATCCCCGATATGCTTGCCGACAAGTGCAAAATGGTGGCCTATCACTTCTCCCACTACTGGAAGGACGTAGGAACCATCGACAGCCTTTGGGAAGCCAATATGGACTGTCTTGACCCCAACGTTCCCCTTAACCTCTACGACAACAATTGGAAAATATATTCCAGAAACCCCGTTATGCCCCCTCATTACGCGGGTCCCAACAGCAAGATCGAAAACTCCATGGTGGCCGAGGGCTGCAATATTTACGGTACCGTCGATTTTTCCATTCTCTTCTCGGGAGTAACGGTTGAAGAGGGAGCGGTGGTGCGCGACAGCATCATAATGCCCAATACCGTTATCAAAAAAGACGCCGTCATCGAATATTCCATAGTGGGAGAGGACTGTGTAATAGGCGAGGGCTCCCATATAGGCGAACGTCCCGAAACCACCATAGATAAGGACAAATGGGGCGTGGCGGTTGTCGGACATAAAGTAAACATAAGCGACAACGCCGAGGTTAAAGCAAAGGCGATGATCTCCGAATCTGTCTGACCGGCACTGACGATCATAATTTTTATAACAGAAACAGAAAGGAATTGAATTTTATGGCTAATATGTCTAACGTGCTGGGCTTGATCTTTGCCAATATGCATGACAGCACAATTTCCGACCTTACTAAGCTCCGCACCATGGGAAGCGTTCCCTTCGGCGCGAGATACAGGCTTATTGACTTCACTCTTTCGAATATGGTAAACAGCGGTATAAATACCGTGGGCGTTATAACCAAGGCGAACTATCAGTCCCTTATCGACCACATCGGCTCCGGCGCCGAATGGGATCTTTCCAGAAAGACCGGCGGCCTTCATATCCTCCCCCCTTACGGCCACATCAACGGCGGCCTTTACAGGGGAAGACTCGAGGCCCTTGCCGGCGTGCTTGATTTTATCCGTCATAACGACGCCGAATACGTTCTTATAAGCGATACCGACGTTATCGCCAATATCGACCTCAAAAAGGTGCTGGAAAGCCATGAAAGAACCGACGCCGACATTACCGTAATTTACGCGAAAACGGTGTGCGACGCCGAGCGCGCCCGCACAAAAACCATTCTGAGCGTTAACGATACGGGCAAGGTATACGACGTTCTGGTACGCCCCGAAATAAGCGGCGAACACAACGTAAGTCTCAATATGTTCCTTATGAAGAAGGAATTTTTACAGCAGCTTATTATCGACAAGGCGGGAAAGAACCTTTACAGCTTTGAGGTTGACGTGCTTCAGCATATGCTGAACGAGCTCAATATTTACGGCTACAAGTTCGAGGGCTACAACGCCCAGATCGACTGTATCAAAACATACTTCGCCTCCAATATGGAGCTTATGAACCCTCACGTACGCAAAGAGCTGTTTACAGGCGATTCCCCCATTTACACAAAGGTTCGCGACGAAGCCCCCGCCAAATACGGCCTTGATTCCGAATGCAAAAACTCTATCGTTGCCGACGGCTGTATAATCGAAGGCAAGGTTGAAAACAGCGTCCTTTTCAGAGGCGTAAAAGTAGGCAAAAACGCCGTTGTGAAAAACTGCATTTTAATGCAGGATACCGTTGTGGGCGAGAAATGCGAAATGAATTACGTTATAACCGATAAAGACGTAATGATCGGCAATTACCGCAGCATAGGCGGAACGGAAACTTATCCCATATTTGTGGGAAAGGGCGCCTCCGTATAAAAATTGGTATTACGTCATAATCTTATGATTTCAAAGAAAGTCGGCATAAAACCGACTTTCTTTGAATTTAAAAAAAGATATTTCAAAGCTTTACTTTTTCGGGAATTTGGTATATAATATAAACAGCTCAAAAAAGGCAGTTGCATAAAATCTACATAGAGAAAGGAAATATCTCATGCTTGACAAATATATTCAAAGCGAACAGCCCGTTGCGGATAAAGAAGTGTATAAAGGACAGGCGGATGTTCTCAAAACACGCTTAAGGGCAATGGAGCAGGAGATCAAAGAAAAAAAGCTTCCGGTTATAATTCTGTTTGAAGGCTGGGGCGCTTCCGGCAAGGGATATGTTATAAGCAAGACCATAAACTGTCTTGATCCCCGTTCCTATAAGGTTTATTCAACCGTTAAGGCTACCGAGTCGGAAAAACGTATGCCCCTTATGTACCGCTTCTGGGACAACATTCCCGAAAAAGGAAAGCTTTGCATATACGACCGCAGCTGGTATCAGGAAATAGTTCCCGCCGCTCTTGAAGAGGATATAAGCGAAGAGGACGTCATCGAGCGCATGAATATGACCAACGTTTTCGAAAGACAGCTCACCGACGACGGATACCTTATCATAAAAATTTTCCTTCAGATCGACCGCGGGGAACAGAAGCGCCGCTTCAAAAAGCTGCTGGACAGCAAGGCCACCAACTGGCGGGTAACGGATATCGACCTTAAAAGAAACCGCAATTACGAAAAATATTTTGTGGAATACGACAAAATGCTGGAATACACAAATACCGAATACGCCCCTTGGACGGTTATAAATTCCGACAACAAATACCGTACCGTCTGCGAGGTATTCAAAACCATTATATCCGCGGTGGATTCAAAGCTGCTTAACAAGCCCATGGAAATAGGCGAGGAGCCCAAGCGCAAAATCGCGAAGGAAATCTTCACCATGGCCACAAAGCCCCCTCTCTCACTGGTGAAGCTGGATAAAACCTTAAGCGACGACATATACGCCGAGGAGCTGAAAAAACAACAAAAAAGACTCTCAAAGCTGCACCAGCGGCTGTATGCGGGCAAGCTCCCCGTAGTTATCTGCTTCGAGGGCTGGGACGCCGCGGGAAAAGGCGGAACCATAAGAAGAATAGCCTCCGCCCTTGATCCCAGGGGTTTTGAAGCCGTGCCTATCGCCGCGCCCGAGCCGCGTGAGCTTAACCGCCACTATCTTTGGAGATTTTGGGAGCACTTGCCTAAAACCGGTCACGTAGTGATCTTTGACCGCACATGGTACGGAAGGGTATTGGTGGAGCGCGTTGAGGGAATCACCGAGGAAAAGCGCTGGCGTGCGGCTTATCAGGAAATAAACGAATTTGAAAACAACCTTTTCGAAAGCGGCGTGCTTGTGCTAAAATTCTGGATGCACATAGACAAGGACGAACAGCTCCGCCGCTTCAACGACCGTATGAATACTCCCGAAAAGCGCTGGAAAATAACCGACGAGGACTGGCGTAACCGCGACAAGTGGGACCAGTACGAAACCGCGGTGAACGAAATGCTTCAGAAAACCTCCACCGATTTCGCACCTTGGCATGTCATAGAAAACAACGACAAAAAATACGGCAGAATAAGAACGCTTAATATAATCAACGATACCCTTGAAATGTGGATAGAAAAACACAGCTAAAAAATATCTGGAAGGTGACTATTATGCGTAGTATGACCGGATTCGGAAGGTCAAGAGGTATTATCGGCGGAAAGGAATACCTTGTTGAAATACGTTCGGTGAACAGCCGATATTGCGAGCTTTCCGCCAAAATACCGCGCAGCTATACATATCTTGAAGAAAAGCTCAAAACCCTTGTCAAAGGAAAGATAAGCAGAGGAAAAACGGAGGTGTTTCTTTCCGTAACCGATGTGGAAAGCCGTTCCACCTCCGTTACCGTCAATACCCCCGTTGTAAAAAATTATCTCGACGAGCTTAGAAGGTGCGGAAGCGAGCTTGGCTTATTGGACAATTTAGCCCTTACGGACGTTTTCCGTATGACCGACGCCTTTACCGTGGTGCGTACGGAATCGGACGAGGAGGAAATCTGGAACGCCGTAAGCTCGGTGGCGGCCGAAGCTCTGGAACAGTTTGACAAAATGCGCCGTGCCGAAGGGGAAAAGCTGAAATCCGACGTATTGGAAAAGCTTTCGAATATCGAAAAAATGACCGGCGAGGTAGAAGCTCAGTCTCCGAAAACCACCGAGGCCTACCGCCTTAAGCTCGGCGAAAAAATCAGGGAAATTCTGGAGGACAAGCAGATAGACGAACAGCGTATCCTCACCGAAGCCGCCATATTCGCCGAAAAAACGGCCGTTGACGAGGAAACGGTAAGACTTCGCTCCCATTTTAAACAGTTTCGGGAAATGTGCGAAAGCCCGGAGCCGATAGGAAGAAAGCTCGACTTTATGGTACAGGAGCTGAACAGGGAATCCAACACCATCGGCTCCAAGGCTCAGGACGTGGAAATAACAAAGCTGGTTATCGAAATGAAAAGCGAAATAGAAAAGATAAGGGAGCAAATTCAAAATATCGAATAAAAAACAAAAAGCGGCGAAGCCGCACACTGTCCTTTTCGCTTCCTTTTCGGACGCCGAAAAGGAAGTAGGGTGTGGGACAAAGTCCCACTGCCACATGGCAATAGTAAAAAAACAAGTAAAAAGTCTGTCGCGTAAAAACAAACGTCAGAAGCCGCGAAGCGGGCCTTCGGCGTTAAACAACAAGCTTACGGCAAAAACCCGCCAAATCTCGTTTTGAAACGGATTTGGCGGGTTTTTGCCGCAAGCTTGTTGTTTTTATCCCTATGAACTACTCTTTAATAAAGAAATTATACCACAAAATAACAATAATCCATTATAATATTCCCCTTATTATCCGGCGTGGTATACCTCGGACAAAGACAATTTTCAAAGGACCAAACACCCCCTCTTTCGTCCCGCCAAATCTCCATACCCATATTTTCCACCGCTGCGCGGCAGCCGCTTGTGTCGTGCACTTCCTCTTCCTACTATAATATATTTATCGGGTAAATCCATGACAGACCAGCCATGGTTTACACGAACTTGTTACTTAAGCTATAATGAAAGCAGAAATCGGACTGACGTATTCCTCCTTGGGACACCACGCCCG
>CATLBH010000026.1 GCA_949878745.1 uncultured Ruminiclostridium sp. | reverse complement strand
TCGCAGTAAATGCTGATACAGTTATAAAGAATACTCGAAGCCAACACGTTCTTGAAAAAGTAGGATTTCAGTATATAAGAGAGGCGGACGGATTTAAGTATTATCGGTGTGTGTGTGATAAATTTCAATTTATCTATTCAACCCTCTAAAAACGCCGTATTTTCAAGGCGTTTCTCCTATTTTGTGTTCCAGCCTTATGTATTTGACCTTGTTTTTGCCCTTACAAGCCGAAACAAGGGCAATTTTTTATTTCCCGCCGACTACCTTATCCAGCAGTCTTGCGGAAGTACGCTTCGCTTCCCTTGTAGTGTTCCTGCTTTTGTATAACGATTATCTGCAAATCTTTTACGCTGATGAGCGTTTCCTGCTTGCACTTTGGACAATACAGAAGATAGTTTTTCAAAATGGTATCTTCCCTGATTCTATCACGAGTTTTGTTCCCGCATAGGAAAGAATATTTTATGATGAGAATAATTTACAAGATTTTGATATTCTGATAGCAATTATTAGAGTTATGACTCTCGTTTCGGTGCAAACCGCAAAAAATCGACTTCTCAAAAGAGAATAAATTCATACCAAAAAATTCCCAAAATACCCTTGACATAAAAATTTTCTTATGCTATAATCAAAAATGTGATTTAAGTAAAAAGCTTTATAATAAGCAAAATAATGTGTCGCCCAAAAAGCGACACATTATTTTGCTAAAAAAGCGGACGGGCTGTTGGGAAACAAAACAACAATCAAATGAAAGGAGAACGAAAAAAGATGATAAGAACCCTATTGAAATCGGTAAGGGAATATAAGAAATCTTCCGTGCTTACCCCTGTTTTCGTGTCGATAGAGGTAATAATGGAGTGTATCATTCCCTTCGTTATTGCCCGGCTTATCAATCAGATACAAGCGGGCTGTGAGTTTGAGGTAATAGCAAAGTACGGGGGAGTATTGGTTATAATGGCGCTAATATCGCTGCTGTTCGGCGTTCTGGCGGGACAGACCTGTGCCACCGCTTCCTGCGGCTTTGCCAAAAATTTGCGTAAGGATATTTTTTATAAGGTACAGGGCTTTTCCTTCGAGAATATAGACCGCTTTTCTACCTCATCGCTGGTAACAAGACTCACCACCGACGTTACCAACGTTCAGATGGCATTTATGATGATGATAAGAATGGCGGTAAGATGTCCCTTTATGCTGATTTTCTCCTTTACTATGGCTTTTGTTATGGGAGGAAAAATGGCGTGGATATTCGTGATATTGCTGCCCCTTATGGGTTGCGGGCTTTTCTTTATTATAAGAAAGGCAATGCCTTTGTTCAAAAGCGTATTCAAGAAATACGACAGGCTTAACGAGTCCATTCAGGAAAACGTCAAGGGCATGAGAGTGGTTAAGTCCTTCGTAAGGGAGGAATATGAGCAGAAGAAATTCGCCGGGGCGGCCGAGGACGTTTGCAGGGATTTCACCAAGGCTGAAAAGATACTGGCATTCAACGGCCCGCTTATGCAGTTTTGTCTGTACGCGGTAATGCTTTTCGTAATGTCCTTCGGCTCCTACACGGTTATCACCTCAATGGGGCTGGACTTGCAGGTAGGACAGCTTTCCGCTTTGCTCACCTACAGCTTTCAGATATTGAGCAGCCTGATGATGGTTTCCATGATATTCGTTATGATCACCATGTCGGCCGAGTCCGCAAGGCGTATCGTGGAGGTGGTAAGCGAGGAAAGCACCTTGTCTTCTCCCGAAAACGCCGTACACGAGGTAAAGGACGGCTCCGTGGATTTCGACGGCGTAAGCTTCCGCTATTCGGCAAAATCGGAAAAGCCCGCTCTTTCGGATATTGAGCTTCATATAAAATCGGGAGAAACCATAGGAATTATAGGAGGTACGGGTTCCTCAAAATCCTCTTTGATACAGCTTATTTCCCGTCTTTACGACGTTTCCGAGGGACAAGTAAGGGTCGGCGGAATCGACGTAAGGGAATATGATCTGGACTCCCTGAGAAATCAGGTGGCGGTGGTGCTTCAAAAGAACGTTTTGTTCAGCGGCACCATCAAGGAGAACCTTCGCTGGGGCAATAAGGAAGCCACCGACGAGGAAATGGAGGAGGCCTGTAAAATAGCCTGCGCCGACGAATTTATAAAGAGCTTCCCCGACGGCTACGACACCTATATCGAACAGGGCGGCACCAACGTTTCCGGAGGACAGAAGCAGCGCTTATGTATAGCAAGGGCACTGCTCAAAAAACCGAAAATAATAATTCTTGACGATTCCACCAGCGCGGTGGACACCAAGACCGACGCGGTGATAAGAAGCGGATTCAAAAAGTTTATGCCGGATACCACAAAGATAATCATTGCTCAGAGAACCTCTTCCGTTCAGGACGCGGACAGGATAGTGATTCTTGACGGGGGAAGGATAAACGCAGTGGGCACTCATGAGGAGCTGCTCCGAAACAACGATATTTACCGCGAGGTTTATACCTCACAGAACAAAGCGGACAGCGAGGAGGTGGATCAGGTTGGGTAATATAAGCGAAAAAGAAGAACTGAAGAAAAGAAGACCGCCTATGCAAAAAGGCGTTGTTGGGCGCGTCATAAAAATGGTGTTTAAGTTTTACCCCGTAAGAACCACGCTGATTTTAGCGGGAATTATTTTTAACGCCGCGGTAAGCTCTATCCCTTCGGTTTTTATGCAGAGGATAATCGGAATAATTGAGAGCGCGTGGCAAAGCGGCGACTGGGCCTCCGTCAGCGGCGACGTTTTTTCCAACGTCCTTACTTTGGGAGCGCTTTACGTTTTGTCGTTGGCGACGGCGGTGCTTTTTAACCTTATGGCGGCGGTGGTGACTCAGGGCACGTTAATGAAGCTCAGAGAAAAACTGTTCAACAACATGCAAAAGCTGCCCATAAAATATTTTGACACAAACAACCACGGGGATATTATGAGCGTTTACACCAACGATATTGACGCCATAAGACAGATGATTTCCCAGAGCATTCCTCAGCTTTTAGTCACCTTGATAGTTTCCCTGACCATAATCAGCATTATGCTCAGCTTCAGCGTATGGCTCACTCTTGTGGTGTTGGCGGGCGTTGCGGTAATGCTGCTCCTTACCGCCAAAATAGGCGGCGGCTCCGCGAAATTCTTCGTGAAGCAGCAGAAGGCGATAGGTAAGGTAGAGGGCTACATAGAAGAGATCATGAACGGTCAGAAGGTAGTCAAGGTATTCTGCCACGAGGAAGAATGCAAGGAAGCCTTTGACGAGATCAACGACCGGCTTTATCACGATTCCCGGAAGGCCAACGCCTATTCCAATATTTTAGGCCCCATAATGAACAATATGGGCAATGTGCTTTATGTTATAGTGGCTTTGGTGGGGGGACTTTTCCTTTTGTCAGGCATGGAAAACGTGAGCCTTTCGGGGGCGGCGTTCAGCATAAGCATTGTTGTTCCCTTCCTTAATATGACTAAGCAGTTCGCGGGCAACGTGGGTCAGGTGTCATTCCAGATAAACTCTGTGGTAATGGGTATCGCGGGCGCTCAGCGTATTTTCGAGCTTATGGATCAGAAGCCCGAAACCGACGAGGGTTATGTTACATTGGTTAACGCCAAGGAGGAAAACGGCGTTATTTCCGAATGTGAGGAGAGAACCGGAATGTGGGCGTGGAAGCACCCTCACGAGAACGGAACCGTTACTTATACCAAGCTCACCGGAGACGTAAGACTTTTCGACGTGGATTTCGGCTACGACAAGAACAAGACAGTGCTCCATAACGTAACAATATACGCGGAGCCGGGACAGAAAGTGGCCTTCGTAGGCGCCACGGGCGCGGGAAAAACCACCATAACCAACCTTATAAACCGCTTTTACGACATCGCCGACGGAAAGATACGCTATGACGGGATCAATATAAACAAGATAAAGAAAGACGACCTTCGCCGCTCGCTGGGAATCGTCTTACAGGACACCAACCTGTTTACCGGTACGGTAATGGACAATATCCGATACGGCAAGCTGGACGCCACCGACGAGGAGTGTATCAGCGCGGCCAAGCTGGCGGGAGCGGACGACTTTATAACGAGACTTCCAGAGGGCTACAACACCTCTCTGGCGGGAAACGGAGCCAATCTTTCCCAGGGGCAAAGGCAGCTTTTGGCTATCGCGAGAGCGGCGGTGGCCGACCCGCCGGTTATGATATTGGACGAGGCCACTTCTT
Organism: uncultured Ruminiclostridium sp.; assembly: GCA_949878745.1. Classification (GTDB taxonomy): domain Bacteria; phylum Bacillota; class Clostridia; order Oscillospirales; family Ruminococcaceae; genus Ruminiclostridium_E. The sequence goes on along the minus strand of CATLBH010000026.1, from coordinate 34,546 downwards.
CCATTGACACAAGAACCGAGGCGATTGTGCAAAGGGGTATGGACGCGCTTATGCACGGAAGAACTGTGTTTGTTATAGCTCATAGGCTTTCTACCGTTAAGAACTCCGACGTTATAATGGTTTTGGAGCAGGGCAGAATTATCGAGAGAGGCGATCATGATAAGCTGATCGCGGAGAAGGGGCAGTATTATAGGCTCTATACGGGGGCGTTTGAACTGGAATAATAATGTCGTAATGTCAGGGGATGTAGAGTAAGAAACTGTTCCAGTAAGAGTGGTGTGCGGATTTTCGAGCATATTTTGTAGATGACAAGGCAAAAATCCGCAGGCGGGCAGCTTACGCAATAAGCCCGTCAAGGATTTTTAACACACGATGTGTTATACCAAACCCTTTTTAAACTATGGATAAAATCAATAGCTTAAAAAGGGTTGCACCCAAAACACTAATCCCACAGTTTTAAAAGGGATTAGTATTAATCGGCGGTTCACTAAAAGTTACGGTTAAAACTTTTTCAGGAAGCTTCAATACGCTTTCCCGAAAGACGTTTTAACTGTAACTTTTAGTTTTTTTACAGCCCCGAAACCCTACTTCCTTTTTAAATACCAAAGAGGAAGCAAAAAAAGAATTGACTGTTTTTCATATCAATCCCTTTTTAAACTGACGAAATACACACAGTTTAAAAAGGGATTGCACCCAAAACACCAATCTTTGGTCAACATTTTTTTGTCTATAATCTGACCAAAGATTAGTATTAAACCCAAAGTACCGTTCACAAATCTTTACCAAATCTTTACTCTTTTCTTTACCGCTTTCTTTACTCTTTCATGGTAAAATATCACCGTAACCCAAAAGAAAGAGAGGAAAAACGGAAAAAATGGACTACATTCTGAAAACCGATAACCTTTGCAAAAGCTACCGAAGCTTCAAGGCCCTCAACGGTCTGTCAATGAACGTCCCCAAAGGCTCAATCTACGGCTTTGTGGGCAAAAACGGAGCGGGAAAAACCACGCTTATACGCTTAATATGCGGCCTACAGGAACCCACCTCGGGGGATTACAGCATTTACGGCAGAAGGTACAGCTCCAAAAATATCGCGAAATCCCGTCGGAGAATGGGCGCGGTGGTGGAGACCCCGTCAATTTACAACGATATGACCGCCCTTGATAACCTTAAGCTTCAATACCGCGTTTTGGGGATTCCCGACAGCGGCGGGGCGGAGGAAATTCTTAAGCTTGTGGGACTGGAAAACACGGGAAAGAAAAAAGCAAAAAATTTTTCCTTGGGTATGAAGCAAAGATTGGGTATAGCGGTCGCCTTGGCGGGAAGCCCCGACTTTCTTGTGCTTGACGAGCCTGTGAACGGTCTTGACCCTCAGGGGATAATCGAAATAAGAGAGCTTATTTTAAAGCTTAATAAGGAAAAACAAATCACCTTTCTCATTTCCAGTCATATTCTGGACGAGTTGTCAAGGCTCGCCACCCATTACGGCTTTATCGACGGCGGGCGGATAGTCAGGGAGATAAGCGCCGAGGATCTGGAAAAATCCTGCCGAAAGTGCGTAAGGGCACAGGTTAGCAGCACGAAGGCTCTCGCCAAGGTTCTTGACGGAATGAAGATCGAGTATAAGATCATATCCGACGGCGAAGCGGACATTTACGAAAAGGTAAACGTCACCAAGCTTGCCCTGGAGCTGGAAAAGGAAGGCTGTGAGATTATTTCCATGAACGAACGGGACGAAAGCCTTGAAAGCTACTACGTAAACTTAGTAGGCGGCGGAAGGGAGGGGTAAAATGACAAAGCTTATTTCCTCCGGCTTTTCGCGAATGGCGAAAGCCCTTTGCTTTAAAGTATATATGGTCTTTGCCTTGGCTATGGGTATTATAATGACGCTGTCGGAATACTCGAACCTCTCTATTGCCCGAAACCGAGGAATCGACGTAACATTCTCCTTGAATCAGTTGGCCTTTAGCGGAGCGCTGGTAATTATGCTGGCGGGAGCGGTGTTTACGGGAATGTTTATCGGGCGGGAATATTCCGACGGTACCATACGGAACAAGCTTGTGGTGGGGCACGGGCGCTTCGGGATTTATCTTTCAAATTTCTTGGTATGTGCGGCGGTTAATGTTTCGGCGCTTTTGCTGAATCTGATCGCGGTACTTTCCATAGGCTTGCCCATTATCGGAATGGATATGTCGGCGGGAGAAGCGGCGGTCAATATTCTTATATCGGTTATCGCCATGGTTTCGCTTACCGCGCTGTTTGTTTTCATCGCGATGCTGGTGAAGAGCAAGGCTTCGGCTTTGGTAATACTGCTTCTTTTCACGTTTTTTATACTCGGAGCCACCTCGTTTATCGACTCCCGCCTGAGAGAACCGGAATATTACGGGGGAATGGAGCTGGTTTCCACGGAGGAGGGCGGCTTTGAATACAAAATGGCGGAAGAGGAAAAAAATCCTTATTATCTGGAGGGGGACGCGCGGAAAGTCTTCGAGTTTCTCAACGATTTTCTCCCTTCGTCTCAGCTTTATCGAATCTCTTCTTTAGAAGCTCCCGAGTTGGCAAAAACCGCGATTTATGATATAATAGTGCTGATAGCCGTAACCGAAGCGGGAATACTTTTATTCAGAAAAAAAGATATACAATAAAGAGAGGAAATTTTTAAATATGAGTAATCTGATTTCGGCGAATCTGACTAAAATGCGTAAAAGCCTTTGCTTTAAAATTTATATTGCCTTCGCGTTTTTGCACGGTCTTTTAAACACTTTGTCTCATTATACGGAAATACGTCTTTTTGTAACCTCCACGGAATCCCGCTCGGAGCTGGAAACCCTTGAGCCGGGCTTAGACGCGCTGATATCCCGAAACTTTTATACCGACAGCATTATGTTCGACGCCGCCATGACCATGATTTTCGCCGCAGCGGTGTTTACGGGGATATTTATCGGAAGGGAGTACGGGGACGGTACATTAAGGAACAAGCTTATTGTAGGTCACGGCAGGTGCTCTTTGTATCTGGCGAACCTCTTGGTTTGCGCCGCCGCCAACGTGACGGCGATGCTCCTGTCGGTGGGAACGGTGCTCGCGGTGGGAATACCGATTATGGGCACCACCTTCACGCCGGGATATATCGCCTTATGCATAGTCTTTATGATCGCCGCCAACATAGCCATAACCTCGCTTTTCATCTTCGGTTCCATGCTGATAACCAGCAAGGCGGCAAGCTGCGTAACGCTTATTTTGTTCTTTTTCATACTTTTTCTCTTTTCGACTTACATTGACAGCAAATTGGCCGCCCCCGAATATTACCCCGATTACGCAATGACAATAGACGAAAACGGAACCCAATATATTGAAGAGTTAGGAAGCACTAAAAATCCCTATTACATTTCGGGGACTCAAAGAAAAATATACGAGTTTCTGGACGAAAACCTTCCCGTTTCTCAGCTTTATCATATGGCGAGCGAAGGGGAAGCCCCCGATTCGGCCTTTCCTTTGGTGGCGAACGCGGCGGTGACGGTGTTGTTTACGGGAGCGGGAATTTTGATTTTCAAAAGAAAAAATATAAAATAAAAAATTATAAAACGGGGGGATATTTTGCCGCCGATTACTATACTCATAATTACCTACTCGGTTTTGGGGGCACTTTCCGCGGTGCTTATGGCGAAGCTTTTTCTTATAAAAAAGTCCGCCAGAGAAATAACCGAGGCCATAAAGGAAAAGCTTTCCGAAAGCACCAACACGCCGATCGGCATTTCCGGCGGTGACAAGGACATAAAAGCCCTGACCGCCTGTCTTAACACACAACTGGAGCTTCTAAGCGAAAAGCGCCATATTTACGAACAAGGGGACGGAGAGCTGAAACGGGCGATAACCAATATATCCCACGATCTGAGAACTCCCCTTACGGCGATCTGCGGTTATCTTGACCTTATGGAAAGGGAAGCGGGATCGGAGGAAATTTCGGAATATATAAAGATAATAAAAAACAGGACGGAAGCCATGAAAAAGCTCACGGAAGAGCTTTTCGGATATTCCGTCATAATGGCGGGAGAAAACAGGCTCGAAATAAAGCCCCTCACCGTAAACGACGTACTGGAAGAAAGCATAGCGGCTTTTTACGCAGCGCTTACCGAAAAGGGGATCAATCCGGAGATAGATATAACGGAAAAAAAGATCGTCCGAATCGCCGACCGCTCGGCGCTGTCCAGAATTTTCGCCAATGTTCTCAGCAACGCGGCAAAATACAGCGACGGGGATTTGTATATCACCCTTAAGGAAAACGGAGAAATCCTGTTTGCCAACACCGCCTCAAGACTTGACGAGGTGCAGGTGGGAAGGCTGTTCGAGCGGTTTTATACGGTGGAGGCGGGAAGAGGCTCCACCGGCCTTGGCCTTGCCATTGCCAAAAGCCTGACGGAGGGAATGGGGGGAAGTATGGGAGCGGAGTATGGGAATGGGAGGATTGTTGTTAGGGTTAGGCTGGCCGATTAAAAATCATAACAAAAGAAAGGGGCTGTAAAAAACTAAAAAAGCGGCGAAGCCGCCGATTACTTTTTTCGCTTCCTTTTTGGGCTCCAAAAAGGAAGTAGGGCGTGGGACAAAGTCCCACTGCTACAAAGCGAGAGTAGAAAAAAACAAGATTATAAGTTTGTCGCGTAAAAACAAACGGTAGAAGCGGGCGAAGCCGCCGCTTCGGATTAAAAAGAAAAAACTTACGGCATAAAACCTGATAAATCCGTTTCAAAACGAGATTTGGCAAGTTTATACCGTAAGATTGTTTTTTTATCCCAAAGACCTGCTTCGCGGCTTCTAACGTTTGTCTTTACGCGACAAATTATCGGCTTTTTTTCTACTCTTATACCAATCCCTTTTTAAACTATTGATAAAATCCATAGTTTAAAAAGGGTTGCACCCGAAACACTAATCCAACAGTTTTAAAAGGGATTAGTATTAATTAGCAGCAGTGGGACTTTGCCCCACACCCTACTTCCTTTTCGGCGTCCGAAAAGGAAGCGAAAAGAACATTACGCGGCTTCACCGCTTTTTATTTTTTTACAGCCCCTTCTTTCTTTTATTATAGAAGGTCAATGGAAATATTCCCTTTACCGATTTCCTCCAAAGCGTAATCTAAAATAACCTTTTCCCTCTTCAGCATAAACCTCATACTGTATTCCTTGCACATTTCCAGCGATTTGTCCATCACCGTTGCCGCGTCCCGAAGACTCATCCAGCTTATGGAAAAATCCGACTTTTTGTCGCTCTGGCTTTTTTTACACTCCCCCTCTATCCTGGCGATAAAAGCGTAGGAGATATGACAAAAATTGGAACGGCTCTTGTGCTCCTCCACGATACCCAAAGGCGCGATGATTTTACAGTCGTAGCCGATTTCCTCCAAAACCTGCCGCATAAACGCGTCGCTCTCCCTTTCGCCTAAGTCTATACCGCCGCCGGGGAGCTTATAAAAGCCGTTGGGTCCCGTCAGGATCATTCCCGCCATATTTTCATCGTTCAGAATGATTCCTCTTGAACCGTATCTGGAAATGTCGGATAAGATTTTAGGTTCGCCGCCAAAAAAATCGGCGTCGGTTATAATGGATTTCAGCATTTATTTTCCTCCAAAGAAATATTAGAGCATGTGTTCATAGGATATTGCACGCGTCTTTTCGGCAAATCTTGCCGCCGACTGCGTTAAAATTTCTTGACTTGCGACGGCAAGCCTGCGAAATTTTGCCTTGTCAGCGACAAAATTTACTCGAAAAACCACGCACAAATCTTTTGAATACAAGCTCTTACCAGTATTTATTTTCAGAGGGACAGCGGTTGTTTCTCACCGCCGCCCTCATTTCAACGTAACAGCCGCATTTGAGACATACGCCGTTTTGAAGCTTTTCGCATTTTTCACAGAGCGAAAGCCGCCGACGGTAGGTCTCTTCGTCCGCTTTGACATTTTCGTCAAGGCCGCTTATATATTCCCGTATGTTTTCCAAAAGCTCCTTTTCGCCCGTTTCGGACAGCAGACAGCGGCAGGGCTTTTCCGTCATATGATCGTAAAGGCGGCGGCCGAAGTCTTGGGGAGCTTTATTCTGAGCTTGTTTCCGTTAAAGGCGTATCCCTCGAATTTTTTGGGGGCAATTACCTCGCCTTCGCCGAAGGTGTTGTGCTGATGAATATCGTCCGCGGCAAGTATTTCCGCCTTTATCTTGGAGGGAACAAAATCGCCGAAGCTCACCTCTATCTCTTCCTCGTCGGTAAGGTGGGCGTTAGTGACGGTAAAGAATACCGTGCCGTCCTTTTCGGAGGCGGAACAGCTTAAGGTGGGAACTCCGTCCTTATCCGAACGGTCGCCGCTGACGAAGAGTCTTTCGCCCTCCATATGGCGGCGGTACATATCGAACATATAATAAGTGGGGGTTCTTACCATCTTTTCCCCTTCCGTGAGGATAACCGACTGTAAAACGTTGACGGCCTGGGCGATGTTCGCCATAACTATCCTGTCGCTGTGTTTGATGAAAATATCGAAGTTGAAGGCGGCGGTTATCGCGTCGCGCATTGTGTTCTGCTGATACAAAAATCCGGGATTGGTGCCCTTTTCCACGTCGAACCAGTTGCCCCATTCGTCCACGATAAGGCCGATCTCATGCTTGGGGTCGTAAGCGGACATAATATCAAGATGACGGGTTATCATATCATCTATTTTAACCGCGTTTTTGACGGTATTGTAATATTCCTCGTCGGTAAATTCCACCGCGTCGCCCTTTTTCTCCCAGCTTCCGGTGGCAATGGTGTAGTAATGAAGGCTTATCGCTTTTGTGTGACAGGGCTTTAGCGCCTTCATTATCTCCTCCGTCCAATTGTAATCGTCGGAGTTGGGGCCGCAGGCCACTTTGTAAAGCTCGTTTCCGTCATAGTTGCGGCAGTAGGTCTGATACTGTCTGTACAAATCGGCGTAATACTGAGGTCTCATATTCCCGCCGCAGCCCCAGCTTTCGTTGCCTATACCCAAATATTTCAGCTTCCAGGGTTTTTCTCTTCCGTTCTTTTTTCTCAGCTCGGACATGGGAGAAAGCCCACCGAAAGTTATGTATTCGATCCACTGGGACATCTCCTGAATCGTGCCGGAGCCTAAATTGCCCGCTAAATAAGGCTCGCAGCCTATAAGCTCGCAAAGGTCGAAAAATTCATGGGTGCCGAAGCTGTTGTCCTCGGTGACTCCGCCCCAGTGAGTGTTTACCATTTTTTTGCGGCCGGACTTTTTGCCGATACCGTCCATCCAGTGATATTCGTCCGCAAAGCAGCCGCCCGGCCAACGAAGAACGGGCACCTCGAGAGCCTTAAGCGCGTCGGCCACGTCGTTTCTTATTCCCCTTGTGTTGGGTATGGAAGAGTTTTCGCCCACGTAAATGCCCTCATATATACATCTTCCCAGATGCTCGGAAAAATGGCCGAAGATGTTTTTGCTGATATGGGACAGCTTGGCGTTTGTGTTGACGGAAATATTTTTCATTTTTTTGATCGTTCCTTTCATACGAAGATAAACCGAAGCGGGTCTTCGTTAAATAGATTTTTCGGTTTGAAATATGATGTTTTTTTCTACGAACAATTATAGTAAATTTCTATGCAAAAATCAACACCTTTATAGAAAAAATCACAAATTTTTTGCGGCCGTATTTACAAAAGGCTTAAGATATGGTAAAATAATGCTTATACTAAAGGCTGTAAAAGATTTTATCGAAAGTCGATTTCCTTTTTACAATGCTTTATTGCACGGGGTGTGTCGGGCTGCTTCCACAGGGGACAGGTAAGTTTTGCTTGCCGCAAGGGTGTAGAGGATTTTATCGAAAGTTGGTTCCTTTTTACAATGCTTTATTTAATGCACGAGCCGTGCAGAGCCGCTCCCGCGGGGGGCTTAAGGTGACACCAAAAGGGGGGGGAGAAGGTGAACAGGCTCCGCAGTGTTGGCTTTTGGTGTAATGTCGCTTGTTTTTTCGGAAATATACCGGTTCGGCGTAGCCTGTCCCCCACTCTCTCCCCCCTTAGGTTTCACCTAAAGAATCACTTCCTTACCCCCCCTCTGGGTGTTTTATCGTCAATATAGGTTTCACTCGAATAAAATGCTGTTCCGATGAGTGCTATTATCGTATGTTTTGATAAACGCTTAAGTTTTTTCTTTTATATAACTGCTCTTTTGGAAACCCTATAACCCTCTATCTGCCCCCAAATAAAAAATTTCGCCCCTTATGTCAAAAAAAGGAGCCGAAAAGAATAAATTATACCTTTAACTAAAACCTAAAACAATAAAAAACCGAAAGAAGGAAAATTTATGGAAATCACAATTCAGAAAACCTCCGCTCCCAAGCAAAAGCCCGACCAGACCAAGCTGGGCTTCGGCAACTACTTCACGGATCATATGTTCATTATGAACTACGACGAAGGAGAGGGATGGCACGATCCCCGTATCGTTCCCTACGGCCCCTTCGCTTTGGATCCCGCCTCTATGGTGCTCCATTACGCCCAGGAAATTTTCGAGGGACTTAAGGCTTACCGCACTGCCGAGGGAAAAATTCAGCTTTTCCGCCCCGAAAAGAATATGGCGAGATTAAACCTCTCCTGCGACCGTCTGTGTATTCCCAAAATCGACGAGGAATTCGCGGTAAAGGCCATTAAAACGCTGGTAAAGCTTGACGAGGATTGGATCCCCACCGCCGAAGGCACCTCCCTTTATATTCGTCCCTTTATTTTCGCCGTCGACCCTCATGTGGGCGTACACGCCGCCAAACACCTGATTTTCTCGATAATTTTGTCCCCCGTGGGCGCGTATTATCCCAACGGCATCGAGCCGGTTAAAATTTTCGTGGAAGAAAATTACGTCCGCGCGGTAGTGGGCGGCACCGGCTTTACCAAGGCGGGCGCCAACTACGCCATTTCCCTTAAGGGACAGGAGGAAGCGGAGAAGCAGGGATATGTCCAGACTCTCTGGCTCGACGGCGTTGAAAGAAAATACGTGGAGGAAGTAGGCTCCATGAACGTATTCTTCATTATCGGCGACGAGGTTGTGACCCCCGCTCTCGCAGGTTCCATTTTGGGCGGTATCACCAGAATGTCCATTATAGAGCTGCTCCGCTCCAAGGGCTATACCGTAAACGAGAGAAAACTCGCCGTAGACGAGCTTGTGGAAGCCCATAAGGCGGGTAAGCTTAAGGAAGCCTTCGGAACGGGCACAGCGGCGGTTATCTCCCCCATAGGCGAGCTTAAGTACCGCGAAAACGTAATGACAATAAACGACGGAAAAATCGGCGAAACCAGCCGGATGCTCTACGATACCCTCACCGGAATCCAGTGGGGAAGAATTCCCGACACAATGGGCTGGGTTCAGACCGTGGAGTAAATTTTTAAAACAACCTCCTTTAAGAACACGGGACTGAAATTAAAACCGCGTAATTTGCCCCCAAAAAAATAACCTATACCGAGAACAAAACGATCATCAGGAAGGAAACATTATAAATGGAAAACACCGAAAAGACAATGGAAAAAATAGTCGCCTTATGCAAGGGGAGAGGCTTTATCTACCCCGGAAGCGACATTTACGGCGGTCTCGCCAATACCTGGGACTACGGCCCCTTAGGCGCCCGCCTTAAAAACAACGTAAAGGACGCATGGAGAAAGCGTTTCATTCAGGAGCGCCGCAACAGCTTCGAGCTGGACGCCGACATTTTAATGCACCCGAGGGTATGGGAGGCTTCGGGACACGTGGCCAGCTTTTCCGACCCCCTTCTGGACTGTAAGGAATGTAAAATGCGCCACAGGGCGGACAATCTTATAGAAAGCTTTGACCCCGACGCTCACCCCGACGCAATGACCAAGGAAGAGATGTTCGAATATATCGAAAGCCACAAAATACCCTGTCCCAAATGCGGTAAGTCAAATTATACGGGAATACGCGAATTTAACCTGATGTTCCAGACATACAGAGGCGTTACCGCCGACAGCAAGAGCGTTATCTACCTTCGCCCCGAAAATGCCCAGGGGGAATACGTTAACTTCCTGAACGTACAGCGCACCATGAGAGCAAAGCTGCCCTTCTCCATAGGACAGATAGGAAAGGCGTTCAGAAACGAAATCACCCCCGGAAACTTCACCTTCCGCACTATCGAGTTTGAGCAAATGGAGTTTCAGACCTTCTGTAAGGAGGGGCAAGACGGCGAGCTTTACGATTTCTTCAAGCAGTTCGGAAAGAAATTCTATATGGATTTGGGTATTCCCGAAGAGCATTTGCGCTATCACGATCACGAAAAGCTTGCCCATTACGCCAAGGCCGCCTGTGACATCGAGTTCCTTTTCCCCTTCGGCTGGGGAGAAGTGAACGGCACCCATAACCGCACCGACTTCGACCTGACCAGACATCAGGAATACAGCGGACAGAAGATAGAATATCTCGACCCCGAAACCAACGAGAAGTTTATCCCTTATATCATAGAATCCACCTACGGGTTGGACAGAACGGTGCTTGCCCTTATCTGCGAGGCCTACGACGAGGAGGTTATCGACGCGGAAAAGAACGACACAAGAGTGGTGCTTCATTTCGCCCCTTCCATCGCCCCCATAAAGGCGGCGGTTCTGCCTCTTTCCAAAAAGCTTGCCGACGGCGCGCTGGAGATACACGACGAGCTGGCCAAGCACTTTATGGTGGACTATGACGAAACCGGCTCCATAGGTAAGCGCTATCGCCGTCAGGACGAAATAGGAACGCCTTTCTGTATCACCTATGATTTTGACAGTGTGGAGGATAAGTGCGTTACCGTAAGGGAAAGGGACAGTATGAAACAGGAGAGGATTCCCGTGGGTGAGCTTAAGGGGTATATTGAGGAAAGAGTTAAAGGATAAAACGGGAAACAATTAAAAAAAACGATTATACTTATTTGCAAACTATTTCAAATTTCGATTTGTCTATAGTAATTTGCAAACAGTATTAACTCTCTTTAATAATCCGATTTTAAGAAGTAAAAAATCTTTACCGTTCGGGGATAACCCCGAGGGAAAACTTGGGAACCGCCGAATAATACTAATCTTTGGTTAGATTATAGAAAAAAATGTTGACCAAAGATTAGTGTTTCGGGTGTAATCTTTAATCATATTTCCGACTTTGTCTACAATATGATTAAAGATTAGTATAAAGCATAGCGCAACACAAACAGCCGCGTGAGTAAGCTGTTTGAATACGCTGCGCTTTAACCGGCGGTTCCATTGCGCTTATCGAAAACAGGGGAAGCCCTCTTTTGCCGGGCTTCCCCTGTTCTAATTTTTAACACTATTTTCAAATTGAAAAGATTGCAAGATTGCAAAATTTAGTGGATAATTTGAAAAAATTATTATTCGTCATCGGCCCCCTGATATGTTTCATCGGAAAAATATTTTCCGGTGGCGATATTTATGACATAACAATCCTGCATATCCGCCATCCACGCAAATTTTGCCGCCCCTCCGGTATTGCGGGTCACATATACTATAACATAATCCGCTTTTTTTACCATCCAGCTGTTGCGATTATATATGGCGCAGTTTTTCGGTACGTTTTCCAGAACGCCGGCGGGATAATAATATGGGTGAGGTATAATCTTTTTTTTCGGGGGATATGCCGGTATGACATAATAGTTGAAATTATACTTTTCTTTAAGCTCTTTGAGTGTCGAAGCCGCCATTTCATCAAAATTGCCTTGGTTTCCCACTATAAATTCAACGTATACATGGGAATTGAGGACTTTTAAAATCTCTTGTTTAAGTTCTTCCCTGATATCTGTAGGAGTGTCTCTGTGTCCGAAAAATGTGCAAATCATTTCTTATCACCTTGCTTTGCTAACTAATTTTACCATTTGACGTTATTAGTATACAACAGTTTTCTAAAGAAGTCAATAGTTTTCCGTTAAAAGCTGATTAGATATCTTAAAAACGGTATAATATAGAAATAAATAAAAAGTTTTCGGAGAATTGAGATGAGCAAAGAAGTATCATATAAAAATTACGACCGTTTTATTCAGCTCGGAATTGTAATAGGAACTTTAAGAAAAATCAGAGGGATGTCACAGGAACAGCTTGCCGCAGAAGCCAATATCAGCCGTTCATTTCTTGGCGTTATTGAAGCTCCCAATACTGCTCATTGCTTTTCATTGGAAGTGTTTTTCGACATAGCCGACGCTTTGGATATTTCTCCCACCGAGCTGCTTGAAGCTTCTCTTTTTCCCGATAAGCTGCCGGGTAAAAACAAGAGCAAGGATAACGAAAAAACATAAACAATCCCAAATCAAATAAAAAAAGTTTTTCAAATAAGTCACGAAAACAAAAGGGACGATAAAAAAGTTTTTACCGTTCGGGGATAAAGGATTTGACTTTAGAAAAACCTTTACACCCTTGCGGCAAACAAAACTTACCTATTTTACAGCCCCCTTTAATTCACAATAACAAAAAAAGCCGCGCCCCCGCCAAAGCGAGCCGCAGCTTTATAAAAATCAACAAAAAATCAGCCTTTCATATACTCATGCATTTTTTCAATCAAAATACCGATCTGCGGCTTGGAGAATTGTTCGTCCGCACCTACGGATTTTCCCTTTATCCGCATTTTATCGTTAATAAGCGAGCTGAAAAGGAACACGGGTATCTTCTTCATAATCGGATCTTCCTTTACGCGCTTTGTGAGATGATGACCGTCCATCTGGGGCATTTCTATATCCGAGATAAGAAGAGCCACCTCGTCGCGTATATTTTCGCCAAGATTCTTATAGCCCTCTATGTAATCCAGAGCGTCCTTTCCGTTGGTGAAAGAAATAACGTTCTTAAAGCCCGCCGTATGAAGCGAATCCATTATCATTTTATTGAGCAGCGCGCTGTCCTCCGCGATAACAACATGACCCTCGAAATTAACGCCGTCAAACTTCGAAAGCTTTTCTATGCCCGTCGTGTCAAGACCCGCCGAGCGGTTAATATCCGCCACTATCTTTTCAAAGTCAAGCACTAATATCATACCGTCGTCCAGCTTCGCCACGCCCGTTATAAGACCGAGATTTTCGCTCTGCGCCACAGAAGGGGGCTTTTCGATACTGGTCCAGCTGAGCTTTACAATACCGTTTACGGAAGTAACGTGGAACGCCACATGCATACTGTTAAATTCGCATATAATAAGCATACCGTCGTTGTTTTCGGGCTTGGGCGAGTTAAGAACCTTGTGAAGATCCACCACGGTGATAAGGGTGTCACGGGGCATAAAAATACCCTCCACAGCGTCAGGCGAACCCGGCATCGGCGTTACCGGAGAGTAGTTTGCCATTTCGCTGACTTTGGCGATATTTATGCCAAAGCACTTGTTTCCAACATGAAATTTCAAAAGCTCCAATTCATTGGTGCCGCTTTCAAGTAAAATGCCTGTCTCCATAGACATTCCCTCCGATTTTTTTAGTATACGTTTAGTATACAACATTTTAGAAGAAATTGCAAGGTTTTTTGTTAAATTCGGCGTAAATTTTAAATTTATTTTTTCCCCTTGACAAACTCCCCCCTCCCGTGTTATAATTCAAGCGTAAAATAAAGGGAGTAGCTTGCGCGGCTTATTATATCGCTTCCCGATAAAACGGCCGCGTTTACCTTGCCGTCAGTACGGTTTTGAAGAACCCGGCTTTGTATGTAAAAAGCGAGACTTTGTTGCGGTTTAAAAAAATTGCAGCATAGTTGTCGCTTTTTTTGTTTGCCCGAAAAAAGCCTGCGCTGCAAAAAAGGAGGAAAGACGGAATGGAACTGTTTATTTCTTTTGTGCTGCTTGCCTTGGGCTTCGTCATGCTGGTGAAGGGAGCGGACGTTTTTGTGGACGGCGCTTCTTCGATTGCGGGCGGATTGGGCATACCCCAACTGGTTATAGGCCTTACCGTTGTGGCTATGGGTACAAGCGCCCCCGAGGCCGCCGTCAGCATCGCCGCCGCCCTTAAGGGCAGCGCGGACATTACGATAGGCAACATAGTGGGCAGCAATATTTTAAACGTGCTGATAATTTTAGGCCTTACCGCCGTCATTTTGCCCGTAGCGATTTCAAAATCGGCGGCGCGGATCGATTTGCCCTTTATGATTTTTATCACCCTTTTGCTGCTTTTCTTGGGCGCGGACGGGACTGTGGGGCTTACGGACGGGATAATATTGTCGTCGGTGTTCGCCCTTTACCTGACATATCTGTTTATTGCGGCTAAAAAAGGAAAAATTGCCGATAATACCCATGTGAAGAAGTGTAAGCTTTGGCAGTCGGCGCTTAAAACCCTTTTGGGCTTAGCCCTGATAATTTTCGGGAGCAATTTTGCCGTGGACGCGGCAAGCGCGATAGCGAGAGCCTTCGGAATGACCGAGCGCTTTATCGGCCTTACCGTGGTGGCCTTGGGCACCTCGCTGCCCGAGCTGTTCACCTCGGTATCGGCTGCTAAAAAGGGAAACGCGGATATAGCCATAGGAAATATCATCGGGAGCAATATTTTCAACATTCTCTTTGTGGTGGGCGTTTCCGCTTTGATAGTGCCTGTGCCCTTCTCACCCGAATTTATCCCCGATACGGTTATCGCCTCGGCGGCGGGGGCGCTCCTTCTTGTCTTAAGTATGGCGGGAAAGGGGAAAATAAAACGCTTAAGCGGCGTTTTGATGCTGATAAGCTACGCCGTCTATTTCGGGTTTCTCTGTATATGATAGTTATAAAATAACAGGTATCTTTTGCTTTTTAGGAAAGGAAAAACATAAAAATGGACATTTTTGACTTGCTTACCATGATCGGCGGCCTAAGCCTGTTCCTTTTCGGTATGAATATAATGGGACAGGCCCTCGAACGAAGAGCGGGAGAAAAATTCCGCACCCTACTGGGAAAATTCACCACCGGAAGGGCAAAAGGGATCCTCACCGGCCTTGGAGTAACCGCCGTGATACAAAGCTCCTCCGCCGTCACGGTAATGGTGGTGGGCTTCGTGAATTCCGGCTTAATGACCTTGAAACAGTCTATAAACGTTATTATGGGCGCGAATGTGGGTACCACCGTGACGGCGTGGATACTGAGCCTGTCGGGGATAGACAGCGGCAACGTTTTTGTAAAGCTCCTTAAGCCCTCTTCCTTTACTCCCGTTCTGGCTCTTATAGGAATAATATTCTATATGTTCTGCAAAAACGGGAAGAAAAAGGACAGCGGACTGATATTATTGGGCTTCGCCACGCTGATGTTCGGAATGGACACCATGACGGGTTCCGTTTCGGCGCTGGGGGAACTGCCCGAATTTCAAAGCCTCTTTATTCTGTTTAAAAATCCCGTTTTAGGCGTTTTGGCGGGGGCGATTCTCACCGCCGTGATTCAGTCCAGCTCCGCTTCGGTGGGAATTCTTCAGGCGCTGGCGGCAACGGGACAAATTTCCTACGGCGCCGCCGTCCCCATAATAATGGGACAGAACATAGGCACCTGCGTTACCGCCATGATCTCCTCCGTGGGAGCCAATAAGAACGCCAAACGGGCGGCGGCGGTACACCTTTTGTTTAACGTTATCGGCACCGCCTTCTGCCTGACCCTGTTCATAATAATAAAAGCCCTTTTCTCCCTTCCGCTTTTAGACAGTCCCGCGACTCTTTTCGGCATAGCCGTTTCACACTCCCTGTTCAACCTTCTGTGCACCGCGCTTATGCTCCCGCTGTCGGGACTTTTGGAAAGACTGGTGAAAAAGCTGGTTCCCGACGCCAAGGAAAAGGAAAGCTTCCCCGAGCTGGACGAAAGACTTCTGGCGGCGCCTCCCGTGGCGCTGGAGCGCTGCCGCGAAGTGGCTTCCGATATGGCTAATGTTTCCGTGAAAGCGTTATGCGAGGGGATTGAAGCGCTGGAGAAATACACCCCCGAGCTTGCCGCTTCGGTGCGCGAAAAAGAAGAAAAAACCGACCGCGGCGAGGATATTTTGGGCACCTATCTGGTAAAACTCAGCGCCATGCGCATAAGCGCCGATGGAAACAGGGAAGCGGCCAAGCTTCTTAAGCTTATAGGAGATTTTGAAAGGATAGCCGACCACGCCGTCAACATACTGGAGGCGGCAGAGGAAAAAGAAGAAAAAGGCCTGAAATTCACCTCCTGCGCCGAGACGGAGCTTAAGGTATTAACCTCGGCGGTAAAGGAAATTACGGACCTTTCTCTGAAAGCTTTTTTAAACGGCGACCTTGAAGCGGCTATGTCGGTGGAGCCTTTGGAGGAGGTAATCGACCGTCTTAAGGAAAAAGCGCGTTCAAGGCATATCCTCCGCTTGCAGCAGGGGGAATGCTCCATCGAAGCGGGGTTTGTGTATTCCGATCTCCTTACCGATCTGGAAAGGGTATCCGATCACTGTTCCAATATTGCCCTTTGTATTATCGATATCGCGGACAACAATATGGATATGCACAGATCGCAGAGGGAGATGCAGGAGGACAGCGGGAATTTTGAAAGAAGATTTAAGGAATATAAGGGAAAATACAGTCTTAATTAAGACTTGTTCTTATTGCTCCCCATTTTAAATCTTAAAGAATAGGTATTATACTAATTTCATCTTAAAAAGGTTCTAACCTTTTTAAGATGAAATTACACCCAAAGCACTATTTTCAAATTATCCGCTAAATTTTGGAATCTTTTTAATTTGAAAAAAGTATCAGCCGCCGCACACCCTCAGTTCATTTTCCAAAAACCTCATAATATAAGGATTGTTTTCCTCGCTCAAAGTAATCTGAAACGCCATATAACGGCACTTCCGATACTGTTCTCCCTCCATCTCAAAGGTATATCCCGTTACACATTTCGGATTACAGTCGTCGGGATTGATAAGCCGTTTACAGGGTGAAGCCTTCCTGATCTCGCTTTTTACCTTTTCGGGAAGCGTATCGAGAAAGCTCTGATATTCTTGTATATGCAAAGGATAAATCCGAAGCTTCACACCCGTTTTTCGGGATACGAATGTGGCCAAAGTCCTTTTCCCGAACACATAAGACACAATATATCCGCTTTTTTGGGATTTTATCTCTTGCTTACAGCCCTTTTCCGTTAAATACCCGTCGATTTGGCTTACAAAGCCGCGAAAACGCTCGTCAACCGTTTCCTTAAACATATTGAATTTCCCGTCCATAATCGACCTCATTCCTTTTTCTTCGCTACGGGTATCCATACCTCATATTGCGCGTTCTGCGGATCCGGATTAAGATAAACCTCTATATCGGGGGCATTGGCGTATTCGTATCCGGAGGTGGGAAGCCACTCCGTAATGATCTGCCGCTCCAATTCCTGTATTGATTGATTTGTACCCGTTCCGGAAAAAATCGCCCAGGTGGATTTGGGAACGATGTATTCCTCAAACCCGCCGCTTTCCCCCGTACGGGAAACGGCGATGAAGTATTTCCACTGTTCACAGTCATTGCAGGCACTCACGCCCAAAAGCCCCATAGGCGGCGTATTCATCATTGCCGCCAGCTTCTGTATCGTTCCGTTTTCAACTGCCTCCTGCCACATTTTCGGCACAACCGCGAAATTATTTTCGATTTCCTTATCCAGCGGCGCTGATACGCCGATGATTCGAAACGCTTCTTTTGTCTCGATTCTGTAATTCATTTCCGCCGCTCCTTTTACCGTGATTTTATACCAATCCCTTTTTAAACTGACGTAATACCCACAGTTTAAAAAGGGATTGCCCCTGAAACACTAATCCAACAGTTTAAAGAGGGATTAGTATTAAACACAATTGGGGAAAAAGATTTCACGGATACCCCCTCTTCCTTTACCGACGAAGGAGCTATCCCGTGAAATGAACGAAAGGCTCTGTTAAAGGCGGTGGGGGAATCGTAGCCGTATTTGGCCGCGATATCGATAATCCGTTCCTCTCCGCTCCGCAAGTCCACCGCCGCCAAAGACATTTTTCTTCTTCTGATATACTCCGCCAGAGTTACCCCCGCCATATAGGTAAACATTCTCTGATAGTGATAGGGAGAACAGCAGGCTATCCGCCCAAGCTGTTCATAATCGATTTCGTCCGTCAGATGTTCCTCGATATAATTTATGCTTTGGTTTAATCTTTCAACCCATTCCATAATATGCCTCCTTTACCAAATCCTTTTTAACCTGTGAGTATTATCCGCGCATACTTTATAAACCGCCGATTAAAGCGTAGCGCAACACAATCAGCCGCGCGAGCACGCTGCTTTGAACGGGGAGATTTTTATACCAATCCCTTTCTAAACTGACGTAATACCCCCGGTTTAAAAAGGGATTGCCCCCGAAACACTAATCCAACAGTATTAGCGGTGCCTTTATTTTGCGGACTTGATTTGATTTTATTATAACGGATACGTTATAATTTGTCCACTCTTTCCTTGCACAAAAAAGAGAGGGGGTTGTTTATATTGCCCCTCAGTAAAATTCCAATAATTTTTCATTTATCTCATCTATTTTTTCACCCCGCCTTTTAATATCGGAATAAAAGGCTATTTCACCTATCTCGTCTCTGTCAATCCGCTTTTTCTCTATAATATCAAAACTTTCCTTTGAAAGCGTTATTCCGTAAAGCCCGCCGTATTCCTCGTGCCACTCCTTTACCCAATAATCGGGCGGCATTTTATAATGCACAATTCCAAGATACTCAAAATCCAAACCCTTAATTCCCAATTCTTCGTCGCATTCCCTCTCAATGCATTCTCTTAAGCCCTCCCCCTCTTCTATACGGCCGCCGAATGTTTCCCAGTCGCTCCTCCATTTATGCCATCCCAGCAGATAATCAACCTCTGTTTTCACAATAACAAGGGCATGATTTAAGGCGGTATATTTTTGTATTGCCTCGGATTCATCAATCCGTATTCGCTCTATTATCTCCGCTCCGTTCTTTGCTCTGAAAAACATATAATATTCCTCCGATAATTGATGTGTTATACCGATCCCTTTTTAAACCGGACGCAATACCCACAGTTTAACACTAATCCAACAGTTTTAAAATCAGTATAAATTGCGCCATAAAACAATACTGCAATCAATGCCTTTTAAAAATTGATTGCAGTATTTTCTTGGGCAAAAACGGGTCAATTCCGCCATAATTAAATTTTCATATCCAGCTTTTCCTTTTCGGAAGCAACACTTCCTTCTTTTAACCGTTTTTCAAGTCTCGCCATCTTTTCGGCTCTTATATTTTCGTTCACTTCAACCGACATTTCTTCCTTTTTGACTATTTTGGGGGTATTCTTCAACTGCTCCGCAAAAGCGTTTTCAATTTGCGCGATGGTTTTTCGGTAAGAGGCGCTTCCGTTTGCGGCGGTATCGGAACCTGAATTTACGGAAACAAACTTGTTTCCCGACTGTACAAGCGAAGCTTCGACGGACTCTCGTGTAATCCCGTCCAAAGCGTTTTGGGGAATGGGCTTTCCTATTTTCCAATTGGGATCGGCTTTTCTTACCGCCGCGTAAAGCGCCTGACTGTACGCCCTTTCGTACTGCTCCATAGTGTATCCCGCCGCCAAACGGTCGTTCTTATTCATTTTTCTGTACAGATTTGTATATACCTCCGAACGCCTTGTGGTGTCTCCGTTGGCAACGCCGTTTTCTTGAATAAATTCTCTTTTGGTGAGTTGGAACATTTCCTCCCTGCTGCTTTCCGGAATGGAAATGATGCGCTTTCTGGCCGCGTCGTTTTCTTCCGTCACCAGAAGCCCCGCCAAGCCCGTCACGGGACTGATATAATCTCCGTCCTCATCGTAATTCTTCATTAAATTTTTTATCGCCTGCGGATTGGTATACATAGCGCCGTTTCCGTTAGCGGCAGACATCATATTTTTTATTACGGTTTTATATTGTTTACTGTTTGTATCTATCCCCGCCGCCTTAAGCTGCTGCTGTACGGAACGGCTGTTAAGATTGGAAAGCCGAAAGCTGCCGATGGGATTGGTTTTCGATGATCCGAATACATTTTGGAACAAAAAACCGTAATCCGTTATTTTCGCCATATGTAATACCTCCTATTTATTCGCTTAAAGCTGATATATCCGTTTTTACCGAAAAATATTCCATATATTATATCGGCTGATTTCTTTAGAAGTTTAGTTTTTTCGAAAAAAAATACCATCCGAAAAAACCCCGAACGGTAAAGACATTTTTTACAGCCCCCTTATACTAATTTTTGGTCAACATTTTTTGTCTATAATCTGACCAAAGATTAGTATCAGAACCTGTCCGCATAGAAATGGTTCTTACACTTTTTCAAAGGATTGTAGGGTTTCCAAAGCGCAACGTCCTTTGGAAACCCTACTTCCATTTTGGCTCTCAAAAAGGAAGCGAAAAAAATGATTGGCTTTTATAGTCCCTATAGCTTTACAGATCCTTAATAATCTGTTTAACCAACCCCACAACCCTTATCCTCTCAACCTCTTCCCCCTCAAACCTTCTGGGCTTATACTCGGGATTGATGGAAACAAGCTCTATCCAGTCTCTCCCGTACTGCACTTTTTTAACAAACCCCTCTTCCCCGTCCATAAGCACAACCGCAATACTGCCGCTGTCCACCGAGGTCTGTCGTCTTACCACTATTATATCCCCGTCCTCGATTTTCGGGTACATACTGTCCCCCTGAACCTTTAAGCCCATCAGTAAGGGAGCCTCCGAGGGATTTCTCACAAGAAGGGGAACATAGTCCTTAATCTCCGAGTCCGCATAGGCTCCGAAGCCCGCCGACACGTTTTCAAAAACGGGTATCCGATAAAATCCGTCGGTGTAGATGTCCGCTATCTTGAGGATTTCCGACTCCTGATCGTCCACAAAGGTGGCGGGGGCGACTCCGAAGTATTCCGAAAGCTTAAGTACCGTCTTTCTCTTTAGGTTTCTTACGGTTCCGTTTTCCCATTTCTGAACCGCCGCCTTCTGAACTCCGATGATCTTTCCCAGCTCGCTTTGGGTCATTCCCCTTTCCGTGCGCAATTGTTTGATATAAGCGCCGATGTCTCTCATAACTGTTTTCCTCCATTTCTTGAGAACACTTACAAAAATAATCAAATATGCTCAAAAATGCTCTCTTTTGTATAGATTGTATCATAATTTTCTATTTTTGTCAAGCGGTTTTGTACAAAAGGTAAAATTAAGATACAGGGTATTGACAAACAAAAAAGTTTGTGGTATCATTTAAGTGTCCTAAAAAGAAACCAAGAAAATAAAAGCGATATACAAAGGTTTACGCTTATAAAACAAAAAGCTTTATTTATAAGGTTTTTATTTGGCGGCAGTCTCACAGGCCGGGTATCCCTTAAGTATACCATATTTTCCACAGTACTGTCCGACCATATTTTTTTAAGCGTAAGGTATCTTTTAAATAAACAGGCGCTTTTTAAGAAAGGAGACTCAAAAAAAAGAAACAATGCATAAATACAACTGTACCCTTTGCGGCGCAATCCTTTTTCCCGACGAAGCCATCTGCCACTACGACCGCATACACGGCGACGTATACGTGTCCTGTCCTTACTGCCGTTCCCAATGCGAAAAATATAATGAAGAAGAGGACGGGGAGGACGGGGAGGAAAACGAAAACGACGAGGACGATGGGGAAGATGTGAAGGACTAAAATGACGATACTGACGAAAACGACACGAACATTTTTAGCGAAAGCGCCTTTTCATAACCATATTGGTGTCTTTCGCGGAAAGGCGGACTGTAAAAATGAATAAAAGAAAACGCAAAAAGAAAGAAAAGCTTATTACCGACAGGCAAAAACGCTTCTGCGACGAATACCTCACCGACTGCAACGGGGCGGGAGCCGCGAGGAGAAGCGGATATTCCCCCGGAAGCGCGAAATCCCTGCTTAAGCAGCCCGAGGTACAGGAATACCTCAGAACTCAAATGGAGGAGATACACAACGAAAAAATTGCCGACGTAAAGGAAATCTCCGAGTATTTAACCTCCGTAATGCGGGGAAACTGCGGCGAACAGACCAAAACCTCCATAAGCGACGATAAGGAGACCACCACCTACATAACCGTCTCCGCTAAGGAGCGCCTTAAGGCGGCGGAGCTTATGGGAAAGCGCTACGGCCTTTTCCGTGAGAGAACCGAGGTGACGGTTAAGCCCTCCGTAATAATAAACGGAGAGGAGGATTTATGCTAATCTTTGGTCAACATTTTTTCTCTATAATCCGACCAAAGATTAGTATTATAACCGTTAATAAAAGAGAAAGGAAATGACGAAATGCCCGTTTTGAATCTCCCCGAAATTGTGGGCGGGGGATACGGAGAATTCTGGAGATGGAAGGGAAGATACAGGGTATGCAAAGGCTCCCGCGCCTCAAAGAAAAGCAAAACCGCCGCCTTATGGTATATAGTCAATATGATGAAATACGAGGAGGCGAACCTTCTGGTGATAAGAAAGGTTTTCAGAACGCTTAAAGACAGCTGTTTTACCGAGCTGAAATGGGCCGTGGGGCGATTGGGGGTAAACGACCTGTGGGAGGTTAAGGAAAGCCCCCTGGAAATGACCTATAAGCCCACGGGGCAGAAGATTTACTTCCGCGGGCTGGACGACCCGCTGAAAATAACCTCCATTACCGTGGAAAAAGGGAGTCTTTGCTGGGCGTGGGTAGAGGAAGCCTATGAAATAGGGAGCGAAAAGGACTTCAATATGCTGGACGAAAGCATAAGGGGAGTCATAGACGGGGAGAGCGGACTTTTCAAGCAGATCACGCTGACCTTCAACCCGTGGAACGAGCGCCACTGGCTGAAAAAACGGTTTTTCGACGTTCCTTGTCCCGATGTGCTGGCGATGACCACCGATTACACCTGTAACGAATGGCTGGACGAATGCGATAAAAAAGTGTTCGAGAATATGAAGATAAACGACCCCAGAAGATATCGGGTGGCGGGCTTGGGGGAATGGGGGATAACGGAGGGGCTTGTTTACGAAAACTGGGAGGAAAAGGCCTTTGACTTGGAGGAAATAAAAAAGCTTCCCAATATAAAAACAATTTTCGGGCTGGACTTCGGCTATACCAACGACCCCACCGCCTTATTCTGCGGAATGGCGGACAGGGGAACCAGAACCCTTTGGGTATTTGAGGAAATGTACAAAAAAGGCATGAGCAACGAGGAGATAGCAAAGGAGGTGATAGATATGGGATACGGGAAGGAGAGAATAAGGGCCGACGCGGCGGAGCCTAAGAGTATAGACAGGCTTTACGACCTGGGGCTCACGAGAATAAAAAGCGCGGATAAGGGGAAGGACAGCGTGAATAACGGGATTGATCTTATACGGGGGTACAGATTGATTATACATCCGAAATGCGTTAATTTTCTGACGGAGATTTCCAATTATACTTGGAAAACCGACAGAGGGACGGGAAAATGCCTGAATGTGCCTAACGGGGAGTATGATCATTTGATGGATGCCATGAGGTATGCGGCGGAGGATTTGGGGAAGCCCGACCCGTATAGCTTCGAGTAAAGAAAAAAAGCGAAAAGAAGGAAAGCAGAAAAGCAAAAAAAGAAGAAAAGGCGCTGTAAAATAACTAAAAGTTTCAGTTAAAACATCTTCAAGAAAAGCATATTGAAGTTTCCGTCCCGAAAAAGCCATTTAACGCCGTTCCCTTCCCCTTTTTCAAAGGGCAGTATGATTTCCAAAGGAGCAAAGTAGCAGTTATATAATAGAACAAACCCAAGAACAAAACAAAACATACGACAATAGCAATCATCGGAACAACATTTCATTCGAGAGAAACCTATATTGACAATACCCCCCCCTTTTTGGTGTCACCTTAAGCCCCCCGCGGGAGCGGCTCTGCACGGCTTGTGCAAAAAAAGGCATTGAAAAAGGAAATCGACCTTCGATAAAATCTCTTGTGGCAAGCAAAAAACCACAATCCCCCCTACCATTCCCCAAAAAGAAAAAACTTAACCCAAAAACAACTCAAACAAACAAAGAAAGGAACACCCAATGTACCCCACCACACCCCTTAAATACCGCCCCTTCACCGACAAAGACTTCCTGGAAACCGAAATCGCCTCCTGGAAGCTCTCCCCCGCCCGCGCCCTTCAAATAAAAGGTGCCCTCTACTACCGAGGCGAACACGACATTCTCCGCCGCCGCCGCACCGTGATCGGCGAAAACGGCGTTCCCGAAGAAATCACCAACCTCCCCAACAACAAAACCGTCTATAACCTCTACGCCAAAATGGTGACCCAAAAAGCCAACTACCTTTTGGGCAAGCCCTTTGTCCTTCAAAGCGGCGACCCCGCTTACTTAAGCGCCCTGAAAACCGTCTTCGACAGAGAATTTATGCGAATCCTGAAAAACGCGGGAAAAGCCGCCCTTAACGGAGGAATAGCCTGGCTTTACCCCTATTTCGACGGCGAAAGCCGCCTCCGCTTCCGAATCTTCCCCGCCTATGAAATTCTCCCCTTTTGGAAGGACGACGACCATACCGAAGCGGAAGCGGCGGTAAGGCTGTACCAAGCGGAGATATACGACGGAAAAACGCCGATTTTACAGGAAAAAGTCGAATTGTATACAAAAAACGGAGTTTCTCGCTTTACCCTTGAAAACGGCAGCCTTATCCCCGAACTTGACCGAAGCGGCAAGCCCTTTCGCCGCCCCTACGCCGTAAGTACTAAATTAAAAACAAAAAGGGAAACAAACCAAGCCGCCTACTGCTGGAACAAGCTTCCCTTAATCCCCATAAAAAACGGGGAAAGCGAAATACCCCTTCTAAAAAAGGTGAAATCCCTTCAGGACGGCTTAAACCTGATGCTCTCCGACTTTGAGAACAATATGCAGGAGGACGCGCGAAACACGATTCTTGTCTTAAAAAACTACGACGGAACGAATTTGGGCGAATTCAGGCGGAATTTGGCGGCTTACGGCGCGGTAAAGGTGAGATGCGACCGTGACGCTCAGGGGGGAGTGGATACCCTTGAGGTGAACGTAAACCCCGAAAACTACAAAACCGTGATAGCCCTATTGAAAAACGGAATAGTGGAAAACGCCATGGGTTTTTCCCGAAGCGAAATATCGGCGGGCGACCGATACTCCAACACGGCCAATCAGCTTAACATAAAGTCCATGTACACCGACATAGATCTGGACGCCAACGATATGGAAACCGAGCTTCAGGCGACCTTTCAAAAGCTTTTCCCCTTTGCGGACACTTACCTTTATTTAAGCGGAAAGGGCGATTTTTCCGAAGCGAAAGCGGAGATTATTTTTAATCGGGATATGCTTATCAACGAAACCGAGGCCATTTCCAATTGTATAAGTTCCCTTAAGCTGCTCTCCGAGGAAACCGCGATAGCCCAACACCCGTGGGTAACCGACCCCCAAGCGGAAAAGGAACGCCTTTCGGCTCAGAAAGCCAATGCCCCCGAATTCCGGACAGCCCCGAAAGAACAAAAGAAAGGAACCGAAAATGACATTTGACGAAGAGTTAAGAAATCTTGACCTTACGGAGGAAAAGCTGAAAAACCTCCGCGCTGCGCTGAAAGCCGAGTATGTGCCCAGAACGGAATACGACAGGCTTTTCGATAATCTTAACGCCGCGAAAGCCGAGCATAAAAAGAAAACGGAGTTTTTAAAACAGTCGGCGGCGGACAGATTGGAACGGCAAAAGGCGCTTTACGAGCTTAAGCTGAAAAATTTCCTGGTGGATACGGCCATTGAGGAGGCGGGGGCGAAAAGCGTCGAGATAGTGAGAGCGCTGATTGATACGGAAAAGACGGAGCTTAAGGAGGATAAGCTAATCGGGCTTATTCCGCAGCTTAACGAGCTTAAAAGAAACGCGCCGTTTCTGTTTGAGAAAAAGCCGATGTATCTGACGGGGTATTGCCCGGAAGGGGGATCGGATTTGATTCCCAAGATAAATACGGCGGATATGACTTATTCTCAGGCGGTGGCGTTTCTTGAAAATTAATCAGAGCATGTGTTAAAAGGATATTGCACGCGTCTTTTCGGCGAATCTTGCCGCCGACTGCGTTAAATTTCTTGACTTGCGACTGCAAGCCTGCGAAATTCTGCCTTGTCAGCGACAAAATTTACTCGAAAAACCACGCACAAATCCTATGAATACAAGCTCTTATACCAATCCCTTTTCACACCGTTGATAAAATCCATAGTTAAAAAAGGGTTGCACCCGAAACATTAATCTTCGGTCAACATTTTTTGGTCTGTAATCCGACCAAAGATTAGTAATAAACCAAAAAAGAAAGGAAACAAAAAATGTCAAAATTCAACTCAAAAACCTTCAACTCCGAAGCCTTCGGAACCTACGTAAGCAAAATTCCCAACGTAAACAAAAGCGAGCTCGCCCGCTCCCAAGCGGTGGGAGGAAACGAAAACGCAAAGCTCGCCCTGTCGGGACAGTCGGGCTCCCTCTACGCCCGTATCCCCTATTTCGGAAGAATATCCTCCTCCACCTCCCAGAACAACGACGGCGCCACCAATGTGATTTCAAGCGGCAGCACCACCTTTGAACAGGGCTTTATAGTCGCCTCCCGAATGGACAGCTGGACCGAGCGCTCTTTCAGCCGAAACATCACCTCCGGCGCGGATTTTATGGACAGCGTGGCGGAACAGATCGGCGAGTATAAACAAGAGGTAAAACAGGGGATTCTTCTTGCAATGCTCAAAGGCATATTCTCCATGAAAACCGACGGAACCGACAAAAAAGCGGCCGCCGCCAAGGAGTTTATCGAAGCCCACACCTTGGACATTACCGCCGAAGCCGAGCCGGAGGTGGGCGCTTCCACCCTTAATCGTGCGATTCAAAAGGCCTGCGGCGACAACAAATCCGCCTTTACCCTTGTGATTATGCACAGCCGGGTAGCCACCAATCTTGAAAATCTCCAGCTTATGAAGTACCTCACCTATACCGATAAGGACGGTATCACCCGCGATCTGGCCTTAGGCTCCTGGAACGGAAGATCGGTTTTGATAGACGACGGAATGCCCGCCCGGGAAAACGACGAAGGCGATCTTATGTATACCACTTATATTTTGGGTAAGGGAGCAATTACACTGGAGGATATCGGCGACTCGGTTCCCTACGAAATGAGCCGCGACGCCAAAACCAACGGCGGCGAAGACACCCTTTACGTAAGGGATCGCTACATTTGCGGCGCGGACGGGCTATCCTTTGAAAAACCCGCCGGACTCACAGGCTCCGCCTCCAACGCCGATCTTTCCGACGGCGCCAACTGGACGGTGATAAACGACGGAACGGATTCGGTGCCCCATAAGCTGATAGCCATAGCGAGAATAATCTCCAAAGGCTAAAAAAGAAATTTCCATAGTTAAAAATAAAACGACTTAAAGCGACTCAAAACAAAAGAAAAAGAAAGTAAACATCGTATAAAGGAGACAAATGGAAAAAATAACCCGACTGAATTCCCTGCTTACCGCCTTGGGCTTCCCACCCCACCAATCCGACGACGTTCCCCTTTTAAAATGGGCTTCGGATCAGGCGGAAAATTACGCGAGACTTGAGCTTAACCTCCCTTATATACCCGAAGAGCTGGAAAAACCCCTTTTGAACATAGCCGCGGGGGAATATCTTAAGGCGAAAAAGGCCGCTTCCTATGAAGAAGCTTCGGCGCCCACCGTTTCATCCGATCCTCCCGTCGCTTCCTTTGCTCCCGTCATTAAACGCCTTGAGCTGGGGGATACGAAAACCGAATTCGATACGGATAATTCCACCACCCCCGAACAGCGTTTTGATTTACTTACGGAGTATCTTATTACGAGCGGAAAAGACCAAGCGAAAGGATACAGGAGACTGAAATGGTAAACGCGAGAAACGCTCTGGAACGTCTGTACACCCATTCCTGCGATATTTACGGATATTCCTCGGAAAAAGACGAGGAAAGCGGAATAACGAATAAAAAAGAAACATTGCTGTACAAAGACCTCCCCTGCCGAATCTCCTTCGAGCTGAGCTATCCGCTGGAGCAAACCGAAACCACGGCGAACTCTTCCCAAAGAGTAAAGCTGTTTGTCTCTCCCGATATAAAAATCCCCTGCGGCAGCAAGGTTTCGGCCGCGGTAAACGGCGAGGTGATTTCCTTCGGATTCAGCGGGGAACAGGCGATCTACATAACCCATAAGGAAATACGCCTTAAGCCTTTGGAAAAGCATAAATAAATTTCGGCGACAGAATCGAAAGAAAGGAGCATATCACGGAAAACAACATAATAAACGCCATAGCAAAGTCGCTTTCCTCCGAATTCGGCAGCAAGTATGCCATTTACGCCGAAAAGGTGAAACAGGGAACGGAAAAGCCCTGCTTCTTTATCAAAAGCGAAAGCGTCTGCGAAATCCCCTTCCCTATGGGGCGGTATTTCCGGGAAAATATTTTCTCGGTGACCTATTACCCGGAGGGAGAAAACAAAAACCGCGAGTGCGCAAGCGTATTGGAGCGCTTATATCGCTGTCTGGACTACATCTCCCTTCCCGACGGCTCCGCGAGAGGAAGCCATATGGGCTGCACCGTCGACGACGAGCTTCTTAAATTCACGGTGCATTACGATATGTTTGTGTACAAGTCCAAGGAACCCGTTTCGAAAATGGAACGGCTTCACTACAATCAAAAATAAAACAGAAAGGAAAAGAAATTATGGCATTAGGAGGAGGTACCTTCACGGTACAGAACAAGCAGCTTCCCGGCGCTTACATCAACTTCGTCTCGGCTTCTTCCGCCGACCCGGCGCTGTCCGAAAGAGGAATAGTCACAATGCCCCTTAAGCTTGACTGGGGGAAGGAAAAAGAGGTGTTCGAGGTGGACTGGGAGCTTTTTCAAAAGAATTCCGGGGAGCTTTTCGGATACGAATACACCCACGAAAAGCTGAAAGGCTTAAGGGATCTATTTAAAAACGCCCGAACCCTTTACGCCTACCGAATAGGCGGCGGAGAAAAGGCCGCCAACGATTTCGCGGGGGCAAAATACGGCGGCGCGAGAGGAAACGCCCTTTCGGTGGCAATAACCGCCGAGGGCGGCGAGAAAAAGCTCTTTACGGTAAAAACCCTTCTTGACGGAAAAGAGGTGGACAGTCAGACGGTTTCGGGAGCAAATGAGCTTGTTGGCAATCCCTACCTTGACTTTAACCCCGAAGCGGAGCTTATCGCCACCGCGGGAACCCCCTTAAGCGGCGGCTCGGACAAAACCGTATCCGACGGAGATTACGCCGATTATCTGAACAAAATAGAGAGCTACGGCTTTAACGTAATGGCGGCGGAAGTTTCCGACAATACTCTGAAAGGTATGTTCGCCGACTTTACAAAGCGTATGCGCGACGAAATGGGGATAAAGTTTCAGCTGGTGCTCCATAATTATCCCGCAGCGGATCATATGGGGGTAATAAGCGTCAAAAACGAAGTTGTTGACGAAAACGCGCCGAAGGAGAGCCTTGTTTATTGGACGGCGGGGGCGGAAGCGGGCTGCGGGATTAACAAAAGCTGTCAGAACAGGCGATATGACGGCGAGTTTACCGTAAACGCCGATTACACACAGTCACAGCTTAAAGCCGCTGCCGCCTCGGGCGAGCTGGTTTTCCACAGAGTCGGTTCAGATATAAGAATATTGGAGGACAAAAACACCTTGGTTAACCTCTCCGACGAGCTGGGAGAGGTGTTTAAGGACAACCAGACGGTAAGGGTGATCGACCAGATCGCCAACGACATAGCCGTGCTGTTTAATACCAAATATCTGGGGGTGGTACCCAACGACAGCGCGGGAAGGGTTTCCCTCTGGGCGGATATAGTGAAGCATCACGAGCAGCTGAAAAACGTAAGAGCTATAGAGAATTTTTCCGACAGCGACGTTACCGTAACCCAAGGTGAAAGCAAAAAGTCGGTGGTGGTAAACGACGCCGTAACGGTGGTAAACGCCATGAGCAAGCTTTATATGACGGTAAACGTAAACTGATATTAACAAAGGAGTAAACATATGCCCAACAATGTGATAATGCGCGCCAAGGACACCGTGTTCGCCGCTCTCGCCGAGTGCTACGTAACGATAGGCGCCCGCCGCTACAATTTTATGCAGGCTATTAACCTGGAGGCGAAATTTCAGAAAAACAAGACCGAGGTCCCCCTTCTGGGTCAGACGGGACGGGGCAACAAGGCCAGCGGCTGGAAGGGAAAAGGCACCGCCACCTTCCACTATAACACCTCGATTTTCCGCGAGCTTATGATAAGATACAAGGAAACGGGGGAGGACATTTATTTTGAGATACAGATAACCAACGAGGATAAAACCTCCGCCGCGGGAAGACAGACTATAGTGCTTATAGACTGCAACATAGACGGCGGCGTGTTGGCGAAGTTTGACGCGGACGGGGAGTATCTTGACGAGGAGATGAGCTTTACCTTTGAGGACTTTAAGATGCCGGAAAGCTTTACGAATCTTGACGGGTTTTTGACAAACTGATTGATAGTTAAACCGCTTTAATGAAAGCGTACGGAAGTTTCCGTTCCGAGACTGGCGCGGAGCGACAGTCTCTTACCCTTCTTCAAAGGGTGGTGGGTTTCCAAAGGGCAAAGCCCTTTGGTCGCCCTCCGCAGAGGGCGAAATACCCCATTATAGGAGCAAAAAGCGGTTTTGCGAAGCAAAATTTCGGACGAAGTCCGAAAAGCGTTTGCGTCAGAGACTGGCGCGAAGCGACAGTCTCTTAAGCGCCTCCGAAAGGGGTGAATTGAAAAACAGTCCGGCGGACTGTTTTTCAAGAGGGGAAGCCCTGCAAGAGAGGGCTTCCCCTGTTACGGCGGTCACAAGTTACCCTTCGGGGTTATCCCCGAACGGTAAAGATTTCGTTGCTTTTATCCCTCGCGCTAAAAACACGGTTATCAAATTATCCGAAAAATCAAATAATACAGGCTTTAAAAAAGCGGGCGGGTGGGTGGGGAAAAAACAAAATTCAACCCAAAACCAAAGAAAGGAACAAAAAAATGTCACAATTCCGACTCTTCATGAAACAAAACAAACAACCCAGACAAAACGTAAAATACCCCGCCGTCTCCTCCCTGAGAGACGAAAACGGAGCCCCCCTTGAATGGGAGCTTCGCCCCATAACCTCCAAGGAAAACGACCTGATAAGAGACGAATGCACCTCCGAGATCCCCGTGGCCGGAAAGCTCAATATGTACCGCCCGAAGCTTAACGCCTCCCTTTACCTGAGAAAGCTTATCGCCGCCTCGGTGATCTTTCCCGACCTTTACGACGCGGAGCTTCAGGACAGCTACGGGGTAAAATCCCCCGAGGAGCTGCTTTGCGCCATGGCCGACGAGCCGGGGGAATATGGGGAGCTGGCCGCCTTTGTCCAGAAGCTGAACGGCTTCGACATATCCCTCGAGGAAAAGGCGGAACAGGCAAAAAACTGATAAACGGGGGCGACGGCGAAGCCAATTACGCTTATTACGCGCTTCATAAGCTTAATATCTTGCCCTCGGCGTTCGCCGAAATGGAGGACAACGAAAAAGCCTTTGTGATAGCCGCGATAAGAATAAGGCTTGAGGAAGAAAAAAACGGCGATAGGAGAAAAAACCGATGAACATTTGCAAACAATTATTCCCCCTTCCCCTTTCTCCCCAAAGCGCCCAAAAAAGCTTTACCGCCGCCGCTCTCGCCCTTATAGCCGCGGAGGCCTTTGAAATCACCGATACGCAAGCCTTTTCCCGCATATTTCTTGCCGAAACCTCAAACACCTATGTCGGGGAAATTCCAAGCTCTCCCGCCGCCCCCCTTAACCCGCAAATTCTCCCGCTTCTTCCCCCTTTTTTGTCTCTCCCCATTAAATTTCCGTATATGCCGAAAATCGGCCATATGCCGCCAAAAAAAACCAAAACCGCGTATATTCAACCAAAAGCGTCACGAAAAGACCCCGTCCCCTTCCCTTTAGCCTATCCGAAAACGCTCTTTTCGGAAAAAGCCGCCGCAGCTATAAATAAAGCGCCGAAAAGGGCGGCAGAGGATAAAATCGTTCCCTCGGAAAAGCGAAACGAAACCTTCTTCTCTTCCCTTTTCTCTTACGCTCCCGAAGCAAAAACAGAAACCTTGTCCGCTTCGCTCGCCCGCTTTTTCTCCTTTTTTGGCGGGAAAACAGATACTTCTCTATTTGGCGCGTTAAGTGCCCCGGCGGTGATCGGTATATCCGATTTGCCAGATATATCCAATATACCTGACTTAACCGGATCACCCGTTATACCCGATATTTCGCGGATAAATGACAAAATCTCCTTTAATTCCCTTCCCGAAAAATCAACCTTAAGCCGTTCCGAGCCGCGACTGACCCGCAATACGCCCATTTCCCCCGCAAGCTTCCCTTTCACTCCCCCCTCAGCGTATCCCAACCCAAGAACGGCCGCACAGCCGATAGCGAAACCGTTCCCGAATATAAGCTTCGGTATCGCCCACAAAGCGGAAAATCCCCTTTTAAAAAATACGTCGATCCTTATCCCCACCTTGATTTCGTCGGTTTTGTCCCGCCCCGAAGCCTCGGCCGAAAAATCCCGTTACATTTACGGACAAAACACATTTACCCCGAAATTCGCCTTTTCTCCCATAAAAACGCCTTCATACGACGTTTCCTTTATAAATAAGCTTAATACGGCGAATTTCGACTTTCTGAGCCGTTATACGCCTTTGTTCGCGGAGCCTTTTATTTCCCTTTACGGTATAACGGGCGGGCTTAATTTCGCCGTAAACGCCCCGAACCGAACAATAAGCCGCTATTCGAAACAAACGAAGCTTTTACGCGAATTTTATCCTCAAAACATCGAATTAGCGCAAAAAAAGGCTAATATACCCGAATTTAAAGGAAACAAAGAACGCCGCAACCCCCTTTACCCGACCCTTTCCCAAGGCGCAAAAGATTTCA
Organism: uncultured Ruminiclostridium sp.; assembly: GCA_949878745.1. Taxonomy (GTDB): domain Bacteria; phylum Bacillota; class Clostridia; order Oscillospirales; family Ruminococcaceae; genus Ruminiclostridium_E. Next base: position 1,672 of record CATLBH010000026.1, on the reverse strand, counting down.
TTCCCGTGTATTCCGCGACAAACGGGGCGAAAAAATCCCATTATAAAGCAAATTTCGCCTTTTTCCCCGCCGAACCCGCCTTTGCCGCTCAGACCCCTTTTCTTTTAGATACCTCACCGATTTTCCGAGGCTGTTCCTCGGTTTTAATCGAAAAAGTCTTTTTTTCACGGAAAACACGGCGGCCGAAACCGACTCGGTGCTCCCCACAATAGAAATACCGCCTATAAATACCGTCGGCGGCGACATATGGGAAGCGGAAGAGGAAAAAGAAACTCCGCAGCCCCTTATCCCATATGGCGGCGAGGAGGAAGACGCAGCGCGGTCGGATATTCTTGACGACCTTATTGCCGCCCTGTCGGAAGCCTTCGGGGAAACGGCGGCTATGAGCGCGGAAGGATTTTACGAATAGCAAAGGAGGCAATATGGCCTACGACTTTTATCTTGATAAATGCCTTCTTCCCGTCCCCCCCTCAAAGCTGGAAATAAGGCGGAACGGGCAGAATAAGACCGTTAACCTTATAAACGAGGGAGAAATAAACCTTTTGAAATCCCCCAAGCTTAAGGAAATAAGATTTTCGTTTCTGATTCCGAGAGTAAAATACCCTTTCGCCGTATACGGGGGAAGCTTCAAAACGGCGGAATATTACCTTGACTATATCGAAAGGCTTAACAAGTCAAAATATCCTTTTCAGTTTATCGTATCGAGAATTACTCCGGGGGGAAAAATCCTTTTTTCCACCAATATCACGGTTTCAATGGAGGATATGACCGTCACCGAGTCGGCGGAGGAAGGCTTTGATCTGGTTTTTGATATTTTTTTGAAGCAGTATAAGGCCTACGGGCTTACCACCGTTACCTTTAAGGGAGACGGTTCCGTTTCCTCGGGGGGCGGCGAAAGAGCCGAAGGGGCGGTAAAGGAGGCTGCAATAGGCTGTGAGGTTATAGTGAACGGAAGACTTCACGGCAACAGCTACGGCGAAGCGCCGGGGCAAATGAGAACCAATTACCGAGGGAAAATAAACTGCATTAACCCCTCCGGTTCCCACCCCTATCACATCACCACCCCCGACGGATTGTGGCAGGGCTGGGTCACTAAAGAAAGTATAACGGTAATATAACGTAATGCAGCAGAAAGAGAGGAAAAAAATAAAACCCGAAACCAAACTTCAAATTCTTTCCCCCGACGGAAAAACCGTAGCCTTTCCCGCGGTGACCGAAGGGATTAAATGGACGACCTGTCGGAGAGGAACGGCGGGGCGGCTGGATTTCACGATTATAGCCTGTCCTCACGAGCATTTTTCCGAGGGTATGCCCGTAAGGCTTTATATAAAAGAAAAGCCCGTGTTTTTCGGCTTTATCTTCACCAAAAAGCGAACCAAGGAACGCTTGATTACTATCACCGCCTACGATCAGCTTCGCTATCTGAAAAACAAGGACACCTATGTCTACGAAAACAAAACCGCCTCCGAACTCCTGCAAATGATCTCCGCCGACTTTAGCCTCCAAACCGGCGAAATCCAAAACACAGCCTACAAAATCCCCTCAAGAATCGAAGAAAACACCACCCTCTTCGATATGCTGGAAAACGCCTTGGATCTAACCACCCAGAACACCGGAAAAATATTCGTTCTGTACGACGATTTCGGCCGCCTGACCCTAAAAAACATCTCTT
>CATLBH010000025.1 GCA_949878745.1 uncultured Ruminiclostridium sp. | reverse complement strand
TCTGAATGCCAAGCACTACATATGCAGCTTTGGTAATATATTGGTGATTTTCCTTAACCTTGTAATGAATGGCGTCCATGAAAACAAAGGGATAAACCGCGTCCAAGGGGCGGTTCTGCCATGCGGTAATTTCGGGAGTTATTTTCTCAACTATTTTGCTGACCAATCCGTCAGAAATTTCCACGTTATACAGATTTTTTATTTGCTCCGAAATATCCCGTTGGCTCATTCCACAGGAGTAAAGAGCAAGGATTGCGTCGTAACGCGCCACTTGAAAAAAATACCCTTATATGGTAAAATAAAAAAGTATAAGTTACGATACCGATTTACTCAAAGTACTGATAAACAAGTCCGCCAACAGCCGCATTTTATTGTTTTAAAAAATTTCAAAACGGAGACAATCAAATGATTTACACAGTAACCTTTAATCCCGCCATAGACTACGTGGTACAAGCCGACCGCTTAATTACGGGCTCCGTGAACCGCTCCCGTTCCGAGCAAATTTATTTCGGAGGAAAAGGCATAAACGTTTCTTTCGTACTTTCACAGCTGGGCGTAACCTCAACCGCGCTGGGCTTCACGGCGGGCTTTACGGGAAAGGCCATAGAGGAGAGCGTTTCCGAAGCGGGGATAAAAACCGATTTCGTACGCTTGGAAAAGGGCTGTTCCCGTATTAACGTTAAAATAAAAACGGATACCGAAACCGAACTGAACGGTCAGGGTCCAGATATACCCGATGAGGCGATTCAAGCGCTTTACCAAAAGCTTGACGCTTTAGCCGACGGCGATATACTGGTATTGGCGGGAAGCGTTCCCGCTTCTCTTCCTCCCGATATTTACGAAAAAATACTCGCCCGTTTGTCCCATAAACGGATAATGACGGCGGTGGACGCTTCGGGGAAGCTGCTGCTTAACGTGCTGAAATATAAGCCGTTTCTGATAAAGCCAAACCAAAGCGAAATTTCGGAAATGTTCGGCGTTTCCCTTTCGGGAAAAGAGGAGGTTGTCAGGTACGGAAAAAAGCTAAAGGAGATGGGCGCCGAAAACGTTCTTGTTTCCTTGGCGGGGGAGGGCGCGGTGCTTATTGACGAATACGGAAGGGTACACGATCAGATCGCCTGTTCCGGAGAAGTGAAAAATTCAGTGGGCGCGGGAGACTCCATGCTGGCGGGATTCATCGCGGGGTATCTGAAGGAAGGGTACGAATACGCCCTGAAGCTGGGAACCGCCGCGGGCGGCGCAACGGCTTTTTCCCAGGGACTGGCGGAAAAAGAAAAAATATTCGAGCTTTTAGAGCGGATTTTATAAATATAGATAAAGATAAAAAAGATTTACTCGGAGGTCAGATTATGCCCCTTACCTTAGCCATCTGTGAGGACAGCGAACAGCAGTCCGCCGAGCTTCGCCGCTTATTGGGCGAATGGTCCTCGGATAAGCCCTTTGCGCTTATTATCGACGAGTATATAAGCGCCGAAAGCTTCTTGTTTTCCTATCCCGAGAAGCCCTGCGACCTGCTTTTGCTTGACATCGAGATGGGCGGGATCAACGGTATGGAGTTGGCGGTAAAGCTGAGGGAAAGAGCGGATATGCTGCCGATACTGTTTATTACGGGATATTCCGAGTATATGAACCAAGGCTATGAGGTGGAGGCGCTCCATTATCTTTTAAAGCCAGTGGATAAGGAAAAGCTTTTTAACGTCCTTGACAGGTATGTGAAAAAGCGCCTTCCCGAAAACGAAATCCTGCTGCGAACCGAAAAAGGGGTCAGGCGGGTTTCCTCCGATACTGTCTCCTACTGCGAGGCTATGGGAAAAAGAACCCTCGTTCATATTTTTGGGGGGCAATGTGTGGAGTGCGAGTTGGGGATCGGCGAGCTTAAAAAGACCCTTACCTATGAATTCGTCTTTTGCCACCGCTCCTATATTGTAAATCTGCGCTTTGTGAAAAGCATAGGAAAAGCCGAGCTGACCCTTGATTCGGGGAAAACGGTTCCCGTTTCGAGGCGTCTTTACAATGAACTAATTGAAAAATTTATCGAATTTTATACGGAGCGTTGAATGAATATATTAATCGTAATTTTAATTGTTCTTTTTATTTTGGGGGCAGGATTTTGGGCGTTGATTTTTTCCCGCCGCCTGATGTACAATATGATAGACAAGCGTATCGAACGCTTTCAGAGCGAGCTTATAGAAAAGCAGGTGCGTGAAATACAAAATATGTACCGTCAGATACGGGGCTGGCGGCACGACTACCGAAATCACATACAGAATATGAAGATACAGCTTTCCAACGGGGATTACGGGAAGCTTTCCGATTATCTCAGCCAGCTTGCGGACGATCTTGACACGGTGGATACGGTAATTAAAACGGGAAACGTAATGGCGGACGCGATTCTGAACAGTAAGCTGAGCGTGGCGGAAAAAATGAACATAAGGTTGAACGTAAAGGCGAACATTCCCGAAAAAACGCGTATGAGCGACGTGGAGCTCTGTTCGCTTCTGGGAAACCTTCTCGACAACGCGGTGGAGGCCTGCGCCCTTCTTCCGGAAAAAGAGCGGTTTATGAGGATATATATAGGCAAGCTTAAGGGTCAGCTTTATTTGTCGGTGCAAAATTCGGCGGGAGCCGTAAGAAAGGAAAAGGGAATGTATTTGTCCACCAAGGAGGGTGAGCACGGGTACGGCTTGTTCAGGATAGACAGGGTGGTGAAAAAGTACGGGGGATATGTGAACCGACAGAATGAGGAGGGTGTGTTTGCGGAGGAAATTATGATTCCGGTGTAATACTATTTTCAAACAAAAAAGGCGTTGTAAAAAAAGTTTTTATCGGTAGGGTGGGGATAAGTTTAGAGCTGCTTTGCCGCAGGGGGGAGAAAGGTTTTTATCGAAAGTCGATTCCTTTATTTGATGTTTTATTTAATGCACGGGCCGTGCAGGGCCGCTCCCGCGGGGGGCTTAAGGTGACACCAAAGGGGGGGAGATGGTGAACAGGCTTCGCAATGTTGGCTTTGTTTAAAAATTTTACGGTTTTATTGTAAAACTACTTAGTCGGCGAAGCCTGTCCCCCACTCTCCCCCCCTTAGGTTTCACCTTAAGAATCCCTTCCTTACCCCCCCTCTGGGCGTTTTGCTGTCAATCGACCTTTTTCTCGAATAAAATGTTGTGCCGATGAGTGCTATTATCGTATGTTTGGGTAATTCTTAAGTTTATTAGTTATTTTACAGCCCCACCACCGCAAGACGAGAGCAAAAAAAACAAGTCAATAATTTGTCGCGCAAAAACAAACGTAAGAAGCCGCGAAGCGGGGCTTCGGCGTTATAAACAATCTTACGGTAAAAACCCGCCAAATCTCGTTTTAAAACGGATTTGGCGGGTTTTTACCGCATAAAGTTTTTTATCGTATCGGCATTATTTTTTTATCACCGGTAATAACACTTATTCATTCCTCATAAATTTTCCCCCGAACCCGCCGCGTTATTTTCATGAACCGCTATAGTATAATACTAATCTTTGATCGAATTATAGACAAGTAAAAAGGAGGATCAAAGATTAGTGTTTGGGGTGCAATCTTTAATCAAGTCTACGACTTGATTAAAGATTGGTATAAAAAACACCGCCCGAACAGCACTCGCAATGCTCCCGAAATTTTAAACCGCAAAACCCGAAAACATCAGCTAACCAACAGCCCGCTTATATAAATTAGCGAAGCTCCCTCGATATTCTGAGGAACGATCCTTACGGTGTGAGTGCCCTTTTCGGCAAAAGAAGCTATCTCCGCCGCCTCGGCATAGTTGCCCCAGCCTCCGGGGAAACGGGTGTCGACGCTGTTCACAAGTACGTCGTCAATGTATATGTCCAGCACCGTGCCGCCGCCAGTTACTTTACCGAACAGCAGGCCTATGTTCTTTGCTTCCACGTTTTCAAAGACAAGACAGGTGTTTTCGCCGTCAAAAAGATTGGAGCCTCTGGCGGTCCAGCAGCCCATGAAGTTGCCGAAATTGTTGTCCGCCTTGGCGGTGATTTTGCCGGAGGGGTCGGAAGCGTCGCTGTTGGCGGGGGTAATAAGATCCGCGTCGGCAAATTTATCCTTGGTGTAGGGAGTTGAGAAATCGCTTTCCGCTCCCGTGATATTGTCCTTATTTTCATTTACCGAGGCTAAATAATGGGTAACAATTTGAGCCAGCACCTTGTGTCCTTGAGTATTGGGGTGAATATTGTCATCGGAAATATCCGTCCACTTTATATAACCCTCGTCAATAACATCAAGAATGGCATTTCTGTAAGAAATAAAGGGAAGATCATAGCTCTTGGCTATGTCTGAATGATAATTCTGGAAAGAGATTCCGCTGTCCTGGGTCATACCTATGCAAACTATAGCGGGAGCGCTTTCGGCGTTCCAGATTTTCCGCAGAAGGCTGTCGTAGCTGTTGACGTTTCGCATGGTGTCTTCGGTGGTATCGTTAACGGAAAATTCCACAAAAACTATGTCGGGGTCGTTGTCAAGCACGTCCCTTTGAACCCTGTGCACCCCGATATAAGAGCCTGTGGCCCCTATTCCCGCGCGGACGTAATTTATCGCGGAATCGGGATAAGTTTCCTCGAACCAGTCGGTCACAAGCCTTGCGTAGCAGCCGCTGTCCCCCGCGCTGGAGCCCTGTGTTATCGAGCCGCCTATGTAAGCTACGGTTACGGCTTCACCCGCCGCCGCTTTCTTCATAGCTCCTGCCAGTCTCGCTTGATTCCCCGTGTTAAGTTCGGAAAGAGCAACCATTCTGTCGGTTAAAGCTCCGCCCAATTTATACTCCGATTCTTCGGCGCCGTCGGCGTAGGAGAAATCGTCGTTGCTTCCCACGGTGGGAGGGGTCTCGCTGTCGAAAATCACTCCGATGTCGGCGGGAGTTTTGTTTTCTCCGCCGCCGTTTCCGGTTTCCTCTTGATTGGTGGCACCGGCTGAGTTGTTTTCCGACGAGGTTGTGGTGGCGGTTTCGCCGTTGTTATTGGAGTTTGAGCCGTCTCCGGCGCAGCCCGCAGCGGTCATTAAAAGCGCTGACGCTAACAGGAGTGCCGTTATTTTTCTTTTTTTCATTTTCATTCCTCCGTAAGGTTTACCGTTAATTGAACCGATAATAAATGTATTATATCACATTTTCGGTATTATTGCAAGGCGGTTTATTTAAAGGAAGCGAAAAAATGAATTGATTTTTTACGGCCGCATTATTCAAATATTGATAAAAAAATTTTAAAAGCTATTGCAAACATTCACCGATTGTGCTAAAATTATACTCAGACAATTATCCGTGTTTTCGGAAAATACATATACGATAAAGTGGGTGTTTTGGTTTGATTGCCTATTTAATGGATATTCTGGAAAATATTAAAAGCGTTATAAGCTATATTACGATAATAGATATATTCGACATTATTTTTCTCTCGGTAATTTTGTTTCTGGGAATAAAACTGATGAGAGAAACAAGAGCGGAACAGCTTATCAAGGGAATTGTGCTGTTGGGCGTGATATTGTTTATTCTGGATCAGATGCAGTTCAAGGTGATGGGAGTTATCGCCGAAACCTTTGTGAACATAGGTATACTGGCGGTAATCATAATGTTCCAGCCGGAGCTTCGGCGAATACTGGAAAAGGTGGGACGCACCACGGGAATGTCAAAAAAGCTTCCCTTTCTCGAAGGCGCCGGCTCAGCGGAGATCGAAAAGGACAACAAAGCCATCAACAGTATTGTGAAAGCTTGTGAAAACCTCTCCCGTACAATGACCGGCGCGCTTATCGTAATAGAGCGCCAGACCAAGCTGGGCGAGCAGATAGAAACAGGCACCTATATTAACGCGGAGCCCAGCGCGGAGCTTTTCGGAAACATTTTCGTTCCCAACACGCCGCTTCACGACGGGGCGGTAATAATCAGAAACGGCCTTATACACGCCGCCGCCTGTTATCTCCCCAAGCCCGCCAAGGAGGAGCTTGTCCCCAAGGAATTGGGCACCAGGCACCGCGCCGCCATAGGTATGAGCGAGGTGTCGGACGCCATTGTGGTGGTGGTGTCCGAGGAAACGGGCGTTATTTCCATCGCGGAAAACGGTAAGCTCACAAGGAACTTTTCGGGCGTGACTCTCAGGAAATATCTCACCGAGAGACTTATTCCCGAAACCGGCGAGAATACAAAAAAAAGCAAGAGCGGAAAAAAGAACCGCGATAAAAACAAAGCTGACACCGAGATTTAATCATCTTTACGGGCAATAAGGAAAAATATAAAATGAAAAAAATGCCGAATTTCTTTGTGAATAATTTAAAAACGCTGATATTGGCGGTAGTCTTTGCGGTTATTATCTGGTTCGCCGTGTCGATACAGGTATTCCCCAACGAACACGACCATGTGGACGGCATTAAAGTTATCGCCGAGCCCACCGGTTATATGCAGCAGGAAAACCTCCGCATAATCGATTTTCAGCAGGAGGTTTCCGTTCAGATAATGGGAAAGCGCTACGTAATAGGCACCCTTTCCGCCGACGACTTCACCGCCACCCTGGATCTGTCGGAAATCACCTCTCCGGGAAAGCATATAGTCAACGTAAACGTCAATATGCTCCAGCCGAATTCCGATTTCGAGATAACCACCAAAAACCTCACCGCCTCCATTGAAGTGGAACGTATCATTTCAAAGGAGTTTGTCCCCGAGGTAAACATAGATTCCCTTAACGTGGGCGACGAGCTTCAGATACAGGAGAGTGATATAAGCGTTTCCTCCCCTGCCGTCTTAATAACGGGCGAACAGTCGCTGGTCAACTCGGTGGCGAAAGCGGTGATAGAACCCGAATTTGACGGCGTTCTGACGGAAACCATGCGGCTTAACGGAACTCTTTCCCTTTACGACGCCGAAAACACAAGGATACAAACCGGCGAGCTGGAGTATCAGGCGGATAATTATACCGTAACCATACCCGTTTACAGAGTGAAAACTCTCCCCCTCAACGTTTCCTTTATTTATCCTCAGACCTTTGACGCAGACAGCTTAAAATATAAAATCTTCCCCCAAGAGATAACCATAGCCGCTCCGGCAGGGGACGCCAGCATCGAGAACCTTGAAAGGATAGACGTGGGAGAAATCGACCTCACAGACATCACCGCCAGGGATCTGGGCGGAATCAAGCTTCCCATTTCTCTTACCGACGGCTATAAGAACCTTTCGGGCATAGGTATAGCTCAGGTGACCTTCGAGAATATTGACAGCTACGGAAACCTGGAATTCCCCGTTTCCACCTCCCACTTCACAATACTTAACGGCGACCCCGCCTACGATTATTCCATTGTTACCAGTCAGATAGACGTTATGGCGGTTGGCCCCTCGGATATCGTCAAAAACCTTTCCTCGGACGATATTTTCGGAACCGTTAATCTTTTGGGAATACAGATGGATCCGGGAGTAAGAAACATCACTGTCGCCGTGAGAGTTTCGGGGCAGTACAGAAAGGCGTGGATCGCGGGAGACTATAAGGTGGACATAAGGATCAGCGAAAAAAGTCCCCCCAACGAGACGGAATAATCGCAATATCCGCGAAAGTATCCCCGAAAGGACAAAATAAATATGGAAATCGCACTGGGCATTGTTATAATAGTTCTTCTTTTAGCCGTCATAATCATACAGCTAACGGGAAGGCGCACCTCCGATACGAGCCGTATTTCTTCTTTGCTGCGCACTCAGGCGGAGGAACAGCGGGACAGTGTTGCCAAACAGATTTCGGAGGGAGCCACGGAGCAATTTAAGCGTTTCGGCGTGATACAGGAAAGCGTTCAGTCCACCTTACAGGGCAATCGTGAGGAGGTAAACCTCCGTCTGCGGGAGTTCCGCGAACAGCTGGACGGCCGCCTTTCCGCCAACGGACAGCAGCTGAGCGAAACGCTTAAATCCAGCCGCACCGAAACCAACAAAACCCTTCAGGAAAGCCGAAACGAGATCAACCTTCGCCTAAGAGAATTTCAGGAGCAGCTGGACGGCCGTCTTTCCTCCATTCAAAGGGGCAACGCGGAAAACATAGAAAAAATCAACGTCACTCTCGAAAACAAAATGAAGTCACTCCAGGAAAGCAACGAAAAACGGCTTGAACAGATGCAGGGAGTGGTTGACGAAAAGCTTCAGAAAACCCTTGAAACCCGCCTCGCCCAATCCTTTGAGCTGGTGAGCAAACAGCTTGAAAGCGTGGGACAGGGGTTAGGGGAAATGAAAGCCCTGGCCGCTGATGCCAAAAGCCTTAAAAATGCCCTCACCAACGTAAAGGAACGGGGCACCTACGGAGAAGTGCGGCTTGAAAAGCTTCTTTCGGATATTTTAGCCCCCTCCCAATACGAAACCAACGCGGAGATAGCGGGAGGAAAGCGGGTGGAGTTTGTCGTAAAGCTTCCCGGAAACGGCGACAGTCCCCTTTTGCTTCCAATAGACAGCAAGTTTCCCATCGAAGATTACAACCGTCTTCTTGACGCGGAGGACAAAGCCGCCATCGAAGAAGCGCGGAAGTCTCTGGCGGCAAAGATACGTTCCTTCGCCAAGGAGATTTCCGATAAGTATATTTTGCCCCCGAAAACCACCGATTTCGCCCTGATGTTCCTGCCCACCGAAGGGCTTTACGCCGAGGTGGTTCAAAACGCACCGCTCTTTGAGGAGCTCAGGAACAAATACAAGGTGACCGCGGTGGGGGCGGCCACTCTGTCCGCGTTTTTATCCTCCCTACAAATCGGGTTCAAAACCCTTGCCATAGAACAGCGTTCTCAGGAGGTCTGGGATATTCTGAGGGCGGTAAAGAAGCAGTTCGGCGAATTTGAAAAAGTGCTCTCCACTGCTCATAAGCAAATACAAACCGCTGACGAAACTCTCGAAAAGATAGTGGGAGTAAGAACGCGTCAGATTAACAGAGCGCTTCGCAGCGTGGAAGAGTTAGGAGAAACCGGGAGCCTTAAGCTGCTGGAAGACGAAGAGTAATACTAAGGCTTGTTTGAAAATAGAGAAAATGACGGATTTTTGACCCCAAATGGTTAGCTTCAAGGAAAAAACGCAGTCATACCGTCGTTTGACGAGGCTTTTTGACGCAGAAGATGACCGTTTGGGGGCGAAAAGACGACGTTTCCGATTTTTCAAATAAGCCCTAATCTTTGTTCAAGTCTACAACTTGGTTAAAGATTGGTATAATTATTTTCTATTTCCCGCCCTCCGAACGGGAATTTCATAATTTGTATGAATTTCCTATCGTAGGGTGGGAAATTTTTCTTTTTTGGGAGCAATGACCGCGAAAAAATCATAGTGTTTTTCGCTAAAAAAGAAAAAAATTTTTGTCCTTTTTTGAATTTACCTACAAATTACTTAATTGATTTTGCAAGAATTAAAAAAACAACTTGCATTTTTGCGCGATTTGAAATATAATAGATAAAGTGAATAAAGAAAACGTTCGAAAAACGGGCGGCGTATCTGAATAATTTGTAATGTTTATGTTCAAAATTTATAATAAAAGAAAGGAACGGTCGGAAAAATGTACAAGGATATGACAAAAGAACAGCTTAAGGCGGAAAAAGCCGCGGTAACGGCAAAATATGAGGAATATAAGGCGGAAGGGCTTAAGCTTGATATGTCAAGAGGAAAACCCGCCACGGAACAGCTTGATCTTACCGACGATATGCTTCTTCACTGTCTCGACGGCGCGCATATAAGCGAAACGGGCGTAGACTGCCGCAACTATGGGGTTTTGGACGGAATTTACGAATCCAAGCGCTTGTTTATGTCAATGCTGAGTGTGGGCAGATATGAGATAATAGTAGGCGGAAATTCCAGCCTTTGTATGATGTACGACAGTATAGCGAGAGCTATGCTTTTAGGGGTAATGGGCGGTAAAAAGCCCTGGAGCAAGTACCCTCACGTAAAGTTCCTTTGTCCCGCTCCCGGCTATGACAGGCATTTCGCGATTTGCGAGAGCATGGGAATTGAAATGATTACCGTTCCTTATAAAGAGGACGGCCCAGATATGGATATGATAGAGGAACTGGTGTCGAAGGACGAGGAAATAAAAGGAATCTGGTGCGTCCCCATGTACTCCAACCCCACGGGAATAACCTATTCCGACGAGGTGGTAAGGCGCTTCGCCAACCTTTCCCCGAAGGCGGACGATTTCAGAATCTTCTGGGACAACGCCTACTGCGTTCATCATCTGACCGATACTCCCGATCATCTTCTGAACATTCTTGAGGAATGCAAGAAAACGGGTAAAGAGGATATGGTGTATATTTTCACCTCCACCTCGAAGATAAGCTTCCCCGGCGGCGGTCTGGCGGTACTTGCCGCAAGCGAGGACAATATAAACTTCGTAAAGAACCAGATGGCCTATCAGACCATCGGCTACGACAAACTGAACCAGTTAAGACACGCGCGCTTTTTCAAAGATTTCGACGGTATCAAAGAGCATATGAAGAAGCACCGCGCCATTATAGAGCCGAAATTCAACGCGGTTCTCGACGCCCTTGACAGAGAAATCAAGCCTTTGGGAATAGGAAGCTGGCATAAGCCCAACGGCGGCTATTTCATTGCCTTTGACGGCCTTGACGGCACGGCTAAGAAAACGGTGCGGCTTTGTAAGGAAGCGGGAGTAATCCTCACCGACGCGGGAGCCACCTTCCCTTACGGAAAGGATCCACGCGACAGAAACATAAGAATCGCCCCTACCTTCCCCACGGTAGACGAGCTGAAAAAGGCCATCGAGATTTTCTGCACCGCTGTAAAGCTTTCCGCCATAGAGGTTCTTGAAGAAAATTCCGATTGATCGTCCCTATACTGTAAAAAAACAGACTGCGTATCGGCGCAGTCTGTTTTTTGTGTCAAAAAAAATTCCAGAAAATATATTTCGCTTTCTGAGTAAAAAATTTTTGTTCTAACTTCATATAATAAGAATTATACCTTGTTGTCTTATAAAAGTCAACCTTTTTTTCCGTATTTCACCAATTTTTTTATATTTTTTTATTTTAAACAGTCTGATTTTTTTCACTTATTACGCTTTTTTACTTTATAAAAGCATATTTTATGAACGGTATAATTCTTATTATAGGTATTTTGTCCGAAATTTAATTTTTTTGACAAAATGCAAAATTTTATACCGAATATGATGTAAAAAGCGCTTTTTTTTACATTAATATTGATTTTATTCGGTTTAAGCTGTATAATGAAATTGTGTATTATTCCCGGATTATCCGTGAATTTTTGCAATCTTTTTAATTTGAGACAGTATAATACCAATCCCTTTTTAAAATGACGAAATACACACAGTTTAAAAAGGGATTGCACCCAAAGCGCTAATCCAACAGTTTTAAAAGGGATTAGTATAAACCCGCAACGGGCGTGACAGGAGCGAGAAAATGTCAGACGTAATTTACCCGATCATAGGAATACAGACCTCTCTTCCCTTTTACCTCACGGGCATAGGTACCTGCAATCCCGAATTCGGCATAAAAAGAGAAAAAGGACTTATTTCCCATCTGTTTCTTTTCACCACCGAGGGACAGGGGATTCTCAACGTGGGCGGCAATTCGTATTTCCAAAAGGAAGGCGATATGTTCTATCTTGCTCCGGGAGTACACCACGAATACCGCCCCAACAGCAGCGGCTGGGTGACCAATTGGATACTTTTCAAGGGGGAGAAGGCGGAGGATCTGTTAAAGAGAATGGGCTTTTCCGATTTTGAGCACTGCGCCAATACGGACACATCCGTTTACTTAAACATCTTCCGAAAAATACTGTCCGTGGCCAAGGATCCTCTTAAGGGCGGCGAAAAGTCCTCCGTTCTTCTGTACGAATTCATATTAACAGCCGCCGACCTGCTGCTTGCTTCCACCAAGGAGAAATCGGGAATGGGGAGCGTTATCGAGCCGGCCATAGTACATATGAACGAGCATTACACCGAGAATATCAACCTTAATCTGCTGGCGAGGATATCGGGAGTGTCGCTTCAACATTTTTGCAGGGTGTTTAAGGCCAAAACGGGAATGCGGCCTATGGAATATCTGGCGAAAAAGCGTATAGCGGAAGCCAAAACGCTTCTTCTGAATACTGGAGAAAGCATAGGCTATGTGTCCGCCGCCGTAGGCTATGACGACCAGAATTATTTCGGAATGGTGTTTAAAAAGTATGAGGGAATTACGCCGAGTGATTACAGAAAGCAAAGAGGATTGGTGATAATATAACCGCTGATATGGGTATGTAAAAAACTAAAAAAGCGGCGAAGCCGCGGATTACTTTTTTCGCTTCCTTTTTGGGTTCCAAAAAGGAAGTAGGGTGTGGGACAAAGTCCCGCTGCCACTGGTTAAAGCAGAAAACAACTTTATAATTTGTCGCGTAAAACAAACGTTAGAAGCCGCAAAGCGGGGCTTCGGAGTTAAAAGCAAACTTACGGCATAAAGCTCGCCAAATCTCGTTTTGAAACGGATTTGGCGGGTTTTTGCCGTAAGCTTTTTATTTTTTTTCGAAGTAAATAGTCCTATCCTCGGAGCAATCATTATCGTCCAGCGGATACAAATCCCCCTCGGAAATCCTTCCCTTTCTGGTATTGAAAATCTCACTCCCCACCTTAACAAATCCAACACCTTCGCAATAAGACGAAAAAGTTTCAAAAGAAGCCCATATATTCCCTTCCGACTTTAAATGCTCGTACGTTTTACAGCCGTGCTCAAAGAACATTTCAATAACGGCGAATTTCCCATTGGGCTTTAAGCACCTGTACACCTCGGAAATTAACCCCTCGTAATTGTCCACGTTATTCAAAAGATTTCCGGTAAAGATATCAATGCTACCGTCTTTAAAGGGCAAAGGCCGATCCAGATCCGTATCGAACAAAAAGATATTTTCTTTGTCACAAGCGGCGGAATGTGCCGCTATCACTGTAGGACACGCGTCGGTAATAATAAAAGTATCATCTGGAGTGAGAGTATCCAAAAACGGGGAAAAGTATCCCGACGGTCCGCTCGCCAAATCCACCTTAACGCCTTTTACAGCAGAAACAAAATCGACAAAACGCTTGCGCTTTTCGTCCTTAGTCATAATTTCCCGCTGCTCCTCATATTTCCGCTTCATTTGCAAATCAATATGATTGCCAGCGAGAAAACCGTCAAGAGCCTTTGACCACTGCGGACGGCTTTCGTCCTCTAAAATAAAATGAAAAACATTTCCATCTTGTGTGTATGAAATATTTTCTTTAATCGGCGCCGGTTTCATAATTCCTCCTAAACGTATATCGTGTAATTAAAATAATTTCTCACAAACCCGCGTAAATACAAGCTTATTATCCCTTTTCGTTAGGTAAGGTTTTCATTGTGGGGAACAAAAGCACATCCCTTATAGAAGCGCTGTCCGTCAGCAGCATAACGAACCTGTCCAGCCCCATTCCCAATCCCCCCGTGGGAGGAAGTCCGTATTCCAGAGCCGTCACAAAGTCCTCGTCCACCTGGGCGTTTGTGCCGCCCGCCTTCCGTCTCTGCTCCACTTGTCTCACAAAGCGCTCCCTCTGGTCAATGGGATCGTTCAGCTCGGAGAAGGCGTTTCCAAATTCGGAGGCGTAGATGAAATACTCAAATCTTTCCGTAAACGCCGGCTCGTCAGCCTTTCTCTTGGCCAAAGGCGAGTTTTCAACGGGATAATCGTAAATAATGGTGGGCTGTATCAGCTTGTCCTCCACAAATTCCTCAAAGAAGGCGATAAGCACGTCACCCTTTGTGGCGGCTTCGCCGATTTCCAGATTTTTCGCCTTGGCCGCCGCTCTCGCTTCCTCGTCGGTTGCCCAGCCGTAATAATCAACCTCGGCGTATTTCTTAACCGCCTCGGTCATCTTCATACGAGTCCAGGGCTTGCCTATCTCTATGTCGGTGCCGCGGTAGGAAACGGTGTCGGTGCCGCATATCTTCACCGCTATGGTGCGGTACATATTTTCGATAAGATCCATCATTCCGAAGTAATCAGTATAGGCCTGATACATTTCGATTGATGTAAATTCGGGGTTGTGTGTCGCGTCCATACCCTCGTTCCGGAAAATGCGCCCCACCTCGTACACCTTATCGAAGCCGCCCACTATAAGCCTTTTAAGATACAGCTCCGTCTCGATTCTCAGGTACATATCTATGTCCAAAGCGTTGTGGTGAGTAACGAAGGGGCGCGCCGAAGCGCCTATTTCAAGGGTGTGAAGCACGGGGGTATCCACTTCCACATAGCCCAGATTGTCCAGATAGCTTCTTATCTCCCTTAATATCCTTGAACGGATAATAAAGGTGTCCTTCACCTCCGGATTGGCGATAAGGTCAAGATAACGCTTTCTGTAGCGCTCCTCCTTGTCCTTTAACCCGTGCCACTTTTCGGGAAGGGGGAGAAGGGATTTTGAAAGAAGGGTTATCTCCTTCGCGTGAACGGAGATTTCCCCTCTCTTGGTGCGGAACACAAAGCCCGTTATCCCCACGATATCGCCTAAGTCCCACTTCTTGAACTCCTTAAAGCTCTCCTCGCCCACGTCGTCTATTCTCACATAAACCTGCATACGGTCGGAGGAATCGCGTATATCGATAAAGTTGGCCTTTCCCATATCCCGCCAGCTGGTGATCCTTCCCGCCACTGAAACCGTTTCGTTTTCGTATTTGTCGAATTCCGCGCGAATTTCCGCGTTTTTCGCGGAAACGGGGAATTTGGTGATCTCATAGGGGTTTTTCCCCTCCGCCTTAAGCTGGTTAAGCTTTTCTATCCTTATCCTGTGCTGCTCGCTGAGCTGCTCCATATACTGCTCTTCGGTGATTTCCGAGGCCGCTTCGAAAGCGATTGCGGCGTTTTCCTTTTCGTTTTGTTCCTTTGCCATTGATGCCTTTACCTTTCGTTATTTTGATATATCCAATATTTCAAATTTCAGTATGCCCACGGGAGCCTCAACCTCGACAATATCCCCCTTGGCTCTTCCTATACAGGCTTTTCCCACCGGGGACTCGTCGGAGATCTTCTTTTTCTTCATATCCACTTCCTTTGAGCCAACAATATGATATTCCGTCTCGTCGCCCGTTTCCAAATCCTTAAGGATAATCCTGTTGCCCACGCTTACGTGTTCGGTGGACAAATCGCTGGAATCCAACACCTTGACATTCTGAAGCGTGGCTTCGATCTCGGATATGCGGGCTTCGATTATACCCTGCTCGTTTTTGGCTTCGTCATACTCGCTGTTTTCCGAAAGGTCGCCGAAGGAGAGGGCAACCTTTATTTTATCCGCTATTTCGCGCCTTTTGACGCTCTTAAGCTCCTCCAACTCATCCTGAAGCTTTTTAAGACCTTCTGTGGTTAAAACATGCTGTTTGTCTGCCATAACTTTGTTCCTCCGTTATTTCTTTTTTTGGGAGCATTGCCCCGTATTTGCCGCGAAGCCGTTTCTATACTGCGGCGATCCGAAAAAACAACCAAAAAGGAGCGAAGCGACGCAATGTCCTTTCCGCTTCCCTTTCGGACTCCGAAAGGGAAGTAGGGGAGCCCGAAGGGCGGGGGCGAAGCCCCCAAAAAACCGCTCCCGTTAAAACCGTCCCGACCGCCGCCCGAATTATGTTGTTTTTTCCGAAACGCCGTATAGCGCTAAAACGTAGCCTACGCCCTTTTCATTCCCTCCAGAACCTCAAACGCCTTGCTTATCTGAGGGTCGGTAGAGGATACCTCGGCGGGGCTATAATCCGGCTCGCCTCTGAGCTCTACCGAAAAGTCCACCTTTATTCCTCCCGAAAGGGTATTTGACACCATTGGGATAAGCTCCGCCGTGGTTATTACAATGGCGGTGCCGTCGGAAAGGTTTTTGGTCTCGGTGACTGTGCCTTTTCCGGCGGTCTGGCGACCCACTATCTTGGCCGCGGCGAAATCCTTTAAGCTGACGGCGAAAAGCTCCGCCGCCCCCTCTGTTTCCTCGTTGACGATAACCGTTACGGGAACGGTTATATCCGCTTCGCCGAGGGTTTCCGCGAATTTCGCCACCGATCCGTCCTTATATCTTGCGTTGGCTATCACCTGACCCGAAACGAACTTGTTAAGCATGCCCGAAACCGGCTCGAATATACCCGAACAGCTTCTTACGTCGATAACATAGCCCAGTACTCCCCCCGCCTGTAAATTCTGAAGCTCGGAAATAAACTGTCCCTCCGTCTCTCCGTTAAAGGCGTCTACCCTTATGTAGCCGTAGCCCGAAACTACCTTTGAGCTTACCGAGCGTATGGTGAAGGAGCGCCTTGTGGCGGTGACGGTGAAGCCCTCGCCGTTTCTCTGAAGAGAAAGGCGCACGTTGGTGCTTTCGTCCCCCTCAAGAGCGTTTATCGCGTTCTCCGCGCCCATTTCCAGCACGTTTGTTCCATCCACCGCCGTGATAACGTCGCCCAACTGTATATTCATGGACGAGGCGGGGGAATTGGGGTAGATATGGGACACCTTGATATAGCCGCTTTCCTCTTTTTCCGTCTCAAAGCCCACGGAAATAAGCGTACCGCTTTCCACCTGCATTTTCTTATAGGCCTGAGCGGAAGTGAGATATCTTGCCCCCGCGTCCTCAAGCCCGTCGATATAGCCGCCCACAACGCCGTTTATAAGCGTTTCCTCGTCGATATCGTAATAGGAGGCGCTTCTCACATAGGTGTCTATTTCCTGAATCTTCGAATATATTTCCTCGCGCTCGTTAACGCCGCCGATAAGCCTGTTGAACATATTGGTGGACACGGTCACGGTGACCACATAAGTTATGGCGCAGGCAATGGCCACAAGGCTTATAAGCATACCCACTGAAACTTTTTTATTCATTGCATACCTTTTTAATTCAATATTTTTTCGGTTCTCGCTCCGATCATCATTTTATTGTACCACAAATTCGGGCAAAAATCAATACCGCCGGAAAATTTAACTCGAATTAACAAAAATCATTTTCAATTCCGTATAGGCGCGCCCAATGCTGTTTCCTGTTCGGCTCCGTCAAAGCGGAAGCCGTATCGCTCATATTTTATACTATTTTTCAAATTAAAAAGATTGGATAATTTAGTGGATAATTTGAAAATAGCGCTTCGGTACCGCACGGCAAGAGAAAAAGCAACCGTTTTTTGTCTGCATTACCTTGCATTTTGCCTCTTTGTAATTAAAGGCCGCCCAAAATCCCTTTCGAGCGGCCTTTTTCTAATATTGATTAAAAATCACACACAAAGCACTATTTGCAAATAGTATAATCATCGGTTATTTCCCTTTTTCACCGTTTTTCTTCCTTAACGCGGACAACCGGAGCGCCAAAATAACGATCATCATCGCGGCGGCCGAAAGGAAATACCACCGTTCCCGCGCCTGACCGGTCGGCGGGTTTCCGGCTTCTTCCGAGTCCGTTCCTTCTGTGGTTATTGTCGGCTCTTCTTTTTCGGAGCCGCCGTCGGAATTGTTATCGTCAATCGGGTTTGCGTTTTCCCCGATATCCGCCGTCTCCGAGGAAGCGGCGAGCCTGTCGGTCGTCTCAGTGTAAGTATCGCCGCAGACGGTGCAGGTATAGACCCTCTTTCCCTCCGATACGGCGGTTGCCTCTTTCTCGTCGGTAACGGCCCAATTGTGACCCGTCGCGGGAATCGTCGTTCCCGAGCTTATTTTAGTGTTGCAGTCCGTACAGTAAGTTTCTCCCGTATAACCTTCGGCCGTACAGAAGGGATTTTTCCGTCCGCGTATTTCCGTATGGAGATGCGTTTCTTCGTCCTTTTCGGTATACTCTGTGCCGCAGATTTCACAGATTTTTCCGCTTACGCAGCTTGCCGTTCCTCCGCTGTGATCAGTGGCGGGCGTTTCGTGCCCCTGTGACAAAAGCGCGCCGCAGTCCAAACAGTAGGTGTCCCCGCTGTAGCCTTTTTCCCGACAAGTCGCGTCGACCGCGTTCCTTATCTCCGTGTTTTCGTGATAACAGTCCGATCTGGTAATAGTCACGATTACCGTTATGTTTTCATAATTTTCCTTGTCCTCTCCCACATACACCGCTACCGCTTCCGTGGGCGTGTCGTAAGGGAGAGTTTTGTTCTTATCCTCTTCCTCCCACTGCCAGTTTTCCGGAAGCTCCACATTGTCTACATTTTCCTTATCCTCTCCTACGTTCATAATCGAAGAAGGCATATTGGGGGGATATTCCGCTTTTTTCACCGTCAATGTTATCTTTGCTTCCCTTTGTGAGTAATTTATTCCGTCCGCGGGGGTAAAAACAACGTCGAATTCCGTCTTTTCGCTGTCAGCCGCAATCGGCTTTACGGAACCGTCCTTCCAGGAGAAGCTTCCGGGTACCGAAATTTCGGACGTTTCGCTGTAATTTGCCCTTCCGCCTTCGAGAAGAGAGTCCTTTAACGAGTCTCCGTAGGTAATCCCCTTAGCCTCGGGAGGCGTTACGATATAAGGAACCGCCTTTGCCGTGGACACTTCCGCGTCGCATTCCGCCGTGTTGTAATTTTCTCTGTCCTCGGGCGTAAAAATTATCTTATATACGCTTTTTCCCGCCGAAGGAACTTCCGAAGCGTCCTTCCAGCTCCATTCGCCCTCAACGGCTGCTTCCTTACCGCCTACCGTCCATTCGGCGCTTCCTCCCTTTAAATCCACGCTGCCCAAAGTCGTTTCGGGATTATACACAAGAGGCTCGACCGTGGGGGCCTCGGTTATCGGCGTTGCCTTTAAAACCGTAATCGCCGCCATCCCGGTCAGCGTTTCGAATTCGTCGTCCCTTTCGGGGGTAAATACCCATTCGGCCGCTCTTGAAGAGACCTTCGGAACGTATGAGGGGTTTTTCCATTCAAGAACTCCCTTTACTTCCGTTTCCGTTCCGCTTGCGATGAATACTGCGTTTTCTAACTTAAGCGAGGAAAGAGTCTGACCGTAGGTCAGAATATTGCTTCCGATTACGGAAACCGAGGTTCCGGGCTTAACCTCCACAAGTTTTTTGTCCACCAGCTCGATGTCCGCGTTATACAGGGCGTTCTCGTAATTTCTCATTTCCGCCGTTACCGTTATCTTAGCGGTATCGCCTACCGATTTGTTTCCGAGCACCGTATAAACGAGATTTCCGTTTTCGTCCACAGCTACCTCGGACAGAATACCCATATTGTCCTCATAGGCAACGGTATATTCGGTGTCTCCCCGATCCTTGGGCAGCTTTCCCGCTATGTCTTCGGTTACGGCTCCCTTTGAACCGTTTATATTGGAGTATTTTTTCGTTTCGTTTACGGCTTCGGGCGCCGAAGCCTTTCCGATAACAAGCTTAAGCGCGTCCGCGGTATTTGCGGCGGTGTAATTGTTCTGTTCGCCGATTTCCGCTTTAACCGTATAGCTTCCCGCGTTAACGGGCAGGCCGGGTTTGTATTCCGCCGAGCCCTCCTCGGCGTAGGAATATACGAAAGTGCCGCCGTATGCCTCGCTGTTTTTCAAAGTCACGGCGGGAGCGGTGATCGAAGCTTCTTCGCCCGTATATGTCAGGTTCTGTGAAGCGCTTTTCCACTCCACTGTGGGCGCGGCCTTTCCGATTTGGAACGTAACCGTTCGGTTAAATATCAGCTCTCCTTTTCCTCTGGCGGCTTTTCCGCCGGTAACGGTCACTGACGCTTCTCCCGTGTTAATGTTATTGGCGTAAACGGTATCGTATCTTGAGGGATCTATTTCCGTCCCGTCTATTTCGACGGTAACGTTCGGTCTTTGCTCCGCTCCGTTATATGTAAGATTCTGTGCTCCCTCTAATATAACGTTTAGTTCGGCGCCGCAGACGGTGCATTCCCACGTGTTTTGGTTATAGCTGTGCGGTTCGTAATTTCGTGTATGGTCGCACCCCTCGTATAAGCATTCTTCCCAGTGTCCCGTTTCGTCCTTTCTGTTCCAATGATCCGGCCAATCGTGATATTCATGAATGGCCATGGGACCCGTGTAAACTTCTCCGGTGCTTTTTCTTATAAAGTCAATTCCTCCGTTTTCCGTCCTTACTTCACAGTCTATGGGAAGATAATTTTCGGGAATGTTGAACGCGTTTTCCGGATTGCTTCCGGCGGGGAATCCGCTTCCGGGAGCGGGAACCTCTACGTTAAAATTGTCACAGTCCGCGAAGAAAGCGCCGCCCTTTTCCACGGTGAAAACTCCGGTGAAGTCGGTGGAGCCGCCTTGATTCATGCCCCTCAGCGATAATCCGTTTTCGCCGGAAATGTCCAATACGCCGCCGCTTCCGACTATTACCTTACCCGCGGTGATTGCGTTATCCTGAGAATTTCCCTTGGAGGTGAGGGCGCCGTATACGGTTATGACGGAGCTTACTCCTCCGCTTGCTCCTGTGTTGATACCGCCGTTGGCCGTAAGGTGCGCGTCCTTCTTTACCGTTATCGCGATATTGTCGCCGCCGCATATGTTTATTTGCTCTTCCACCGTCAGGTCGCCCGTTCCCGAAAAGATCAGGTGAGCTTCTATCGGATTGTTGCCCGCGCTGAGTCCGCCGACGTAACAGCTTCCCGTCGTCTCTATTGTCACATTGTCGTCGGGAAGGGTTATCGTTCCGTCAATTGTGACCTCGTTCAGGAAGAGAGTTTTGGTATCGTTGTTCCAATGATATCGGTCCGTATTGAGATCGCCCTTATCCGTACCGTCGGTGAAATCCGGATCTCCATGGCTGATAAACAGCTTTATAGGAGTATACGTCTCCTCGGCGATAACGGTCACGCCGTTCACCGTTTCACCGTTTTTGTATTCCGGAACCGCTCCGGTCTGCGCCAACTTGACGTTTTTTCCCTTTATGCTAACGTTTCCTCCGGAAATTCCGAACAGCTTGGCGGTGTCGGTTGCGCCGCTTTGTTCCATGCGTATCTCCACGTCGCCTTTTACGTCCACGCCGAGGTTGCCGTTCGTACATAGAACGGTGCTGTTATTTCCGCTGCCGTTTCCCTTTACCGAAGCCGTAAAGCTTCCGGTTCCCGACAGAATTGCGTTGGTTTCGTAAACGCAAACGGCGTATTTGTTATGGATCAGCTCCACATTTCCTTCTATACCGATTTCCGTTTCCCTTATTGTAGGCGACGGATCCGTATAGCCTGACATATGCAATGCAAAGTCCGAACTTGTGTCGGAATTGTCGATATAAAGGTTCTTTAATATAACTTTTCCGCTTTCGGGCGCGGGTTGCCAGTCGATAGCCGTATTTTTCGAATTGCCCGTTATTGTCAGCTCAAGATTGGTCATACCGCCCTGAAAAGGCTCGTCTCCGTTAACGTAGGAGACCGTATAAGTGAAGTTATCAAAAACAATGGATTTGATACCGCTGTCGGTCAGATCGATCGTTGTTTTTCTGCTAACGGGCGGCTCGGGGAGATCGACCGTTCCGCCGCCCGTGGAGATGACAGAGGCTTCGGCGGAATAGTCCCCTGCGGGAAATTTGTCCTCAATGTTGATGTTTCCCGCCGCTTCGACCCTAAGATTTGAAGGGAACATAAAGGCGGGTATTTGCTTTTCGGCGCTGCCCCCTGAAATTGACGCGTTCCCCTCGGAAATTACGGTCATTGTGGCCGACGAATGAAACAGCACGTCGTCTCCCGAAACGGTCACGTCGCCGCCGCAGTTAACGGTGAAATTACCCGAGTAGCTTTTGGCGGACAGCTTAATGTTCAGCGGGGCTTTACTGTTTACCGCGAAGTCCCAAAAACCGTTTAACAGAAGAGAGCCGCCGTTTATTACCAACGCGGGAGCTTCGCTCTCGGCCGTCAGAGTTAGGCTTCCGTTATACGAATTTACTTTAAGGTTTCCGTTTACGGTTAAGGCGGAGACTTGCCCGCTTATCAGCGATATATCGCCGTATATTGTCAGGGTCCATTCGTCGCCGGAAAAGAATTTATCATAGCGTAGGTACGGAACGTCCGAAGGTATGCTTTCCGAATACGTTACGGCGCTGCCATCCTCGCTCACGGTATAATAGCCATTCGTAAGCGGCGTGCCAAAAACAGTGAGTACGGAGTCTCCGTTCGCCGCGGGCGAGGGGGCGCCGCCTCCGTTCAGTGCGTTCTCCAGCTCGGTACAGCGGGAAAGGTCGATACTTTCCTGTTCCTCTTCGCTAAGCTCCGCATACAGTCCGAGTATCTCTTCAAGCCGCTCCCGTATAACGTCCGAGTTGTCCTCCGTTATTTCCTCGGGCAAAGCGGCGATTAGCTCTTCGATGGGGCAGATACGGCACAGGAACGCGCAGGGCGTATCCTCCCCGTACCCGCATTCTTCCGTATGCTCCGCATGGTGAACGCACGCTCCGACCGTTTCCTCCGAAGCGTGTACCGAGACCCCTCCGAAAGGCAGTATATTGGATATCAGCGCCGCCGATGCAATGATCCCCATTGCGCGCTGCGCCGTTTTTCGCCTTATCCTTCCTTGACTTGATGTGTTTCGCTTTGGCATATTCATAATCTCCTTCCGTAAATGCCGATTAAAAAATAATAAATAATCCCGTTAAAATTATAAACGGGATTGAAAAAAATTCAAGTCTTTTGGCAGGAACGTCAATTTTCTGGCAGAAACGTCATTTTTTAAACTGCTTATTGCTTTGGGAGCAATATAACCTCCGCCGTTTTCCGAAACCGTTAAGAACAATCGATTCTTTTGTTGCTTCGCGCCTTTTTTATTGGATTGCCGTCAACAATCACGCCTCGATAATAGTTTTCACCGCCTCGCAAATCCTTCTCGCTATGTAAGCGTTATTCATGGTGTACAGATGTATCCCGTCTACCCCTCTTGTGGCCAGATCCACTATCTGATCCACCGCGTAAGCGATTCCCGCGTCTCTCATGGCTTCGGGCTTATCCTCGTACCGATTCATTATCTTAAGAAATTTTTCGGGAAGTGAAGCTCCGCAAAGGCTGACCATACGCTCAATTTGTTTTTTGTTCACCACCGGCATTATTCCCGCTTCAATTGGCGCTTCTATCCCCGCTATACGCGCCTTTTCCACAAAATCGAAGAAAAAATTGTTGTCGAAAAACAGCTGGGACACCAGATGGCTTACTCCCGCGTCGGTTTTCTCTTTAAGAAAGCGAAGATCGTCTATTTTGCTCGGCGATTCGGCGTGTCCCTCGGGATAGCACGCCCCCAAAATGTTTAAATCGGGGTTGTTTTCTCTTATAAACGATACAAGGTCGGAGGCGTAGCAAAAACGGTTTTTCGGCTCGAAATCGGGAGAGCGGTCGCCTCGGAGAGCGAGAACGTTTTCTATCCCGTTTTCCTCGATTTTCTTAAGCACTCCCCGCGCCTCGTCTTCGGAAAGGTAAAGACAGGTGAGATGCGCCACGCTTTCTATTTTAAGATCGCGCTTTATTTTGGAAGCAATTTCAATGGTATAAGCGCTGGCCGAGCCGCCCGCCCCGTAAGTCACCGAAATAAAATCCGGCTTAAGATCCGCCAGCTCGTCTAAAGTGTCATACACCTTTTCTATCGGCATTGTGCGTTTCGGGGGAAAGACCTCGAAAGAAAACACCCTTTTCTTTTTAAAAATATCCGTGGTTTTCATTTTTTTATTTTCCCTTTATATTTATTAATTTCTCCGAAAATAATAATAACATATTTTTTTGATTATGGCAAGTGTTTTTTATCTTCCTCTATGTAATACTAATCTTTGGTCAGATTATAGACAAAAAATGTTGACCAAAGATTAGTATAAAATAAAAAACACCAGGAGAATTTGGCACAGAAGAGTTTTCAAAATATGTATTAGGGTATTGCAATTTATACTAAAACAGTATATAATATTATTTGCGGAATTTTCTGAAAAGAAAAATAAAAAAGGAAGTGACTTAATGTTAGAACTTAAGGATATAACATGGAGCGCCCCGAGCGGGGAGCAGATATTGAAAGGCGTTTCGTTCAAGGTTCCCGACAACCGTCTGGTGGCGGTAACGGGGCCGAACGGCGGCGGAAAAACCACCATCGCCAAACTGATAGCGGGAATCGAAAAACCCTTGTCGGGAAAAATATACCTTGACGGCGAGGATATAACGGAACTGAACGTTACCGAAAGAGCCAGAAAGGGAATAAGCTACGCTTTTCAACAGCCCGTAAGATTCAAGGGCCTGACCGTCAGCGACCTTATAAGGCTTTCTTCGGGCGAGGAACGCAGCGACGAAAGTCTGTGCGAGGTTCTGAGAAAAGTGGGGCTTTGCGCCCGCGAATATATCGACAGAGAGGTAAGCTCTTCCCTTTCCGGGGGTGAGATAAAGAGGATAGAAATAGCCACTGTTCTGGAAAGACCCTCAAAGCTGGCCGTGTTTGACGAGCCTGAGGCGGGTATAGACCTGTGGAGCTTTACCAGCCTTATCTCGGTGTTCGACGAGCTCAGGAGGAAGAAAGACAAAACCCTGGTCATCATATCCCATCAGGAGAGAATACTTTCCGTTGCGGACGAGATCGTGGTAATAAGCGGGGGAGAGGTAAAGCACAGCGGCGATAAGGAAGAAATACTTCCCCTTTTGCTCAACGACGGTGTAAGGAGCAAGGTTTGCCCCAAAATGTAATAATATACCATATTAAAGGAGGACGGATAAATGGAACTTATAACCGAAAAGCTTCTGAACGTGGTGTCCGACTGGACGGGTACGTTCGCGGGAGCTTATAACATAAGAGAAAACGGACAGTGCGCCGGCCGCGCCGTAACCGAAAATATAGATATAATCACAAAAACCGACAAGCCCGGCATAGATATAAAAGTCAAACCGGGCACGAAAAAAGAGACGGTTTCGATTCCCGCCTGTGTAACAAAGGGCGATATCGACGATCTGGTGTATAACGACTTTTATGTGGGAGAAAATTCGGACATTGTGATAGTCGCGGGCTGCGGCGTTCACACCGATTCTCACGAAACCGCCCGCCACAACGGAGTGCACAGGTTTTTCCTAAGCAAAAACGCTCGCGTGGTTTATAAAGAAAAACACATCGGAACGGGAACGGGAGACGGCACCCGCTCCATCGATCCGGTTACCGAGGCTTTTCTCGAAGAGGGCGCGGTACTGGAAATAGAGTCGGTTCAGATAAAGGGCGTGGATTCCACCCGTCGAAAGACTAAAGCGACGGTGGGAAAAGACGCGAAGCTTATCATAAGAGAATCCCTTATGACCGACGGAGAACAGGCGGCCGACACCGAGTTTGAGGTGGAGCTTAACGGAGAAAATTCGGGCGCGGATATCGTTTCAAGATCGGTGGCAAAGGGAAACTCAAAACAAAATTACCGTTCCAGAATAATAGGAAACGCCGCTTGTACGGGACATTCGGAATGCGACGCGATAATTGCCGACAAAGCCACGGTAAACGCGGCTCCCGAGCTTACCGCCGCCAACCCCGACGCTCAGCTTATCCATGAAGCGGCTATCGGAAAGATAGCGGGGGAACAGATACTGAAGCTGATGACCCTCGGTCTTACCGAAGAGGAAGCGGAAAATAAAATCATAGAGGGATTTCTCAGATAAAAGCCCGTTTTACATTTTCAATCGGAGGGTAAAAAAGATGAAAAAAGCAAGCGTAAAAATATTTTCAGCAATACTTTCCGCCGCCATCTGTCTTTCAGCGGCGGGTTGTTCCTTAAACGGCGGCTCTCCCGTACCGGACGGCGGCTCCGGTGAAACGGAAAGGCTTTCCGAGGAAGAAGCCAAGACCGTCGCATTGAATCACGCGGGGGTTAACGGAAACGAGGTGACGTTTACCGCCGTTAAGCTTGACCGTGAGAACGGCGTTTACGAATATGAGCTGGAGTTTGTAACCGATACCGCCGAGTATGAATACAATATAGGTATAAACGGCGAGATACTGTCCTATTCCACTAAGCTTCTTTCGTCGGCGGGAACCGCACCTTCCGTTGACGTCGGACAGACAGCCCCGGACGATAAAGAAACCGCATCGGAGGGCAGCGGGGAAAGTGCCGCGGAAATTACATCGGCGAAAACGGAATCGGAGGTTTTACAAAGCCCGCCCCTCTCCGATGAAACCGCCTCTCCCGAGACTTTTTCCTCCGGCGGCAGCGGGGAATGGGCTTCGGATACCGCGGCCGTTTATCCCGACGGTACATTTAAGACTGTTTCGGAAACCGAGGCTAAGGCCATCGCTCTTAATCACGCCAAGGTGGCCGAAGATCGAGCCGTCTTTACCGAAATCGAGTTGGATTGCGAATATGACCGCGATTTCGGAAATGACGGTCATCGGCACAACACGGAATGTAAATACGAAATAGAGTTCATATCTGGCAATATGGAGTACGAATACGAAATATGCGTAAACGGCGAAATTCTGGAATGTCACTTTGAAAATAAGCACCATTGAAATGCGCCGCTGAATTTTTAACTTTTTTCATATTGACAAAATTAAGTTTATATGCTACAATAAAATAAGTTACATATTCCGAAAAAAGTGATATTAAATTATGGCGAGGAAGTACTTGTATGAAAAAGAAAAGCATCAAAATATCAGTTCTTATCAGGGTAGTGGCCGCGCTTTCCGCAACACTGCTGTTCAGTTTTATGATCACGTTTAATCTTATCCGTCTTGACAGAACGCGGGAAAACGCAGACGATGTGACCGCTCTTCAGGACAGAGCACAGGTTGCCGAGTGTGCCCACTACAAATGGGTGGTGAATCTGAGCAACGCGTTATATGAGGGTACCGAATTTACCGGAAGCACCGACCATACCGGCTGTGTTCTGGGGCAGTGGCTTTACGGAGAAGCGGGAACCGACGACGCCGAGATACTCGACCTGCGCACGCAGATCGAACCTCTTCATATGGAACTACATAAGTCCGCCATAAGCGTGCTAAATACATTGGAGACCGATCCGGATTCCGCTCATGCTTATTACCGGAATACCATACAAAGCAATTTGGGTGTTCTGGTAGGGCTTTTGGATCAGGTTGTTGAGCGGGGCACCGTGTTGAGCGACGAAAGCAGGGAGAAACTTAACAATACCATTAGTTTAATGCACGGCACCTCAATAGTCTGTCTTTCATTGGTGCTTATTTCTTTGGGCAGCTTGGTATTCTTCGTTCTCAACAAGATAGTTAAGCCCATAGTGAGAATTGCCAACAACATAAAGCCTCTTCAGCAGGGTCAGCTCAACTTGGTTATCGGCTACGACTCGAACGACGAGCTGGGGCAGCTGGCGCATACGCTCAAATATTCGCTTACCGTTATCAACAGCTATGTAACCGATATAAACGCAATAATGGGAAATCTTTCCGAAGGCAATTTCAATATTGACACATCGGCTCGCTACATAGGTGACTTCACTTCCATTCAGGAATCCATTGAAAGCTTTATAAAAACCATTTCGGGAGTACTCAGCGAGATCGACCGGGCGGAACACCGTATTTCCGGGCACGCGGAACAGCTTTCCGAAAACTCCCAGTCCGTGGCACAGGGCACCACCGAGCAGGCCAGCGCCGTTCAGGAAATGTACGCGACTCTGGACACTCTTTCAAAGAGCGCGGCTCAGAACGTAAAAACTTCCCTCAAGGCGAAAGAGCACGCTCAGCAGACCGAGGAACAGGTGGAGGTATGTACCACAAGAGCCAACGAAATGGTTTCCGCCATGGAAAACGTCAGCAACACCTCTTCCCAGATCGGTCAGATTATAGCGACCATCGAAAACATCGCCTATCAGACCAATATACTTGCGCTTAACGCCGCCGTTGAAGCGGCAAGAGCGGGTGACGCGGGCAAGGGCTTCGCGGTGGTTGCCGATGAGGTACGAAGCCTCGCCAACCAGTCCGACCAGGCCGCAAAGGCTACCAAGGAGCTTATCGACAACTGTATAGACGCCGCCGAAAAGGGTATCAAGATAGTGGAAGCCGTTTCCGAGTCTCTCCAGAAAACAATGAAGCTCGTGCTTCAGTCCAACAACGACATTGTGGCCATTACAAACGCCGTGGACGAAGAAGCGGACGCTATCAGCCAGGTAACCATAGGAATCGAACAGGTGGCAACCGTAACACAAACCAACTCCGCCAACAGCGAAGAGGCGGCGGCGCTCAGCGAAGAGCTTTTCGCCGAAGCCAGACTTTTGCAGGAGCAGCTTGACAGATTCAAGCTTCAGGACGAATAACGTTTTAAAAGCGCTTCAGGGCTTAGATCGGCTTGAAGCGCTTTTTTAGCTGCAAGTGCAGCCGGAGGAGCTTTCCGCAATTCCGCTTATACGCTTAATGCTAATCTTTGGTCAGATTATAGACAAAAAATGTTGACCAAAGATTAGTGTTTTAGGTGTAATCTTTAATCATATTTCCGACTTCGTCTACAATATGATTAAAGATTAGTATAACTCGTTCGATTACGCGCCTCATCAGTTAATACCAATCCCTTTTTAAACTGACGAAATACACACAGTTTAAAAAAGGATTGCACTCAAAGCACTAATCCAACAGTTTTAAAAGGGACTAGTAAAAAACAGTCCCTACACCAATAGCTGCCCCACAGCCGGGGCGCAGCCGAAATTTTCCTAACGGAAAATTTCCCGAAGCGGAGCTTGATCCGCTTCGCCTCACTCCGCAGCTGCGCCGCCCGGCTCCTCCCCGCCAACCCTACACTTAAACACAAAAAATTCCCCCAGAAAAGAAAGGCTTACACCGAAATGCGAATAGAATATCTGAACCGCGCCGAAGCGTTCCGCTATATGGGCGCGGGAACCGACGCCGAGAACAAAATAAAAGGCGAGCTCCTTAAAATAACCGAGGAATGCGAACAAGCCCTTCTGAAAACCCTCGAACCGCGCTACGTATACAAAGTATTCGATATAATCCCCGCCGAAAACGGCATAAATATCCTAAACACCCCACTTACCCTTAAGGGAAAAGACGTCTACTCCCATTTGAAGGGCTGCTCCCGCTGTGTTTTTCTTTGCGTCACCCTGTCGGCGGGAGTGGATAAGCTGATACGAGCCTATGAGACCGAGGGCATGGAAAAGGCTCTGGTAGCGGACAGCCTCGCTTCCGCGGCAACGGAACAGGCCTGCGAGCTTGCGGAAGAGGAAATACAGGCGGCGGTGGGAAAAAATTACCACTTCACATGGCGCTTTTCCCCCGGATACGGCGATTTCCCCTTGGATACACAGGTGGAGCTTCTTAAACTTATCGACGCCCCGAAAAGGATAGGCGTAACCGTTACCGACAGTATGATACTTATCCCCCGAAAATCGGTGACGGCGGTAATTGGAGTTTCCGAAACCGAAATACCGAAAGGAAGAAGAGGCTGCGGAAGCTGCAATATGAAGGACAGCTGTAAGTACAGAAAAAATTACAGACACTGTGTTTAATACTAATCCCTTTTAAAACTGTTGGATTAGTGCTTTGGGTGCAATCCCTTTTTAAACTGTGTGTATTTCGGCAATTTAAAAAGGGATTGGTATAATACTATTTTCAAATCATACTATAAACAAAATGAAATTTGGAATGATTTGCAAATAGCGCTTTGGGTGTGATTGTTAATCAATCTGTTTGTCAACAGAACGATTAACAATCAGTATAGAACCTGTTCAAAAAAACGACTTTACAAGCTTGGAAGGAAACGAAAAATGGATTTTAAAACTCTTTTAAACGAAAAGGAATTTGTCATACTCGACGGCGCAATGGGCACCGTGCTTCAGGCGCGGGGGCTTAAAACCGGCGAGACGCCCGAAATACTGAATATCGAAAACCCAGAACTTCTTACGGATATCCACTCTGAGTACATCAAGGCGGGCGCGGATATAATCTACGCCAATACCTTCGGAGCCAACAGATACAAGCTGGAAAAAAGCGGACGTTCCGTGGAGGAAATAATAAAGGCGGGAATAAAAAACGCTAAAAAGGCCTGTGATGGAACAAACGTCCTCACCGCTCTGGATATCGGCCCCATCGGACAACTTTTGGAGCCTTCGGGAACCTTGTCCTTTGAGGAAGCCTACGACATTTATAAAGAACAGGTGCTTGCGGGAAGCGAGGCCGATCTTATTGTTTTTGAGACAATGACCGACCTTTACGAGCTGAAAGCCGCCCTCCTTGCCGCAAAGGAAAATTCGGACAAGCCCGTTATCTGTACCATGACCTTTGAGGAAAACAAGCGTACCTTTACCGGCTGTTCCGTCAGCGCAATGGCTCTGACCTTGGAGGGGCTCGGCGCGGACGCGATAGGGATAAACTGCTCCCTCGGCCCGAAGGAACTGTACCCCGTAGTGGAGGAATTATGCCGTATGACTAAGCTCCCCGTGGCGGTAAAGCCCAACGCGGGGCTTCCCGATCCCGTCACCAACGCCTATAATATAACCGAAGAAGAATTCGCTTTGCTTACCGAAAAGCTTGTCCCCCTGGGGGTAAAGCTGTTTGGCGGCTGCTGCGGCACAAAGCCCTCCTTTATCTCGGCCGTCAAAAACGCGTTAAAGGGAAAAAATTTTGTTAAAACCGCCCCCTTAATCCCTTCCGCCTGCTGCACTCCCTCCAAAACCGTGGTGATCGACCGCCCCCGAATTATCGGCGAAAGGATAAACCCCACCGGGAAAAAGCGCTTTAAAGAAGCCCTTTTGGCGGGGGATACCGATTATATTTTAGGGCAGGCAGTGGAACAGGTGAAAGGCGGAGCGGATATTCTTGATGTAAACGTTGGTACTCCCGGAATAGACGAAAAAGAAATGATGAAAAGGGTGGTAAAGGCGATACAAAGCGTCTCGGATGTGCCCTTGCAGCTTGATTCCACCGATCCCAATGTGCTTGAAGCGGCGCTGAGAGTATACAACGGCAAGCCCGTGGTAAATTCGGTAAACGGCGAGGAAAAATCCCTTAAATCGGTGCTTCCGCTGGTGAAAAAATACGGCGCGGCGGTGGTGGGACTCTGTCTCGACGAAAACGGAATCCCCAAAACCGCGGAGGGCCGCTTTAAAATAGCCGAAAAAATCCTGAACAGAGCCCTTGAACTGGGGATAAGGCGGGAGGATGTTTATATAGACTGTCTCACCCTTACCGTTTCCGCCGAACAGGAGGCGGCTATGGTGACTTTGGAGGCACTGGAAAGAGTGAAAAACGAACTGGGTCTGCGCACCGTATTGGGAGTTTCAAACATAAGCTTCGGACTTCCCGACCGAGTTAAGATCAGCTCCAATTTTCTTACAATGGCGCTAACCAAAGGTCTTGACCTTCCCATTATAAACCCCAACACCGAAAGTATGACGGCGGCGGTGGCGGCGTTCAACGTGCTTAAGGGATACGACGAAAACTCCATGGAATATATAGCAAAATACGGCGGTGAAGGAGCAAACTCTCGGGTTCCCGTCGGTGAGACTGCCCCCAAAAGCGAAATCAGCTTAAGCTACGCTCTGGAAAACGGGCTGAGAAGCGAGGGTAAGCGAATCACCGCGGAGCTTTTGAAAACCACAGACCCCATGGCTGTAATAAACGATATTCTGATACCCACACTGGACAAAACAGGAAGCGAATTTGAAAAAGGCAAAATATTCCTTCCCCAGCTCATTTTAACGGCGGGAGCGGCGCAAAGCTGTTTCGAAGCCATAAAGGAGCACTACGCCCGCACCGGAGAAAAGACCGTCTCCAAAGGAAAAATAATTCTGGCGACGGTAAAAGGCGATATACACGATATCGGAAAAAATATCGTAAAAGTGCTTCTGGAAAATTACGGCTACGAGGTGTTGGATCTGGGAAAAGACGTCCCCTGCGAAAAGGTTCTGGAATGCGCCGTAAAAGAAAATATTCGCCTTGTGGGACTTTCCGCGCTGATGACCACCACTTTGGCGAGTATGGAGGAGACTATCAGGCTTTTGCGGGAAAATAAGGTTAATTGCAAAATAATGGTTGGCGGGGCGGTGCTTACGCCGGAGTACGCGGAAAAAATCGGGGCGGATTTTTACGCGAAGGATGCCAAGGAGTCATGTGATATTGCCAAGAAGGTGTTTGAAGGGATTGGAAATGTGTGATTGGGGAATAAAGGTTAGGGGTAATTTAATGGGGGAGATTGGGATTTTTAAGGAGAAACTAAAGTAGGGGGAATTGGCGGCGGCGCAGCCGCGAACGGAGCCGAAGGCGGAGTGAGCCGACGCGAAGCGAATGCGGAGCGTCGCCAAATTTTCCTAACGGAAAATTTGGGCTGCGCCCCCCGCTGTTGGGCAGTTATCGGTGTAGGGACGGTTTTAATTGATGGAACGGTTTGCGGAGTTTGACACGCAAGACAAAAACAAAGTTTTTCACGGGTACGCAATCATCGGCAATAACCGATGGGACATCAACATTATTGGACGAAAAAGCAGTTATGGGAGCAGTTATATAAAGGAAAAAACTAAATAGCAAAACCAAACATACGTTAATAGCACTCATCGGAACAGCTTTTATGAGAGTGAAACCTATATTGACAATAAAACGTCCAGAGGGGGGGTAAGGAAGGGATTCTTAAGGTGAAACCTAAGGGGGGGAGAGTGGGGGACAGACTACGCCGAACCGGTACATTTCTACTAAAAACAATTGACATTATAATAAAATCCAACACTGCGTAGTCTGTTCACCTTCTCCCCCCTTTGGTGTCACCTTAAGCCCCCCGCGGGAGCGGCCCTGCACGACCCGTGCATTAAATAAAACATCACATAAAGGAATCAACTTTAGATAACCCCCCACTGCGGCAAGCAGCTCTAACACCAAACCACCCCCTACGGTAGCACCCCCGCACACCCGGTGCAATAAACAACCCATTATAAAAAGGAGCCCCATTATGAACATAAAAACAGGCTACCACTCAATATATTCCAAAACCTATTTCAACGGCATAGCCGACGCCAAAAAACACGCTTTTGATTTCGCGCAGTTCGATTTAGGTGTCCCCGCCTATTTTCTGAACGAATTAACAACCGAAAATCTCCTTGAAATAAAAAAATATGCAGCCGACAACGCCGTTGAAATAACCTTTCACTCTCCGGGAGACAATACAAGCCTTTTCAGCGATTACCCTCTGATTCGCCAAGGAATCCTTGACGAATTTAAGCTTATGCTTGAAAAAGCCAATATTATCGGCGCAAGACACATGACCTTTCACACGGGAGTTTATTCGAAATTCAAGAAAAGCGGCGAAAAAACCAAGCCCTTTTATGCCGAGCATTACGAAACGGTTCTTTATGAAAACCTTAAAACATTGATAAAGTCAAGCGGAGATGTATTGGTGTGCGTGGAAAACGACAGCCTTGACGATATTGCGAGACGTGTGATCCGGCGTTTAATAAATGAAAATGAAAAAATATACCTTACTCTTGACACTGCCAAAATGTATATTTCAAACAAAAAAATAAATGAAGAGGATTTTGCCTTTTATCAAAAATACAGCGACCGCATAAGAGAAATACATATTCACGATAAAAACGGTACCTTCGGTTCCCATCAAAACGTCGGCGAGGGCTATGTGGATTTTTCATTGTTTAAACCGTTTTTCAACGAAAATACATATATGAACTTTGAAGTCAGACCGGTAGAGTGCGCGAAACAATCCAAGGATAAATTGTTTGAAATTCTGAATTTATAAGAGCAATTCTAACGTTTCCGCACTTTTCAAAAATCTGCCCCCAAAAAACTCTTTTTTTAACAAATCCCTTGAAATCATCGCCCAATTTTGGTATAATAATACAAGGTTAAAAAAATTAACATAAATTACCCGAAAGGAGTTTAAAGCATGATTAACTACTCACATGAAGTTGAGAAAATGTGCGTTGTCGCCAAGGGTCCCAAGCACGGCCCCGCGCCCATTCCCGAAGAAGGCAAGTGGGTAAAGCCCTATCAGATCGCCGACATCAGCGGCCTTACACACGGCGTGGGCTGGTGCGCACCGCAGCAGGGTACCTGTAAGCTCACCCTCAACGTTAAGGATGGTATTATCGAGGAGGCTCTGGTGGAAACCCTCGGCTGCTCCGGTATGACTCACTCCGCCGCCATGGCCGCGGAAATTCTTCCCGGAAAAACGCTGCTGGAGGCGCTCAACACCGACCTGGTATGCGACGCCATTAACGTTGCCATGAGAGAGCTGTTCTTACAGATCGTTTACGGACGTACACAGACTGCCTTCTCCGAAAACGGCCTTCCCATCGGCGCGGGTCTCGAGGATCTGGGCAAGGGTCTCCGTTCACAGGTGGGCACCATCTTCTCCACCAAGGCGAAGGGCGTTCGCTATATGGAAATGGCGGAGGGCTACATAACCTCTTTGGGCCTTGACGCCAACGGCGAAGTTATCGGATATCAGTTTGTAAAGATCGGAAAGATGCTTGAGGATATTCGCCACGGAAAGACTCCCGACGAGGCATATAAAGCCAATCTGGGACAGTACGGCAGATACGACGAAGCGGTCAAGAAAATTGACCCCCGTGAAGAATAACAGGAAAGGAGAGAAAGAATATGGCTAAATATGAAGGTCAGGAAAGACGCGCCGACAAAGTGAACGCGTGTCTTGCGTCCTTAGGTATGAAGGAGATCGAAGAAGCAAGAGATCTCTGCCTTTCCAAGGGCATCAACGTTGAGGAGATCGTAAAGGGCGTTCAGCCCATCGCTTTTGAAAACGCCGTCTGGGCTTATACCCTCGGTACCGCCATTGCTCTTAAGAAGGGCATAACAAAGGCCTCCGACGCTGCTGCCGCTATCGGCGAGGGACTTCAGGCTTTCTGTGTTCCCGGCTCCGTTGCGGAAAACAGAAAGGTTGGCTTAGGTCACGGCAATTTAGGCAAAATGCTGCTGGAGGAGGACACAAAGTGCTTCTGCTTCCTTGCGGGTCATGAATCCTTTGCCGCCGCCGAAGGCGCAATCGGTATTGCGAGAACCGCCAACAAAGCGAGAAAAGAGCCTTTGAGAGTTATCCTCAACGGCCTGGGCAAGGACGCGGCTTATATTATTTCCAGAATCAACGGCTTTACATATGTTGAAACCGATTACGATATTTCCAACGATAAGCTTACCGTTGTACGCGAGGTCGCTTTCTCCGACGGCGACAAGGCGAAGGTACGCTGCTTCGGTGCCAACGACGTTACCGAAGGCGTTGCCATTATGAGAATGGAGGGCGTTGAGGTTTCCATTACCGGTAACTCCACCAACCCCACCAGATTCCAGCACCTTGTAGCGGGCACCTATAAGAAGTGGGCTATCGAAAACGGAAAGAAGTACTTCTCCGTGGCTTCGGGCGGCGGTACGGGACGTACCCTCCACCCCGATAACGTTGCGGCGGGTCCCGCATCCTACGGTTTGACCGACTCCATGGGCAGAATGCACGGCGACGCTCAGTTTGCCGGTTCTTCCTCCGTTCCCGCTCACGTTGAGATGATGGGACTTATCGGAATGGGCAACAATCCTATGGTAGGCGCTACCGTAGCCTGCGCGGTTGCGGTTGAAGAAGCCAACAAGTAAATAATAACGTATTACAAAAGCGGCTGTTTTTCGCAGCCGCTTTTGTTTTTATTGGAGCTTTAGCGCCAAAAATCGTTACCTTTCGGGGATAACCCCGAAGGGTAACGGGTGATTGCCAAAACAAGGGAAGTACTGCAAGAGAGGGCTTCCCATCTTAAAAAACAGTCCGGCGGACTGTTTTTCAATTCACCCCTTTCCGAGCGGCGCTAAGCGTGGGGAATTTCGCCCTCTGCGTAGGGCGGCCAAAAGGCGTTGCCCTTTGGAAACCCACCGCCATTTGAAGAAGGGTAAGAGAAGAACGCATAGCGCCGTTCTCAGGACGGAAACTTCAATGCGCTTTCATAAAGATGTTTTAACTTTTTTAGAAACGCTCACTTATCTTTAACCGCCCTCCTAATTTTAAACAAAATAACCCCCAAACTAACCCCCATAACAATATGCCCGATCCCCGCAATCCCCGAAACGGAAGCGTCAAGCCCCTTTTCGGGATTATTTACCAGCACCTGAACAAGCCCCCTAATCAAAAACCCCACGGTGGTAATGTTCAGCCCCACATTATATGTAAGAATAAACCTTCCCACGTTCTTTTCCTCCGAAAAGACGAAATTTTTTTCTATAAGCATAAGTATCAGAAAAAACGCCATTCCCAAAAGAAAATAGTGCGTGTGGATTACAGAAAGCCTTGTGTCTCCCGTAAAACCCGTAAATTTCGTGAACTCACGGTAGAACACGCCGAACGCCATAGCGGCTATGGCATAGATAAAAGCAAGATTCGCGTAACGCTTACACATAATTATCTCCTCCTCACAGATTGCTCAAAAAATATATAAAAAATATATTAAGTTTGTCATTCCAAAAGAACCTATCCCGTATATTGTTATCATTTTAACATAAACGCAAGTGAAATTCAATAGAAAATCCGCTTTTTTTCAACAAAAAATCAACCTTTTTGCCATTGTTTTTTTATTTCAAAAATGTTACAATTATTCATACTGAAATTTTAAACGGAGATGTGTCTTGATATGGCGGAAACCTTTAAAAAAGCGATAGCGGCGGGATTTGCGATAGGAATCGGCGCGGTGATATACATAAGCTGCGAAAACAAAACGGTGGGGGCTCTGCTGTTTACGGTGGGGCTGTTTGCCGTCTGCGCTTTCGGAATGAATCTTTTTACCGGAAAAATCGGCTATGTCCTCGCCAATAAAAACAAGCCCAACTGCCTTTTGATATGGCTGGGAAACCTTTTGGGGGCTTCGGGGGGAATGGCTCTGGCGCGTATTGCCAAACCCTCCCTTCACACCGCGGCAAGGTCGATGATGGAAGCGAAAATGAGCCTCAGCTATGCCTATGTGCCCATTCTGGCTTTTTTTTGCGGAGCACTTATGTATCTGGCGGTGGAAAACTATCGCGCCAATCCTCACGGTTTCGGAAAGGTAACGGGTCTTTTTCTCTGCGTATCCGTTTTTATCCTTTGCGGCTTCGAGCACAGCATTGCCGATATGTGCTACGCGGCGCTGGCGGTGGAAAGCGTAAGCGAGGCTTTGAGCTATATGGCTTTTTTGATTGTTGTGTCGGTGTTTAACGGCATAGGCGCTTTGACTGTACGATGGCTTACCGTAAAAAAAGAAGGCTGAATAATAAAATATAACATAAAAAAACCGTATGCGAAGCTTTTACAATTTCCCCGCATACGGTTTTTTGTCTAAAAATTATCTGTCCAATAAAACGTACATATATCTATTGAACCCCGTCGCCTTTTTGTGGTACAATACAGTCGTAATACTAATCCCTTTATAAACTGTTGGATTAGCGCTTTGGGTGCAATCCCTTTTTAAACTGTGTGTATTTCGTCAGTTTAAAAAGGGATTGGTATAAAATAAAAAAACGACGCAATGCCGTTGAAGGAGATGATCGTAAAATGTTTGTTGTTATATCCGCCCTCTTGGCGATGAGTGCCGTTGCAGTGCTGTTAAGCGATAAAAAGGTTAAATTTCTTGAGGTTATCGAGTTTGTCGGCGGCGTAACGGCGGCGTCGGCTCTGTTGGTGGGGGTCAACGCGGTGTGCGGCTTTAAGCTTACCGATTTTTTTGCCATATCGGGACTGGTTCTGATGATCGCCGCCATTCGCTACGGACGCGGTATGCGCTTTCGGAGGATAACGGTAAGAAAAGAAAACAGGGAGCAAAAAAACGACAATACCGATTTTCATTTATACTGAAAAATATTTTCGCAAATAAAAACAGCGTATCGGAATATCCCCTATACGCTGTTTTGTGTTAAATAATATTACAATTTTAATAGTAATACTATTTGCAAATCATAATATAGACAAAATAAAATTTGTAATGATTTGCAAATAGTGCTTTGGGTGTAATTTTTAATCAATCTGTTTGTCAACAGATTGATTAAGAACCTGTCCACATAGGAATTGGCACGCGTCTTTTCGGCAGATTTTGCCGATGATTGCGTTAAAATTTCTTGACTTGCGACAGCAAGTCAAGAAATTTCGCCTTGTCCTCGACAAAATCTGCTCGAAAATCCACGCACCATTCCTATGTGGACAGGTTCTAAAAATCAGTATATATTATTCGGAAGTACCTTCCTCAATCGGATAAGTTACCGTTTCGCCCTCGGCGTTCTTTTTCATAATATCCCTGTAATTATCCAAATACCCTTCGAGAACGTTATATTTGGATTCCAACAGGTTGGTAAAGCTTAAATCGTGATACATAGGCCCGTCCATAAGACTGTCAGTTCCGGCGAAAAGCCCCGTGATATCATCGTTGAACCCGTAACAGTGATCAAAAATCATACCGAACTTGCCGCTGGGATTTATCAGATCCTCATATACCTCATACTGCTCCTCGGTCCATATAACCTTATACTTTTCCTTCCTCTGAGTGCCACACACGGGACATGTGCTTATACCCGCCTCGTTTTCCTCTTCGGTGTAAATATGCCTTCCCTTATCGTCGGCGTTTTCGGATTTATCACCGCATTCCGCGTTGGGACATTTGGGGTAATAAGTGGGGGCGGTGCTTAAAGCTTTCTCTTTTTCCTCGGCGATATTATCCTCGTCCGCTATTTCCGCGCGATTAAAATTAATCCAGTCTACCGCGCCCTTGACATTGGGCGCACCGGAGGGAATGAGATAACCGAATGTGTTGATTCCGCAGTAATATTTGTCGGCCAATTCGTCGCGGGGAAAGGGAATGAACTTAATCTCGTTTTCTATACCCTTGGTATCCAAGGATTCCTTTGCCGAATTGTATGTCCAGGAAGGATCCATTCCCAGGAACAAAAGGTTTCCGTCCACAAACGCGTTGCCCGGATCGGTATAGCCGCTGGTTGCTCCGGTGACCTGCTGCTCGTCGGTGGCCGCGCCTATCAGACCCTGCCGCCTCATGTTTTCCAGCCACAGCATACAGCGGGAAACATTTTCGTTTCTCAGGTTGTTTATTATCTGTCCGTCCTTGATGTCAATGATTTTGGTGCCCGTTGTCAAAACGAAGATCATACCGTCAACCCCGTTGTATCCGATATGCTTCGGGTCTATATCGCACCATTGCTTAAGCATTTCCTCAAAGGCCTCCCAGGTCCACTGATTTTCTTTGTACAGCTTCATGGGATCGGCCATTCCGTTTTCCTCAAGAATACGGTTGTTGTAGTTAAGCGCGTAGCTGGTGGTGATGGAGTGGGGGAAATAGTAATGCTTTCCGTTATAGATAAATTGCTCCGCCACTTCCTTCATATCCTTCCACAGATCGCTGTCAATGTCTATGTAGGAATCCAAAGGAGTATACATATTGTAGCTCATTCCGTGAGGGAAGCATTTCCATTCGTATCTCACAAGATCGGGAGAAGAGCCGGTGGAAATAAGCGTGCCCAGCTTGTCAAAGTACGCGTTGCCGCTCTGACACATTATCTGTTCAAAGGTTGCGCCGTATTCCTTTTCGAAAAGCGAAACTATATCCGATGAATCGAAGTTGGATTCGTAGGAAAGGTACACCACCTTTCCGGTGGGAGCTTCCTCGTCTATCGCGGCGGTCTGGGCTTCGGTGAAGCTTATGTCGCCGTTTTTATCGGTCTGTCCGACCGTGGTTCCCGCGCCCTCCGCTTCGGAACCGTTCTGACAGGCCGTTGCACACAGCGCCGAAGCGGCCGCTAAAATTACCGATATAATTTTATTTATGCGTTTCATTTTTTCACCGTTCCTTTTTTATTTAAGTTATTTTTTTAGGGGCAATATTAAAGTTTAAACCAAGTATGCCTCCCATATAAAAAACGGGAGACATACGGCATATTTTATACTAAGGAACCACTGATTAAATCGGATGCGCACATCTTGCTTGCATATTTTCCGTCAGATTGCACAACTTCTCCTTGACGGGCGCTAGCCCGCCTGCGTCGAATTTGTACAATCTGACGAAA
>CATLBH010000024.1 GCA_949878745.1 uncultured Ruminiclostridium sp. | reverse complement strand
TTTAAAACTCTTGATAACGTTGTTGAAAGGCTTTGTGATACCATTTGTTCCTTACCTCTTGATATTATCAAAAGCATTACCGGTAGAGATTGGATTTTGTCATGTTTTTAATTGGTTATTAGTATTAGTATAAAAACAAACGTCAGAAGCGGGCGAAGCTGCCGCTTCGGGATAAAAGAAAAAGCTTACGGTAAAAACCCGCCAAATCCGTTTCAAAACGTGATTTGGCGGGTTTTATACTGTAAGATTGTTTTTTATTTCCGAAGCTCCGCTTAGCGGCTTCTTACGTTTGTTTTTACGCGACAAATTATTGATTTGTTTTTTGCCCTTGCCTTGCGGCAGTGGGGCTTTGCCCCACACCCCGCTTCCTTTTCGGTGTCCGAAAAGGAAGCGAAAAGGACATCGCGCGGCTTCGCCGATTTTTATTTTTTTACAGCCTGTCGGATTTTCCGTATGTAACAAAAGGAAGAATCTTACTCCTCTTCCCAGTTATGCCATACGTTCTGAACATCGTCGTTATCATCAAGAGATTCCAACAGAAGACCCATTTTTTTAAGCTGTTCCTCGTCCGTCAGCTTAACGTAGGTGGAAGGCACCTGTTCCGCTTCGGAGGAAACCACTTTGTAACCCATTCCGGTAAGCTTTTCCGCTATTTCGCTCACGGTGTTGGGATCGGTGGTTATTTCCACGCAGCCGTCTTCAAAGGAAAAGTCGTCGCCGCCCGCTTCCAGAATGTCTTCCATAGCTTTGTCCTCGTCAATGTCCTCGTCCTCGTTGTCCAGAACGATTATACCCTTTTGGGAGAACATAAAGCTTACGCAGCCCGTAGTGCCTAAATTGCCGCCGAATTTGTCAAAATAGTGTCGAATTTCGCCGGCGGTGCGGTTTCGGTTGTCGGTAAGACAGTCCACGATCACGGCTACGCCGTTGGGACCG
This sequence comes from uncultured Ruminiclostridium sp., assembly GCA_949878745.1. Lineage (GTDB taxonomy): Bacteria > Bacillota > Clostridia > Oscillospirales > Ruminococcaceae > Ruminiclostridium_E. The sequence continues at coordinate 39,611 of CATLBH010000024.1, read as the reverse complement.
TAGCCCTCGTAAACGCAGTTTTCGTAGTTATTTTTGTCCCCCTCGCCCGCCGCTTTTTTAATAAGGCGGTCTATGTTGTCGTTGGGGATATTGTTGGCTTTGGCCTTTGTGATAAGGGCGGCCAGCTTGGAGTTGCTTCCGGGGTCGGCGCCGTGTTCTTTTATGCAGACGATTATTTCACGGCTTATCTTAGTGAATACCTTGGCTCTCGCGCCGTCTTTTTCGCCCTTTTTTCTTTTGATGGTACTCCATTTGGAATGTCCTGACATAGCTATTCTCCTTTATTTTCTTTTTTTATTGATTTGCCTGGAACCCTTCGCCCAGTACTTCGCCCGCGTTGGTGATTATTATAAAGGCGTGGGGGTCGATTTCCTTGACCTTTCGCTTTATTTTTGTGTATTCGCTTTTGTGTACGGCGCAGCAGATAACCTGTTTGTTTCTTTCAGAATAGGCGCCTGTGGCGTTAAGCCAGGTTACGCCGCGGTTTAAGTTTTTCATTACAAACTCGGATATCTCGTGATATTTGTCGCTGAAAATAAGCAGCATTTTGCCCTCGAAGCTTCCGTACAGTATCATATCCATTACCTTGCTGCATATAAAAATAGCGATAATGGCGTACAGGCCCGCTTCTATCGTGCCGTAAACCAGCATGGAGGCGCATATAATTACGGCGTCGGTGCCTAGCATTATAACTCCCAGACTGAAATGGGGATACTTTTTATTGATAAGCTTGTTTATAATATCGGTACCTCCGGTTGTGCCTTCGCGAAGGTACACTATGCCAAGTCCGATACCGAAAAATATTCCGGCGAAAACCGAGGCCAACAGGCGGTCGCCGTTTTGATAGGCGGGTACTGAGGAAAGGCCGTAATCGGTCATAAACGTTGTGACAAGTACCGAGAAGAAGGTTTTTATCATCATCTTTTTTCCCAGAAAAATAAATCCGATTATAATAAGAGGTACGTTTATGGCTCCGTAAAGTATACCTATGTTTATATCGGCAACCGCGTTGACAAGGGTGGAGATACCCGCGACTCCTCCCGCGGCAATATTATTGGGAGCGGAAAAGCAGTGAAGTCCGATTGAATACATTGTACTTCCGAAAAAGATACAGGCAATATCGAATATCCAGCGAATGACGGACTTTTTGCGTTCCTCCGGAGTCATTTTGGGCTTTGAAATTTTTTCCTTTTTTTTCTCACTTTTGGTTGTTTCCATTTAAGATCACCTCGAAAAGCTGATTTGCGCGATCGTATTCGCCGATTAAGAAAAGATATCCGAAAAGGGCTTCCAGCCCCGTGGCACGGTGGTATTCGGCGGGGGTGGCGGATTTGGGCACCTGCATTCCCGAAGCGTTTCTTCCTCTTCGGAATACGTCCGCTTCTTCCTCTGTGAGGATATCCTCTATAAGGCCGACTGCCGCCGATTGATAGGCTGCCCTCACCATTTCCACCGAACGGTTATGAAGCTTTCCAGAAGGGGCGTTTCCCCGGCTCAGAATGTACCGTCTGACCAGTATTTCCCAGGCGCAGTCGCCGAAAAAAGCGAGAGCGGCGGAGGAATAGCCTCTTGTTTCCTCTTTGCTCAATATTTTATCTGACATATTCAAACTCAAAGTCATAAATAGAGACGGTATCCCCTTCCCGAATTCCCCGATTCTCCAGTTCGTCTATTATTCCGCTTGAACGGAGCACTCTCTGGAGATACTGAAGACTTTCGTAATCTTCCGCGTTTATTGTGCGGAGTATCGGGAGCAGGAATTCGCCGCTCACCACGTAAAAGTCCTCGTCCGCTTTTTCCACGCTGAAAGTGTGTTTTTGTTTTTCAATTTCGTCAAGCTCCATGGGGGAAAGAGGTTCGGGCTCGTATCTTGTGATGGGGGGGAGGGTGTCCAACACCGCCGCGATTTTTTCCGTAAGCTGTTTCGTTCCCTCGGTGGTGGCGGCGGAGATAACATAGCAGGGAAGTCCCTTTTCATTTATGAAGCCGGTGAAATCCCTTATTTGCTCCTCGGAGGCCATATCGGACTTGTTGGCGGCCACTATCTGGGGCCTTTCCGCCAGCTCCTCGGAAAAATTGGAGAGCTCGAGGTTAATTTTCTCGAAATCCTCTTTGGGGTCTCTATCCTCGCTTCCCGACACGTCCACCACATGGACTATAAGGCGGCAGCGCTCAACGTGGCGCAAAAAGGCGTGACCTAAGCCTACGCCTTCGCTTGCTCCCTCGATAAGACCCGGAATATCCGCCATAACGAAGGATTTTTCGCCTACGCTGACTACCCCCAGAACAGGGGAAAGGGTGGTAAAGTGATAGTTGGCAATTTCGGGCTTGGCGGCGCTCACAACGCTTATAAGGCTGGATTTTCCCACGTTGGGGAAGCCCACCAGCCCCACGTCCGCCAGAAGCTTCAGTTCAAGAGTAACGTCAAGCTTTTCCCCCGGAAAACCGGGCTTGGCGAAGCGGGGTATCTGCCTTGTGGGGGTGGCGAAGTTCATGTTGCCCTTTCCGCCCTTTCCGCCCTTGGCGATAACCACGGGCTCGTCGCCCGAAATATCCGCTATTATTCTGCCCGTTTCGGTGTCTTTTATAATGGTTCCTCGGGGTACGTCTATTACCGTATCGGGGGCGGATTTTCCGCTGCACCGTTTTCCCCGTCCGTTCTGACCGTTTTCGGCGTTATACTTTCTTTTGTAGCGGAAATCGATCAGTGTGGAAAGGTTATCGTTGGCGCGGAACAGTATGGAGCCGCCCCGTCCGCCGTCGCCGCCGTCGGGGCCGCCCGCCGCCACGTATTTTTCACGGTAGAAGCTTACCGCGCCGTCTCCGCCGTTTCCCGCTTTAAGTGAAATTTTTACTATATCAACAAACATATTTTAATTTAAATTTCCTTTATCACTTTTTGATCCTTGTATATAAGCCTTCCTCGTCCTCATGGTGAATATACGCGCCGTTTTTAAGCTGGGCTTTAAGGGAGGGGGCGTTGTCCTTGTCTACCGACATATAGATTTCGTCCTCTTTTATGATTTCCCGCGCTTTTTCAAGGGTAAGGCGCAAGCCTTCGTTGGCATAGCCCCTGCCGCGAAACTCTTTTCCGATACCGTAGCCGATGTGTCCCGCGCCCTTCGCCAAATTTTCGTTGAGACAGTGGCGCAGTCTGAACATTCCCACGATAGTATCGCCGTCCCAAAGGAAAAACGTTGTCTGGGGAACATGGCCGGCTTTTAGGTTTATCCCTTTGGAGCAATTTATATATTCGGGCAGAACGGTATTTTCGAATTCTTCCCTTGTACAGCCGAAATAAGCGTTGGTAAAGCCGTTTTCGTCTTTGGGGGTATTTGTTACAAACAGGTATTCCTTTTCAACGTCCTGCGTATTTGCTTCCTTTAAATACAGCATGGCTTTTCCCCTTTAACAAATTAAATGGGGCGGAAAATCCACCCCAAATTATCATTATACTAATTTCATCTTAAAAAGGTTCTAACCCTTTTAAGATGAAATTACAACCGAGGCACTATTTTCAAATTATCCGCTAAATTATGCAATCTTTTTAATTTGAAAACAGTATTAGTCAGCGTAAACGCTTACCTTTTTGCGATCCTTATCAAGGCGCTCGAATTTTACCTTACCGTCAATTATTGCGAAGAGGGTATCGTCGGAACCCTTCTTTACATTGTTGCCGGGGTGGATTTTTGTTCCGCGCTGTCTTACGATTATGTTGCCCGCCAAAACGGCCTCGCCGTCAAAACGCTTTACGCCGAGTCTCTTGGATTCGCTGTCGCGTCCGTTCTTGGTGGAGCCCATACCTTTTTTATGAGCGAAAAACTGTAAATTTAATTTCAACATGATAATCTTCCTTTCTGAAATCCCTTTAGATATTTACGGTAATTACGCTTATACCGCCGTGATCCTCCGCCAAAAGCTCCAAATGGGTCTTTAAGGAGAAAATCAAGGCGCGGCAGTCGGTGTTTTTTTCGTAGTCGTTAAGCTTAAGAGCCGTAACGTTGTTTCCGACCTTTACGTCGCAGTCGCACTTGAGAAAATCCGTCAAGGTGTTCACCGTAAGCATAACCGCCGAGCTTACGCCCGCGCAGACTATGTCCTGACCGTATTTTCCGCCCGCGTGACCCGAGACGATAAAACCGCGGTATAAGCCATTCCTTCGATAAAAGCGGGCTTTTATCATTACGCTATTATGGATTCGATCTTTACCTTGCTGTAGGGCTGTCTGTGACCCATAGCTCTTTTTGAGCTTTTCTTGGGCTTATAGGTGAAGATGTTGATCTTCTTGCCCTTTCCGTTCTTGATGAGGGAAGCCTTAACCACCGCGCCGGGCACATAGGGTGCGCCGATGAGGGTGTCGCCGGTTCTTCCTACCATTACTACCTTGTCGAAATTAACCTCGCCGCTTTCCACTCCGAGCTTTTCAACGAAAATTTCGTCGCCCTCGGATACACGGTACTGTTTTCCGCCGGTTTCGATTACTGCGTACATATTAAATTACCTTCTTTCATATACTCGCTGTGTTAAAGAGACAATCCGAAGGAACGGAATGTTTCTTCGGGGGAGGTTTCCCCTATTCCCAATGGGAAAAGGCGGCGCGGCTTCAAAGGGTATTGTTTTCACGTTTTTTGAAGCGCACACTTAAAAAAGCCCTACACACGCGGCTTAAATATTTTAGCACATAATTTTCGGTTTGTCAATAGTTTTTGGGAAAATTTTGCGGGTTATGGATTTTTTGTGGAGTTGACGGGTTTGTTTTTGCGTTTTCGGGCGGCAAATTATGTCGGTTAAGCCGCGTCGGCTTTTTCGAAAAAGTCGAATATTGTTTCCATAAGCTCGGAATCAAGCTCGCTGCTTAGGGTTTTGTCTGTTTTTTCGTAAAAAGCCTTTTCCGTTTCCTCGGGAATATTGCCGCCGTACTCTTCGTACAGTCTGTCGTATTCCTCGTCAAGCTTTTCCGCATATTTCACCGCTTCCACCGATCTGAAAAGGGTGCTGTGGCCGTTTTGGTTCTCTTTATCGCGGATTTCGTATACCGCGTTGGGGTTGGTTATACTGTCGCGATAGGCGATTATTGCCGATTCGCCGAAGCCTATTGTCTGATCGTCGGTTCCGTGGACTATCATTATGGGGGTGTCGGTATTGTTTATACCGTTTACCGCGGTAAGGTCAAGGTCGCCGCCGAACACCGTTTTCTGATAAAGCCATATGTATGGATATTCCGCGTAGGCGAAGCCGCCCATCATTCCTCTTGCCCATTCGATAATCATCTGCATGGGCTTGTTGAAGCCCGCGACGCTTACCGAAGCGGTGACGTTATGGTCATAGTTGAATATGGCCGTTACCGCGTAGCCGCCCCAGCTATGTCCGTATAAATAAACGGGAAGACCTTTAAAGCGATCTTCTCCTTCGATAAAGGTAAGCGCCGCGTCTAAGTCCTTCACCGACTGTACCAGACCTATGCAGCTTTGACCCTCGCTGTTGTAGCAGCCTGTGTTGTCGTAGCCGAAAACCTGATATCCTTCGTCGGCAAAGCTTAAGGTCTGGGCAAGATAGTTTTCCGCGCCGCCTCCGAGACCGTGACAGATCACCACCAGGCCTTTTGTGTTGTCACCGCCGTAAAGATAGCCTTGAAGCCTGTTTTCCCCCGACATAAAGGAAAGCTGTTCTCTTTGGTACTTATCCTCCACGTCCGAATATCTTAAATAATAGCTCAGAGGGTCGAGGGTCGTTCTTCCGAAAATATCGTCAAAATTCACCTTGACTATTATAAAGGAAGCCGTTGAAAATATCAGAAGGAGAGCCAGAAGTATTATTAGCAGGATTTTAAAGGGGTTTTTCTTTTTTCCGTATATTTTTTTGTTCATTTGACGTATTTTCCTCCTAAAAAATGGTCAGCGCTTAAGGCCTTTTTTCCCGTCACGAGGATTTTTTTGTTTTTCCTTGAAAAACTTAAAGTGTATAACAAACTGGAACGCCGCCACGGTTATTATAAGGATAAGAGCTATTACCGTCCCCGCGTTCCACATACCTTTAACCGAAAAATATATTATTAAGTAAATTACCACCAGACACAATACCGCTCCGGTGACTAAAGGTGACTGTCCTTTTTTCATAGGCTTTGGAGCTTACCTGCTCTTAAGGTGTTTTCCATAAGCATAGCTATCGTCATGGGACCCACGCCTCCGGGAACGGGGGTGATAAAGCCGCACTTGTCCTTTACGCTGTTGAAGTCAACGTCGCCGCAGAGCTTTCCTTCGGCGTTCCTGTTCATTCCAACATCTATGACCAAAGCGCCCTCTTTTACCATATCGGCGGTCACGAAGCCCGCTTTTCCCACCGCCGACACAAGAATGTCCGCGCGGGAGCATACCTCTTTAAGATTCCTCGTTTTGCTGTGGCAGACGGTTACGGTGGCGTTTTCGTGGAGCAGGAGCATGGCCATGGGCTTTCCCACTATGTTGGAGCGGCCGATAACTACGCATTCCTTTCCACTTATCTCGGTTCCGGTGGATTTTATAAGCTCCATTACGCCGGCGGGGGTACAGGGGAGGAAGCTGTAATCGCCGATCATTATTTTTCCCACGTTTACGGCGTTGAAAGCGTCCACGTCCTTTTCGGGGTTGATTCGTTCTATTATTTTCTTTTCGTCTATCTGGTTCGGGAGAGGGAGTTGCACCAGTATGCCGTTTACATTGCCGTCCCCGTTTAATTTGTCCACCAGCTCCAGAAGCTGTTCCTCGGTGGTTTCCTCGGGGAGGGCGTATTCGTAGGAGGTGATTCCGCAGAATTCGCAGGCCTTTTTCTTGTTGTTGACATAAACTCGGCTGGCCTGATCGGTGCCTACGATTACTACCGCCAAGCCTATTTTAAGATTTTTTTCTTCGATTTCTTTCTTTATGCGTTCTTTTACCGCCGCCGAAACGGCTTTTCCGTCTATCAGTGTCATTTTTTGTTTCCGCCTTTCGTTCGGTTGTTTTTTGGGGCATTGCGTTGGTTTTATACTGATTTTTAATGGGGGTAGATAAGTTTTGCTTGCCGCAAGGGGTTAAAGGTTTTTATCGAAGGTCGATTTCCTTTTTAAAATGCTTTATTTTTGCACTGCCGTGCAGGATCGCTCCCGCGGGGGCTTAAGGTGACACCAAAGGGGTGGAGATGGTGAACAGGCTTCGCATTAATTAAATGGGCTTTAGATAGGCTCAGCACGTGTCCAATACACGGTTTTGGCGAAGCCAAAATTGCGGACAGCGTCCGCAAAGTGTGTTGGACGTACTTCTGTTTGCGTAGCAAACAGAAGTACTACACTCCTCCCCCCCTTAGGTTTCACCTTAAGAATCCCTTCCTTACCCCCCTCTGGGCGTTTTATCGTCAATATAGGTTTCTCTCGCATAAAATGCTGTTCCGATGAGTGCTATTTTCGTATGCTTGGATAACTCTTGGGTTTTTGTTATTTTACACAGTATTAGTGGTAGGCTATTCTTTTTCATTTTCGTCGACTTTCGGTTCGTCGTCAAGGCCTATTGTGCTGCCCGCTGCGTAGGAGCCGTTGGTCGAAAGGCTTTTTTCTGCTTTTCTTAAGGCTTTTTTTGCGGATTCCTTTTCCCTGTTCAGAACGGTATCTCTTTCGTAGGCGCTTAAGCGTTCGCGGCTTTCATCGGTGTTTGCGTAAAGGGGCTTTCCGGATTTTTTTGCGGCAATTTTAAAGTAAATTATCATTATAAGGGCAAGTATGGAAGAGGCGATCGCGATCACCTGGGATACCTTTAGGCTTCCCGCGTACAGGCTGTCTGTGCGGAGAGCTTCTATCCACGCCCTTCCGGCGCCGTACCACAGCACGTAAAACAAAAAGCTTTCGCCGTCGAAGCTTCTGAGCCTGCTCCCAATGAAATGAATCAGCAAAAACCCGACTATACACCACAGGCTTTCGTAAAGAAAACAAGGGTGAACCAGTATCAGAGTATCGGTCACGCTCTGTCCGTTGGCCTGAATGACCACGGGGTCAAGAGCTATTTTCGTTCCCATCATTCCCCAAGGGAGGTTTCCCGCCGTGGGAGCGCCGTAGCATTCCTGATTTATAAAATTGCCCCATCTTCCTATGGCCTGTCCTATTAAAAAAGCGGGACCGGCAATGTCGAGAAGCGGAAGAAAAGGCATTTTTTTGACCTTACAGTAAATAAGACCGGTAAGTACGCCGAAAATTACCCCGCCGTAAATGGCCAGTCCGCCGTCGTGTATTTTTGTGAACATGGTTATTAAATTATACTTTTCCTCGGCTTCGGGGTGCATAAGGTTGTAGAAAACGCAGTAATACGCCCTTGCCCCTATAAAGCCGACTATTATGGAGATAAAAGCGGCGTCAAAGACGTTGTCGGCGATAAGGCCCACCTTTTTCGCTCTTTTCATGGCGTAAGCGAAGGCTAAAACGGTGCCCAAGGCTATCAGTATCCCGTACCAGTAAATGTCGATCCCGAAAAGGGTAAAGGCGACTCTGTTTATTTCTATATCGCCCGAAAACAAATTCGGGAATTCGACCGATTCCTTTAAAAGCTGCATAAATCCTTTTTCAGCTCGCCGAATTTTCGGCGTTTGGCCGTCCTTTCTTAATGTCTTATTGTGTTTTTTATGTCAAGCGTTGACTTGATCGGGTGCCGGCTCCACTATGGAAATGGAGCAGTTGTCGAGGTCGATTGTCCTAAGGGCTTCGATTATTTCCTCATAGGTTACCGCCGAAGCCGTTTCGACGCTGTCAAATGCGGTAATTCCCATCATTTCCGCGTTTAACATCGCGTTGGCACCCGTTGCCACGTCGCTGTAGCTGCTTAAAAGACTTCCGTAGGTGCGCTTTTTTATGTTTTCAAACTCGGTTTTGTCGGGAAGCTCGGTTCTTAAGCGCTTAAGCTCCGCGTTTATTTTTCCAAGAAGCAGCTCTGGATCCTTTGAATCCCCCGAAATATAGCACATAAACAAGCCGCGCATACCGTAAGCGCCCACGCTGAAGCCGCCGTCCAACAGCTCCTGTTCATACATTTCCGTATAAAAGGAGGAGGTTTTTCCGAGACATACCTCAAGCATAATGTCGTACACTATATAGGCCTTGTTTGATTCGGCGGGGGTCATTTCGGGAAATTTGTACAAAATTTCGAACATTGGCTTGGAGCAGGGGAGCTTGGCTTTTATCGTTTTTTCCTTTATTTCATACGGCTCTTCGACCGTAAGTCTTTCCGTTTTTCTCCCGGAACCGGTCTTAAGCAGCCTGTCGCATATTTCAAGCGCCTTATTCGGGTCAAAGCCTCCCGCTATGGAAATATAGGCGTTGTTCGGAGCATAAAAGGCGTTATAGCAATTGTAAAGGGTTTCCTTATCGATATCGGCGATACTCTCCTTTGTTCCCGCTATGGGAATTCGAATGGGATGATTATGAAATGCCGCCAGATAGCTGTTCATATACAGGCGCCAGCTCGGGTCGTCCTCGTACATCATAATTTCCTGTTCTATAATGCCTTTTTCTTTTTCCACCGTTTCGTCGGTAAAATACGGTTCCTGAACAAAGTTCAAAAGGATTTCCAGATTTTCCTCGAATTTTTGGGAGCAATAAAACAGGTAGGCGGTCTTATCAAAGGACGTGAAGGCGTTGGCGTTAGCCCCCGTTTTTCCGAAGAGGTCAAAGGCGCTGCCGTCCTTTTTTTCAAAAAGCTTGTGCTCGAGGAAATGGGCGGTCCCTTTCGGCACCGAGGTAAAGCCTACCTCGTTTTCTTTTTTAAACGCTTCGTCAAGCGAGCCGAAGTTTACGCCGTACATGGCGTAAACGGTGCTGAAGCCCTCCATGGGATAAAGACATATGGTGCAGCCGCAGGGGTGTTTTATTCTCAGATACTGTTCGCCTATTCCCGCGCTTTTTATTATTTCCTTGTGACTGTTCAATCAAGGGCCTCCTTTTTATTTTCACTTTCGTATGGTATAAGGGCGTATACCGTGTCAAGATTTACCGAGCGGGCGGATTCTATGATTTCTTCCCTTGTTACGGCGTCGCTTTCCTTTATCGCGTCCTCGGGGGATTTTATATCGTCGTTGTAAATGCACATAAGGTACCAGGCAGCCATACTTTTCAGATAGTCGTTATAGGCTTTAAGTCCGTTTTTGCGGTACATTTTCGCCTGTTCCATATCCTCGTCGGTGAAATCCCCGTTTTTGACCGCTTCCAGCTGCGCTGTAATTTCCTTTTCCGCTTTTTCGAGGTTTTCCCTGTCCACGCCGCCGGTTACCGTCAAGGCGCCTTTATACCTGTCCGCCCCCGACCAGCAGTAGTAGCAAAGAGACAGCTTTTCCCTTACGTTCATAAACAGCTTGGAGGTGGAGGTGCCTCCGTAAACCGCGCTCATAAGGGATAAGGCGGGGTAGTTTTCACAGTCGGTTTTAAAACCCATAACAAGCTTGCTTTGATTTATGGGCATTTCTTCGTAAACGCGGCGGGGAGCGGGCTTAAGGGGGCTTTTTAAAGTGGCGCATCTGAAAAAATCGCCTCTCTCAAGCTGTGAAAAGGCTTTTGAAACGGATTTTTCGGCGGCGGAAAAGTCGCTGCACCCGGAGCAGACTATTTCCACCCGCGCGTGCTTCAAAAGTCTTTTATAGGCGTTATAGGCGGTGAGTGGGGTTACTCTTTTCGCCTGTTCCACGCTTCCCAAGGCTCTGACGGAGGCGGGCTCGTCCTTATACATAATCTGATCCGATCTGTGGTTGGCATAAGATTGTTTATCGTTGATTTCCGATTCTATATCGTCGATAAGTATCTTTTTTTCCAATGAAACGGTCTTTTCGGGAAAAACGCCGTTTTCCAGCAGCGGGTTCAGCATACAGCTTAACAGTATCTTTATCGCCTCTTCTTCCACTTTTTCGTTTTCAAGGGCGTATTTGTTGTCGATATATTCTATATCGACGCCGACCACCTGTGAATCTCCGAAGGGGATAACGCCTGTGTTGAGTCTGGCGTTATACAGCGAGGACAGCTTGTTGCTCAGCTTCGGGAACGTGGGGTATTCGTGGCAGGCTTTATCGATAACGCGGGAGATTAAGGCGTATTCCGACGCCGTTTCCTCCGAAAGGGGAACCAAAAAGCTGACCGATATCATATTGAATTTGAAGCGGGGATCGGTGATACTGCTGAAAAATACTTCTTTTCCTATCTCATGGCGCTGAAATTTATTCGGCATAATTTCGACCTTTCATACTTATAAGATAACAATTATATTTAGTATAGCATATTTTGCTTTAAATTTCCATAGGTTTCACAAAAAAATCAAAAAACGGAAAATCTATTGAAATTTTTGCGGGTTTGTGCTATACTATGAATGAATAAAAATTCATTCATTGAAAAAGGGGGGTAAAAAATGCCTAAGTCGAAAGAGCGCTGTCGGGAGATTCGGGAGGAAATGAGAAACACCATTTTGCGGAAATCCCTGCTGTATTTCGCGAGAAACGGCTTCGCGGGGACAAAAATAAGCGATTTGTCGCGGAACATTCGGATAGCACAGGGGACGATATACGTTTATTTTGAATCGAAGGAGGATTTATTTAAGGAAATACTCCGTATCGCCGATTATAAAGAGGAATTAAGGCAGGTCAGGGTGCTTTCCCGCCTTCCTTTGTCCGCGAGGGTCAAGCTGGGGAAGCTGTCGGAAAGGGTATTGGAGCGCCTTAAGAACGACGAAATGTTTGCCGCCAAAATTGCCTTAAACACACAGATTATGTTGGAAGGGAGCGGGGATTGTTCCGCTTTGGACACAAGCTATCAAAGCGAAATTTTTTCCCTTACCGCGAAGATAATAGAGCAGGGACAAAGGGAGGGGACGGCGGTTGAGGGCTCCCCGATGAAGCTGGCGGATTATTATTGGGGGGTGGTTTATTTGTACGCTCTGAAAAGCCTGTTTACCACGCATTACGAAATGATTTCCGCCGATGATCTGGAAAGGACGGTTTTAAAATGAAAAAAACGGCTGTTGTAACCGGCGCCACGGGAGGTATAGGGGAGGAGTTTGTAAAACAACTACTGAGCCTTGATATTGTTCGGGTGTGGGCGGTGGCGAGGAACGGAGAGAAGCTGGAAGGGCTTCGGAAAAAGTACGGCGAAAGGGTGCTGCCCGTTCGGGTCGACCTGTCGGAAACGGGCGGTATAGACAAGATAGGCGGTATGCTTTCGGAAGAAAAACCGGATATACGTTTCCTGATAAATAATGCGGGTATAGCGAAAATGGCTTCATATAAGGATTTTTCGCGGGAGGAAATAATACGTACCGTTGACGTTAACTGTAAGCCCCCCGTGCTTCTTTGCGGACTTTGTATACCCTATATGAAAGCGGGGAGCAATATTCTGAACGTTTCCTCCGCTTCCGCCTTTCAGCCAAATCCGTATATCAATCTTTACGCCGCTTCAAAGGCTTTTGAACGCAGTTATTCAAGGTCTCTCAACGCGGAGCTTAAAGGGACGGGAATTTGCGTTACGGCGGTATGCCCAGGCTGGGTCGACACTGAAATGCTGTCAAAGGAGATAAACGGGCGAAGGGTCAGGTTTCCCGGAATCGTTTCGGCGGAAAGTGTTGTAAAAACCGCTCTTAAGGACGCGGAGAAAAGGCGGGATATGTCGGTGTGCTCTTTGTACACGAAGTTTTTACACCTTAACTCGAAGCTTTTGCCCCAGCGATTGGTTATGAAAATTTGGGTGAATTCTATAAGGAAATATATCGTGGATTAGCCGAGTTTGCGATATTTTTTGGAAAGGCGGATTATAGGAGTGAAAAAGTAGATTACATCGGAAAGACTGAATTTTGAGAGGAATCTTTGCGGATTGCACAAAATTATTTATAAAAAGCTGAACAATACAACGCGAAATATTTTGTTTTGATGTTTTTGGCGGAGCTTAGTCCAACGCTGATGGATTCGGTGCTTTTGTATAAGTACGGCTGTTTTTCCGATCCGTTATCGGAAAGAATGGCCGAAATAATGAAATATACCGATAAAAAAATCCGCGATATAGGCGTGACTAATCTCGGGAGAATCGATATAAAGGGCAATTATAAGGGATTTAAGGTAAATGACGTTATATTTATTCCGCCTAAGGTTTCATATTCAAAGGAGGTTATCGGCGTAAGCACTTATGGGAAGAAGCTGACGGTATGTCGGATAAAGTGAGTTTATAAAAAATAAGCCGCCGTCCGTGAGACAGCTTTTGCCTCATGGACGGCGGCTTCGCCGATTTTATCAGATCATCGAGGCTTCCCAGCAATCGGGAGCCTTAAGGCCGAACATTTTCGCTACGGTAGGCGCGATATTCGCCAATCCATATTTATCCGAGGGGATAATCTCGTATTCGGTTTCGGAATCGTAAATGATGAAGGGCACGGGGTTAAGGGAGTGGGCGGTTCTTACCGCAAGCTCGCCCTTTTTGTTTCTTTCCACCATTTCGTCGGCGTTTCCGTGGTCGGCGGTTACAAGCATGGTAACTTTGCACTCGTCGCAGACTTTTTTAAGCCTTTCAAGACCCAGATCCACGCTTTCCACGCCGATAATGGTGCTGTCAAGGCTTCCCGTATGTCCCACCATATCGCCGTTGGGGAAGTTGCAGCGAATAAAGTCGTATTCACCGCTCTTAATCACTTCTATAAGGTCGTCGGTTATTTCCGCCGATTTCATCCAGGGGCGCTGATCGAAGCTTACGTTGTCGGAGGGAATCTCCTTGAAGGTTTCCAGCTCCTCGCTGAACTTGGCGCTTCTGTTGCCGTTCCAGAAGTAGGTAACGTGACCGTATTTCTGGGTTTCGCTCACCGCGTACTGTTTGTATCCGTTGTTCACCAGAAGCTCGGAAAGGGTATCCTTGATTTCGGGAGGATTTACAAGGTAGCGCTTGGGGAGTTTAAGATCGCCGTCGTACTGTAACATTCCCGCGTATACCACATCGGGCTTCGGGCCTCTGTCAAAGAAGGTGAATATGTCGTTGTCAAAGGCCATGGAAAGCTCTATCGCGCGGTCGCCGCGGAAGTTGTAGAGAACCACGCTGTCCTTATCGTTGATTTTTCCCACGGCTTCTCCGTTTTCGGCGATGACAAAGGCGGGAAGATCCTGGTCGATTACTCCCTCTATTTCGCCGCGGTAGGTTTCGATGGCTTCTTTGGCGGAGCTGAACTGTCTTCCCTCGCCTTTTACGTGAGTTTTCCAGCCCAATTCCACCATTCCCCAGTTAGCCTGGTAGCGATCCATGGTTACCTTCATTCTTCCGCCGCCGCTGGCGATTTTTCCGTCGAAGCCGCCGCCGTTCAGCTCGGAAAGCTTGTTTTCCAGCTGTTCAACGTAGGTGAGGGCGCTGGTGGCGGGTACGTCGCGTCCGTCAAGAAGAATGTGTATTCTTGCCTTGGCTACGCCCTCTTTTTTGGCTTCTTCAAGCATACTGAAAAGGTGGGAGATGTTGGAGTGTACGTTTCCGTCGGAGAGGAGTCCGATAAAGTGCAGCGCGGAGCCGTTTTTCTTTACGTTGGACACTACCTCTTTCCAGGTGTCGGAGCCGTACATTTTTCCGCTTTCTATTGACTCGTTCACCAGCTTTGCGCCTTGGGAGTAAATTTGACCGCAGCCGATGGCGTTGTGTCCCACCTCGCTGTTGCCCATATCGTCGTCGGAGGGAAGACCCACCGCGCCGCCGTGTGCCTTGAGTCTTGTATGAGGACAGTTTTGCAGAAGCCAGTCAAGGGTGGGTGTGTTGGCGAGGGTTACCGCATCGCCAAGACCCGTCTTGCTGAATCCCACTCCGTCCATTACCACCAATAAAATCGGTTTTTTAGCTTTCATATAAATAATGTTCCTTTCTTTTGTCTGAAATTAACCGTTTGTGGCGGCTTTTACTATCTCAGCGAAATCGGGGGCTTTAAGGCTGGCGCCGCCGATAAGTCCGCCGTCGATATTTTCTTTCGAGAGAAGCTCCGCCGCGTTGCCCGCGTTCATGGAGCCGCCGTACTGAACGGTTACCGCCTGAGCGACGTCGTTTCCGTAAAGGTCGGCAAGTTTTCCGCGGATAAAGGCGCATACCTCTTCCGCCTGTTCGGCGGTGGCGGTCTTTCCGGTGCCTATCGCCCAAACGGGCTCGTAAGCGATAACGCACTTTTTGATATCCTCGGCGGAAACATCGTAAAAGTCAAGCTTAATCTGACGACCCACCACTTCCTCGGTAATGTTGCATTCTCTTTCCCAGAGCAGCTCGCCTACGCATACTATGGGCTTAAGACCCGCGGATAAAGCGGCCTTTGTTCTCTTGTTCACCGTTTCGTCGGTTTCGCCGAAATACTGTCTCCGTTCGCTGTGGCCGATTATTACGTATTCAACGCCGATTTCGGTAAGCATATCGGCGGAAATTTCACCGGTGAAGGCTCCCGACTTTTCAAAGTGAACGTTTTCCGCTCCGACTTTTATGTTTGTTCCCTCAGTCATCTCCACCGCGGTTTCAAGATTGGTGTAAGGGGTGCAGATCACCACTTCGCAGCCCGCGTCGGAAACCAAAGGTTTCATGGCTTCGATAAGCGCTTTCGCTTCGGGACGGGTCTTGTTCATTTTCCAGTTACCGGCAATTACTGCCTTTCTTACGTTCTTTTTCATTTTGTTTCACCTTTCAGTTTTTTTATTCTTGTTTTTGTTCTTTTACGTCTTTTTCGGAGGAGAAGTTTTTCTCCGCGCCTTGTTTTTCCTTGTACAGCTTCAGCATTTCCACAACGGATATACCGTTTATTGTCATGCCCTCCAGTTCGCAGTCTTCGCCGATTTCCACATTCCGAAGGTCGGCGGCGAAAAATTTCGTGCCGCCGAGATTGGCGCTGTGGAATTCGCTGTCGGTCATGGCGAGTTTTTTAAACTTTGATCCGTTAAGTGTGCAGCTGTCAAAAACGGTGTTTAGCAGGGCGAGGTTAAGAAAAGAGGAATCGTTGAGATTTACGTCGTCAAACAGGCTTTTTTCCATAAACATCTGTTTAAAGGAAGCGCTGCCCCATCTCGATCCCAAAATCCTTGTATAATCCATAAAACAGCTTTGTATTTCGCTGTCGGTAAAGCTGCATTCGCTTATTCTCGCCTGCCTTGCGCTGCAGGATTTGATAGAATGTATTTCAAGGTTTTTAAAATCCACGGTATGACTCCTTTTCGTTCGTAAATTAAGAAGTTAAACGTCGGCAGGAAACAAGACAGAGTGCCCCCAAAAAAATAATGTAGGCAAGGCGGATAAAAGCGTTAAAGGGCGGAAAAACCGCCCTTTAGCAATACGCTTCAGAAAAGTCAGTATTGCTCTTTGTCCGCGTATTTTTTTACTTGTCTTGGATCACGTCAATGCCGGGAAGGACTTTTCCTTCCAGATATTCGAGGGAAGCGCCGCCGCCGGTGGAGATATGGCTCATTTTGTCGGCGTAGCCCAGCTGTACCACGGCCGCCGCGCTGTCTCCGCCGCCGATAACGGTGGTGGCGTCGGTGTCGGCGAGGGCCTTGGCCACGGCCTTTGTGCCTTCGGCGAGAACGGGGTTCTCAAATACGCCCATGGGCCCGTTCCATACGACGGTTTTGGCGGACTTTACCTCGCCCGCGAAAAGCTCCATGGTCTTGGGGCCGATGTCGAGACCCATCATATCGGCGGGAATCTTGTCGCTTTCAACGACGGAGGTTTCGATAGCCGCGTCAATGGGGTCGGGGAAGGCTTTGGCAACGGTGGTGTCAACGGGAAGGAGCAGCTTTTTGCCCAATTTGTTCGCCTTTTCCAGCATTTCCTTACAGTAATCGAGCTTTTCCTCGTCTACGAGGGAGGTGCCGATTTGGCCGCCCTGAGCCTTTATGAAGGTGTACGCCATACCACCGCCGATAATGAGGGTATCGCATTTTTCCAGAAGGTTGGAAATAACGTTGAGCTTATCAGCCACCTTCGCTCCACCTAAAATGGCAACGAAGGGACGAACAGGGTTCTCAACGGCGTTTCCGAGGAATTCGATTTCCTTGTTCATAAGGTAGCCGACAGCGGTTTCCTTAACGAACTTGGTAACGCCCGCCGTGGAGGCGTGGGCTCTGTGAGCGGAGCCGAAAGCGTCCATAACGAAGAACTCGTTATCCACGAGATCGCCCAGCTCTTTCGCGAAGCCTTCGCCGTTCTTGGTCTCGTCCGCACCTCTGAAGCGGGTGTTTTCAAGAACAACGATTTCGCCGTCGTTCATTTCGGCGACAGCCTTTTTGGCGTTCTCGCCGGTAACGGTATCGTCGGCGGCGAATACTACCTTTGTCTTAACCAACTCGGCCAGTCTTTCGGCGGCGGGCTTAAGGGAGAATTTCGCTTCGGGGCCGTTCTTGGGTTTTCCCAGGTGGGAGCAGAGAACGATTCTGGCGCCGTTTTCAACCAACTTGTTGATAGTGGGGAGGGCGGCGACGATTCTGTTGTCGTTGGTGATCTTTCCGTCCTTAAGAGGAACGTTGAAGTCCACACGGACAAGAACCTTTTTTCCTTTTACGTTAAGGTCTTCCACGTTTTTCTTGTTAAGCTTGCTCATTTTGTTACCTTCCTTTATGATAAATTTTATTTGAAATGAAACAAAGTATTACCACGGCAAAAAGCGGTTGGCACTACTTTATTATTTTAACAGAAAAATCAAACTATTTCAAGGGATTTCAGGAAATTTTTTCCGATTATCTTCTGGGCTTTCCCTTGGTGATTATTCCGATAAAGCAGGGGCCGGCGTTACAGGCTACCACGCCGCCGCAGGATTCCTGCATCGTAAGGTCGTAGCCGACTTTTTTTGTCATGGTCTTTCTGAAAAGCTCCTCCATTTCGGGGGCGGTGGTGGTGAGAAGGTGCCAGGGGGTTTCGGGGATCATACGCTCGCTTATATACTGTACCGCGTCGTTTACCGCCGCTTTTTCCCCTCGGCTCTTTTTAACCACCTGAGTGTCCCCGTCGATAAGGGAGATTACGGGCTTAAGGGAGAGCATTTCCCCCAAAAAGCTGGCCGCCGCGCTTATTCTTCCCGATTTTTTCATATGGCGGAGGTTAAAGCCGATTATGTGAATTTCGCAGCAGTTGAACCAATCCTCCATAAAGGCAATCACCATTTCGCAGCTTTGACCCGCTTCAAGCTTTCTGGCCGCTTCCACTACGGGGTAGCCGTAGCCTAAGGAATAGCAGTGACTATCAATTATGTGTATTTTCGTGTTTCCAAGTTCGCCCGACTCGCGGAGGTTTTTTTCCGCCAGAAGGGCGTTGGCGTAGGTCTGTGAGCCGGCGGAGTTGATGACGGTGACTATTATGTCGTCATAGCCCTCCTTTGCGCATTCCTTAAACTTTTCTTCGAAGCGGATCACCGTTATCTGGCTGGTTTTGGGCAGGTCGGGGGACTTGTCGATTATCTCAAAAAATTCCTCGTTGGTAACGGTTTTTCTTTCCACGAAGGTTTTGTCACCCAGTGTGATGTCGAAGCACATTATGTCGATATTGTAGCGGGCTTCGTCCTCCTTTGAAATGTCGCAGCCGCTGTCGGTGATTATCTTTACCTTTGCCATATGTTTAATCCTTTCTCCTGATATATTTTATTTATAATTTATAAATTATTTTCCGCCGTCCAGTTGTATTGAGTAAGCCGTCCGCTGTTCCGCAGTTCGGGGAAGCCCCACTGTCTCAAAACCTCGTAGGCGCCTATCGCCACGCTGTTGGAAAGATTAAGGCTTCGGGCTTCGTCTGTCATGGGTATTCTTACGCAGCTGTCTTTGTTTTCGTATAGCAGCTTTTCGGGAAGCCCCTTATCCTCTCTTCCGAAAACAATATAGCAATTGTCGTGATATTTCGCGTCACAGTAGGTGTTTAAGGCTTTAGTGGAATAATAGAACATTTCGCCCTTGTTTTTTCCGAAAAAATCATCTAAGCCGTCATAATAGCTTATGTCCAGAAAATGCCAGTAGTCGAGACCCGCATGTTTAAGCTTTCTGTCGTCCACGGAAAAGCCCATGGGCTTCACAAGGTGGAGCCTTGCCCCGGTGACGGCGCAGGTGCGGGCGATGTTTCCGGTATTCTGGGGTATTTGCGGCTCAACCAGCACAATATTGAGTACCGTAGTCGTATCCTCCGTATTATGATTTGCGTTTTTTGCCGATAATATTGTAGCATATTTTCCATAATTTGTAAAGAGGCTTGATTTTAATAAAAATATGCTTAATACTAATCTTTGGTCAGATTATAGACAAAAAATGCTGACCAAAGATTAGTGTTTTGGGTGTAATCTTTAATCATATTTCCGACTTCGTTTACAATATGATTAAAGATTAGTATAAATCGGTAAAAGTTATTGAAAGAGTGTAGAAAAGAGTGGAGATTGATTGATGTATAGTATTGTCATCAAGAAAAAAGCAAAAAAGTTTGATAAGCTTACCAAAAAAGAAAAAGAGAGAATTTTGGACGCAATTAAACGACTTCCCAACGGTGAAGACATCAAACCCTTGAAGGGAAATCAAAATAAAGAACTTTTGCCACTTAGAATCGGTAAATATCGCATTATTTATACCATCTAATCTTGAAGAAGAAGCTTATAATTCTACTGTTTCAAAACGCAGAATTTACATTGAGCATATCAATTGTTATATAATATATAAAAAGATTTAAAATTTTATCCTCCCGTTACAGAAATAAGCGTAGGAGGTTTTCTTTGCGTGTTTCTTTAATTTGTGGTATATATAATTTTCAGTTATAGGGTTGTCGAACAGGTCTATAATATTTTTTTACGTAATCCGGAGTATTTTTACGGCGGGCAAGGAACGTAGTGAATTTTGAAAAAACATAAGCTTCGTTTAATAAAATTCCAAAAAGTTACAAAAAAGAAAAAAATTTGCAAAAACTTATCTTAAATTTGCAAAAATACTTGTATTTTTTTTAAATATGTGTTATTATAATAAAGGTAGTAATACAAATCCGCCTGGCGGAAACGAAAACGAATTGAAAGGAATAACAGATCATGGCCGAAGAGAAAGCCACAAAGGCAACGAGAAGAAACGCCAGAAGCAAGGCGGCGGTAAGTGCCCCCGAAGAAATTAAAGCGACCGAAACCAAGGCCGCCGAAAAGAAAACAACCACCAGAAAAACCGCCGATAAGCCCAAGACAAAAACCGAAAAAGCTCCAAGAGCCGCAAGAGCCGCCGGAACAAGAGTCGGTAGAGCCAAGAAGCCCGTGAGCACCGCCATAGTTTTAGACGATCTCACCACCGCCGTATGGAAAAACATCGAGAACAAGGACGTTGCAGACGTTCCTTGTGCCATCGCGATTCAGGTAAACGTATTCGACACCGGTATTTTCTATATAGCGGTAAAAGCCAATCCCGACGAGGACAAACAGGTGATGCAGTCGGATTATTACCTTGCCGACGGTATAGTTGACACCTCCGCGGAGGAAGTTCTCAAAATCGCGAAGGGCGATTATGATTTTATAGAAGCCGTTAAGGCAGGACGTATCAACTATCGCGGCGACCTCAGCAAAGCCGTTCGCCTCGCGGGTATTCTTAAATCCGCGCCCGCTTCGGACAAGTAAAAAAGCGGCAAATTCAAGGCTGAAATCAAAGGCTTTGAAAAGTTGATTTTGTGGGCTTTTCGGGTTGTTAAACCTTATATATTGTTTTATATTTATACACCGCGGTCTTTGAGGATCGCGGGTTTTTTATTAAAAATTATTTGCGAAAAAATATATGTTTTGTTATTGACTTTTCAGCGCGAAGGAATTATAATTATATTAAACGGTTTTTAAAGATATACAAAAAAATTATTTTTCATTTATCGTAAGCTTTTAAGGCGGTGTTTTATGGACGGAGAAAAATTGACGGAATTGGTAAGGGAATATTGTAGGCAGCGGGATATTCAGATCGCCGCTTATGAGGTTTACGCGAGAAAATTCGGACTGACCGCAAAGGAGCTTCTGGTACTGGGTATGATCCTGTATACTCCCGAAAACGGTTTTCAGTCGGAGATAGGAAAGAATCTCACTATGGCGAGACAGACGGTGAGCGCCATTATAAAGAAATTTGTAAAACTGGGTTATGTTTCACTTAAGGAGTCGAAAATCGATCACAGGAATAAAGCGGTAAAGCTTACGGCCAAGGGCAGGGAATACGCCGAGATGATAATTCCGCCCGCCGTTCGGGTGGAAATAGACGCCATGGCGGAGCTTTCGGAAGAGGACGCCGCTTCACTGATAAGGATCACTCGAATTTTTTCGGAGGAGATCAGGAGGAATTTTGAGAATACGGGAAATTAGAAACTGTTCCAATAGGAATGGTGTGCGGATTTTTGAGCATATTTTGTTGATGAAAGGCAAAATATGCCGAAAAGACGTGCGCCAATTCCTATTGGAACAATTTTTTAAATAAATAAACCCGCCGTAAGAAGCGCTTGCTTCTTACGGCGGCGGTTTTTATGTTTTATACTAATCTTTGGTCAGATTATAGACAAAAAATGTTGACCAAAGATTAGTGTTTTGGGAGTGATCTTTAGCTTTTTCTAAGCTCGGTAGGCTCAAATCTTATTCTGATATTCGGCATTTTGTTAATGGTGGAATAATAGTTTATGGCCCAGTCGTCGCCCTGTGAGGGGTCGTTTTCTCCGCTTGCGGGAGGGGCAAATATTTTCAGGGTAAGGTCGCAGGCACCCTCCAAAGGCTTTTCGAAGAACGCGCTCATAAAATCAATGGTTTTGGCCTTGGGGGATTTGTAGAACCACTTTCCGTTAATCTCCATCATAAGGTTCAATTCTTCCTCGAAGGTTATTTCGCAGAAGGTGGGGTTGGAGTCAAAGTGAAGAGGGATCGCTATTCCGTCGGAATCCTCGAAGCTGCCCCAGCGAAGCTTGGCGGGGAACTGAACCTCGTTTTCCTCGGTGATGGCGGGGTAGAAATATTCGTCGTGGATAATTTTCTTATAGGCGGCCATTTCGGGCTGAGGAATACCAACGTCGGGATTGTTGGGATCTTCTATTTCAAGACCCAGACGGCCTCTGTCGCGGAACTGGTAGAAGGTGAATCCGCTCAGCCATTCGGCATTTTCGTTCTTTACCCTGTCGCAGAATTCGGTGATTATTTCCGCTTGTTCGTAAGGACCCACAACGTCGCCGTCGGCGTTAAGCTCGCTCATAACCATGGGTTTGGATACGCCGCCGTTAAGGAATTTGAATCTTTCATAGGATTTTTTGGTGAGGTCGAAAACGTGATCCGCTTCGTCGCGTCTGTGGCTGTGGCCGCCGCGCTCCGCCACGTCGAAGGGCCAGCCCCAGTGGAGGGAAATATACTTATCCACCGACCAGATGTCGGTGGCGAGCACTGCTTCCTTAAACTCCTTCTCCATGGAGATTTCCTCCGCGCCGCTTTCGCCGCAGCCGTCTATACACAGAATGGTGGAGACGTTGGGGGCGTGTTCCTTGAGAATGTTGTGGAAATGTACGTAAAAGTCGGCTACTCCCTGATATGTGGTGCGCTTGGTGAAGCTGAACCAGTTGCCGGTGGCTTCGTGGTTGATTCTCAGCATAACTCTGCCGAAGCTGCGCAGATCCTTCGCGATGGCGATAAGATGTTCGTCCGAAACATTGGGGTCAATGGTTAAGGTAAGACAAACGTCCTGTCCGTGACGGCGGACGTCTCTCATACAGGTGAAGGGTTCGTCCTCGGTGTTTCCGTCAAGTCCGCCCTTATAGGTGAAATAGTCGTCGTAGGGGTAATCCCACTGGAAGGAAACCTCCGCGTCCTTCATAACCTCGGAGATTCTTCCCGGCCACTCTTTATCCAGGGGGTAATAGCAGTACATAAGATTGATGGCTCTATGGGGTCTTCCGAGAGTGTGGAGAATATAGTCCTGATTGACATATTCGCCTCTTTCGCTTCCGTCGCCCAGATCAACCGCGCATTTCGCGGGACCCATATGAATTTTTTTGATTTGCTCCGCCATATTTAATCCTTTCTTTTTTAAGGGGCAATTTTTGCCGCGTTCTTAAAAAGGTTCAATTGATATTAAAATTATTATAGCATATAAAGAAAACGTTTTCAAGGGGGTTTACAAATTTTTCTGTTTGAGGTATAATATAGAATGTATGTTTATGCTTTTTGAAGGGAGCGGTATATTTTTAATATGCACAAAAGAATTATAGAGGATATAAGCGAGTTTATTTTCGTGAAAGACGAGCCGAAAAAATCGGATATTATCTTTCTTCCGGGCGGCTCTCACCCGTCGACTCCCGAATACGGGGCGCAGCTGTATCATCAAGGGTATGCTCCGCTTTTGATGCCCTCGGGGGGATTAAGCATAAAATTCGACAGGTGGCAGGGGGTAAAGGAAAAGGCGGACATATACGACGGGGATTATCATACCGACTGTGAATTTTTTACCGACGTTCTGATAAAAAACGGAGTTCCCCTTTCCGCCGTATTGGGTGAAAGCGAATCGGGGCATACCCGCGACAACGCGTTTTTTTCCCGAAGGGTAGTCGACGAAAGAGGAATTGATATAAAAAGCGGAATCATTGTATGTAAGTCGTTTCACGCGAGGCGCTGTCTTATGCTGTATCAGCTTGCCTTTCCCGAAGCGGAGCTTGCGGTTTGTCCCGTTGACGTTTGGGGGATAAGCAAAAAGGATTGGTTTTCTTCGCGGCTCGGAACGGAGAGAGTGTTGGGAGAGTTGGCGCGGTGCGGCGGGCAGTTCGCGGAGGATATAAAGGAGTATTTAAATGTAAACAATAATTAAGCTAAAAACATTAAAACAGAAAAAGAAAACGAAAAACCTCAAAATACGTTTATTACGGAAAGGAAAAAAGTTATGTTGGAATACGATGAAATAAGACTTGAAATGGAAGGCCTTCACCCTCAGCTTAAGGAACTTGAAGAGGCTATGAATATGGATCGGCTCAAAAAAGAAGCCGAAGAGCTTGAGGAACAGTCGGCGCAGCCAGATTTCTGGAACGACGCGGAAAATTCCCAGAAGATAATGCAAAAAATAGGCGCGCTCAAAAATAAGATAAGCAGCTTTAACAAGCTTAAGGAAAGCTTTGAGGACGTTATTACAATGATTGAGCTTGCCGATGACGAGGAGGACGCTTCAATGCTTCCGGAGATAAAGGAGCTCGCGGCGGCGGCGAAGTCGGAGCTTGAAGAACAGAAGCTTATCACGCTGCTTTCGGGAGAATACGACGGAAAAAACGCGATTCTTACCTTTCACGCTGGGGCGGGCGGAACCGAGGCTCAGGACTGGGTGGAAATGCTTTACAGAATGTACAACAGGTGGGCGGAGCGCCATAATTTTAAGGTGGAGCTTTTGGACTATCTGGACGGAGAAGAGGCGGGGATAAAAAGCGCGTCGCTGCTCATAAAGGGAGAAAACAGCTACGGCTTTCTTAAATCCGAGAACGGCGTTCACCGTCTTGTACGCGTCAGCCCATTTGACAGCTCGGGAAGAAGGCATACAAGCTTTGCCAGCCTTGAGGTAATGCCAGAAATCGACGAGGACACCAACGTGGATATACGTCCGGAGGACATCGAAATGGAGGTATACCGTTCCAGCGGCGCGGGGGGACAGAAGGTAAACAAGACCAGCTCGGCGGTGCGCCTTATACACAAGCCCACGGGAATAGTCTGCGCCTGTCAGACTCAGAGAAGTCAGATTCAGAACAGAGAGTATGCGATGCGTATGCTGAAATCGAAGCTTATCGAGATAAAGGAAAGGGAGCATCTGGAAAAGGTCAGCGATATCAAGGGGGAACAGCTTAAGATAGAGTGGGGAAGTCAGATTCGCTCTTACGTATTTATGCCTTATACTCTCGCCAAGGATCACCGCACGGGCTTTGAGACGGGCAATATTCAGGCGGTTATGGACGGGGATATAGACGGGTTTATAAACGCTTATCTTACGGCTAAGAGCAGGAACGAGCTTTAATATTAAGGAGCGTATATGGAAAATATTTGGAAGGAAATGCATGAAGCGGCAAGGTCGGTGCATAAATACAGGAAAATTTCCGATTATGTTGACGCGGGCGGAGTGGCGGCGGCCGTTTTGTCCGCTTCGGGAAAAATATACACGGGGGTATGTATCGATACATGCAGCACTCTCGGGATTTGCGCCGAAAGAAACGCCATTTTCAATATGATTACCAGCGGCGAGGACAGAATTTCCAAGGTGCTGTGTATCATGGGCGACGGAAAAAGCGGCGCTCCCTGCGGCGCCTGCCGCGAGCTGATGGTTCAGCTTATGCCAAAGGATTACAAAAATATAGAGATAATGCTTGATTATGAAGCGAACAGGGTAATGACTCTCGGAGAGCTTACCCCCGAATGGTGGATAAAATGAAAATCGAAGAAAAGCTTTCGGGAGAAAAGATAGCCTTGAGAAGCTATCGAAGCTCCGATCTCGATTTTGTAAGCGGGATATGGTTTGACGGGGAAAACGGAAAATATTTAAGCGATCCCGAAAAAGAATTTATTGACGAAAAGTTTCAGAGGGCTGTCGACGGATTGGAGGACAGCCCTTTGGGGTATTATTTTCTGGCGGAGCTTAAGGAAACGGGGGTTCCCGTAGGCACCTGCTGCGCCTTTCCCGACGACGGCGGAACGGCTTACGATATAGGCTATTGCGTGCATAAATCTTATTGGCGGAAGGGCTTAGGGAGGGATATTGTAACAACACTTACAAATTGGATAGGGTCGGTGGGCGGCAAAAGGGTTACCGCCGAAGCGGCAAAGGAAAACGAGGCTTCCTGCGAGCTGCTTAAAAAGCTGGGATTTGAGGTTCTCAAAGAGGGAAGCTTCAACAAATACAATATGAATGTGACTTATGACAGCTTTATTTTCATCAAAATATTATGAGGAAGGAAAAAATTATGTATGATATAAGAAAAATAAACGAAAAGGAGGTTGACGAAGCGCTTTCCTTGGCCTTGGAGGTATTTATGCAGTTTGAAGCACCGGATTACACGCCGGAAGGCGTTGAAACCTTCAAGCGGGACATCGTACAAAACAAAGTTTTTATCGAAAGGTGCAAAAAGGGCGAGTGTCCAATATACGCCGCTTTTGACAAAGGAAAAATTATCGGTATAATCGGTATGCGCTCAAATAAAACTCATATAAATCTCGTTTTCACAAAAAAAGAATATCACCGCCAGGGTGTAGCTACCGCGATATTTAAGTTTTTGCTTGATGATCTTTTAAGAGAAAATCCGGAGCTTTGCGAGATTACATTGAATTCCTCCCCTTACGGCAGGGGGTTTTATCTACATATCGGATTCGAGGCGTTATCCGATGAAAAGGAGCAGGAAGGAATAAGATATACGCCTATGAAATATACGGTAAAAAAAAAGGAACCGCTGATTAAAGCGTAGCGTAACACAATCAGCTGCGTGAGTACGCTGCTTTGAACGGGGCGATTGTGTTTTATACCAATCCCTTTTTAAACTGACGTAATACCCACAGTTTAAAAAGGGATTGCCCCCGAAACACTAAGCCAACAGTTTAAAAAGGGATTAGGATTAATCAGTGTTTCCATAAATATATTTTAGAGGAACATTATGAAATTAACGATCATACACGGTCAGAGCCATAAGGGCTCTACTTATCATTTAGCGCGTTCGCTTGCGGAAAAACTGGGGGGTGAAATTACGGAGTTTTTTCTCCCCAAGGATTTTGACAAATTTTGTGTGGGGTGTACAAAATGCTTTACGGAATCGGAAACACAGTGCCCCCACTATGAAAAGCTTTCGCCAATAACCCGTTCGATAGATGAGGCGGAGGTTATAATATTGGCCAGCCCCGTTTATGTTTATCACGCCACAGGAGCCATGAAAGCTTTTCTCGATCACTACGGCTGGCGCTGGCTTGTGCACCGTCCCGAGGAAAAGATGTTTTCAAAGCAGGCGGTTTGTATTTCCACCGCCGCAGGAGCGGGAATGAAAAGCACTAATAAGGATATGGCGGACAGCGCCTTTTGGTGGGGCGTGGGAAAGATATACAGATTCGGCGCGGCGGTGAACGAAACCTCCTGGGAGAGAGTAAAGGAGGAGAAAAAGCGGAAGTATGACGAAAAGCTCTCCGCTTTGGCGGGGAAAATCGCGAAAAAGCGCGGTAAGATCAAACCTTCCTTAAAAACAAGAACGTTTTTTAACGTTATGGGAATAATGCAAAGAAACGGCTTCAATCCGGCCGACGCGGAGTATTGGAAGGAAAAGGGCTGGACGGGTAAAAAGCGTCCGTGGTAAGAGAATCTGTTGATCGGTCAAAGGAGAAATAAAATGACAGCAAAAGAAATGTGGGAGATCTTTTTAAAGAAAAACGATCTTGAAAACATGGAGTACGAAGCATGGGCTTTCGGGGACGATCCCGACATATTGGCGGAGCTGACGGTAAAGGGAATAAAGACGGCCACCTGCTCCGCTTATTATTTGTACGAAAAAGAGGGCGAAGAGCTGCCGAAAGCTGGGGAATACAGTGTTATTTTAAATTCAAGGGACGAGGCAGTATGCGTAATCAAAACCGTAAAAGTATATATTGAGCGGTTTGGGAATATTTCAGAAGAACACGCCTATAAAGAGGGGGAGGGCGACAGGAGCCTTGAATACTGGAGGAAGGTTCACGAGGATTTTTTCACAAAAGAGCTTGGCGAGGTCGGGATTAAGTTTAGTGAGGATATGGAGCTTGTATGCGAGGAATTTGAGGTAGTATCTGATACCAATTTTTAATCAAGTCTATAATTTGATTAAAAATTGGTATGATAACGATTATGGGAGGAAACATACGTTGATATTTTCGGGAATAGGACTTATAACAAAAGACGTCAGACGTTTGTCTGATTTTTATAAAAAGATTCTTCAGACAACCTCTGACTGTGATGATGAGATACATCAGGAAATACATACACAGGGCGCATTTTTGGCAATCCTCAAATGTGACGATGCTGAGGGCGGAAATTCAAATATGAATATGGCGTTTACCGTAGATGATGTTGATACGGAGTATATACGGCTTAATGAGTTGGGGATTGAAATACTTGACAAGCCCGAAACCCGTCCGTGGGGCGCAAGAAATATGCGTTTTTGCGATCCGGACGGTAACATTATTGTATTCAGAAGCTTTCCGAAAGCATAGTACAAAAGGAGATATATGATCAAAAACGAAATTTGCACATTGGAAATAACATCAATTTCAAATGACGGCGCAGGCGTAGGCAGGGACAAAGACGGCAAGGTGGTTTTTGTGCCAATGTCCGCTGTGGGCGATGTTTGCATGGTGAAAATACTGAAAGCGAAAAGCAGTTACTCTTACGGTAAGATAGAGGAAATACTAATCCCGTCACCCGACAGGAGGGAAAACGACTGTCCTGTTTTCGGAAGATGCGGAGGGTGTTCCTTTCGCCATATTGATTACGAAGCGGAGGTAAGAGCCAAGGAAAGCTTTATAAGAGACGCTTTCGCGAGAATAGGAGGCCTTGAACCCGAATTTTTGCCCTTTTTAAAAAATGAAGATATAACCCGTTACCGCAACAAGTCGCAGTACCCTATCGGAAAGGATAAGGACGGCAATGTCATCTGCGGCTTTTACGCGGTAAACAGTCACAGGATAATAGGATGCACCGACTGCGTTTTACAGCCCGCCGTCTTTTCGGAAATTGTAAATTATATAAGAGAATATATACAAAATAACAGGCTCAGCGTGTATAGCGAGGCGGAAAACAAGGGCGTAATGCGCCATATTTGCCTCAGAAGGGGACATTACAGCGGTGAAATAAACGTTACCTTAGTAGCAAGACGAAAAATACCGGAAATGCAAAGACTCTCCAAAGAGCTTATATGCAAATTTCCGGATATAAAGGGCGTCGTACTGAATATCAACAAGCAGGATACCAATGTGATAATGGGTGAGGAGGAGATTCTGCTTGCGGGTAGAAGCGAAATTTTTGACACAATGTGCGGGAATACCGTTTCCATTTCTCCCAAATCTTTTTATCAGGTAAATACCCCTATGGCGGAGAAGCTTTACACCGCCGCCGCGGAGTTTGCGGAGCCGGAGGGCAAGATAATAGCGGATATTTACTGCGGAATAGGTACGATTGGGCTTTCCATGGCGAAAAGGGCGAAGAGGGTTTTAGGAGTTGAAATAGTGGAGAGCGCTGTGGAAAACGCAAGAAAAAACGCGGAGCTGAACGGTTTTTCCAACGCGGAGTTTTACTGCGCCGACGCCGACAGGGCGGCAGAGATAATAAGAGGAGCGGGATTGAAGCCCGATGTGGTGCTGCTTGACCCGGCGCGCAGGGGGTGTGAAAGGGTGGTGCTTGAAAAAACGGCGGAGCTTGGGGCGGAGAGGATTGTGATGATAAGCTGTAATCCCGCTACAGCGGCAAGGGATTGTAAGGTGCTGGGGGAGATGGGGTATAGGTGCGATAGGATAAGGGGGGTGGATTTGTTTTCGAGGACGAGGCATGTGGAGACGGTAGTACTGCTTTCCCACAAAAAACCAGACGGACATATCAACATAAAAGTCGAGTTTGGCGATGGTGAGGACAAAGTTCCACTTAATAATATTGCAGAAAGAGCAGAAAACTACAAACCAAAAGAACGAGTAACTTATAAAATGATTAAAAAGTACATAGAAGCGGAATATGGTTTCAAGGTACATACTGCATATATCGCAGAGGTAAAGAGAGCTTTAGGTTTGCCTATGTATGATGCTCCTAATGCGGTAGAGAAATTGAAACAGCCGAGGAAACATCCAACAGCGGAAAAAGTCGAAGCTATCAAAGATGCTCTGAAACATTTTAGCGTTATTTAAAAAGTAAGCGTATCATTTACAAATGGTGATACGCTTTTCTTGAAGATATTTTATAGAAGTAGTATGATAAATGTGTTCATATTATGATTGTGTGAGGAGGAAAAGATGAAGCGTATTACAGAGATAACAAAGCGTGATATTTTAGACTTATTCCGAAATGGATTGGATATAGATGAATTTTTTGACACTAAGACAGTCACTTACCATTATTTTGGTAGGCTTGAAGAACTGGATTTTCTTAAAAGAATATATGATTTAAATAATATGCCAAGTGATGATTCAAGATTTGAAAATGCAGAGCAGGATATTTGGCAGCATACAGTTAATAATGATGACTATCCATATTGTTGGATTTTTGAAGATGAACGATTTGATTTGCAAAATGGTGAGGATGAAATATATTTGAAATTTCTTTGTGAAGTATTTCATCCAACGGTTAGATATGAGAAGGGCTACTGGAAAGAATTTTTAACAGAAATCAACAAGCTATTGCAAAATGATGGCTATGAACTTTATCCTGCTAATAAGATTTCTAATCGGGATGTTTATGGATGGAGGGTGTTTCAGAGAGAGGAAAATGCGTTGTTTATCCCATTTTCCCAAAGACACGCTAAAGATATAAAAGAAAAAAAGATTGTTTTATCCATAAATCTAAAAGCCAGAAATCAAATATATCAATTTTTGGAAAGATGTAATGAGCCATATCGAGCAACTGATGAAACAGGGTGGAATTATGATACAACAATAGCGGCAGATGTTTTTTTCGACATAAGACAATTTTATGTGCCAAAATGCTATAATAGCCAGAAAGAATATGTTGAAACGGACAATCTTCATGATTTTATAGTATCAAATTCTCCATTTTATGTGTTAGATGCAATAGAATTATTTGCCAGACATAGTATGTTGCATGATTTTGAAGCACAGATTAATGTGATATTGAAATTAAATGAAATCGGATTCCAACTTAATAATGGTAAGATGGTAAATTCATTTGATGCACAGATTAATCAAGGTTCATTGGAGACAGTACAGGAAGTGGGATTGAAAGAATTGTTGCAGCAGGCATCCAGATATTATGATGAAGATAATTTGCAAATTGCGGTAGAAAAATTGTGGGATGCTTTTGAGAGATTAAAAACTTATTATTGTTCATCAACAATAGATAAAAAGAAATCAGTAGAAAAGATTGTAAAGGATATGGGGAATAGTCAGCAAGCTTATATGGAGTTATTTGAAAAAGAGTTTCGTGAACTGACAACGATTGGTAATAACTTTAGAATTAGGCATCATGAGATAACAAAGATAGATATTCAAGATAAAAGGCACTTTGAGTATTTTTACAAGAGATGTTTGTCTTTGGTTTCAACAGCGATTCAATATTTAGATGGAAGAAACTTATAACAAAATATAATTATCGCCATAGTTTTGTATTGGATTCCAATTTGACTTATAATGAAGCCAAGAAAGGACGGTGAGCCGTATGAGAGAAAAGAAAACTCACATATATGTGGATAGCCAAGAAAGAACATTGCTTTTACATAGCCTTGTGGAGCTGAAAATCAGCTCATACGGCAAGACAGATACGGGGACTGCGTTGACGAGCTTATCTTCAAGGTAGCCAATGCCCCCGTCAAGAAAGTAAAAATTGAATATGTCTAAGGCACATCTTTATGAAGCCGCTTATTCTTAACCCCATTAAGAGTAAGCGGCTTTTTTGCGTCCTGCGTCCTCTGGTACAGTTACATAGCCGCCTTTGACAAAGCGGCTAAATCTATGCGAAAGGAGGACGCACCCATGTCAAATTGCAAAGTAATCGCTTTAACCAATCAGAAAGGCGGTGTCGGCAAGACCACCACGGCGGTCAATCTGGGCGTAAGTCTGGCACAGCAGGGCAAGAAAGTTCTGCTCATTGATGCCGATGCACAGGCAAATCTAACCATGTCTCTCGGCTACCACAGACCAGACGATTTACCAGTTACGCTCTCCACCATCATGCAGGACATCATAGACGATAAATCCATTGATGTCGCCCAAAGCATACTGCACCACGGTGAGGGCGTTGACCTGTTACCGTCCAACATTGAGCTGTCGGGCTTGGAAGTAAGGCTGATTAACGCCATAAGCCGTGAAAGTGTGCTGAAAACCTGCGTGAACGAGGTCAAGAAAAACTACGACTATTGTTTAATAGACTGTATGCCGAGCCTTGGTATGCTCACCATCAACGCACTGGCGGCGGCTGACAGCGTGGTTATCCCTACGCAGCCCCACTATCTTTCTGCCAAAGGCTTAGAGCTGTTGCTTCGCTCCGTGTCGAAAGTCAGACGGCAAATCAATCCCCCTTTGCGGATTGACGGCATCCTTATGACGATGGTAATGCTCCGCACGAATATCTCCAAGGAAATCACCGCCACGGTGAGAAGTGCCTACGGACAGAAAATCAAGGTATTTGATACCCAGATACCCCATTCCATCCGTGCCGTGGAAGCCACCGCAGAGGGGAAAAGCATTTTTGCCTATGACAAAGGCGGCAA
Organism: uncultured Ruminiclostridium sp.; assembly: GCA_949878745.1. Classification (GTDB taxonomy): domain Bacteria; phylum Bacillota; class Clostridia; order Oscillospirales; family Ruminococcaceae; genus Ruminiclostridium_E. The sequence continues at coordinate 7,255 of CATLBH010000024.1, read as the reverse complement.
GGTAGCCGCAGCTTATGAGCAGTTCGGAAAGGAGGTGGCAGAGCTTGGCGAAAAGCAGAGAAACAAAAATCGAGCTGACCGCATACGATGACATCTTTGAAACAGATGAAAGCCGTGCAGAAGCCGCACTCAGCAAGATAAGGGATATTACCCTTGCGGAGATTGACGAGTTTCCAGACCACCCGTTCAAGGTCTTAATGGACGAGGACATGGAGCAGCTTGTCGATAGCATCAAGCGAAGCGGCGTAATGACCCCTGCTACTGTTCGTCTGAAAGAGGACGGGCGGTATGAGCTTATCAGCGGTCACAGGCGGAAAAAGGCTTGTGAGCTTGCAGGGCTTGAAACGCTCAAATGTGAGGTTAAGGAGCTGACCCGTGACGAAGCGATTATTGTCATGGTGGAAAGCAATCTCCAACGCTCTGCCATTTTGCCGAGTGAGAAAGCCTTTGCGTATAAGATGCGGCTTGAAGCGATGAAGCGGCAAGGTGAACGAAGCGACTTAACTTCTCCACCACTGGTGGAGAAGTCGGCGGGTAAAGAAGCATTATCGGTTTCAAAGATTGGAAAAGACACAGGCGACAGCCATGAGCAGGTACGCCGCTTTATCCGCTTAACCGAGCTTGTACCCGAAATCCTGCAAATGGTAGATGACCGCCAGATAGCGTTTCGCCCTGCGGTGGAAATCTCCTATCTCACCGAAGAACAGCAATACACCCTGCTTGAAGCTATGGAGTATAACGATGCCACGCCGTCACTTGCACAGGCTATCAAAATGAAAAAGTTTATGCAGGACGGCAAGCTCACAGACGAGGTTATCCAGAGCATCATGCAGGAGGAAAAGCCCGCCTTCAAGGACGAAAGGATAACCAAGCTCATACCGAAATCCATCCCCAGAGGGCAGGAAACGGATTTTGTTGTCAAGGCGTTGGAGTTCTACAACCGACACCTGCAAAGGCAGCGAAGCCAAGAGAGATAGCCGCACACCAAGGGCGAGGTCTGCCCCTTTGCGGCATGGGTGGATAGCCACGGCAGCGGCTTCCCCCTCTCCACACCTCTCCCCCTTGATACTGCCAGTAACTATCCGAGAAAAAGAATATCTGCAAATCCCTGTAAGAGCCGAAATTCCTACCTTTGCGGTTTTTATCGGTTTTCCGTATAATGAAGCCACAAAGGAGGTCGATTGCTTATGAAAAAACAGATGATTGCAGGAATGATGCTTCTGGTGCTGACGGTAAGCGGATGCTCTGCTGTTTCAACAGCCCCCACAACGATAAATGAGCTTGCAGAGGAAACCAGAGCAAGGAACGCCGTGGAGGACAATTTACAGGACTACACGGCACAGCTCAAGGACTGCATCAAGGACAGCTTTTTAGAGGGGCTTGACGATTTTAATATCGAAGTGATGTACCGTGAGCTTGCCGCAAACAGCGTAGCCTATATGCTGATGACCCGCTGCGGCATAGATGCGGCGGAATATTTTGACCGTGAGGACTTCGGGGCAATCGTCAATTTCAACACGCCCCAGACCTTAAACGCCATCGGCATCGCCACGAGCGACATTGCGGAAATGGCACTAAGGGAAATCTCCCTTGCCATCCGAAATGTGCAAATAGCGGAGAAAGGGCAAAACCGCACCTTTGCACCGAAGCCCCAAAGCCGCTATGATAGTGGCAGGACACAACCCGAAAGGAGCGAAAACAATGAGCGAAATCACTTACACCAAACAGGGCGATTATCTTATACCCGACCTAACATTACCGACAGAGCCAGAACTTCCGCTTGGCAGATACGCACAGATGCACAGGGATTATCTGGAGAAGCACAAGAGGGTGACTTACCTCAACCTGCTGACATCGGGCAGACTGAACGCACACCTGCACCAGACCGAGCAGACGGCGTTACAACGGTTAGAGCTTCTGACGAAGCAGCTCTCCAAGGAGCAGGGCGTGACGGAGGAACTGAAAGAGAAAGCACCGATGCAGTGGGTACAGGCAATGAACGCCATCCGCAGCCAAGCGGAGGAAGTGATACTGAGCGAGCTGATTTACAGCTAACCGAGGGCGGCGAACAGCTCAGCATTGCCACCAAGGAAGAAGTAAAGGCAAATCTCCCCACCGTAGACGAACAGATTGAAATGATGGTAGAAGCAGAGGACGAAAAATCCTCTGCTTTTTCCGTTTCGCAGGAAGATATTGACGCTGTCCTCACCAAAGGCAGCGGTTTTCAAGACGGCAAATACCGCATCTACCGCCAGTTTTGGAAGTATGAGGACAGCAGGAGCAACATTGCTTTTCTGAAAAAAGAGTATGGCACGGGAAGCTCTCCTGTCACATTTTCGGATGGTACGGAGGGCTATGCGTGGCATGATGGCAAAGGTATCTCCATTGACCGCCACGGAATTTCCACCGAGCACGACCTTATCCTATCTTGGGCTAAAGTGGAAAAACGCCTGCGGGAACTGATAAAGGACAGCCGCTATCTCAATGCCAAAGAGAAAGACCACTATGCCGATTTTCTGGAGGGCATCTCTGCCCCACAGTATGAAATTGATACCCAGAGGAAAATGGCAAGGCAGCGTCTTATAGATGCTAACCGTGACCTGCCACCCGCCGATAAACGGGATACGCTCTCTTTGCGGCTCTCCGACTTCATCCGTGACTTGGACGGTTACGAAAAAGCCCTGCTTGAAAATGTAGGGCGTACCGATTTTGCGGATATGACCGCCGAACAGATGGAGCAGGCTTTCTCCGACCCTGCCGCCGTTCAGCAGCTTGTGGACTTCCTTGCTCTGGTGCAGGGCAAGACCACAAGCGTTTACAGCCGCAGCAATGCGTGGCGTTTTTCGCAGGAGCTTACGGAGCTTTACCCTCTTTGCTACCTCTACCATGAGGGCGATGTGGTGTATATCGGTGCGGACAAATACGAAATCTCTGATTTTAACGAGAACGCCGTATCCCTGCGGAATGTGGAATTTCCCCTATTCGGCAAGGAATTGAGCCGTGCCGACTTTGAAGAAAAGCTCCGTGAAAATCCTGCTAACGACCATCTGAAAACCATCATCACCGAGAAGCAGGAAAACGCCGAGAAAAAGGAAAACGAAGCATGGGCGAACGAGTATAAGGAGCTGAAATCCGTCCTCTCCGATGAGGAATACCGTGCGGCGATGGAATCCACCTTGACGGCGTTCTATACCCCGCCCGTTGTCATCAAGGCGATGTACGAAGCCCTTGACCGCCTTGGCTTCTCCAAAGGCAACATCTTGGAGCCGTCCTGCGGCGTGGGCAACTTCTTAGGCTTGCTTCCCGACAGCATGGCGGACAGCCGGCTCTACGGCTTGGAGATTGACCCTCTCTCTGGGAAGATAGCAAGGCAGCTCTACCAGAGGGCGAACATCGCCATCGAGGGCTTTGAGGACACCAAACTCCCAGACAGCCACTTTGACGTGGTGCTTGGCAACGTGCCGTTCGGGGAATTCAAGGTGGACGACAGCCGCTACAATGCCCAGAAGTTCCTAATCCACGACTATTTTTTCGCAAAGGCTCTGGATAAGGTACGCCCGGGCGGCGTGGTGATGTTCATCACTTCCAAGGGGACGATGGATAAGCGACGCCGCCCTTGCCGAACAGCACAAGCCGCAGGGCGAGGAAAAGTTCTGCCCCATGACCTTAAAGGGCGCGACCTATACGGAAAAAGCGGACGCAGGCGAGATGCTCCTTGCCGTCTGCAAGGAAAATCCGCTGTCAAATCCCGTGGAAATCGGCAGCTACCGAGGTTTCAAGATGGAGGTTTATTACGACAGCTTGCCTTTTTTTATAGATATTCTCAATAAATTGAAAGAAAAAGAGAATATTGATTATGAAATTCGATTCTTTTATGATTATCAAAAGGACTACTTGGTGAAAAAATCTTTAATAAAGGTCATAGAAAATTATAATATATTAAAGAATACTCTTGACCCTAAATCAGGAGAAATTAGATTGCGTTTCCCATGTCCAAAATGTGGGCTTACTGAAAAACATCTATGGAAAACACAAATAACTGGGCTTACGGATGATGCAATAAATATGAGTTCATATTGTCCAATTCATGGTGAATATTCTATAAGGATTGCTAAAGATAGTAATGATAAATTTGACATGAATGTGCCTTTACGGTATTTGGTAAAAATTTTGTATTTGCTTGAACTAAATAAAACAAATAACATGTTGAATGTAATAGTAGACGGCGGGGATTGGTCTGGAATGTGGCCGTTAAGAGTATATATGGAGCCATTGCTTAAACTTGGATATACAGATGTGCCCAGTATAATTTATACACCAACTATATTAGATTGGTCTGGTAGCAAATTATCAAAGAGAATGTATGTAGGAAATCAAGCGTATAGGGAATACTACAAAGAAGGCCTGCCATTCGGTGTGAGGAAGATGCAAAACTCAGAAGAAATTCCATTGAAATGGAAGCAATCACTCTGGACAATATTTACAAACTTATGCTGAATTTCGGAAAACTCTATGATATAATAAGTGACGAGGAAAGGAAAAGCCTTATTACTTATCTCATAAAAGAAATTCAGATATATCCAAATAGAGAGTCAGAGCAGCCGTTAAAGTCGATAGAGTTCAATTTCCCGATATATCGTGACGGACAAGAGGTAAGGCGGCTTTTGTGGGAAAAAGGTAATACCGTTGAGACTGTGGTGTTGATACAAAGGAAAGATACCTAGAAATCCTTGAATTTACGCACTTTGTGACATTTTTCAGTTTCAACAAAATCGGTGAAAATCATAAGGAAAAGATACTTGTGAAGAAAGTAACCGTAGTTGTGGCGTTAGACCTCGGTACGGGGAACACAAAAAATCCTGACAATGAAAGTGAATAGAAAGCTATCAGATATAGTCGTAGATTATAGGGATACTTGAGTGGGAGTGTCCCTATTTTTTATTTAGGGCATTCCATAGTGGGATGCTCTTTTCAATTAAATTTTAAAAGGAGGAACAGAAAAATGTCAAACACAGCGTTAAGAGTAGGGAAAGAGAAAGCGATTATTTTTATCAGCTATGCACATGAAAAATTCTACTACGACAAATTGAAAGAGGTCATGTATCAGGACGTATACCACAACACCAACCCGTTCCTCTCTTAATATTTTTCCCGTGGGCGGAGACGGTATTCACGCCTTCGGCGCGCATACCGTCTCCGCCCACGGGAGTATGGCAATTAAGAGGAAATCCCAAATCGTCCTTGCTTCGCAAGACCTGCTCTTGACTGGTTGGATTTGCTTTTACACAAAATTTTATGGAGTGCCCTGTCATCGGTGTTCATGGCAATGTACTTTAATCGTTCTTCTTTACCGACCTCTGACGGCTCGCTGCGAAAAAAGCAGAGGCTTCCTCTAAGAACCTGTCCACATAGGAATGGTGCGTGGATTTTCGAGCAGATTTTGTCGAGGACAAGGCAAAATTTCACCGGCTTGCTGTCGCAAGTCAAGAAATTTTAACGCAGTCATCGGCAAAATCTGCCGAAAAGACGCGTGCCAATTCCTATGTGGACAGGTTCTAAGAACTCATTCAACCTCTCAAGTTCACGAATTCGTTTCTCTTGTTCACTTATTCGCTTATTTGCGGCTTGAAGCTGCTGTGCCAGATTAAGCGATTCCTCCGGTGAACGTGTTCCAGATCCAGTGTCTATTTCCCCGGTTTTTGCCTTTCGCAGCCATGATCCCAATGTCCCCTTCGGTATTCCAAGCTCATCTGCGGCACTCTTGTTTCCGATTTCCTTTGCCAGCTTTACTGCTTGCTTCTTGAATTCCTCATCATATTGTTTTACAGTTCCCATTTTTAACACACTCCTCTTTTTTATTTGAATATGTCAATAGTTTTATTATACAGTATCAAAGCAAAAGCTTGAAAATATCCTGACAGAGCTTGAGAAAAAATACGCCCACAAGCGCAAGGATATTTTTATATCCAATGATACAAACGCCGCATATCTGCTTAACATTATTTTCAAAAAGCATGGCAGGCTTCCCGACGACTACCATATCGTAGGCTTTGATAATTCCTCCGCCTCGGTGGAAGTAATCATCGCGATCAGTACAATAGGGCAGCAGTTTGAACTGATAGCGAAAGAAGCAATGGATCTGTTGGTAACACATATGAACGAACAAAAAAGCATTTGCCCTCTCCAATATCCGAATCGATACACAAGATTGTGCTATATTTGTTATCAGGCGAGAAACGACAAATGTATAATAAATTTATGCTTCGTCTTATTCTTTGTTTACAGCGGCTCAAATTTTGACTTGACTTTTGCTTTCACCTATGCTATAATAACAATAGACTTGATAGTTCCTTTTTGGTGGTTGTGGAAAAACGACCACGTATCTGACCATAAACAGCTTTGGAGCACACGGAAATAACGGATACAAGACGGCTAAAAGAATATGACGTGGAGTGGAAACGGCTATAAAAAGCCAATTGTGGCGGAGAGGGCTTTTTTACCTCTCTTCGGGAGCATAGAACTGTTGGAGCGCGTTGCAGAGCCGTTTATCGCACATTCCTTTTGACACTACATCGTTACGGCGATTTCGTCGGGCGGAAATCTTGGTCGGAAATCTCTTTGACCACATACTTGACCACTTTCACCAAATTCGGGGTGAAAAATTCTATAATCGAGACGTGGCTCAGTTTGGTAGAGCGCTGCGTTCGGGAGCATAGAACCGTTGGAGCGCATTATAGAGCCGTTTGCGGCACATTGCCTTTGACACTACACCGTTATGGCGATCTCGTCGGGCAGAAATCTTGGTCGGAAATCTCTTTGACCACATACTTGACCACTTTCACCAAATTCGGGGTGAAAAATTCAATAATCGAGACGTGGCTCAGTTTGGTAGAGCGCTGCGTTCGGGAGCATAGAACCCTCGGAGTGCGTTATAGAGCTGTTTGTGGCACATTGCCTTTGACACTACATTGTCACGGCGTTTTCGGTAACTTAAAATCTCGGTCAAAAATCCTTTTGACCACATGTTTGACCACTTCGGTGGAAAATCCATATTTCGAGGCGTGGCTCAGCTTGGTAGAGCGCTGCGTTCGGGACGCAGAGGTCGTGGGTTCAAATCCCGTCGCCTCGACCAACTAATTGTTACCAAAAAGATATTATGCCCACAAACGGCTGTACAAAGCCATTTGTGGGCATAAATCTTGTGAAAAAAGGAAATGTCAGTCCGTAGATATTTTCGACACAAAAAAGGACTTGA
>CATLBH010000023.1 GCA_949878745.1 uncultured Ruminiclostridium sp. | reverse complement strand
TATGGGTGAATTATGCCATTTTGCGGTTTGTGAATGTATTTGTTGCGAAATTTGATTTGTTTTTTTGGGGGGATTGTATCAGACTACAATACAATTGATTTTATGTTTGAGTTTTGCGGATTTGGGTGACAATCAAATTTTTTTATGATATTATTTATTTTCGGGGGCACGATATGCGCCCCCGCCTTTCCCTACTACTTAAAAAGGAACAAACCGAAATGATAAAACTTATAGATACTCACGCCCACTACGACGACGAAGCCTACGACAAAGACAGGGACATACTCCTGAAAAAGCTTTTTGACGAATCCGTGAAAAAGGTGATAACGGTAGGCTGCGCATTGGACAGATGGGAGGACACCCTGCGTCTTGCCGAAAGCTACGAAGGAGTATACGGCGCGGTGGGGATACATCCGGAGGATATTTACGGCCTGCCCGAAGATTATCTCGCGCGAATCGAAGATCTGGCGAAAAATCCGAAAATAGTGGCCATAGGAGAAATGGGACTCGACTATCACTACGAAAATTTCGACAGGGAAAAGCAGATAAAGGTGTTTACCGAACAGCTGAGACTTGCGGACAGACTCGATATGCCCATAATCATTCACAGCCGCGACGCCGCAGAGGACACAATGCGTATCCTCCGCGCCGAAAAGCCGAAAAAAGCGGTAATGCACTGTTTTTCGGGAAGCTGCGAAACCGCCGCCGAGGTTCTCTCCTTGGGGCTTTACATCAGCTTTACGGGCGTGCTTACCTTTAAAAACGCGAAAAAAGCGGTCGAAGCCTGTGCTCTTGCCCCTTTGGACAGGCTTATGTTGGAAACCGACTGTCCGTATATGGCGCCCGTTCCTTTCCGAGGAGAACGCTGCGACAGCTCCATGATAATGTCCACCGCGGCGAAAATGGCGGAAATAAAGGGCGTTTCCACCGAGGAAATGATAGAAATCTGCAACAAAAACGCCGAAAGGTTTTTCGGTATATGATAATTTTTTAAAATTTTTAAATTAACGCTTGAATATTTTAAAAAAATATGGTATATTCTTTAAAGAAAAATTTTATAAGGAAAAGGACTTGATGTTATGGACTCAGACGGGCGAAAACGCAAACCCGCGTATTATTTGCTTTACCCCCTTATTATACTGGAAAAGGGACTTGATCTTTTACTTAAAAAAGCTCTGGGCGAAGGTTTCCGCCCCGCTACCGAGGACGACATACGCTCCCTTGTGGACGCGGGCGCCGAAAGCGGAGAGATCGAAAACTCTTCCGTTGAGCTTATCAACAACGTATTCGAATTCGGCGATCTTAAGGTGTCGGACATAATGACCCATCGGGTCAATATCGCCGCCGTGGACGAAAACGCCACAGTGGACGACATAGTGTACTTAGCCCTTGAGGAGGGATTTTCGCGTATTCCCGTTTATAAAGATAGTATCGACGACGTAACGGGAATAATCATCGTGAAAGACCTTTTATGCCTTGTGGGAAAAGAGGATCCCGAAAAATACACCGCCAAGGATTTTGTGAGAGACGCGGTATTTCTCCCCGAAAGCTGTCCCTGTGACGACGCCTTCAAGCTTCTTACCGAGACGAAATCGGGTATGGCGGTGGCGGTGGACGAATATGGCGGCACCGCGGGGATAATCACCTCCGAGGATCTTATAGAGTCGGTAATGGGAAGCATACAGGACGAATACGACGACGAAGAGCTTCAGATAAAAGCCATCGGGAAGGACAAATACCGTATCGACGGCGACACCGATCCCGATGACGTGCTTGAGCTGTTCGGCTACGCGCTTCCCGAGGATCACGAGTACGACACCATTGCGGGCTTTGTCACCGACCTTCTGGGTTATATTCCCGAAGATACGGAAAAAACGCCTCACGTGGATTATGAGGACATACGGTTTGTGGTGACGGAAGTCAGCGACAACTGTATAAGCAGCATTATTGCGGTAAGGATAGACCGCGACGGCGAAACGAAAAAGGAATGATTTCGATAATATGCCGTTTTGTTACCTATAAATTTGCCAAAAAGACCATACTTAGAAAAAAACAGCCAAAAACAGCGGTATCAACAAAGAACCACCCTTTAGATACCGCTTTTTTGTCTTATTTTCACGCAGTTTCCACCAATAACCACTTGCAATTGGCTTTAAGTTGGAGTATAATAATACAGACAGGATAATATGCGCAATATATGATAACTCCCGTACCGAAAGGATGAGATACAGATATGAAGAACAGAGAAACTATGCCCGCGCTGGCCATGAGAGGCTTGGTGGTTTTCCCGAAGATGATACTGCACTTTGACGTTGGCAGAGATTATTCGGTGAAGGCAATTAAGGAAGCCGCCGACGGCGACAGAAGAATTTACCTCGTCGCACAAAAAGACAGCCTTGTTTCCGAGCCCGTAAACGGCGACGTTTACAAGGTGGGCGTGGTGGCGGAGATAAGACAGACCTTAAAAACCCCGGACGGCACCACGAGAGTATTGGTGGAAGGAATCTACCGCGCAAAAGCCGAGGATTTCCGCAAGGAGGGCGATTATTACGTAGCCACGCCCACCCCCCTTGCCGACAGGAAAAACACCTTTCTTTCCCCCGAGGAAGCCACGGCCTTTACCCGCGCTTTAAAGGAAGCTTACGCAAGCTATTGCAGCTTTGCCCCGAAAATGCCCAAAGAGCTTTATCAGAGCGCAATGAGCGAACAGGATATAACCAAGCTTATAGATATTATTGTTTTCAATACATATCTTAAAACCGAAGACAGACAAAAGCTTCTGGAAACCATCTCCGAGAAAAAACGCGCCGAAATGCTCCTGAAATTCCTTGAAACGGAAATAGAAATACTTATGCTCGAGGTGGAGATAAACGAGGACGTAAGCGAAAGCATGGAGAAAAACCAGCGGGACTATTACCTCCGCGAACAGATGAGAGCCATAGCCAGACAGCTGGGCGACGAGGATTCCGTCGACGAGGCCTATAATTATCAGGAAAGGATATACGATCTTAAGCTTAATAAGGAGACCGAAGAAAAACTGATAAAAGAGGCGGAAAAGCTTTTGAAAATGTCCCCCGCCTCCCAGGACTACAGCGTTATAAGAAATTATCTGGACACCGTTCTCGACCTGCCGTGGAACAAAAAGTCGGATAAAAAAATAGATATCGCGAAAGCGGAAAAACAGCTGGATAAGGATCACTACGGACTTAAGAAGGTGAAGGAGCGTATTCTGGAAACCATCGCCGTGCGCGCCCTCAACCCCGACGTAAAAGGACAGATAATCTGCCTTGTGGGCCCTCCCGGAGTGGGCAAGACCTCGGTGGGACGCTCCATAGCCAAGTCGATTAACCGCGCCTACGCGAGAATCTCTCTCGGCGGCGTGGGGGACGAGGCGGAAATAAGAGGCCATCGAAAGACCTACATAGGCGCGATGCCCGGAAGGATAGTAAAGGCGATTACTCAGGCCAAGACCATGAACCCCGTAATAGTCCTCGACGAGATCGACAAGCTCCGCTCCGACTACAAGGGCGACCCCGCCTCCGCGCTTCTGGAGGTTTTGGACCCGGAACAGAACGTTTCCTTCGCCGATCACTATCTTGAAATACCTCTGGACTTAAGCGACGTAATGTTTATAACCACCGCCAACACCTTGGACACGATCCCCGCGCCGCTTCTCGACCGTATGGAGGTTATCGAACTGCCCTCCTATACGAGAGAGGAAAAGTTCAATATCGCAAAAAAGCACCTTTTGCCCAAGCAACTTAAAAAGCACGGAGAAAAAGCCTCACAGGTAAAAATAACCGACAACGGAATCTACGCCATTATCGACAGCTACACCAAAGAAGCGGGCGTAAGAAAGCTTGAACAGAGAATAGCCGCGGTATGCAGAAAATCCGCCAAAAAGCTTCTGGAAGGCGAAAGCAAGGTGACGGTAAACGAAACCAACATAGAAGAGCTTTTGGGCGTAAAGAAATATCTCCCCGAAGCGCTTCCCGAACAGGACGAGGTTGGCGCGGTGACCGGTCTCGCATGGACTTCGGTGGGCGGAGTTACAATGCCCCTGGAGGTGCTGGTAATGAACGGCACGGGAAAGCTGGAGCTTACCGGCTCCTTGGGCGAGGTAATGACCGAATCGGGAAAAATCGCGGTGAGCTTGGTGCGGAGCCTTGCCGACAAATACAACATCGATCCCGAATTTTACAAGAACAAGGATTTGCACATTCACGCTCCCGAAGGCGCGGTGCCTAAGGACGGCCCTTCCGCGGGCGTCACTATGACCACCGCCCTTGTGTCGGCGCTGTCGGGCATTCCCGTAAAACGCGAGGTGGCAATGACGGGAGAAATAACACTTCACGGAAAAGTCCTCCCCATAGGCGGACTTCGGGAAAAGTCCATGGCGGCCTACAAAGCAAAGGTAAAAACGGTTATTATCCCTTATGAGAACAAGCCCGACCTTGAAGAAGTGGACGACGTGGTAAAGGAAAACGTAAGATTTATTCCCGTTAAGAATATAGAGGCGGTTCTTGACAACGCCCTCGTAAAAACCAATACGGCGGCTTTTGAAGCGGATGCGGTAAAAGCGCCGAAAAAACCTCATCTCCCCAAGGAAAGGGAAAGAAAAGGAATAAGAGCCAAATAAATTATCAACATAAGAGGGAGATCGTTTCGGTTTCCCTCTTTTTTACGGCAAAAATTCTAAAAAAATAAAAAAATTTTCTAAAACCCGCCAACCTTTCCGACTTTCTCCCTACTGTATAATCAAACGCCACCCAGTCCCAAAGGAAGGAACCGTAGTAAAATGCAAAAGCAAAAAGCGGACGCGCTCATAACGGAATATCTTCACAAAATATACGGCTTTTCCGTAAAAAAATGCTATTCTTACCAAGAAGCGGAGGAAATGTGCTCCATGATAGTTGAAGCGGTCTATTCCTCTCTCTTGAATACGAAGGAGATTAACAATATTGACGGCTACATCTGGCGAATATGCGAAAACACCTATACCGGATACGTTTCCTCAAAGAAAAAGCACAACAATCTTCCCCTCGAGGACGCGGAAATGCCCTTTTGGGAGAAATATTCCTTTGACGACGAAAGCGCGGAGGAAATGAGAAGGCTCAGAAGGGAAATCGCTTTTCTTTCCGAAAAGCGCCGAAGAATTGTTTATATGTTTTATTACGAGAACAAATCCGTTTCCGCTATTTCGAAGGAAACGAAGCTTTCCGAGGGGACGGTGAAGTGGCATTTGAATAAAGCGAGAAACGCGCTTAAGGAGGGCTATTCCATGGAAAGAAAAATCGGAAAATTAGGTATTTCCCCCGTAACGGCGGAGGGCATGAGCCACTGCGGAAACGTGAGGTTCGGCGGTGCACCGGAGGATTTTTTGAGGGACAGGCTGGAGCTTAACATAGTGTACAGCGTCTACTGGTCCCCCAAAACAAAGTCCGAGATAGCCGAGGAGCTTGGGCTCACTCTTGTGTTTATCGAGGACAAAATAGACCTGCTGGAAAAAAACGGCTATCTGGTAAAAACAAGCGGCGGCCGCTATACCACCTATGTGGCCTTTTCTCCCGAAAGCTTTTCGTCGGAGACTTACGGAAAAGCTCTTAAGCTTAAATTGAAAATCGCGGAGGAGTTGGCGAAAAATTACGCGCCCAAGGTGCGCGAAGCCATAAAGGATTTTAAAGACGTTTATATTCCCGGGGGCAACAGGGAGCTTCTGGACGCGGCGGCGATATTCTACGGAATAGCCAACAACAGCGGTATCACAATAAACAAGGATTTGTCCGAATATCTGATAAGGCCCGTTAACGGCGGGGAATATATCGCTCTTGTGGAGCTGAAAAAAGAGAATCTGACACCTGATTACAAGTGCGAATTGGACGCCGCCAGATATCAGACCTGCGGCGACATGACCAGATGGTCCGATAAGTATCCTTCGGTAAGGTCGTGGAGCATCAACAGCGTTCTGGATTCCCGCACCGGCGGATATGCCAACAACTGGGAGTTTGATTACGAATATCTTTACGAGTACATCTGCGGCGAGCTTCCCGACAATATAGCCAATTCCGAAAAAATAAACCGTTTGAGGGAAAGGGGCTTTCTTACTCCCGAAAACGAAGTAAACATAATGGTGGCAAAGATTCCCGAAGCGAAATTTTTCGGCATGATTCCGTTTTTGGACGAGGAAACAAAGAATAAATTTTCCGATAAGATTATCGAATACGCTATGAATGAGGCGAAAAATTATCCTCCGCAGATGCAGGATTTGATTGTTAGCAGGAGTGCGGGGTTGTTTATCGGAAATGCGGTGGCGGTAATGACGATGGATATTCTTTACGAAAACGGCACCTTCAGACCACTGAACGAAAGAGAAAAAACGACGGCAAACCTGCTGATGTTCAGCGATAGGTTCCCCGATTAAAAACCGAAAAACAGCCCATAGGGCTGTTTTTCGGTTTTTATCAAACCCTTTTTATACTGATTGAAAATTATACTGTAGACAAACTTTATAGGGTCTGCAATATGATTTTCAATCACACCCAAAAAGTAATTTATACTAATCTTTGGTCAGATTATAGACAAAAAATGTTGACCAAAGATTAGTATTAAATTAAAAACGCGGCAGTTATATCTTCCCCCTTCTCCTTTCCCAACAGTAAAAAATATTTTATAAAATGTAAAATATACTTGACAAAAAGTTAAAGCTATGTTACAATAAACCTGTAAAAGAAAAACGCGTTTTCTGAAAGGAACCTCCCTATGGCGAAAAACCTGAGAATGAAATCCGCCCGCGCCGCTTTGGATATGTCACAGGAAGAGCTTGCGAAAAAAGTGAACGTAACGAGACAAACCGTGAGCGCGGTGGAAAACGGAGACTACAACCCCACAATAAACTTATGCATAGCTATCTGCAAGGCGCTGAACAAGACCCTTGACGAGCTGTTTTGGGAATAGGAGAATAATATGAGCCTTAAATCCTTCGACAAATTCTGTGAAAAAATGATACTCAGCGAACCGGGAAGCCAAAAAGAAATTTTCGACGAACGGCAGAAGATACTGCAAAACAAGCTCGGCACCGAAGCGCTTCTGGTATACGCCGTCGCTTCCGTACTTTGCTGTATGTCGGCGGAGTTCATATATAAGTGGACGGAAAGCTGCTGCTTTGCCCTTATTGCCTTGGGGGCAATCTGCGCGGTCTACTATCAGATACGCTGCTCTATGAAAGGCTGCCTTATCGGAATAAACGGGCTTACCGCGAAACGGTACAGCGGCTGGACAATGATATTATTGGGCGCCCTCAATATGATAAGATACGCTATGGATTCCTTAGACCCCTAGGGCGGCGCCTTTTTCGTGAGAGACGGAATGCTGACCGCCGATTTTATGGCCTCCCTGACCTTTGCGGTCATTATGGTATGGGGCATTATAATTACCGTAAAACTGCACAGGCTGAAAAAGTCTGAGGAAACGGAAAAGTAATACTATTTTCAAATTTAAAGGATTGGGTAATTTAGTGGATAATTTGAAATTAGTATAAAACCTAAAAAATCCGCATTTTTCGAAATTTCCTTAATATAATTTAATCGGGACGACCCATTAAACGAGAAAGGAAAAAGAAAATGACGGAAGCATACAAAAAAATCCCCTCCCCGCCCGAAAATCCCCTTATACCGCCAGATACCGACGCATCGGCGATAAAAAAGGAAAACATCGGAACCGAATCCCTCCTGAATCCCCCCGAAATAAAAGAAGTAAAATTCTTTTCCGACCCAAAAACAGTAAAAAAAAAGACACAAGGCGGCATATTGGCTTTTCAGACAATTTTTACCCTCCTTTTCTGTCTTTTTTACACACTCACCCGATATCTTGCGCCCGAGCTTTATCAAAATATAAGCGCTTATCTGGAGCGGCTTTTCGGGTGGTAGAATTTATGGCCGGGGGAGTTAAAATACGCTTTGACTTTTCCTTCTTCGCGGCGGTGGGGATTTTTCTGGCTTTTGACAAGGCGGGGTACGGAATATACTGCCTCGCCGCCTGTTTTTGTCATGAGCTGGGTCATCTCGCGGTTATGCTGGCGGAAGGAAAGCTCCCCGACGAAATAATTTTCAGCGGCGGCGGAATCTGTATAAGACAGCGGAGAGAGGCCTCCTGCGCGGTTCTGGCGGCGGGCTGCGCGGTCAACTTTCTGCTGTTTGCCGTCTATTGCCTGATCCTCCCCAAGGACAGCATTTTCAAGCTTATGTTCGGCGGAGCGAATCTGGTAATAGGCATATTCAACCTTCTCCCGATAGGCACCCTCGACGGAAAAAAACTGCTCGAAAAGGCCTGCCGCCGCGCCCTTTCCTATACTGCCGCCGAAAAGTTCCTCAACGCCGCCGAGGTAATCGGCTGTCTTTTGGCTATGGGGGCACTGACGATACCGGCGCTTAACGGAACCGTTAATCTGACCGCCGTTTCGGTTATGATCTATATTTTTCTGATGGACTTTTTGCTGTAATAGTCCGCACTTTATAGGATTTGCTTGTAAAAATTCAACCAAAAAACACCGTTTATCCTCTTTAAAATAATATTTTTGCCGAATTCTCAAATTTTGCTTGCATTTTCCCCGCCAAAGTGATATAATATTAAAGCATTTAGTACCGCGGCGATATTCTTTCTTTCAAGAGCTTACCGCCGGCGTGAGTAATGCCCGAACGGCATCGCCGTATCGACATAACTATTGACGATCCTCTGCATACCTTCAATGTATGATCGTCTGAAAAACGGAGGAATAACAAATGGACGCACTGAAGCTTATCGCGCAGGACAGTATCAAGCAGGACGCACCCAAGTTTGAGGTAGGCGACACCGTAAGGGTACA
This sequence comes from uncultured Ruminiclostridium sp., assembly GCA_949878745.1. Classification (GTDB taxonomy): domain Bacteria; phylum Bacillota; class Clostridia; order Oscillospirales; family Ruminococcaceae; genus Ruminiclostridium_E. The sequence goes on along the minus strand of CATLBH010000023.1, from coordinate 32,247 downwards.
TGTAAGAATCACCGAAGGAAACAAAACCCGTATTCAGGCCTATGAAGGCACCGTTATCGCCAAGAAGCACGGCGGTATCTCCGAAACCTTCACCGTACGCAGAGTGGCGCACGGCTGCGGCGTTGAAAGAGTTTTCCCTCTCCACGCTCCTTCCGTAGAGAAGGTAGAGGTTGTGAGAATGAGCAAGGTTCGCAGAGCCAAGCTTTACTATCTCCGCGACAGAGTTGGTAAGGCCGCCAAGGTTAAGAGCAAGTTCAATTGATTTTTCTGACGAAAACAGGAAACGCTTGCCGCTGACCGCTTATGGCTGTTTTTATGTCATAAAAACAGCGCTTCGGGTACGGTTTTGATCCCGCTCATCAGCGAACTCAATCAAAATCGCTATATGGAGCTTAAAGGCTGCATTGCATATCTTACGCCGGCAGGTGAGCAGCTTCGTTCTGCGCCGGGGATATGCGACGCGGTCTTTCCTGTTTTTATCGGATTGCGATAATTTCAATAAAATTCGGAAAGGAAACGAATATGCAGGAGGAAGAAAAAAACGGAACCATGGAATCCGTCGATCCCGCCAAAATGCGTTCCGGCGGCGGATACTTCGCCCATAAGGAAGATTTGTCCGACAATGAAACGATGGACGCGGTGGATCCCGAGGAATATAAAAATTTTCTGATCGGCAATAACGACAACCTCGAGGAAGAACTCAGACCCATTGAAGTAAAAAGTACGGGGCATATCGAACTTCAGCGCAGGGAAGAAGCCAAAAAAGAAGCCAAGGAAAACGCCCACACCGCGGCGAACGAGGTGTTCGACTGGCTTGAGAGCGTGCTGACGGCAATTGTGATGATAGTATTGCTCTTTACCTTCATTATCCGCATTAACACGGTGGACGGCAGCTCCATGGAGCCTACCCTTGTGGGGGGGCAAAAGCTGGTGGTTTCCGACCTGTTTTACACCCCCGATTACAACGATATAGTAATAGTACAGGCGGCGGGACTTGACGGCGGAAAGCCCATAGTAAAAAGAGTCATAGGCCTTCCCGGTGACACCGTTAAAATAGATTTCACCTCGGGAACGGTTTACCGAAACGGGGAGCCCCTTGTTATGGAAAAAAGGGACGGCTTCCTTTACGAGGACGGACACAAGATAGAAACCGCCACAAACCTGAGTCAGGATATGATAAGCGGAAAAGAGTATACCGTGCCCGAAAACAGCTATTTCGTTATGGGCGATAACAGAAACAACTCGAAGGACAGCCGCCTTTTGAGCGTTATCGGTTTTATTGACAAGAATTATATAGCGGGACGGGCGCTGTTTTCCATCTTCCCGTTCAGCACATTCGGAGCTATCGAGTAAATCCGGTGAAAGGCGATTAAATGAGCAGATATGTACCAAGGCACTTGGCCGCCGAAGAGGACGAAAAGGATATTCGGACGTCCGCAACGCCCGCCGCCCCGTCCATATCTAAAAAAACTGTCGCTTCCGTCACTTTGGCAGTGCCCCCAAAAAATAAAAAAAGAGAAAATCCGAAGCCCGTTAAACAAGAATACCGCTTAACAGCCGAGGAAGCGATTCACGATATCGACGATACGGAAAATATCTTCCCCTATGAATCGGGGCAGGCCTTCGGATATGTTCCGAGGGTAAATTTCGGCGACGATTTCATACTTGACGACGAGGAAGAGGAAAAAAGCGGGGCGGAAAAGGCGAGAGACCGTAAAAACGAGCTTTATCTGTATGTACAGACGGTTCTCGAATCCATCGTCGCCGCTTTTCTGATACTTACCTTTGTTTTGAGCATAAGTATGGTGATAGGCGCGTCTATGGAGCCGACGCTTCTGGAAAACGACAGGCTTGTGATAATGAGACTTTTTTATAAGCCCTCATACGGAGATATAATCGCCGTCTGGGCGGAGGGGCTCCCCAACCGCGAAACGGGCGGAACGGGAGAAATGATCGTAAAGCGGGTGATCGGTCTCGAGGGCGACGTAATAGACATTGACAGGGAAACGGGAACGGTCTACCGAAACGGAACCCCCCTGAAAGAGGATTATATAAAAGAAAGTATCGACCCGAGCAATCTGGGCAACGCCCACTATCCCGTCACGGTGGACGAAAACTCGGTATTCGTGTTGGGCGACAACAGAAACCACTCCACTGACAGCCGCTATGTGGAAAACGCGGGAACGGATTATTACGTGGGCTGTATTGATTTGCGCTATATTATGGGAAAAGCGGTTTTCCGCATTTATCCCCTTGACAGGATCGGAGTTTTAAAATGAGCTATGAAGGCAATATACAGTGGTTTCCCGGCCATATGACCAAGACCCGCCGAATGATAGAGGCGGATTTAAAACAGGTGGACGCGGTGGTGGAAATAGTGGACGCAAGAATTCCCGAATCCAGCCGCAACCCCGTCATAAACGAGCTTGTGGGAAGCAAGCCGAGGATAATGCTCCTTAACAAATGCGACTACGCCGACGATTCCGCTACCGAAAAATGGAAAAAATACTATCAGAAACAGGGTTACGCGGTATTATGCTGCGACTGCCGAAGCGGAAAGGGGATAAAAAGCTTCGTCCCCCTTCTGAAAAAGGAACTTTGCGAGCTGCTGGAAAAAAGGCGCGCCAAGGGTATGATAGGAAGAATGTTAAGAATAATGGTTCTGGGTATCCCCAACGTGGGAAAATCCTCCTTTATAAACCGAATGGCCAATTCAAAGAAAACCGCGGTGGGAGACCGCCCCGGAGTCACAAGAGGAAAACAGTGGGTCACCATCGATAAAGATGTGGAACTTCTGGATATGCCGGGAATACTGTGGTCAAAATTCGAGGATAAAGAAGCGGCGGAAAGGCTGGCGTTCACGGGAGCGGTGAAGGACGAGGTTCTGGATACGGAAGCCCTGGCGGACAGCCTGGGGGAATTTCTTAAGGCGCGTTATCCGGACAGGCTGATTGAAAGATATAAGCTTAAGAGTCTTGACGGAAGAGTGTGTGAGCTTATCGCGAGAGCGAGGGGAATGATGATATCAGGAGGCGAGCCGGACACGGAAAGAGCGGCGGCGGCGCTGCTGGACGAGTACAGAAGCGGAAAATTGGGAAAAATCACTCTGGAAGAACCGCAATAAAACGGGTATTATTGCTCCCCCAATTAAATCTTAAATTTTTCTGCTTGCCCGGCTGCCGAAATACTTCGTCAGAAATCCTTGAAATATGTGCATATTCCTGCGATTTCCTTGTCTTTCGGCAGCCGTTCGGCGCATAAAATCTTCAAGATTTAATTGGGGGAGCAATAAAATGGGCAGAAAAGAAAAAAAGCTCAGGGAGTGCATACAAAGATTCGAATACGACAAATCCCTGAGACAACAACACGGCATAATCTGCGGCATAGACGAAGCTGGCCGCGGCCCTTGGATAGGCTCGGTATACGCCGCCGCCGTTATCCTTGACGACGGCGCTTTTATAGAAGGCCTTAACGACAGCAAAAAGCTGACCGAGGAAAAAAGAGAAGCCCTCTACGGCGAAATAACCGAAAAAGCCGTTTCCTATTCGGTGGCCTGCGCCACCGTGGAGGAAATAAACCGTCTCAATATATTACAGGCCACCTTTCTGGCCATGAAACGAGCGGCGGAAGGCCTTTCCCTGCCGCCGAATCTCGCCCTGGTGGACGGAAACAGGCTCCCGGATATAGGGATAAAAGCCGAGACCGTTGTAAAGGGCGACGGCGTAAGCGCCTCGATAGCCGCCGCCAGCATTCTGGCAAAGGTCACAAGAGACCGCTATATGAGAGAGTTGGACAAAAAATATCCCGAATTTGATTTTGCGGCAAACAAAGGCTACGGAACCGCCCGCCATATCGAAGCCCTGAAAAAATACGGATACACCCCCGAGCACAGACAACTTTTTCTCCGTAACCTTATCGCGCAAAACGGCGGACTTAAGGAGTACGGAAAATGAACGTCGGCAATGTTTCCCAAACCCGGGGAAAAACGGGAGAAAACGCGGTATGCGATTATCTTGAGGAAAACGGCGCGACTATTGTCAAAAGAAACTTTCGGGTAAAGCGCGGCGAAATAGACGTTATTTCCACGGACGGGGAATTTATAATCTTCACCGAGGTAAAAACCCGAAAATACGGTTCATACGACGACGGAACGGGAGCGATGACCAAGACCAAGATGAAAAGAATAATCGCCGCCTCCGAATGCTTTGTCCGCCTTAACCCCGAATACGAAAACCTCTATCGGCGTTTTGACACCGCCTACGTTACAGTGACCGCCGAAAAATTTCCCCGCGTTCTGGATATCGAATACTACAAATCGGATTTTACGGGTTTAAGCTGCCAATAAACCGGAAAATTAACACATAAATAAACACTCAGGTAAACCCGTAAGTAAATTATCAAAACTTCGAAACTGCAAGCCGCCGTAAAAAAATGTTTGCTTTTAGTCAAATTATATGTTATACTATAAAATAAATTATCGGAAAGGAAACCGCAATGAAATATAAAAGCACCAGAAATCCGCAAATAAGAATAACAAGCGCACAGGCCATCGCCCAAGGTCTTTCTCACGAGGGAGGTCTTTTCGTTCCCGAGGAGCTTCCGAAAATGAGCGAGAAGGATATTCTCGGTCTTTGCGAAAAAAGCTACGCCGAAAGAGCATTTGAAATATTCAGGCTGTTTCTTGAGGATTTTTCCGACGAGGAAATAAGATACTGCGTTGAAAACGCCTACGGCGATAATTTTGATACCGAAAACATAGCGGAAATTTCCCACCTTTTAAAGGGCACCTATATCCTCGAGCTTTGGCACGGCCCCACCTGCGCCTTTAAGGATATGGCGCTTCAGATGCTTCCCTATCTCCTTACCGTTTCCGCGAAGAAAACCATTCCCGATAAGAAAACGGCCATTTTGGTGGCAACCTCGGGAGACACGGGAAAAGCGGCGCTGGAAGGCTTCAAAAATGTTGAGGGCACCACCATCAGCGTGTTCTACCCCGAAGACGGCGTAAGCGATATGCAAAAGCGCCAAATGCAGACTCAGGAAGGCGAAAACGTATTCGTCTGTGCGGTAAAGGGAAATTTCGACGACTGCCAGAACGGGGTAAAGGCCATCTTTACCGACAAGGCTTTCGCTTCAGAGCTGGAAAAGAACGGTATAGTTCTGTCCAGCGCCAACTCCATAAACTGGGGAAGACTCTGCCCCCAGATAGTATATTACATCTCCGCCTACGCCGAGTTGATAAAAAACAATGAAATACAATACGGCGAAAAAATAAACATAGTCGTTCCCACGGGAAATTTCGGAAACATCTTAGCCGCTTATTACGCAAAGGAAATGGGGCTTCCCGTAAATAAGCTGATATGCGCCTCCAACGCCAACAATATCCTTACCGACTTTATAAACACAGGCGTTTACGACCGCAACAGAGCGTTTTACACCACCGTTTCCCCCTCCATGGACATTCTTATTTCAAGCAATCTGGAGCGCCTTTTATACCATCTTTCGGGAGAAAACACCGAGCTTGTGAACAAATGGTTCGATTCTCTCAAAGAAAACGGAAAATACGAGGTCACCCCCGAAGTGAAGGAAAAAATATCCGAGCTGTTCTGCGCGGGCTGCTGCAACGACGAGGAAACCAAGGCGGCGATAAAGGACTGCTTCGATTCCTATTCCTACCTTATGGATACCCACACCGCCGTGGCCTATAAGGTTTACGCCGACTATAAAAAGAATACCGGCGATAACACCAAAACGATAATCGCCTCCACCGCCAACCCCTATAAGTTCGGCGCCGCCGTCTTTGAAGCTCTTGGGGGCACTGACGCGGGTTCGGACTCGGACGAATTCGGGATTATCGAAAAGCTTGAAGCTATGACCAAAACGGTGATACCAGAGCCTTTGGCCGCAACCAAAAACAAGGCGTTACGGTTCGGCGGCGTTATAGAGCGGGAAAAAATGCCCGAAACGGTTATGGAATTCCTGACCAGATAAATAAGATAAATTAAATAAATATTTAAAGACAGCGGGTGATCATTTTCGGATGGCAGGTGAGATCAATTGAGTTTATATGTGCTTGGCGATCTGCACTTATCTTTGGGCGCGGATAAGCCTATGGATATATTCAAGGGCTGGAGCAGCTATGTGAACAAAATAACCGAAAGCTGGAACACCCTCGTGTCAGATTCGGACACGGTGGTGGTAAACGGCGATATATCATGGGCTATGAGCCTTGAAAACACCGAAAAAGATTTTTCCTATATCAACAGCGAGCTTAAAGGAAACAAAATCTTTATCAAGGGAAACCATGATTATTGGTGGAACACAAAGGCAAAAATGGACGCCTTTCTTCAGGAAAAGGGCTTTGACAGAATAAAAGTTCTAAACAACAACGCCTATCTCGCCGACGGCATATCGGTGTGCGGCACAAGGGGCTGGATAAACGACGATGCCGCCCCATTTGACGCGAAGCTTCTCAACAGAGAGGCGGGAAGACTGGAAATGTCGGCGCGGGAGGGACAAAAGCTGGGCGGAAAGCTTATCGCCTTCCTTCACTACCCCCCTATATTCGGAAGCGAAAAAAATTACTATATGCTGGACGTGATGAAAAAGTACGGCATTAACCGCTGCTATTACGGCCACGTACATGGAGCTGCCGTAAAAAAAGCGTTCAACGGAGAATACGACGGTATAAACTTTCAAATATCCTCCTGCGACTGCGTCGGATTTACCCCCGTTTTGGTGGAATGAGGGCTTTTATCCCTGAACGGTAAAGTTTTTCACAGCCCTTATTAGTTTCTCCGACAAAAAATCAATTTTTGTGAATTTTTTTTAAAAATTTAAAAAAATCACTGGAAATATTTTCAAAAATATGGTATAATACTAAAGACTGCAAAAACGGAGGAAAATCAAATGGAAATTATTTCTAACAACAAGACCGCCGCAAATACCGCGGAGGTGGAATTCAAAAACAGCGTTGACGAATTTGAAGCCGCTGTTGAAAAAGCGTTCCTGAAAAAAAGAAAGAACATAATCGTTCCCGGATTCAGAAAAGGCAAGGCCACCCGTAAGATGATCGAAACCCACTACGGCGAAGGCGTATTCTATGACGATGCCATCAACGCCCTGTACAGAGAAAATATCGACAGTGTTATAAAAGAAGCGGAACTTGACGTTGTTGATATGCCCAATATCGAGGTATCTTCCGTAAGCAAGGAGGAGGGCGTGGTATTCAAGGCGGTGTTCACCACCAAGCCCGAAGTGAATATATCCGATTATAAGGGTATCAAGGTCACCAAGATAGTAAAGAACGTTACCGACGAGGACGTGGACAAACAGATTGCCGCCATGCAGGACAGAAACGCCCGCATTATCGACATATCCGACCGTCCCGCCCAGAACGGAGACACAGTTGTGTTTGATTTCGAGGGCTTTGTGGACGACGTTCCCTTTGAAGGCGGAAAAGCCGACAATTACAGCCTTGTCCTGGGAAGCGGACAGTTTATCCCCGGCTTCGAGGATCAGATTATAGGAAAGAACATCGACGAATCCTTTGAGGTTAACGTTACATTCCCCGAAGACTACAGCGCCGAAGAGCTCAGAGCCAAGTCGGCGGTATTCAAGTGCCTTATCCACGAGATCAAGGGCAAGGAATTGGCTCCCCTTGACGACGAATTCGCCAAGGACGTAAGCGAATTTGATACTCTGGACGAGCTTAAGGCCGACATTAAGAAAAAGCTTACCGAACAGGCGGAAACCGCCGCGGACAACGAGGTTGAGAATTCCCTCAACAATACCCTCATCGAAAAGCTTGAGGGCGAAATTCCCGAGGTAATGTACGAAAACCGCATCACCGAAATGGTGCGCGACTGGGAATTCAGAAACAGATATCAGGGTGTTACCGTTAAGGATTACCTTAAATATACCGGCTCTACCATGGAACAGTTCAGAGACAACTTCAGAGAAGCCGCCACAAAACAGATCAAGCTCAGACTCGCTCTTGAAAAGATCGCCGTCTATGAGAACATAGCGGCTTCCGAGGAAGAAACGGAAAAGCACTTCGCCGATCTCGCCGAAGAGCACAAAATGGAGGTTGAAAAGGTAAAGAACATAATCTCCGTCGAGGCTTTAAGCGAAGACATAAAAGTGGAAAAGGCGTTCGCTTTGGTAAAGGACAGCGCAGAAATAGCTTCCTAAGCTTTGTTTAATTATCATTAACAGGTTCACCGCATAATGCGCTTTTGCAGTTATGCGGTTTGCTGTTAAAAAAGAAATTGAAAAACGTGTAAAAATACGCGGAAATGTGCAGAATAATAGCGGAATAATATTCGGAAAGGACGACAAAATGGACGATAAAACCTATATGAGCTTGGTGCCTACCGTAATCGAACAGACCGGACGCGGCGAAAGAGCCTATGACATTTATTCGAGACTTCTCAACGACCGCATAGTTATGCTTCACGAGGAAGTAAACGCCACCACCGCCAGCCTTGTTGTGGCTCAGCTTCTGTTCCTTGAGGGTCAGGACGCCGATAAGGATATCCAGCTTTATATCAACAGCCCCGGCGGCTCCATTACCGACGGTATGGCTATCTATGACACTATGCAGTATATCAAGTGCGACGTTTCCACCATCTGTATGGGTATGGCCGCGTCTATGGGCGCTTTCCTTCTGGCGGCCGGAACAAAGGGCAAGAGAGTGTGCCTTCCCAACGCCGAGGTAATGATTCACCAGCCCTCCGGCGGTACCGGCCGCGCTCAGGCCTCCGATATAGATATCGTGGCCAAACACATTATCTATGTTAAGGATAAGATGAACAGAATGCTGTCCGAAATGACCGGTCAGCCCTATGAGAGAATAGTGGCGGACACCGACAGAGATAATTATATGACCGCACAGCAAGCCTTGGAGTACGGCATAGTGGACAAAATCTTTGAAAAACGTTAATAAATAAGTTAAACCGTACCTTTCTAAAGAGAAAATCGGTTGATGAAAAACAAAAACACTTCTAAGCAACATCAAAAAAATTTCGGAAAGGCATGATCGGCTTTATGTTAAAATGTAATTTCTGCGGCAAAACGGAAGACTATGTATCAAGAATGTTGATAGGCAAAAACGGCGTTATATGCAACGAATGTGTTTTGGCCTCCTACAATATGCTGTTGGAGGAAGGGGAAATTCCGAGAAGCGACCGCCCGGGAAGCCACCGCCCTATCGGTACTCTCAAAAAGGATAAGCTTCATAAGCCCGCCGAAATAAAGGCTATCCTTGACGAATATATTATCGGACAGGAAGAGGCGAAAAAGGTTCTGTCCGTGGCGGTTTATAACCACTATAAAAGAGTTTTGGCCAACGAGAGCGCCGTAGAGGACAGCGACAGCGATATCGAGCTTCAAAAGAGCAATGTTCTTTTGCTCGGCCCCACGGGCGTTGGAAAAACAATGCTGGCTCAGACTCTGGCGGAAATACTGAACGTTCCCTTCGCCATAGCGGACGCCACCACGCTGACCCAGGCGGGCTATGTGGGCGAGGACGTGGAAAACGTTCTCTTAAGGCTTATACAGGCGGCTGACTTCGACATCGCCGCAGCGGAAAGAGGAATTGTCTATATCGACGAGATTGACAAAATATCCCGCCGTTCCGAAAACACCTCTATCACAAGAGACGTAAGCGGCGAGGGCGTACAACAGGCGCTTTTGAAAATAGTGGAAGGCACCGTTTCCAACGTCCCCCCTCAGGGAGGAAGAAAACACCCCAATCAGGAGTTTATTCAGATAAACACCGAAAATATACTCTTTATCTGCGGCGGAGCCTTTGAGGGAATAGAAAAAACGATAATTTCACGTATCCACTCCTCCGCTCTCGGCTTCGGCGCCGAGGTAAGAAGCCAGAAGGAACACAGTCTTACCGAAGCCTTCCACGAGGTGGCTCCCGAGGATCTTGTAAAGTACGGAATCATACCCGAATTGGTGGGAAGACTTCCCATTGTGACGGTATTGGACGAGCTGGACGAGGAAGCGCTGATAAAGATTCTCATCGAGCCGAAAAACGCGCTGATAAAACAGTACACTTATCTTTTCGGCTTGGACGGCATAGAGCTTTCCATTCAGCCCGACGCCCTTAAAGAAATAGCAAAAAAAGCGGTGGAACGCAAAACGGGAGCAAGAGGACTTCGCACGATTATGGAGGAAATTCTCTCCGAAACAATGTTCGACGCCCCCTCCGACCCCACCTTAAGCAAAATAATAGTCACCGCCGAAAACGTAAGGGAAAACACCCAGCCGGAAAGAGTGCACGGCGATAAAAAAAGCATAGGCAGCAATAAAAGAGCCAGCCGAAAAAACGCGGGTTAATGCCAACCCTTATTTCCTATATTGCCCCCAAAAAATAAAAAGCAAATTTTTTAAAACCTATTTACAAAAACCGTATATTATGGTATAATATGCTTGCTGTTTGTACAGCTGCGTACAATAAAAAAATCCCTTTCTTGGCATTGAGGAATTCGCCCCCTCGGGGAAACACCGTATCCCTTTGCTATGAACGGGAAAATAAAAAATTTAAGAGGTGTAATTATGTTACTGAAAGAAGAAAAAACCGAGATCATTGAAAAGAACCGTACCCATGAAAACGATACGGGTTCCCCCGAAGTACAGATCGCCATTCTCACAAAAAGAATTTCCGATCTTACCGAGCATTTAAAAAATCATAAGAAGGATCACCATTCAAGACGCGGACTTCATAAGATGGTAGGTCACAGACGCAACCTGCTCAACTACCTCCAGAAAAAGGATATTGAGCGTTACCGTGCCATCGTTGCGAAGCTTGGTATTCGTAAGTAATAATCTTTGACGTTTTGACAGACAAATAACGCGGTCGGTCAAAGATTAGTGCTTTGGGTGCAACTCACAGTGTGTTCTCGAAAGGATTGTGAGTTGATATAAAAGACAAGTACCCGAAGGACGGAACGCTTTGTCGTTCTGTCCTTTTGTGCCTGTTACGGGCAGGATTGAAAAAAACAAGGGGAAACGTAAATTTAGCATTAAATTGAGCTTTTAGACGCCTAATACTAATCTTTGGTCAAGTTATAGACAAATAATATGGATGACCAAAGATTGTATAAAAGCTGAATTTATTGCTAAATCGTTTCCTCCAAAAAGGAAAGGCAAGGTAAAAAGAATGTTTGAAAATTACAAGGTGTTTAAAACTACCTTTGCGGGCCGAGAGCTTTCCGTGGAAACGGGAAAGACCTGCGGGCTTGCCAACGGTTCCTGCTGGGTGCGCTACGGCGACACCGTGGTAATGGTAAACGTTACCGCCAGCGAAAAGCCCCGCGACGGCGTAGACTTCTTCCCCCTGTCCGTGGATTATGAAGAAAAGCTTTACGCCGTGGGAAAAATTCCGGGCAGCTTTCTTAAAAGAGAGGGAAGACCCAGCGAAAAGGCCATTCTTACCTCAAGAGTAGTGGATCGACCCATGCGCCCCCTCTTCCCCAAGGATATGAGAAACGACGTGTCTATCGTGATGACTGTACTGGCCGTGGATCCCGACACCCAGCCCGAAATTATAGCCATGATAGGCGCTTCAATAGCCGTCTCCATTTCCGATATCCCCTGGAACGGCCCCATAGGCGGCATTTCCGTCGGCCTTGTGGACGGCGAGATCGTGCTTATGCCCGATGCGGAGCAGAGAGCAAAGTCCGATCTTCAGCTTACCGTCGCCTCCAGCGAGAAAAAGGTCGTAATGATAGAAGCCGGAGCCAACGAGGTTGACGACGACACCATGTTTAACGCCATAATGAAGGGGCACGAGGAAATCGTTTCCTCAATTATACCCTTTGTAAATAAAATAAGGGAAGAAATTGGAAAACCCAAGTTCACCTTTGAGTCCATGGAGGTTGACCACGACCTGTTTGAGGATATTAGGGGCAAGTACACCGAGAAGGTAAAATACGCTCTGGATACCGACGACAAAAACGTGCGCGAAGCGAGACTTCAGCCCGTAAAGGACGAAATCCACGCCGAATACGACGAAAAGTACCCCGAACAGACCGCCATGATCGACGAATGTATCTACAAGCTTCAGAAGTTCATCGTCCGCCGCTGGCTCCTTGACGAACAGAAGCGCGTCGACGGCCGCGGAATGGATCAGATGAGACCCTTGGCGGCGGAGGTGGGGCTCCTTCCCCGCGTTCACGGCTCCGGACTTTTCACGAGAGGTCAGACTCAAGTGCTCACCGTCACCACGTTAGGTCCCGTAAGCGACGCCCAGAAGCTGGACGGCCTTGACGACGAGGAAGAAAAGCGCTATATGCACCACTACAACTTCCCCTCCTACTCCGTAGGCGAAACCAAACCCAGCAGAGGCCCCGGAAGACGCGAGATAGGCCACGGCGCTCTTGCACAAAGAGCTTTGGAGCCGGTTATCCCATCCGTAGAGGAATTCCCCTACGCCATAAGGCTGGTTTCGGAGGTTCTCTCCTCCAACGGCTCCACCTCTCAGGCCTCCATCTGCGGCTCCACCCTTTCTCTTATGGACGCGGGCGTCCCCATAAAGTCCCCCGTAGCGGGCATATCCTGCGGCCTTATCACCGAGGGCGAACGCTGGATGACCATGGTGGACATTCAGGGTCTTGAGGACTTCTTTGGCGATATGGACTTTAAAGTGGGCGGCACTCATAAGGGCATCACCGCCATTCAGATGGATCTTAAAATAGACGGTCTCACCCCCGAAATAATAAAGGACGCTTTCGCCAAAACCCACAAGGCGCGGGACTATATCCTTGACGAGGTAATGCTCAAGGCCATTCCCGCTTCCCGTCCCACCGTAAATCAATGGGCGCCCAAGATGATCAATATGAAGGTTCCCGTGGACAAGATACGCGAGGTTATCGGAACCGGCGGAAAGGTTATCCAGAAGCTCTGCGCCGATTATGAGGTAAAGATTGATATTGACGAGGAAGGCAACGTATTTATATGCGGCAACGACGAAAAGAAGTCCAGAGACTGCGTTGAAATGATAAAGGCCATTACCCTCGTTCCCGAAATCGGCTCCATTTATAAAGGAAAGGTAGTAAGAGTTACCGGTTTCGGAGCATTTGTGGAGTTTGCTCCCGGAAAAGAGGGCATGGTACACATTTCCGAGCTGGAAAACAGACGTGTTGAAAAGGTAGAAGATGTCTGCAACGTGGGCGACGAGATTATCGTCAAGATAATCAAAATCGACCAACAGGGCAAAATCGGACTTTCCAGAAAAGAAGCGCTGGCGGATATCGAGGCTAAAAGAAAAAGCAAATCCGAGCAATAAACGCAATAATTGAACAGTAAAAAAGACCGTAATCTTATCGCCGAATAAGATTACGGTCTTTTTATGCTTTTTTTGTTTTTATCTCTTGTTTATCTGGACAAATTTGTAAAAATATAGTATACTTTAAATGTAACTTAATTAAAAAACGTATAATGGAGGTTGCTATGAAAAACCGTAACTCTGCAAAGCAAGCGCTTCTAAAAACCGTTTCCCTTGTTTTGGCAATGACGATAACTCTTAAAGTTATGTCCATGCCCGCCCTATCCATCGTGAGCGCGGAAAACGCGGATTTTACGCACAGCAAAGACGAGAAGCAAGTATCGACAGCTTTGCCTGAGCTGCCTGATAACGCGGATCTTGAAAGGATGTATATAGAGCAATTGTTTTACGGCGATGAAGCTCTTGGTTATAAGGATTACGGCAAAACCGCGCTGGACGGAGTCAAGCTGGAAATTTACGAGCTGTTGAGGGCAAATATTGAAAAAACGGCGACAGGCGAAATCTCCGATACCGTATTCCGAATTGAACTGTCGACTCCTTATGTTAATCCGAGTGAAGCTGAATGTAAAGAGGATTTTCGCGAGGTTATCCTCTGCCTTATGGCGGATCTTCCTCAGGACTTTTATTGGTTTGACAAAACCAAGGGCTATAGGATAGAATACAGCTCTTATTCGGACGGAAACAAAAAAATTTATAATAAATTTACATTAAAATTTTTCGTTTCGGAAAATTACGCCGATAAATCAAACGGCAATTATCTTAAGACAGATACGGCAAAGATAAATTCGGCAAAAAAAGCGGTGGAAAATGCGCAGAAGATTGCGGCCGAATATGACGCAATGTCCGACTATGAAAAAATACTGGGCTATAAAAACAGAATATGCAATCTTACCGAATATAACTATGACGCGGTTACAACCAATCCGCCTTACGGCGACCAGTGGCAGCTCGTATATGTTTTTGACGACGATCCGAAAACAAATGTCGTCTGTGAAGGATACGCAAAAGCGTTTCAGTATCTCTGCGATTTAGGGGGAATCGAGTGTTATACCGTGACGGGCAATCTGTCGGCGGGAACGGGCGCAGGCAGTCATATGTGGAATATTGTTGTGCTTAACGGAAAAAGCTATCTTTGCGATATTACAAACTGCGACGGAAACTCGATAGGAAGTCCCGACCTGCTTCTTTTAAAAGGCGCGGATGAAAGCGACGCAAATAAATGCGTCTTTAATCTCGGCGGGAAGGTAACGTTTACATATGATAAAGACACTTTATCAATGTATACCGATGATATTCGGACGGTATCAAAAGAGGATTACGATCCGAATGCGCATGAGCACTTTGTCTGCGAAGGTGCGGAAAACTGTCCGGATGATGTTCACACCGGACATAATCCCGAAAAATGGACGGCATGGAATGATACGAACGCAATGCCATCAAGCGCGGGCAATTATTATCTGACAGCGGATGTAAATATTACCGAAAGTTGGACGCCCGCCGACGGAACAAGCCTTTGTCTGAACGGGCATACCGTATCCGCAAAAAACACGGTTTCGGGTATTATCTTTATAAAACAAAATAAAACTTTTAATCTGTGCGACTGTGTGGGAAGTGGTAAAATTTGCGGAAACAGTTCAAGCAACCCCAATTATGGCGGGGGCGTTACTAATCAAGGGACATTTAACATGTTTGGCGGTGAAATCAGCGAAAATTTGGCAATACACTTCGGCAACGGTGTGTATAATAGAATGACATTTAATATGTATGGCGGCAAAATAAAAGGAAATAAACCGGCAACTTCCGAATTATATAATATGGGCGGAGGCGTGTGCAGTAAAGGTGAATATATCGAAGGGTATGTGGATATCAAAAGCTCTTTCCGCATGTACGGAGGAGAGATAAGCGAAAATACTTCTAACATTGGTGGGGGTGTATGCAACTTAAACGGCTCAATTTTTATATATAAAGGTAAAATCAAAGAAAACAAAGTAAATTGTTTTAATACATCGGATGGTGGAGGAGGGTTATGTATCGGTTCAAGATCCGAGTGTTATATTTATGGCGGTGAAATTACCAAAAACAGCACAAAATTTAACGGAGGTGTGTATATTAAGGAAGGAAATACCACTATAGGCGGAAACGTTGTTATAAAAGATAACATATGTGATGATAATAGTAACAATTTATGTTTGGCCAAGGGCTTTACGGTAACATTGGATAAGAACAATCCACTTACGGAAAATGCGTACATAGGGGTTAGCACGGAGGTTAAGCCCTCCGATGGCAGTCCGGTTGATATCACCGGTTTAAATGACAAGGACTACAGCAAATTTTTCCACAGCGACGATCCCGCATATGAGGTAAACAACAGCGAAAACGGCGTGGTACAGCTCCGCGTTCATACGCACAACCTCGTACAATATGAGGCCGTTTCCCCTACGTGTACGGAAAACGGATACGACGAACACTGGGTATGTGAAGGTGAAAACGGCTGCGGAAAAATATTCTCCGATGAAGACGCAAAAAACGAACTTGACGAAAAACCCATTATTGAGAAGCTTAAACACGATTACGAAGATAAATGGAGGAATGACCCCGAAAAGCATTGGAAGAAATGTAAAAACTGTGATGCGGTAGAACCCGATTCGGAAAATTCGCACGACTGGGACGAGGGAAAAATTACTGTTGAACCCACAACGGAAAAAGAGGGCGAAAAAACCTTTACCTGTGAAATCTGTGGGTATGAGAGGAAAGAGGAAATACCGAAGCTTGAAGTTTCCGAAACGACCACGCCAGCAACATCGCCAAGCGAAACGACCACGTCAGTTACATCGTCAAGTGAAACAGACCCGCCCGTTACGCCGCCGAGTGAAACGGAACCGCCCGTTACACCGCCGAGTGAAACGGACCCGCCTGTTACACCGCCGAGCGAAACGGACCCGCCCGTTACACCACCAAGTGAAACGAACCCGCCCGTTACACCGCCGAGTGAAACGACCACACCCGCAACATCGCCAAGCGAAACGACCACACCCGTTGCACCGCCAAGTGAAACAACCACGGCCGTTACATCGTCAAGTGAAACAGACCCACCTGTTACGCCGCCGAGCGAAACAGACCCGCCTGTGACACCTCCGAGTGAAACAGACCCGCCCGTTACACCACCAAGTGAAACGAACCCGCCTGTGACACCGCCGAGCGAAACGGACCCGCCCGTTACACCGCCGAGCGAAACAGATCCGCCCGTGACACCTCCGAGTGAAACAGACCCGCCTGTTACACCGCCAAGCGAAACCGAACCTCCTGTTACTCCTTCGACGGAAAACAGTAATATTCATGGGGGATTTGTAATTCCCCAAACAAGCACAAGTACAAACACTGCCACTGATCCGGTCAGCTCGTACTCGGAGACTACATCGGAGGAAATTCCTGTTCAGACTTCCGATACCTCTATGACGGAAGGGGTCGTTAAAGGCAGTGTTTCCAAGAGAGTTGAATCGGCGAATTACAAAGTCGAACTTTCCGACAGCGTTCGGGAGTTGGCAAGCAATGTTTTGACGCATCAGGAAAGATTATTGACGGACAGCGGCAGCAATGCGGAGATTCTGTTGACGGCGGAGAAAATCGACTCGGTTTCAGAATCCGACGGCATTGCGGTAAGAAATGCGCTTAACGGTTTCCAGGTATGGCAGTATCTTGATATAAATCTTTACAAGATTATCGACGGAACCCGTTATAAGCTTACCGGTACCGATCGTGCCGTTACCGTAAAAATCGTTATCCCAGAGGCGCTTAGGGAAAATGGCGCGGAATACGCCATGATACGCTTACATAACGGTGAGGCCGCTGTTTTAAAGGATCTTGACAATGATGCAGACACGATTACTTTTGAAACGGACAGATTTTCACTTTACGCGTTTGTCTATAAAGACAAAAAAACAAACGACGATCCTCCCTTTAACACAGGCGATGATTCCCATACCTCCTTATTCCTTGCCGTGGGCATAACGTCCGTGTCGGCGGCGATGACCTTCAGTCTTATCGGATCCGATATTGGCGGAATGTCGGAAGAGAAAAAGGAAAAATTGTACCGTAAGCTTATACGTTGGGGAAAAGGCGGAGGAAAAACAAGAAGATTGATAGCCTTGGCGCTTATATTCCTTATTCTTAGCTACTATTACGGTATAGGCAAATCGGAGCAGTGCGCACGATAATACCAATAATTATCAAACCGCGCTATAGTCAAAAACCGGAAAAAAAGAGGATATTGCGAACGGCACGTATAAGGATAATGAAGATTTGCTTGATTATAACAACAAAATTTTTTAATAAACCCGTTTCCATATAAACGGGGCTGTAAAAAAGCCTTTACCGTTCGGAGTTACCCCCAAACGGTAAAGGCTTTT
The DNA here is from genome assembly GCA_949878745.1 of uncultured Ruminiclostridium sp. GTDB lineage: Bacteria > Bacillota > Clostridia > Oscillospirales > Ruminococcaceae > Ruminiclostridium_E. The sequence continues at coordinate 14,541 of CATLBH010000023.1, read as the reverse complement.
TATTATAAACAAATCGAAAATATGAACAAATTAGAGGTTTTATACCAATCCCTTTTAAAACTGACGAAATACACACAGTTTAAAAAATTGCACCCAAAGCACTAATCCAACAGTTTTAAAAGGGATTAGTATTAATTACAGTCTCTTAAACCCGCAAGTCCCCTCATCCCTAAGCCTCCCCAGCGACAGCTCAAGCAAAACCCCGTTCCTTGCTTCCAACCCATAGCTGAAAGTATTCTTTATAGCTATCTGTGTAAAGGAAGTGGCTCTGTCCATAGCTATCGGCAAGCTGTCCCCCGACAAAAGGCTTCCCGTAAGAACACCGGCAAAAATATCCCCCGTTCCCGGATAGCTTGCGGGCACGTAATCACAGTCAACCCGCCAGAAACCGCCCCGATCACGGTCGAAGCCCACGTTGGCTATCGCCCCCTCCGCAAGGGGTACCCCCGTAATCACCGTTATCCTAACCCTTTCCCCAAGCCGCGCCAGCCACCGTTTCACAAGCCCCGCCGTAAGCTCCTCGGGATACTGTTCCCCTAAAAGTATTGCCGCTTCGGTAAGATTGGGGGTTATAACATCCGCCACGTCCACCAGCTCGCCCATACGGCCGCACAGCTCCGGAGTGTAGGTTCGGTAAGGCCGCCCGTGATCCCCCATAACCGGATCCACCACCTTAAGGCTGTCCTTATACGCGGCGAAAAAATCCAGACAATGGTCTATCTGCTCCGCCGAAGCCAAAAAACCGCTGTACACCGAGTCGAACTCAATGCCCAGCTTTTTGTATTGGGACAAGGCCGCGCCGATGTAATCGGTGAGGTCCTTTATGGCTATATCCTCAAATCCCCCCGTATGAGTGGATAAAACGGCGGTGGGAACGGGGCAGCACTGTATCCCCATACTGCTCAGCACCGGGATAATTACCGCCAGAGAACAGCGGCCAAAGCCCGAAAGATCATGAATGGCCGCTACTCTTTGCTGTTTTCTGTTTATCATACCTGTGACATTTCCTTTTCTCTTTCCTTTTTCCTTTCGGCGGCGGGAATAAGGAACATTCTTTCGATCACCGCTGCGGGCTGAGGCTTACTGTACAGATACCCCTGAATAATGTCGCAGCCCAATTTGTCCAAAAGCTCCTTTTGGTGCTCCGTTTCTACGCCCTCCGCCAAAACGGTAAGATCCATGGCCTTTCCCAGATCCACTATCGCTTTGGTGATACATCTCGCCGTCATGTTAGTCTCTATATCGTACACAAGACTCCTGTCTATCTTAATAAGGTCGATAGGGAGTATTTTAAGAGAGGACAAGGAGGAATAACCCGTGCCGAAATCGTCCATTGATATGGACACTCCCAAATCCTTAAGGGAATTCAGAATACTGATGGTTCTCTCTATGTCTATCATAGCCATGGTTTCGGTAAGCTCCACCTCGAGACAGGCGGGGTCAACCCCCGATTCGTTCAGGGCGTTTTTCACCGAAGCCACCACGTCCGTCTGATAAAGCTGCGCCTGGGACATATTCACGCTTATTTTTATTGGGTCATAGCCCTTTTCCTGCCAAAGCTTGTTTTGTATACACGCCTGGAGCATTCCCCATTCGTCTATTTTGGTTATTATACCCATTTCCTCCGCCACGTGTATAAACTCGTTGGGCATTATCAGCCCCTGCGTCTTGTGATTCCAGCGCATAAGCGCTTCGGCGCCCACTATCTCCCCCGTTTTTATGCTTATCTTGGGCTGATAGTACAGCTCCAGCTCGCCCAACTTAAGGGCTTCGCCTATCTCGTGCTCGACGATGTCACGTCCGTTTACCGCCTTTTCTATTTTTTCGTCAAAGAAAGAGCATATTTTCCCCGGCTTTCTAACCCCGCTGAACAAGGTAACGCTCGCCTTGTTGTAAAGTACGGAAATATCGTCCGTCCCGTTGTGGAAACAGGCGCCCGCGATAAATCCCGACTGTTCCTTCAAAACCGAAGGCAATGTTTCGTTGTTGCAGAAATTTTCCACCACTATGCTGATTCGCTTTGATAGAGTCTCCGCTTCCTCTTCGCTCTCACAGCGAAGCATAAGAGCGTAATCCTCTACGCCCACCTTTCCCACTACCGCGTTTTCCCCCGCCACTCTTGTGAGAGTTTCCGCATAAAGCTTCGACAAGGTATCGGTCACCTCTATGCCGAAAAGCATTGATATTTTTCTGAGCTTTATCACCTGTATACAGATAAGGACTATCCTTTGACCGCCGACCTTTGACTTGTTCAGGTATTCCTCGCCCTCTATCATAAAGCCGTTTCGGTTATAAAGTCCCGTTATGGGGTCTCTCTGGGTATCCTTAAAAGTTTCCTCCCTATTCATTCGGCTTACCGTTATGTCAAAGATCATACCCGTGCGAAGATGCTGATAGTCTATCGCGCCCTTGTTGCGCTTGCATTCCAACGTAAAGGTGTGATAGATCCCCAAAGAGGTTTTCACCGGCGCTTCCACGTAAAGCGAGTCGCTTTCACCCGAAATAAAGCGGTTTATCTGGCGCTGCACCACGAGCACTTCCTCTTTTTTTACCATTGACAAAAACTGATCCAAATTTATCGTTTCGGTGTTTTCAAAGCCCAGTAAAGCACAGATATGAGACGAGGTTTTCATATAAACCGTGGTTCCCTCGGTGATAAAAGCCAATATTCCTGCGTCGGCGTTGGAAGAAGCGGTGCTTATATACTCAAATTCCTGCATAATCTGCTGTCTGAGCTGTTCGGTGACCTTTCTGGAAACCATTTCGTCGCTTATGTCCCTTCCGAGGGAATAAACCTTCATCATATTGTTGGGAAGAGTCACCGAAACGCTTTTCCAATGAATAAGCCCGCTTATTCCCATGGCGGAATAATACTCCGATATGACTCCGCTCTTTCTTACCGCGTTAACGCAAAGGGACATACCGCCCTCCGCTCCTTCCATATCGTTTCCGAAAACGCTTTGAACGTATTTTTTGTCGGGAGTGATACCGCAGCTTACCAGGAGCCTTTTAAGATTTTCCCCAAAGGTGACTTCGGACAGATCCTCCGTCCAGTCCATTTTATAATCGAAAATACTTTCCGCCAGCTCGTCAAAACGCACTCTTTCCGTCCTGGCGCACCCGAGAGCGAAAAAAGCCGCCGCGGACGAAGCGACAAGCCCCACAAACAGAATTCCGGATAAAATCAACAAAGCCATTTCCATAACAAAAACATTACCGCTGCTTAAAATTCCTTTTTTAAACGAAGGTATTACTCCCTTGGTTATTTTGTGTTACTATAATTTTACCATAAATGAAACCTAAAATCAATAGCTGTTTGCTATTATTGCATAAATAACAGCCAAAGTTTGGATAGTTGTTCTGTGCATTATTACAATAAAGCGCTTCTTATCTCCGTACACTTACGTAGAATACGGCTTTTTGGGGGCACTGACGGCATTTATTTCCCGCCGTTCCTCCTTTGCCCGACTTTTTTTGCCTTAACTTAAAAGATGTTGTATTAAATTAAATGACATTTTGGAAATATAACCATTGACATTTTCCCTCAATAATGATAAAATATTTAATGTATGCGACACCTAACTGTTAAATAATAATATAAGAAACTGTTCCAATAGGAATGGTGTGCGGATTTTCGAGCAAATTTTGTTGATGACAAGGCAAAAATCCGCAGGCGGACAGCTTACGCGATAAGCCCGTCAAGGATTTTTAATACCAATCCCTTTTTAAACTGACGTAATACCCACAGTTTAAAAAGGGATTACCCCCGAAACACTAATCCAACAGTTTAAAAAGGGATTAGTATTAGTCATTTGCCCAAAGTCGGCGCAAGGATGCGCCGAAAACAAAGCAAATGAACAAAACGCAAGTCAGCGGCAAAATATGCCGAAAAGACGTGCGCCTATTCCTATTGGAACACTTTCTAAATATCCTTCTCAAACGAAAGGAGCTTATCCTTATGACTACGGAAACAATAAGATGTCCCGCCTGCGGCGAAAAAATACTTCAGGACGTTGAGAACTGTCCCGTCTGCGGCGCGCCCATAAGCGTAATTATGAACAACGATATATCCGGTGCTCCCATAGACAACAGCGCCGCCATTGATGCCATGCTCCGCTCCGCCTCTCAGTTTATGGAGGAAAGCGAATCTCTCGGTCTCGACGAGCTGGGCATCTTTGACGATGAGGAGGAGGAAGAAGAGGAAAAAGAGGAAGTGTTCAAGAAGGTGACCCTTAAAGAGCTTCCTCCCGAACTGTCCGAAGACCAAAAGGACGAAATAGAAGCGGGCGGCGTTATAAATCTCACTCCCGAAGCGGAACCCGTGCCCGCGCCGTCTCCGGCACCCCCTCCCGCTCCCCCGAAAGGCCGTTCAAAACAAAAATCCTCTTCCGGCGGCTCCGACGGATTTAAGGAGCTTACGCCGAAAAACGCCGCTCCCGTTTCCACTGCCGCCACTGCTGCTCCGTCTCGGGCTCCGGCCGCCAAAGGCGAAGTTGCCCCGGAAATTGCTGCCGAAAATAAAAAGAAGGAAAAAGGGCAGAAGGCACAAAACGAAGAACCGATGTTGTTTGAAGTGGACGAAAACGGAAATCCCGTAAAGAAAAAGAAGCAGAAAAAGGTTAAAAAGAAAAAGGAAAAAGCCGAACGTCCCGAAAAAACAAAAAGGGAAAAGACAAAATCGTCTCCTCTCGGTGCCGTGATTGCCGCCTTTATAGCCTTGGCGGTGGGGCTTTGCGGAGGATATTTCGGAAAAATGTTCCTATTCCCCGATCTTCCCACCCCCGAATGCCAGAGTTTTGCTCAGAACGCGGTTAACGCCGCCGTGAAAGAAATCGCCGGGGCAAAAGAGCTTTACATAGCGGAAGCCTACGTTAAAGACGGCGCTTTTTCGGCTCAGTGCATTTTCAGAGCCTTGACTCAAAGCGAATCCGACGTTTCCTCGGAATGGTTCAGAGTAAAAATCGACCACGACACGGCAAAAACAACGGTATATTTTGAATTGAGACCCGAGGAATACGAACGTCTCAGAAATTCCGAAAACAGCGAGGACAGAGCGAAAGCGGCAGTTCTCAAAAGCAGCCAGAACGAGCTTGACCGCTGTATAAGCGAAATGAAGGCGGGAGACGGCTGGAGCTCCGCCAACATCTCTCTTATCAACAACGCCCTTCACCCCTACGCCGAAGTAACCAAGGCTCCCGAGGAAACGCCGGAGACCTCCGAAGAAGCTTCCGAATAAACCCGATAAAGATATTTTTCCGATTTACGGCATATAAATAAAAACATAAAAAACAATAAAAGTATGGAGTGAACAGGTTCCGAGGGAGAGAAAATGGAAGGAATTTATTTTGAACACTGGCTGTTTATGTTCTTTATATTCACCTTTATAGGGTGGATACACGAAACAACGGTGGAATCGCTTTATCATAGGAAATTTGTCAACAGAGGATCATTGAAAGGGCCTTATATACCCATCTACGGTTTCGGAGGATGTGTGATAATCGTTCTGGGAGAGCCGTTCAGAAACAACGGATTCTTCGTGTTTTTGGCGGGAATGATAGGCTGCACCATACTTGAATATTTCACCGGATATCTTATGGAAAAGCTTTTTAAAAGACAGTTCTGGGATTACAGTATGATGAAGCTGGTGTACAAAAACCGCATAAGCCTGTTAAGCTCCCTTTGCTGGGGTCTGCTGTCGCTGTTTATGATATATGTACTTTTCCCGCTGATGAAAAGATTGGGATATCTTTTGGGCAGCACGTTTATGACCTTTTTTGACTGCGCAATGCTTATCGTGTTCGCGGCGGACATAATATTTACCGTAACCAAAAGCATGAGGTGGACCGAAATAAGGAGCAAGCTCTCCCCCGAACAGATAAGAGCCGCTTTCTCGGAAAAAAGAATGAGAATAGGCCGTATTTTCGGGCATTTCACAGCTGCGCTCCACCGCCGCGAAAACGAGATGGACGACAGCCTCGAAACCGACGAAAGCGCCGAAAACAGACAGTAATATTATCCGAAAAAATTATAACAAAGTAAAATAATAAAATACACATACACGGAGGGTATCCTTAAATGAGCATCGATTCGGTCTTTAAAGCTTATGCGGAGGAAATTTTAAAGGACAAAAACGTTCTTTCCTCCGCCGGAAACATTCAGCACGGCACTGTCAGCGTTTTAACTCACAGTATAATGGTGGCCAAATATGCCTTCAATTTAAATTGCCTTTTTAATCTGAAGTGCGACCCCAAGACGCTGATAACCGGCGCGCTTCTTCACGATTTTTTCCTTTACGATTGGCACAATATACCCGAGAATATAGCCAAACAGGGACTTCACGGATTCATGCACCCCGTTTTGGCGGCCGAAAACGCGAGAAAGATTTTTGGTATCACTCCCAAGGAGTACAGCGTAATAGTCACGCATATGTGGCCGCTGACTTTCACCAGAGTACCCTTCACCAGGGAAGGATGGCTTGTCTGTATGGTGGATAAGTTCTGTTCGGTTATGGAAACATTGCATATAGAGCCCTACAGCAATAAGGCGGTAAGAAAGAAATTTATCGAGAAGAGAGCGACCGCGTAAGCCGATAACAAAGACAGAAAAATAAACTTACATTATAAAAACCCGTTAAAGCTCATTGTAAAATGGCTTTAACGGGTTTTTAACGTAAAATTTTTCTTTTTTCCGGAAGCAGCGCTTCGCTTGCTTCTAATACTAATCTTTGGTCAGATTATAGACAAAAAATGTTGACCAAAGATTAGTATAACGCCGGTTTTTACGCGACTGACTTATAAAGTTGTTTTTTAGCGGCGGCAGTGGGACTTTGTCCCACTGCCTGCTTCCTTTTCGAGCTCCGAAAAGGAAGTGAAAAGAACAACGCGCGGCTCGGACGCTTTTTCCTTTTTTTGCGAAGCCATTCCGAATCCCGGATTTATCCCTCAGTATTATTCTGAAACCGCATTACTCAAAGCTATCCTCCGAATCCCTGTCGCGTATAAGCTCCTCCAGAGTCGCCAGCTCTTCCTCGGTAAGACTTACCCCCTTCCCCATTCTCTCATGATCGGGGGACCACTCTCTTATATCGTACTTAGGCTCCCTTTCGTTCCAGCTGACCATATTAAACTCCTTGCGCCAGCCCTTTGAGTTTTCCGAAATAACCCCCAACTCCTTGGTTATTTCAAACTTGAATTCTCCTGCCATTTTATTTTTTCCTTCCTTTCGTCTTCTTTATTTTACCTTTTTCAGCGCGTTTACGGGCTTGGGGTCCTCCTCCGCGTCCACAACGCCGTCAAATACCGCGTAATACTTGGGCGGTATAAGCTTGTTAATATGATGCCTTCCGAAAAACCAGCGGACAAACTCGGTTTTTTCGCGAATCTGTTCAAAATAAGTGTTTATATGGTTCCTGTCAGTTTTCCCCAGGTTTAAAAACTCGCTTATCTTGGCCGGCGGCTCATAGCTCACTATGTAATCCACCTGATTCCCGTGCTTTTCAAGGTTTCTTAATCCCTCCTCCAGCTCCTCGTCGGTGGGTATCTCCATTCGCCATCGGCTTTCCGCCGCCTTGTCCGAAGGATTGAGATACGTGTCGTTCTCCTCGCTCCTGCCGCCGCCAAAGGAAAAAAACTTTCTCCCGTCTATTTCGTAGACCTGACCCCGAAGCAGCTGTCTTAAGTTCCCGCTTATCCTGCGGGTCATACCGCCGCACCATTCCTCGGTCTCGTACTTATGAAGCTCCTCGAAATTTTCGTGAACGCCTTCCACGAAAAGTATGTTGTACTTTTTGCGCCCCAGCTGCTTAAGCCTGTGCTTTTCCGCCTTCGAGCCGTCCCAGATAAAGCCGAAATCTCCGCATATAATAAGAGTATCGTTCTTTTTAAGCGATTTTATCTGCTTTGCCGAAAACCTTGTCATATCTCCATGGGTGTCGCCTGTTATAAGTATCATTTTTTAACCGGTTCACTCCCTTACCTTTTTGTTTTATCGAGCGCCTGTTCCAGATCTGCGATTATGTCCGCCTTGTCCTCGAGACCGATGGAAAGCCTTACGGTGTTTTCGCTTATACCGCTTTGCTTAAGCTGCTCTGCGGTGAGCTGCGAGTGGGTGGTGGTGGCGGGGTGGATAACCATAGACCTTACGTCCCCCACGTTGGCCACTATTTTAAGAAGCTTAAGGCTATCCATAAACCTGGCTCCCGCTTCCCTTCCGCCCTTAAGCTCGAAGGTGAAAACTCCTCCCGCTCCCTTGGGTATGTACTTCTGCGCCCGCTGATAATATTTGCTGCTTTTGAGCATCGGGTGGTTGACCTTTTCCACCTCGCTCCTTGACTCCAAAAATTCCGCCGCCGCCAACGCGTTTTCACAGTGTCTCGCCATTCTCAGAGACAGCGTCTCGATTCCGATAATTCCCATATACGCGTTAAAGGGAGAGAGACAGGCTCCGAAATCCCTTGTTATAAGCGCTCTTAATCTTAAAATAAAGGCGCTTTCCCCTAAGTCGGCGAATACCACTCCGTGATATGAAGGGTCAGGGGCATTGTAAAGCGGGAACCGAGGGTTGTCCTTAAATTTAAAACGTCCGCTGTCCACTACCACCCCCGCCATTACCGTGCCGTGACCCGCCAGGAATTTTGTGGCGCTGTGTATTACGAAATCCGCGCCGAATTCTATGGGGCGGCAAAGGTAAGGCGTTGTGAAGGTGCTGTCCGCCGCGAAGGGTATGCCGTGACTGTGAGCGATCTCCGCTATTTTTTCAAGATCGGCGACGTTCACGTTGGGATTTCCCACTATCTCGGTGAACAAAAGTCTTGTCCTGTCCGTAATGGCCTTTTCCCATGCCTCAAAATCGTCGGGATCCACAAACTTTACGTTAATTCCCAGCCTTTTCAGCGATACCCCCAGCATATTCACCGCGCCGCCGTAAATGTTTATGGAGCTTACCACCTCGTCCCCCTCCTGACAGAGATTGACCACGGTGTTGAAAATGGCCGCATGCCCCGAAGCGAAGGACAGCGCCCCCACTCCCCCGTCAAGATCGGCAACCTTCTTCTCGAAAAACTCACAGGTGGGATTCTGGAGACGACTGTAAATGTTCCCCGGCTCCGACAGCTCGAACAGGCGCTTCGCGTGTTCGGTGCTGTCAAAAGAGTAGGCGTTGGTAATGTAAAGGGGCGGCACCATTGAATGGGTAGCGGGATCCCCGTCGTACCCCGACTGTATCACCTTGGTGTCAAACAAATAGTCCTTTTCCATTTTTTGTGTTTTCCTTTCTTTTTCTATATTTGTTCATATATAAAATTGAGATGAACATCGTGATTTTTACAGGAATTGTGAAATTTTTCATAAATTTTCAATTTAGGGCTTTAACTTTTCCCTCCGATTTGGTATAATAGTATCAGCTATAACGGCTTGATCGGAATCGGGTATGTATACCGAAAAAGCCTCGACTTATATTATACCCTAAAAAAGGAGTTTTGTCCATATGCGATATGTTAAAAAAAATAAGAGCATTTTAGCTTTTCTGTTAATTTTTGCTTTTATCATACAATTTTCGACCCACCTGACCGTAAGTGCGGATTTTGTTCCCGTGGTTGACAAGATTTACAGCGAAGGAGTTTATATGGTAAATCTGGACACCGACGTGGTCATTTACGCCAAAAACGAGAACAAACGTTTTTACCCCGCTTCCATCACCAAAATAATGACGGCGATAGTGGTGCTTGAAAATTGTCCCGACTTGGATTCCTCGGTAAGGGTAGGCTATGACTCCACAAACGAGTTCTGGGAGGGCGATCCCAATAAAGCGGGAGTCTCCGACGCCGCATTTGAAGCGGGACAAACCAATCTTACCTACCGCGACTGCCTTTACGCCCTTATGTTGGTTTCCGCCTGCGAAGCCGCCAACATACTCGCCCTTAACCTGTGCGGCAGCATAGAGAACTTTACCGCCCTAATGAACGCCACCGCCAAGCGGTTGGGCTGTACTGGCACTCATTTTTCAAATGCCCACGGTCTCTGGGAGCCGGAAAACTACTCCACCCCCTACGATATGTACCTTATTTCAAGATACGCCTACGACCGCGTTCCCGGCTTTATGGAGATATGCGATACCTACAGCTACGACTTTCCGCCCAACGTTCATAATCCCGAGGGATATACCATGTTCACCACTAACCAGCTTATAAAACCCAGCTCCGATTTTTACCTGGAATACGTTCACGGCATAAAAACGGGGAGCATTAACGAATACTACGACGAAACGGGAACTCACCCCGGCTTACGGTGCCTTGTTACCACCGCTCAGAAAAACGGTTACACCTACCTTCTTGTTACAATGCAGGCTCCCTTTTTCAACGATTCCGGCGAACAGTATCAATACAGTGCTTTGGATCATTACAATTTATACGAATGGGCATATAAAAGCTTTATTTATCAGGAAGTAATATCCAAGGGAGAGATATGCACCGAGCTTGACGTGCTTCAGGGAGAAGAGGATCGTATACAGCTTGTGGCCGATTCCGACTTCACCACCATTATCCCCTCCGATTTGGCGGAGGATAAAAACGGCCCCGTTCAAAGAAAAAGAACCTTGCTTTTCGACGAGGTAATTGCTCCCGTAAAAAAGGGAGAAATACTGGGAAAAATGGATATTGTGTACCAAGGCGAGGTGGTAAAAACCGTGGATCTGGTGGCGGCGAAATCCATAGAACGCTCACAGATCGCCTATCTTGCCGACAGAGCGAAATCGCTCACCGAAACCTCATGGTTCTCACCGCTGCTGATGCTGCTGCTCGCCTGTATCCTTCTGAATATCGTGCTTATGACCATACGACGCAGAAAGCTGATACAGGAGGCAAGACGGAACGAAAGACTCCGCAGGAGAAAAAACGCCGGCCGCTAATACAATACCCCGGATAAATCTAACCGTGAATAAATCCAACCCTTTACAAAATTCGACAAATTGTTTAATATGAATATAATATTACTTTGCGTAGGAAAACTCAAGGAAAATTACCTGAAAGAAGCCTGTAAGGAATACGAAAAAAGACTGTCCGCCTTCTGCCGCATTACCGTGGAGGAAATAGAAGCGGAGCGGCTGTCCGACGACCCTTCGGAAACGGAAGTAGCCCTTGCCCTTGAAAAAGAAGGGCAAAAGCTTATTAAAAAATTGCCAGCGGGTGCGTATATTTATACTCTTTGTATAGAGGGGGAGCAAAAAAACAGTACGGAATTTGCCGAACAACTTGAAAAAGCCGCCCTCAGCGGATTCGGAACGGCTGTATTTATAATAGGAAGCTCCTACGGACTTTCGGAAAAGTTGAAAATATCCTCTCACCGTAAGCTTTCCATGTCTAAAATGACCTTTCCCCACCAGCTGGCGAGAGTAATGCTGATGGAGCAAATATACAGAGCGTATACTATTATCAATAACAGACGGTATCACAAGTAAAAACGAAAAGTCGGACCGATTTAACACAAGCGGTTTATATCAAACGGAAAAACCGAAAACCGTCAGATACTGCTTAGATATTACTTAAACGATATCCGTTCATACGGAGAATTTTAATGAACAAAAACTCGAAGCTTTACCCTCTTGTATGCCTGATAACGGGCGCTATTATAATCGCGGCGGGGATTTACACCCTGTCGGCGGGAGACGTGGTGCTTCACGTTGCCTCCCTCATATGCGGCGGCGTGATAACGGTTCAGGGCGCGGGACTTATACTGTCGGCGGCGCTAAAAAGAAAGACCCTTTCAAAGGCCGCTGTTGGAAACGTCCTGTTCGGCGGATTTTTCAACGTATTGTCGGGAATATTCGTAATGATGCTTCCGGCCTTCGGCTATGTCCCGATTTATATCGTTTTTACCGCGTATATTCTCGTAAACGCGCTGATAAAGATTGTGGATTACGTGATAGACCGCCGTGACAATGTGCCCGGACGGTTTAAGGAGCTTCTGTTGTTCCTATTCTTTATCGTTTTCGGCGTTCTAATGATATTCGTTCCGGGTATGGGGAAAAGAAGCTTTTTGGTGGTGGCGGGTATTTACTGCGTGATTTACGGCGCGTTTCTGCTGTCGGATTTCGTGTTCCAGTGTCTCCCCGAAAAAATAAGATGCAAATTCACGAAAAAGGTCACCATGCCGATGCCCGCGCTGCTATCCACACTACTTCCCTTTTTAAATCTCAAGTCCAGACGGAGAAAAAACATACTCGATCCCGAAAACGCAAAAAAAGAGCTTATGACCTTCTACCCTGCGGGAAAGGAAACCGAAGAGCCGCCGGATATGGAGGTAATGATCCATGTGAGCGAAAAGGGTTTGGGCACCTTGGGGCACTGCGACATATGCTTCGAGGGAGAAGTCCTTTCCTACGGCTCATACGATCTCGATACGGTATCCCTTTTCGGAGGCGTGGGGGACGGAATTTTCATAGCGGCGAAAAAAGAGCCTTATGTAAGATTTTATGTAACCGCCACCCCCAGAGAAATATACAGCTACGGCTTCAGACTGAGCGAAAAACAAAAACAGGCGGTAAAAGAAGAAATCGCCAAAATAAAGGAAATGGTTTACCCCTGGGATCCACCTCTGAGCAATATGGTTAAGGAAAATCCCGGAGCAAAGGGCGAAAGCGTATTCGATTGGGGGAGCAAGATGTGGAACTGCACCGGCTCCAACTTCTATAAATTCAAAAGCGGAAAAATGAAAACCTATTTCGCGGTCACCTCCAACTGTGTTATGATGGTGGACGGAATAGTGAGAAAAGCCTGTACCGATACTACCGCTCCGCGTACGGTGCTGACTCCTGGGGTATACTATGATTATCTGGAACACTTGCTGGCCATGGTAGGCTCTCCCGTTTTTTGCAGAAGCATATACAACGCCGAAAGTACGCACGATTGGCATTATACGCCGAGAATTCCCTATTCCACTCCCGAGCTTGAAAAAATGACCGAAACCGAAGCCAATCACCGCGCCAAAAAACAAAAAGCGGATATAAAGGAAAAGAACGTCAAACCCTTGACCAAGCGTTGATCATAAAACTTATTTATATGAAAGAAAGGAACCGCACTTGTGCAGGTGAGTAGAAAAGATGAACAAATCCGAAAAATATATGGATAAATTTGAAGGGGCCATAATAGGAAGCGCCATCGGCGACGCCTTCGGCTATCCCCTTATGAAACTTAACTTCGAGGAAATATGCGGTACGTTTGAGAAAAAAGGCGCAATGGAGCTTGCCGTTAACAGAAAAACAAAAACCGCCCTTTTTACCGAAGCCACACAGATGTCCCTGTTCACGGCCGATGGAATTCTTTGGGCGCAGAACGAGCATGTTTCGGACGAAAACGCTTCGGTAGCCAATTATGTTTTTTATTCCTATCAGATGTGGCTTTATATGCAGACCAAAACCATCGCAGGCCCCGAATACGAATGGCTTTTCGATAAAAAGCAAAACCCCAATATGTCCTCGCTTCTGCGCTCAAAGGGGCTGGGACGCTCCAGACGGCTTAACGACATAAATATAGACGCGCTTCTCGAAGCCAAAAACAACGGTTACGGAACCTTAGGCAAGCGCGTAAACAACAACAAAGACGCAGGAGCGGTAAAACGCGTTACGTCGGCGGGTCTGTTTTACGGACAAAGTCCCGATATGGCTTTCAGAATAGGCTGCGATATCGGCGCCATAACCCACTCTCACCCGGACGGATATCTTCCCTGCGGCGTATACGCGGCCATAGTCGCGGAGCTGATGACGGATAAATCCGTAGACGAGGCGATAAACAACGCCATGGCTCTTCTCGCGGCATATCCCAACAACGAAAACACCTACAATATGCTCCAGGCGGCGATAGATCTGGCCGCCAACGAAGACGTGGATCCTCTGGACGGTATAGCGGAGCTGGGTGACGGCTTCAGCGCCGTTTCCTGTCTTGCCATAGCAGTATACAGCGCCATAGTCCACCAGACCAACTTCCGCTTCGCCATAGAGCTTTCCGCCAATCACGACGGAGACAGCGCGGCCTGCGGAGCGATAACGGGAGGAATACTCGGCGTCTGGTACGGAAGAAAAAAACTGCCCAAACAATGGATTAAGAAGATGCAGTACCAAAGCCTGTTGGAAACGGTTGCGGACGTACTGTTCGAAAATTCCTCCTATTCAAGAGCCGCCTTTATAGGAGACGACAGCGAGACGGACGATGACGACGAAGAGGAGGACGAGGAGGAGGACGAGGAATAATAATGGTTTTTTGTCCTAAAATTAAACTTGTACCGATTTTTGTCATAATTCGCCGTAAATATATCGTCTATAATATTTTTTAAAGTACAGATGATTTGAAAAGCTTATCTTTTTACGTTTTGTCGAATTTTAACGACATTATACAGTTTATAAAAATTGCCACTATCGATTTCCGATAATACTAATAACCATTTAAAAACACGATAAAATCCAATCTCTACCAGTAATACTTTTTATTGTAAATTTGGACAAAGAACAAATTGTATTGCAAAGTCTATCAACAACTTTTTCGAGTGAGGGAAA
>CATLBH010000022.1 GCA_949878745.1 uncultured Ruminiclostridium sp. | reverse complement strand
CTATGTTAAAGGGAAAACAAACGCGCCTGTTAATGTTAGGGAAACGGCGAGTATAAGCGGAAAGATTATAACCAAATTGCCCAAAGGGACGGAGGTTAAGATGACGGGAAAAACCGTTAAGAACGGCAGGTATACTTGGGCGGAAATCTTGTATAATGGGAAGTCTTGTTGGTGCGACAGGCAGTGGGTAAACTGCTGACATGAAAAACAGCCTTGTTTCGTAATCGAAGCAAGGCTGTTTTTATTTTTTACTACCCCCATAACTGCCCCCATTTTTACAATTTTTTAACCGATTTTAACCTTTTTTCATTGAATTGCAAACATAAGAAAAACCGCTTAAGGCCTTTGTTTAAGCGGTTTCAATGTGGTGGACCTGAAGGGGCTCGAACCCTCGACCTCTGCGTTGCGAACGCAGCGCTCTCCCAGCTGAGCTACAAGCCCGGGTTAACTTAAAAATACGCTCCCCAAGGGAGCGTAAATTGTGGAGCGGATTACGAGGCTCGAACTCGCTACCTCCACCTTGGCAAGGTGGCGCTCTACCAGATGAGCTAAATCCGCAGTAAAGAGATTTTTCAATCTCTCTGGTGCTCCCGATCGGAATCGAACCAACGACACGAGGATTTTCAGTCCTCTGCTCTACCAACTGAGCTACAGGAGCGTATTACACAGAAAATCAATGTGTTCAATTGTACGGCTCTTCGGATTCACCTTTTTATTGGGAAATTTACGGTTCAGTGTCACGCCGTTGGCGATCCGGATGGGATTCGAACCCACGACCTCTAGCGTGACAGGCTAGCGTTCTAACCAACTGAACTACCGGACCAATTGGTGGGAGCTACAGGGCTCGAACCTGTGACCCTCTGCTTGTAAGGCAGATGCTCTCCCAGCTGAGCTAAGCTCCCGACAACGTTATTTATTATACATCATCCGATACGATTTGTCAATACGTTTTTTAAATTTTTTATTAATTTGTAATAATTTACAAATTATGTAAATAAAATTGAAGTTTTTGCACAAAGAATATTGCCGGCTGTCCTGCAAATAATATGACTAAAACTGTTCTTTAATTAAAAAACATTTAAATAACCCGACCCAAATAATTAAAGAACAGTAGGGCACCTCAATAAATTCGGATTTAAAAAGAAAGGAATGATAAAAAATGATGGATAAAATCGCTCTCTGGATCCTTCTCATAGGCGGCCTTAACTGGGGCTTAGTGGGAATTTTCCGTTTTGACCTGATAGCGTGGGCATTTGGCGGAAACGACAGCGTCATAAGCCGCATTCTCTATATAATAGTGGCTCTGGCGGCGGTATGGTGTATTTCACTGTTTTTCCGCAAAAACGAGCTTATCGGAGATGAACGCGACGTAAGAGAAAACCGTTATTGATCCTGAAAAACAGCCCGCCGCATTTGTTTTCGGCGGGCTGTTTAATGTATACATAATATTAAAGACTCAAAGCGACTTCCTTTTCTCCCGATATGTATTTTCTGTAAGTTACGCCGGCCATATCCATCATTTTCTTTGAAGCTCTTATGCTGTCCGTATCGCTGTATTTGTCTTCCAAATAGACAACCTCTCTGATCCCACACTGTATAATGGCTTTCGTGCATTCGTTGCAGGGGAAAAGAGTCGTGTAAACAGTGGTGCCTTTTAAAGAGCCGCCGTTGTTGTTAAGAATGGCGTTCAACTCCGCATGACACACAAAGGCATATTTTGTGTCAAGCATTTCGCCTTCCCTTTCCCAGGGCATATCGTCGTCGTTGCACCCGATAGGCATTCCGTTATAACCCACCGAAATAATTTTTTTATCGCGGCTGACTATGCATGCGCCTACCTGAGTTGAGCTGTCCTTGCTTCTTTGCGCGGAGAGAAGGGCTATCCCCATAAAGTATTCTTCCCATGAAATATAGTCCTGACGTTTCATCTTTTTCCGTTCCTTTCCTGTTTTTAAGACTGTTTTTTTGGGGGACGCTTTTCGGGCTTCCGCCGGGCGTCGGTTTGTTGAATCCGAACGCTTGTTTATTGTATTTTTCAAAATTATTTTAACATATATTGAGTAGGCTGTCAAGAGAAAAAAATTTTAATTTATGTAATACAAAACAATTTTGAAATACAAATTTTTCTGTGTCCTATTGACAAAGGTGATATAATAGTAATAGAGCAGGAAAAACTTTGAAAAACATTGCAGGAAGGTATACATAAATAATGGAAAATAAAGAAAAGAACGCGGAACGGTTTATGGGCTTTGCGGACATATATGAAAAATCGCGTCCATCGGTGCCGGAGTATCCCATCGGAATAATATCAAATTACCTCGGCAAAAAACCGGAAACCGTCGTTGATTTAGGCTGTGGAACGGGTCTTTCCACCATAGTTTGGAAATCGGCGGCGGAAAACGTGATAGGTATTGAACCGAGCGAAGATATGATCTCAATTGCCCGCGGCAAAAGCGGCGGAAACGTAAAATTTTTACAGGCTTATGCCGATAACACAACTCTTCCCGATAATTGCGCCGATGTTGCCGTTTGCTCACAATCCTTTCACTGGATGGAACCCACGGCAACATTAAGGGAAATTAACAGAATTTTAAAATCAGTCGGCGTTTTTGCCGCAATAGACTGCGATTGGCCGCCGGTAACCCTTTGGCAGACCGAAAAGGCGTATATGAAGCTTTACAATAAAATTTCCGATATTGAAAAAAACGTCGAGGAAATAAGCGGCACCTTTATGAGATACAGCAAAGACAATCATTTGAGCAATATACGCGACAGCGGTTATTTCAGATATTCACGGGAACTTCTGTTTTCCAACAGAGAAAATTGCACAGCCGAGCGTTTTATCGGACTCATTATGAGTCAGGGAAGTCTTCAGGCTGTTTTAAAGCGCTTTCCGGAAATGATAGAAAAGGATATAAAAGAATTTGCCGATACAATCAAATCCCTTTATTCCGATCAAAGCTTTAATATTGATTTTTGTTACCGAATGAGAATCGGGGTTAAATAATTTTTAAGCCCACAAAGGGAAATTGAGAGGGGAGAGAGGATGAATACGCCTGCATTGGAAACAGAACGCTTGATTTTAAGAAGGTTTACGGAAAAAGATACGGAAGCTCTTTTCCTTATTCTCAAAGATAAAGAAGCTAATAAATTTTTACCATGGTATCCTATGAAAAATATAGAGGAAACAAGGAATTTTTATGAGGAAAGATATGCTTCAAAATATGCGCAGCTCCGAGGGTATGAGTATGCTATTTGTTTGAGGGAAAATAATTTTCCGATAGGCTACATCAATGTCAGTATGGAAGAACACCACGATTTTGGTTATGGGCTGCGTAAGGAATTTTGGCACAAAGGGATTGTTACGGAAGCGGGAAAAGCTGTGACGGAACAAGTAAAAAAAGACGGGCTGCCATATATTACGGCAACGCATGATAAAAACAATCCGAGAAGCGGTAATGTTATGAAAAAGGTAGGAATGAAATACTGCTATTCCTATGAAGAACAGTGGCAGCCGAAAGATTTTAAGGTTGTATTCAGAATGTATCAGCTAAACTTTGGCGAGAATACAGATTTTATCTATAAAAAATATTGGATTGAATCCGAAAATCATTTTGTTGAGATATTATAATTTTGACAAAACGGAAAAAAACAGTCCCTTTTGCCTTTCGTGTTGCCGGCCCAGAACTCTGGCAATTTGACGAATCATAGGTTGAAGCCGAAAAATACATATTATTATATAATCAGAGCGATAAATCTTTATTTGTGAGGAGAAAATTATGGAAGTAAGCCTGGAGAGAATAAGCTGTGAAGCGGCGGAAAAGTTGTGGAAGATGCAAATAACAGCTTTTCGGGAATTATATGACAAGTATCAAGATACGGAAACTAATCCTGCAACAGAGCCTATAGACAAGATAATTAGGAGACTAAATCAAACATTTACTTATTACTATTTTATCCTGGAAGATAATGTAGCGGTAGGCGCTATAAGGGTTGTTGATAAACATGAATATGGTAGAGCTAAGCGCATATCACCTGTTTTTGTAATGCCGGAGTACAGAAATAGAGGCTTGGCACAAAGGGCAATAAAATTAGCAGAAGAAAAACATGGATGTTCGGATTGGGAATTGGATACCGTATTGGAGGAAAAAGGTAACTGTCATTTATATGAGAAAATGGGCTATTATCAAACAGGAGAGTCTAAAATAATAAACGAAAAAATGACGTTGGTATTTTATAAAAAAGATTGATACAACTTCCATTTTATCGGGCAGTTATCCGTTGCAAATAATTGCGCGCATAGTTAGAAACTGTTCCAATAGGAATAGGCGCACGTCTTTTCGGCATATTCTGCCGCTTACTTGCGTTTTGTCATTTGCCCAAAGTCGGCGCATCCTTGCGCCGACTTTGGGCAAATGACTAATACTAATCCCTCTTTAAACTGTTGGATTAGTATTAAACTGTGGGTATTACGTCAGTTTAAAAAGGGATTGGTATAACACATCGTGCGTTAAAAATTCTTGACGGGCTTATTGCGTAAGCTGCACGTCTGCGGATTTTTGCCTTGTCATCAACAAAATTTGCTCGAAAATCCGCACACCATTCCTATTGGAACAGTTTCTTATTCTGACGAAAAACTAAAAAAACCGGACTTTCATCAACACGAAAGATAAAAGGGAGAAAAAACATAACCACTTGAAATTTATTCCAAAATGTTGTATAATAAAAAAATAACTTGTTTTGAGAAGCTAAGGGCATATCCGAAAACCAAGCGATTGTATAAATTGGGGCTTTTCGGATATCCGTCGGTGCGATAGAAGCGGAAAGGCGGGGCTTGTGTTAAACCTTGTGAACCAAACCGCAAACAGCGCAATGATAGTAGTGGAAATCTTTGTCTGTTTGATAATAATCTTAGTGGAAATTCCTCTGCACGAGTGCGCTCACGGCTGGGCGGCCAAGGCGCTGGGAGATCCTACTCCGGATAAAAGCGGAAGGCTTTCCCTTAATCCCTTTCTACATGTAGACATAATGGGCTCTCTGGCGGTGGTGCTGTTCGGCTTCGGATGGGGAAAACCGATACCTGTTAACCCCTTTCGCTGCTCAAGGACAAAGCCCCGCGTCGCCACGGCGCTGATAGCTTTGGCGGGGCCGCTAGCAAATCTTCTTATCGCTTATGTTACCGTGATAGCGGAAAAGATTATATATTATTCAAACACCGAAGTTATTGCCTCGGGCAACGCCTGCGCGGAGCTGTATCTTTATTACACAGCGGTACAGATAGTGAGCGTCAGCATCTATTTTGCCGTATTAAATCTTCTTCCCGTGCCGCCCTTTGACGGATCGCGTTTCTTTATGGCCTTCCTGCCCACCAAGCTTTTTATCAGGATAATGAAATACGAAAGGGTCATTATGATGGTTATAATGCTGTTGTTCCTGTTCGGGGTATTCAGCATACCCATGAGCTTTCTTTCGGTATGGATATCCAAGGGGCTGTCTTACGCCACCGGCTATGTGGAATTTTTTATGGGAGTGTAGATGTATAAAAAATGCAGGAACTGAATTTTAAGCTTAGGGTGTTCGAGGGTCCTCTCGACCTTATGCTTACCCTGATACAAAAGCATAAGCTTAATATAAGAGATATAGAGATATCCGTCCTTCTGGAACAGTTTTTGCTTTATCTGGAGCAAATGCAGGAAGCGAATATGGAGATAGCGGGAGAATTTATGGAAATGGCCGCTCATCTTATTCTTATAAAATCCTCCGCCCTGCTCCCAAAACACGAAGCGGAACAGCTTAAAAAGGAGCTGGAGGGTACGCTGGTGGAATACGCATTATGTAAGGTTATTGCGGAAAAGCTTAAGGAAAAGTGGAAGGGAACGGAGATATTCGTAAGAGACCCCTTGAAAATCGAAACGGATTTCACCTATAAGCTTAATCACGATCCTTATGAGCTTTACGCCGCCGTGGCCTCTATGACCGATCGTGTGGCCATGGCCAAATTCAACGCGCGGCCGCCGTCCATGAAGCCTATCGTGGCGAAAAGCTATGTCACGGTATTCACCAAAATACTGTACGTATTGAAAAAAATAAAAAAGGGCGGCGGAATAGAGCTGAGAAGCCTGTACGCGGGACAGAACCGTTCGGAGCAGGTGGCAACCTTCCTGGCGCTCCTGGAGCTTTCCAAATACGGATACGTGAATATTTCCGAGGACAATGAGTGGTTGGAATACAATCCCACGGACAGGGCGGAGCGTATTAAAAGAAACCGAGTGAGTTTCGAGAACGAGGACTCATAAAAATATAAAAACAGGTTCTAAGAGGAAAATCAGGTTAAGGTAAAAAAGGAAAATGTGATTTAATGGAAATAGTAGAAGGAATGGCGATAGTGGAGGCGATACTTTTCGCTTACGGCGATCCGATAACCCTGGAAAAGCTGTCGGAGGCGTCGGGAATAGATACGGACACCACCGCCAAAATACTGGCTCAGCTTGAACGCCGTTATTCGGTAATAGGAAGCGGCTTAAGGATAATCAGATTAGGTAACGCGTTTCAGCTTTCCACCCAGGAGGAACTGGCGTCCTATGTAAAATCGGCTTTGGATACCCATAAACAGACGCCCCTTTCACAGGCGGCTTTGGAATGTCTTGCCGTTATAGCCTATAACCAGCCCGTAACTAAAGGCTTTGTGGAGCAGATAAGAGGTATAGACAGCTCCGGAGTTGTCAACACTTTAGTTGAAAAGGGGCTTATCGAGGAAGCGGGAAGGCTTGAGCTTCCGGGAAGACCGATAGCTTACCGCACCACGGAAACGTTTTTAAGGTGCTTCGGACTGAAAAGTCTCGAAGAGCTGCCTCCGCTGCCCGTACAGGAGGGGCAGATGAGTCTTGACGATATGGACGGAATCGACCAAAGGGAGATAGACGAACAGGCGGAGAGACTGGCGGGACAGCTTGATACTTATGAAATGGACGGCGAAGAGGAATAGAGCCGAAACGCCAAGCCCACGGTTTTAAAAGCAATACTCAGCCGATATCAAGACGAGGATAGCGAAAACAGAAATCACAGAAAGGAGACGCTGATTTGACTGCGCTTATAATAATAGCGGCGATCACCCTTTTGATTTTCGTCCTGTTGGCGTCTTCGATCACCGCCGAGCTGGAATATGATCAAGTTTTTAAATTCAAGATAAAATATTTGTTTTTTACCATTGCCAAAGACCCTTTGTCCCCGAGGGAGCAAAAAAAGAAAAAGCGTAAGGCTGAAAAGAAAAAACGCCGAGAGGATAAAAAGGCCAAAAAGCAGGGAAAGCACGTAGCCGAAAAAAAGCGACGCTCTTCGGCGGCGGGAAAGACCAATTCTCCCGAAACAAAAGAATCGGAACAGCCCTTACCCTCGGCGGAAAAGGATATGAATAAGGAAAAGGATATGACACGGAATCGGCCGGAGGAGAAAAAACAAAAGAAAAAATCCAAGATAACACCGGAGCTTATATTCGGAATATGGGGCAAGGCAAAGCCTCATGTTAAAAGGCTCTTTAAAAAAATACGGGTCACCGGCGTTTACGCGGACATAACGGTGGGCGGAGAGGACGCGGCGAAAACCGCAATCAGCTACGGCGTACACTGCGCGGCGGTAAACGGGCTTGCGGCGTTTCTGGACGGCATGATCAACTTTAAAGCGGAGAAGATCGATATAAAAGCGGATTTCGCGCTGGAAAAAAGCGAATATTACGCTAAAGCCACGGTAAAGCTCCGACTTTCCACGCTTTTGCACAGCGGCATATGGGGCGCGGCGGCGGTTTACGGCGAACTAAAGAATATTACCGCCGCGAGCGAAGAGACCGACGGCAGCGCACCGCAAAAGGCGGCTTAAAATATATTTTCAAGTAAACGCAAATAAACGAAAATTAGCGACAATAAACGTAAAACGGGCGGATAACCGTCTGAAAGAAAGGAAAAAATTATGGCACAGCATCTTGAAGGACTTATGAGCACATCAATGGAAAAAATTCGCGAGCTGGTGGACGTTAACACCATTATAGGCGAACCCGTGGAATCTCCCGACGGTACGGTTATAATACCCGTATCCAAGGTTTCCTTCGGTTTTGTGGCGGGCGGCTCGGACATTCCCGCAAACGTACCCAAGGAGGTGTTTGCGGGCGGCTCGGGCGCGGGTATTTCCATTAAGCCCCAGGCCTTTATAGTTATCACAAGGGACGGGGACGTTAAAATGCTTGAGCTGGGCGCAAAGGACAGCCCCGTGGACAGTCTTATAGAGGGCGTTCCCGGAATAGTGGCAAAGGTAAAGGATATTTTCGCGAAGAAGCCCGACACTTCCGAAAATGAAAACGAGAATACAAGCGGCGAGGATTAACCGAAGAAAAACAGTCTCAAAAATTTTAAAAACTTTTCAAAGAAATTAAGCGTTTCCTCCTCCCGTCCCACGCCCTCGGCGGTTATAAGATCGACTTTTCTTATAAATTCCCCGTCAAGGTATATTTCCACGCTTCCCGTCTTTTTCCCCGCTTCAAAGCCGGAGTAAAGAAACGGCTCCGTGCTTATCTCAAAGGATACGGATTTTATTTCGTCCTGTGAAAGGGGCAATATTACCGTGTCGCTCAGGGCAAGGGGGACTTTATCCAACTTGCCGCCTATAACGGGAAGAGTGACGGGTGCGGGAAGCACCACTTCGGTTCTTTTCACCTGCTCAAAACCATAGTCGAGCATTTTTCGGTGATCCTCCCAGTCGTCGGGCGCGTTTAAAGTGACGCAGATAAGCCTTACCCCCCTGCGCTCCGCCGCCGAAACAAGACAGCGGCGGGCGTTGTCGGTAAAGCCCGTTTTTACGCCGTAACAGCCCTCGTATTGCCAAAGCATTTTATTGGAATTGGCCAGACGTCGCAGGTACGGCGGGTTGCCGAACTCCACCTGAGCGTCGGCGCAGCGGCAGATTTCCGCGAAAACGGGGTTTTCGAGAGCGGTTTTTGTGAGCATTGCCAGGTCGTAGGCGGTGGTGAAGTGCCCCTCCGCGTCGAGTCCGGAAGGATTGGCGAAATGGGTGTTGGTCAGACCCAATTCCTTCGCTTTTTTGTTCATAAGCTCCACGAATTTTCCAATAGAACCGCTTACGCTAACCGCGGCGGCGTTGGCGGCGTCGTTTCCCGAGGGCAAAAGTATGCCGTAGAGAAGAGCGCGGCGGGTCACTATATCCCCCTGACTTAAGCCCATTGAGGTGCCTTCCACCTGAATGGCGTAGCTGTCCACGGTGAATTTTGTATCCAGGTCCCCCGCTTCTATCGTTAAAAGCGCGGTCATTATTTTGGTGGTACTCGCCATGGCTCGCTGAGCGAAGGCGCTTTTCTCATATACTATATTCCCCGTGTCGGCGTTTATCACCACCGCGCATAGGGCGGATACGGAAAAGTCGGGAGAAACGGCGGCGACTTCCGAAGAAAGCAAGGTCAGTGCTCCCAAAAAACATAAAGCGGATCGGATAAGCTTTTTCACGGTATCAGTTCCTTCCTTTATCAAAGTTTGTACAGCATATGAGCAAGTAAGGATTTTCTTGTCCGTAATAATCGTTTTTTTTTCGACTGTTTTATACAAAAAATTGCGAAAAATAATAAAAAGGAATTTTATATATGGAAAAAAGACTTCAGAAAATATTATCCGACAGCGGATACTGTTCAAGGCGAAAGGCGGAAGAGCTGATAGAAAAGGGCTTAGTGAGGGTGAACGGCAAGGCGGTTAAAGTGGGAGACAAGGCCGACACCGAAAAGGATACGGTGACCGTTTGCGGAGAAAAAATAGATACCGAAGCGAAAGCGCTAAGGTATATAAAGCTGTACAAGCCCAGAGGGTACCTCACATCTATGGAGGACGCCCATTCGGATAAGCTTATCACCGACCTTCTTAAGGGCATAGACGAAAGGGTGTATCCTATAGGAAGACTGGATAAAAACAGCGAGGGGCTTCTTTTGCTCACCAATGACGGGAATTTCGCCAATGATATAATGCACCCAAAAAAACATGTGGCCAAGACTTACAGAGTGACAATACCCGAAAAGGTGACCGACGAGCAGATTGCGCTGATGTCGGTGGGAATGGAGATAGACAGCGGGGTTATTACCCAGCCCTGCGTTATAAACGTCATTACGGCGGAGAGCGGGAGAACCGTTCTGGAGTTTGTCATAAAAGAGGGGAAAAACAGACAGATAAGAAAAATGTGCGAAAAAGCGGGGTTAAGTGTTTCGAGGCTTAAAAGGACAAGTGTGGGCGGGGTTAAGTTGGGTATGCTTAGGCCGGGGGAGTATAAGGATCTGACGGCGGAGGAGATGAGGGCGCTCAGAGCCGCAATAGGAAAAGCGGATCCGGCTAAAAGAACGAAAAAAAGGAAAAAATGAGAACATATTCTAAAGGGCGAAAGCGCCGCTTTAAGGAGCAAAAAAACTAAAAAAGCGGTGAAGCCGCGGATTACTTTTTTCGCTTCCTTTTTGGGCTCCAAAAAGGAAGTAGGGTGTGGGACAAAGTCCCACTGCTACAAGGTGAGAGTAGAAAAAACAAGATTATAAGTTTGTCGCGTAAAACGGGACGTTAGAAGCGGGCGAAGCCGTCGCTTCGGGATAAAAAGAAAAAACTTACGGTATAAACCCGCCAAATCCGTTTCAAAACGAGATTTGGCGGGTTTATACCGTAAAATTGCTTTTATCCCGAGCCCTGCTTCGCAGCTTCTAACGTTTGTCTTTGTGGTCGAATTAAGTGTCATTTTCTGAACACATTTTAAAAATCACACCCGACAAAAAACGCCCAAACTCTCCGAAGTCGCTCATTGAAAGCAGAATTCCCCCATTTATCTCGAAAACTCACTCTCCCGCCAGCCCCTTTAACTCTTCCGCCGTAAAATAATACCTCTTCCCGCAAAACTGACAGCACACCTCCGTCTTTTCCCCTCCGTCCTCCGCCAGCTCCAGAAGCTCCTTCCTCCCCAAGCTGACAAGCATTCTCTCCGTCCTCTCCCGACTGCACCTGCATTGATAACCGCATTCCCAGCTGTCCAGTATCTCCCCCTCAAGACCCTTAAGCCCCATAAGCGCTATCTCCTCCGCACCTTTCCCTTCTGTGAGCAGCTCCGTAACGCTCTGCATTCCTTTTATGTTGTTCTCTATAAAGTCAATCGCGGCCTCGTTAATCGGCGGCACCAGCTGTATAATATACCCCCCCGCCGCCTTAACGCTGTGATCCCTGTCCACCAACACTCCAAGGGCGCAAACCGTGGGAATCTGTTCGCTTATGGCGTAATAAGAGGTAATATCCTCCGCTACCTCCCCCGAAATAATCGGCGATTGGGTAACATGCGGCTCCTTAAGCCCCAGGTCGCGTATAACCGCCAGAAATCCGTCCTTTCCCACAAAGCCGCCCACGTCCAGCTTCCCGTTGGCCTTAAGAGGAAGATCGGCCGTCGGATTGTCGCAGCAGCAGCGCACGTTTCCCATATAGTCGGAAACGCAAACTATGCTCCCTCCGGGTCCCCCGCCGTTCAGTCTAAGCGTAAGCGCGTCCTCTTTTTCCTTCATAAGCGCCCCAATAAGCGCCCCTGCCGCCGCCAGCCTGCC
The DNA here is from genome assembly GCA_949878745.1 of uncultured Ruminiclostridium sp. Classification (GTDB taxonomy): domain Bacteria; phylum Bacillota; class Clostridia; order Oscillospirales; family Ruminococcaceae; genus Ruminiclostridium_E. The sequence goes on along the minus strand of CATLBH010000022.1, from coordinate 31,415 downwards.
CATAGCGGCGGTGGCCACGGGAGACGGCCGATGTATCCTAACTATCTCGTTGCATATGTCCGTAGCGTCCACCGCGCTGCAAAGTACGCTCCCGTCGGCGGATAGTGCCCTTACCAGCTTTCCCATACTAAAGTATCTCCTTCCTAACCTTTTTCCTTGCGGCGAACATAAACTTTTCCGCCCTCGGAGCCTCAGACAGCTTGATCCCCGTCATATACTCCCCTATCTCGCACACTTCAAAACCGCATTCTTCAAGCATTTCCTTCGTTTCCTCCGGCGAAACCGCTATCTCGCTGAGGGAATCCACGAATCGCGTATAGCTCCCGTCCCCGTTCTCCCGAAAGAAATCCAAGAACATATCTACCCGATACAAGGGATCCCCTTCCTCAAGCTCGTTTTGCCAACCGCAGTACAATCCCTCATAATCAAAAACAAACGCGTTGTTCCCCAACACGTCGGTGTGCTTATAAATCGTATTCATATCAGCGGCGAACACCCCACCGGGCTTAAGCGCCTTATATACCCCCCGAAAAGTCTCAAAAATACTCTCTCTGCTCTTAAGATGATTAATTCCGTCAAGAGCGCAGACCGCAAAGTCGAATTCCTCCCCGAAAGCCAGCTTCGACATATCCGTACAAAGCCACCGTATTTTCGGATCCTTCCCCGCCGCCGCGGCCAACATATCGGGAGACAGGTCGCACCCCGTCACCCTATATCCCTCTTTTTTTAAGAGCAGGCTCACATTACCGCTCCCGCAGCCCAGCTCCAGAAGCTCTTCCCCTGCTCCCCTTAATCCGTATCGCCTGAGCGTTGTCGAGTAACGGGAAACCAAACCCACATAGTCCACATTTTCGGTAAGCCTGTCGTAAAAAAGCGAAAAATCCTCATAGCTCATTTAGGAATCCTTGCCCTCCGACTTTTCCATACGGTCGAAAGCCAGCGTATACCCCCCGTTCCCGTAATTGAGCGTGCGGTTAACTCGGCTTATAGTCGCGGTGGAAGCTCCCGTATCCTTAACGATATCGTTGTATATTTTCTTTTCGGTGAGAAGCTTGGCCACCCTCAGCCGCTGAGCGATGGAGATAAGCTCCTGCATAGTGCACAGATCCTCAAAAAAATTGTAACAGTCCTCCACCGTCTCAAGCTTAAGAATGGCGTTAAACAAAAAATCAAAATCCTTGGATTTATTCTTATCGTTGATATTCATTCACATTTTTCCTTTCATTGTTTATTTAAAATCAAAGATATTTCCAAAGCCTTGCCAATATGTATTTTATCAAAATAAAGTGTAAAAGTCAATACAAAAAAGTAAAATATTTTCCAAAACAAAAAAACCTGTTAACCTCTCCCCAAAAAAGGTTGACAAAAGTGCTTGTTTATGTTATACTAATGAACAGAAACGGACAATAAAAAACAAAAAGCGACAACTATAACATCTTTAATAAACGCGTAATAAAGCTTACTTGCCACTCTTCAAAGATCAGGTTTTCATAGGAACAGTTATATAAAAGAACTAACCCAAGAGCAAAATACAACATACGATAATAGCAATCATCGAAACAATATTCTCCCCCGAGTGAAACCTATATTGACAATAAAACCCCCAGAGGGGGGAAGGGATTCCTAAGGTGAAACCTAAGGGGGAGAGAGTGGTGGACAGGCTTCGCCGACAAAGTAAATTTACGATAAAAGAAACCGCATTATAAAGCAAAACGACATTGCGAAGCCTGTTCACCTTCTCCCCACCTTTGGTGTCACCTTAAGCCCCCCCGCGGGAGCGGCTCTGCACGACTCGTGCAAAAAAAGCATTGTATAAATGAATTGACTTTTGATATAAACCCTTCCCCCCCAACAGTAAAAACCTCCTAAATCCCACCTTCCCATAAGATAAAAAATATCCAAAAAAGGAGCAAAAAATGACCGTAAAAGAATCCCTCCTAAAAATCTTCGAAGAAAGCGGCGGCCGCGAGCTGTCGGGGCAAACGCTTGCGGATAAGCTTAAAGTAAGCCGCACCGCCGTATGGAAAGGAATAAACAGCCTTAACAGCGACGGATACCGTATCGAAGCGGAAAAAGGGAAAGGCTACAGGCTTCTGGATTCAGGCGATCTCCTGTCGGCGGAGCGGATTCGCCTTTATCTCCCCGAAGAACTTCGCGAAAACGAAATAAAGGTCTTAAAAACGGTGGACAGCACCAACACCTTCGCAAAAAAGCAAGCCGCCGACGGCGCGAAAAACGGTACTCTCATAATATCGGAGGAACAAACCTGCGGAAGAGGAAGACGCGGGAACAGCTTTTACTCACCTTCCGGGACGGGTCTCTATATGAGCCTGATCCTGAACCGCGCTCTTGACGGCTGCGACGCCGATCTTATAACAATCTGCGCCGGATGCGCGGTATGTCTGGCCATAGAAGAGCTTACCGAAAAAAGTCCTCTGATAAAATGGGTCAACGACGTATATTTGGACGCTAAAAAGATATGCGGAATCCTCTCCGAGGCCACCTTCGACTACGAAGCGGGAAGAATGGACAGTATAGTGGTGGGAATAGGCATAAACATAACCACCTCCTTTTTTCCCGACGGCCTTGAAAAAAAGGCGGGCTCCGTAAATGCCCCAATTGAAAGAGCGAAGCTTGCCGCAAAAGTGACCGAATTCCTTTTCAAATGTTTGGGAAGAACAAGAGAGGAAAACATAGCCGATTACAAATCCCGCTCCCTTGTACTCGGACGGGAGGTGGAATTTACAAAAGAAAACCGCCTCCATAAAGCAAAAGCGGTGGACATAGATATGAAAGGACGGCTTATAGTCGAATCCGAAGAAGGCCGTCTGGCTCTGAACTCCGGCGAAATATCGGTAGTACTTCAATAATCACAAAGAAAGGACAAAGAATGAAAGAAAACGCAAAAACAAAAATCAAAACAACGGATCTGGTGATGATCGCCCTCTTTGCCGCCGCAACGGCGATATTGTCACAAATAGCGATCCCCATGCCCTCACAGGTTCCCGCCACTCTCCAGACCTTTGCGGTGGCTCTGTGCGGTTACTGCCTCGGCGCGAAAAAAGGTACGGCCGCCATTCTGGTATACATACTCTTGGGCGCGGTGGGAATCCCCGTTTTTACCGGCTTTAAAGGCGGAGTCGCCTGTCTCGCCTCCTTTACCGGCGGATTCATTTACGGCTTTCTCCCCTTCGCCTTTCTAAGCGGAATATCCTCCGGAAAAAAAGCGATAAAAATCCTCTTGGGTATATCGGGACTTGCGGTGCTTCACTTTTTCGGAGTCCTCCACTATTCTCTGCTCACCTCCAACGGCTTTATAGAATCATTTTTACTGGTCTCCGCCCCCTATCTCATCAAAGACCTGATAAGCGTAGTCCTCGCCTATTTCGCCTCGCTCGCCATATTGAAAGCCACATCAAAAGCCTCCTTAAAACCCTGACCCGCCCCCAAAAAAACTTTCACCCCCGTAAACTTAAATCAAGAAATTTTTCCGAACTTATCGGAGAATTTCCCTTGTCCCCGTCAAAATCCCCCGAAAAAACCGCCCGCCGTTCCTACTCGGACAGGATCTTATACTAATTTTAAATTATCCGCTCAATTTTGCAATCTTTTTAATTTGAAAATAGTATTAAAAATCCCTTAAAAAAGCGAACTGCAATCATTCCCAAAAGGAAAATGATTGCAGTCCTTTTTACGATATACTGATACTAATACTATTAACCGATTAAAAATTGGATAAATGGTTTTTAATCGGTTAATAGTGCTTTGGGAGTAATAACCATTTTGACTTTGATTTTATCCTGTGTCAAAATGGTTATTAGTATAATTTCAAATTATCCGCTGAATTATCCGATCTTTTTAATGTGAAAATAGTATTAAAACCACGGTTTCTCTCCCAAAAGGAGATTTACCGAACAGATCCTTTTAAAGCTCTATTTTTCCGTAAAGGCTAACGCTCTTCTCCAGCTCCACCGTCTCTTCGGAATACTCGGAAGCCTCGACAGCGGGCGCGTCCTTCCTCTTGTATTCTCTTTCAAAGGAAGTGGAGAAACCGGAGCTGCGCTTATAGGAATCGGTGGAATAGCTTCCGTTTCTGTTTCCTCCCGATCTTCTGGGGCCTCTGTGAGGCTCGTTGGCGCTGATAACCACCTTTCTGAAAGGCTCCTCGCCCATGGAACGGCTGCTTACTCCCTCCATTTCCGCCACCTTACTGTGAATTATCCGGCGCTCATAGGGATTCATAGGCTCCAGAGTGATACGTCTTCCCGCCTTAAGCACCTTTTTCGCGGTCTTAACCGCCAAGGTTTCCAGCGCCTCTCTCCGCTTCTCGCGGTAACCGCAGCAGTCTATGCTTAAGCGGCAGTAATTTTCTTCGCCCCTGTTGCCCGCAAGTATAGTCAGATACTGAATAGCGTCCAAAGTTTCCCCTCTTCTTCCGATAACAACGCCCAGGTCGCTGCCCTCTATATCCAATACCACCGTTTCGCCGCGCTTTACGGGCGTGATGCTGAAGTTCTCCATGCCAAGCTTCTTGAGTACGTCGGTGAGATAAGCGGTGGCTCGCTGGATTTTAGCGCAGGTAAGCGCGGGGTCTTCAGCCTTTTCCGAAGCCGAGGACTTATCCTCCCGCTCCGTTTCGGCCGCGCCGACAGGTTCGGGATCCGCTTTTTTACCCTTCTCCTCTTCCCTTACGGCTTCCACCGAGGAAGCGAAAACGCTTTTTACATCAACCTCTACGGGATTCCACTCCGCCTTAATCCTGTATTCGCCCTTTGTGGAGAAAAGCTTCTTAACGGGCTGTTCCAATATGGTGAACTCTATTTCGTCGCGTTCTGCGCCCTCCGCCTCAAATTCCTCGTACGCCTGTTTCTTGGCGTCCTCCAGCTGTTTCGCGGAATATATTCTTTCCATTTTTATATTTCCTTTCATAAACGTTCTTATAGGGTAATTATCGGTATCTTCGCAAAACCTTGTCAGTTTTCTCCGCCGTTTTTGCCGCTGTCATCACCGCTGCTGCTGTCCTCATCAAGGGGAGGCAAATCGGGAATGTTTTCGTCTCCGTATTTTTCGGCGTCGGCTTTTCTCGCTTCTTCCAGTTTTTTGCGCTGATATTCCTTTATCTCCTTGGCGGACATATCGGACATTTTTCTGGACACCTTTATCTCGTTGCCCTCTTCATCAATATCCACAACGGTAGCGGTGGCGGTAAGGTTGACGTTTTTCTTTTCCAGTTCCTGCCGCGCCTGTTCCTTAAGCTTTTCGGTGGGCCAGAATTTATAAACAACCAGGGACTGCAATATTCCGAACAGATAGCTCATTGCCCAGTAAAAGCCGACGCCCGCCGGTACCTGAAAGGCAATGTACAGCGAAAACAGCGGCATAATGTACAGCGTAAACTTGGCGCAGCCGGGCTGTTCGGGCATATCGGGATTTGTCTTTTTCTGAATGATCTGGGAGATTATCATCTGAGCCAGAGACATAATAAGCGATAATATGGGAATAAGGATAAGCGGAAGCTCAAACCCGGGAGTGGCGCCCAGATCAAGTCCGGCAAACTGCATATTGTTGCTGAGGTTGTCCAGTTTGTCCATCGCTTCCTGAGTAACGGGTATGTCGGCAAAAGCTTCCTTGTGGTCGGTGTATACCCTCAGCGCCGCCAGCTCCTGCCTTAATGAAACAAAGCTTCCGTTCTTCGCCATATTGAGGGCGTTCTTTACGGGAGCGGAAAGTCTCGACTTACCGTCGGCAAGGGTAGCCGCCGTTTCGTCGGTAAGAGAGGAAAGTCTGTTCCACTGTTCCTCGGTAATACCGTATTTTGTCATTACATCGCTTTTGGTAAAAACGATGTCGGCTTTTGCCTTGTTGATGTCGAATTCTCGTTCTTCGGGGATAACTATCTGTTCCTGAATATCGGCGGTCGCCTTGGCTTCCTCCGTAAGTGCGTCGATGTCCTTCTGAGTGCGTATGGTAAGCGTATTTGGATCGCTCAGATAGTCCAGATATACCTTAAGATCGTCTTCGTTGGCCAGAAGGGTCAGAGCGTAATCCGTTTGTTTGGCTCTCGACACTATGGTGGAAACCGCCGCGCTGTCGCCCCAGTTAAGGTGTTCCATATGTGTCATGGGCTTGTAAACGACGTCGATAACGCCGAAAAGAATAAGGAAGGTCACCAGCATGGTGCCGCAGCCGCCCATGGGATTGTATCCCTCTTTCTGGAGCTTTCCCATCTCCTCCTGCATTTTTTCCTGATTATTGCGGTATTTTTGCTGTATTTCCTTTACTCTCGGGGTGAAAAGCTGGGACTTGGCCATATTCTTTTGCTGCTTTAAAGTAAGAGGAAACATAGCCGCCTTTATGATAACGGTAAAGATTATTATCGCCCAGCCGAAATTGTTGACCAGAAGATAGCATGCCCACATAATATAACCGAGGGGCATACCTATAATGGAGTATAAAAATTCTATTTAAATCACAACCTTTTTACTTTCTTTTTTCTTGAGCACTGTCTTTGTTTTCTTCCGACGCCGATTTTCTTCCCAATCGTTTTTTTATCCGTTTTTTAAGCGAGCGGAAAAAATAATATTCCTCGGGAACGGGATCCCACCCTCCCGCGGAAAAGGGATTGCACCTGCAAATCCTCCAAAATGCCAAAAAGCCGCCCTTAACCGCTCCGAAGCGGCTGACAGCAGTAAGCGCATACTGTGAGCAGCTTGGCGTAAAGCGGCATAAACGCGGCAATCTTTCCGACAAAGTCATTCTATACAATTTTATAAGCCCGATCAATATATATTTCATATATTTCACTTTTCATAATAATGCCGAAACGCATACTCTGGCTTCGGGTCTATTTAAAAATAAGGTATAGAAAAGGAGAAAAACCGTTTTTCGAAACCGCACGTGACGAGTATAAACAAGAAAACATGCCCTTAGTCATAAATAAAGGCGCGCGGTATACGGAAAAACAGTAAAGCAAACAAAGACGGTCATAACCGTCCGGTCTTTTATCCTTTTTCTTTGTCATTTTCTCTGCCGATTTGCTCCGTTATAAGCTTTTTCATAATTCCGTACAGCTTGTTCGATTTCATAAAAGGGGTGCGTCCTCTGGCTACGAAGATAAAATCGTAGCGCTTGCCGCTTTTCTGTCTCAGCTCCGGCTCCAGCAGCCGGAAGGCTTCCTTAAGAACTCTTCTCGCGCGGGTTCTTTTGACGGCGCCGCCTATTTTTTTCGAGGTGACAAGACCCAAGCGGTTCACTCGCCTTTTATTGGGGCGCATATAGCACACAAAGGCGCTGTTAACGATACTTTTCCCTTTTTTAAAAAGAAACCTAAACTCACGGTCATTCTTAACGCTTACGTATTTTTTGGAGTAATCCACAGCTTAGTGAGAAAGTCTTTTTCTGCCCTTGGCACGTCTTCTGGCAAGCACCTTTCTGCCGTTGCTTGTGGACATTCTTTTTCTGAAGCCGTGTTCCATCTTTCTCTGACGCTTCTTGGGCTGGTATGTTCTTTTCATATTTTGTCCTTCCTTTCCGATTATCGTTGGCGTGCAACAGTAATTCTTTTTCTATGATAGCCTTATTATTATATCGCATTTGCCGCGGTATGTCAAGTGGTATTTTCGAAATTTCACGGAAATATAATTCGCTAAAGTTGATTTTTTCGATTTACTGTGATATAATATTATGCGGACTTCATTTATTAACAAAATTCGACAGCTTTGGATAAAAGGAATGACATAATGACAAAAAAATACCTTGACATCAATGTACATGAAGCCTTTAGAAAGCGCATGGACTATATTTTCAAAGAGTTCGAAAACGTTTACGTTTCCTTTAGCGGAGGGAAAGACAGCGGGCTTCTGACCAATCTGGTTCTGGATTATATGAAGGAAAAAAATATCGGAAAAAAGCTAGGTGTGTTTCATCTGGATTTTGAGGCCCAGTACGACGTTACCACCAAGTATGTAGAATCCGTATTCGAAAAAAACAGGGAATTCATAGAGCCCTACTGGGTCTGTCTTCCCATGGCGGCAAGAACCTCCCTGAGCAGTTATCAGATATACTGGTACCCCTGGGACGACACGAAGGAGGAAATGTGGGTAAGGCCAATGCCGAAAAAGCCCTATGTAATCAATCTGAGCAACAATCCCTTTTATTACTACAGCTATAAAATGCACCAGGAAAATCTTTCAAAGCAATTCGGCCGCTGGTATAAGGAAACTCACGGCGGGGGAAGCACAGTGTGCCTTTTGGGAGTGAGGGCAGCCGAATCATTGCAGAGATACAATTCCTTTATAAATAAGAAGCACGGATATAAGGGCAGCTGCTGGATATCCAAAATGTTCAAGGACGTTTGGTGTGGTTCTCCCATTTACGACTGGACAGTAAACGACATCTGGGCCGCCAACTACAAGTTCGGATACACATACAACGCCCTTTACGATATGTATTTCCGCGCGGGTCTTAAACCGAACCAAATGCGGGTGGCCTCCCCTTTCAACGATTACGCAAGGGATAGCCTTCACCTTTACCGCGTTCTGGAGCCGGATACCTGGGTGAGACTTCTGGGGAGGGTACAGGGGACGAATTTCGCCTCGATTTACGGCCGCACCACCGCAATGGCCTACCGCAGCATAAAGCTTCCCGAAGGTCATACCTGGAAAAGCTATACGGAATTTCTTTTAAGCACTCTTCCCGCCCGATTGAGAAAAAAATATATCGAAAAATTCAAAACCTCTATAAAATTCTGGCACGAAACGGGCGGCGGCTTATCGGAGGAAACCATATGCGAGCTTGTAGAAAAGGGATATCAGATAAAAGCCAACGGAGTGTCGAATTACACCGTGGACAAAAAAACGAGAATAATTTTCACGGAGAAAATACCCGACGATACCGACGATATACTCAGCACAAGGGAAATCCCCAGCTGGAAGCGTATGTGCATATGCATACTAAAAAACGATCATAACTGTAAAACCATGGGTTTTTCCGAATCGAAAAAGCAAAAAGAAAGAATCGATCGGATAAAAAAGAAATACAAAAGCCTGGAGGTGCTGTAAGTGAAACTTTCGAGTCCCGTATACAACGTAACTCCCGTTCCCATAGAAAAGATACTGCCCAATAACTACAACCCCAACGCGGTAGCTCCCCCTGAGCTTGATCTTCTGTACGACAGTATAAGAGAGGACGGCTACACCATGCCGATAGTCTGTTATTACTCCCGAAAGGACGACCTGTACATAATAGTCGACGGTTTTCACAGGTATCGGGTTATGCTGGAGCATCAGGATATATACGAACGGGAGGGCGGCGTTCTTCCCGTTTCGGTCATCAACAAGCCTTTGGCACAGCGAATGGCAAGCACCGTAAGGCACAACAGAGCCAGGGGAAGTCACAGCGTTGATCTGATGGGGAATATAGTGAGAGAGCTTCACGATCTGGGACGGTCCGACGACTGGATATCAAAGCATCTGGGAATGGAGAAGGACGAAATACTGAGGCTGAAACAGATAACCGGTCTCGCTTCGCTGTTTAAGGACGTGAACTTCGGTCAGGCGTGGGTACCCGAGGAAAGCGTTGGGGAAGGGTTTTCGCAGGAAACTGTTCCCCCCGCTGCTCCCAAGCAAAAGAAAAGCGACGAAACGGAAACGGCAGTGTAATACTAATCTTTGGTCAGATTATAGACAAAAAAATGTTGACCAAAGATTAGTGTTTTGGGTGTAGTCTTTAATCATATTTCCGACTTCGTCTACAATATGATTAAAGATTAGTATAAAACGAATAGTATGAAAAAGACGGAGAAAAGCACTCCCGTGAACCAAAATAACCGGGGGGAAATAATTGAACGCCGTTCAAGCGGTGAAAGACCACAAGAACGGCGTTTTCATATAATACAAGGCTTAGTGAATTTTCTTTATTCGGTTTCGCTGCCGTCGTCATCACGGCTGTTTCCGTCTTTTTCGGCGGTAACCGAAGCGTAATTAAAGCTGTTTTGGGGTGCGGAGGCGGGAGCGCTTTCCTCGCCTATCCTCCGCTTATACCTTTTATATACCGCCCAGCATGAGCCTAAGACTATCAGGATAATCAGAATCTCCACCGCCGCGATGATACCGCTGTATTTTCCGATTTCCTGCGGGTTGACGGTGAGGGTGAAGGCGGTCTGTGCCTGTCCGTTGTTAAGTATAAGGGTTATCACGGTCTCGCCCGCCGCCTTGGCGGTAATCACTCCGTTTTCGTCCACCGCCGCCACGTTTTCGTCGGAGCTTATGTATCTGGCGTCGGTAAGGGCGGCGTCCCTCGGCTCATACTGAAAATAGGGTATCAGCACGTCGCCCGTGTAAATACGCTTGTTGGGCGTTTCCAGCTCGATATCGGTTATGACGAAGCGCGCCGCCATTTCCTCATAGGAGGTAAAGTATTCCATCGATTCCCCGGCGTACAGAAGAAACACCGTGGAGCTGCCGGTAAGGTTCATAGGACAGCTCAGCCGTTCGTTAAGGGCGGAGAAAATCCTTATTTCCCCCATGTCCGTTTCGGTAAAGCAGAAATAGCCGTTACGGTCGGTTACTGCCGTTCTGTCTCCGATTCTCAGAACAACGTCGGGGATCGCGATTCCCGACGTGTTATAGAGACAGCCTTCCAGCTTAGCCTTGGGAAGGGGAACTGACTCCGATTGCGAGGGTGAGGTTTCCTCTTGGGAAGTGTTTTCCGTGACAGGGTCGGTGATGGGATTGGTTACGGGGTCGGTGGCGGGAACAACGGAGGAGGTTTCGCCCGCGGCCACTGTCACTTTGGCCTCGGCTGTCAGCTCGCCCCACGTCACGGTGATATTCGCCGTTCCCGCCCCCAGCGCGGTAATTATTCCCGATTCGCTCACCGAGGCCACATTCGGGTTGTCCACGGAAAATAACTCCTGATATCCGCTATAATCGCTGTTTTCCACCCACCAATATATCTGTGCCTCTTGACCTACGGTTAGATCGAAGGTATAATATGTAAGGAAGAGAGTGGGCGGTGGAGGCTCCGTTACGTCGGTTACCGAGGGGTAGTCCGACACTTCTGGGGGAGCGGTTTCCTCGTCAAAGGAAAATATTCCGCCGCCGGAGGTGGTTTCCTCGGTTTCCGAAACTTCGCCCCCCATATTAAAGGGATCGTCCACTACCGCCTCGGTGGTTTCGGGGGGGACATATCCGTTGGGAAAGGTTCCTATGGCCGGGATCGTGTAATCCGGCGTCGGTTCGTATCCGCCCGGATTAATTTGGATAGGAGAAATAAGATCGTCGGAGCCGGTTACAAAATCGGAAGCGGAAAAGGCCTTTATGTCATGGGCGGCGCCGATAGCTCCCAAAACGGATACTCCTACGACAGCGGCGACGACAGCGAATGCGGCGGATCTGTCTGATCTTTCGGATTTTCTTTTGTTATTTTTGTTACTGCGCATAATCGTTTCCTTATCAAATTTTAAAATTTAAAAAAATCATTGTGGGGACAGCTATGAAAAAAATTTTAATGGCGGCTTCGAGAGCTTCGCACTTTAAAAATTTCCATATACCTTATATTAAATATCTCATAGAGAACGGGAACACCGTTTTTACCGTTTCGGAGGGGGACTTTGAAATGGAGGGGGTTACGCACATAAACCTGCCCTTTCATAAAAAGCTTTTTTCTTTCGGAAATATAGGGGTGATAGCGGATTTGGCGAAGCTTATCCGAAAAGAACGCTTTGACATATTATATACCAATTCCACTTTGGCGGGAGCGATGGGACGCTTGGCGGCAATCCTGTCAAAGTGCTCAAAAACAAAAACGATACACATATGTCACGGATATCTTTTCAGCGACGACGGGAGCAAGAGAGCGAAAACCTATCTCGCGGCGGAAAAGCTTCTGAGAAAACGCACCGACCTTCTGGCGGTTATGAACGGAGAAGATCTTGAGATAGCGGAAAAATATTATCTCGGAAAAAAAATCGTGTTTATAAACGGAATGGGGCTGGACACGGAGAAATTCCCGCCGCCCGACGAGGGGAAGGAAGCCGAGGCGATAAAAAGCACAAGGGAATCGCTGGGCGCGGACAAAAACACCGTTCTTTTCCTATGCGCGGCGGAATTTTCCGAAAGGAAGAGTCAAAAAACCGTTATAAAAGCTCTTTTAAGGCTTTCCGAAAAGAATTGCAAGGTGGTCTTCGTGGGAGACGGCGCGCTGAGGGAAGAATGCGAACGTCTTGCCGAACAATTGGGCGTGGCGGAAAAAACGGTGTTTTTAGGCCACCGCCGCGATATGAACAATCTATACCGAAGCTGTGACTGTCTTGTTTCGGCGGGGCGGTTCGAGGGGCTTCCCTTTAACGTGATGGAGGCGTTATACTGCGGTGAAAACGTGATCGTGAGCGATATTAAGGGGAATCGCGACCTTGCCGCCGCGGTTCCCGAAAGCTCGGAGACGTTTCCCTTCGGGGACTTTTCCCGATTGGCGGAGCTTATGGAAAAAGCACGGCGGACGGAGTCAAGAGAATGTAAACTGCCCCCAAAATATTTTCTTAAAAACGTTTTTACGGAAAATATCGGGTGGCTTGAAATGTTCTGACAATGTTCCAACAATATTATACACCAAACCGGCATATTTGTCCAGTGTTATGACCGTTTTTCGTTTAACGATTCAAATTCGGTTCCGCGATTTTGCGGGTCGATTTGCCGATATAATGCGAAGCCGCATTTGAAAAGACTTCGAGATTCAAAAGCGGGAAAAAGTTTCAGGTTAATATAAACAAAATATATAGTGACAGTATGTACAAAAGTAATATATTTTTACAAAATTTTTCGCGTTTTACAGGTTGGGTATTGACTGTTTTTTACGCTTGTGATATAATTACGTTAATCGAAAACGAATTATTTCCCACGGCGTTTTACGGCGGCGGGGAGTGCTGTTTTTGATAAAAAAAGAAAGCCGGTAAGAGTAAGACGGAAAAGAAACGCTGCGTCAGGTGGGAATCGAATGCTTGTATATCTGCTAAATATTTTACTGATTATCGTATGGGCATTGATTTTCCGTATAGGGAAAAAGACGAAGCTGAAACAGATACTTTTCGTGTCGATTTGCTTTTTACAGTGCTGTGTACTATCAGCCATAAGGTTCAGAGTGGGATTCGATTATTCTCAATACGCGAGGGCTTTTTTCCAGATGGTATTGGAGGGATTTTCCAACCTTACTTATGAGGACTGGGAGATAGGATATATTCTTCTCAATAAAATAGTGGGAAAATTTACCGCTCAGCCCGGAGCCATTATGATAGTCACCTCGGTGCTTTCTTTTATCGGTCCCGGATATCTGATAGCGAAATATTCGAAAAACGCGTTTCTTTCGGTTTTTTTGTACGTGAATTTCTATCTTTTTTATATGGATATGAATTTCATAAGACAGGCGCTGGCTATGTCGGTGATTTGCTTTGCTTACGGATTTCTGAGAGACGGAAAGTTTTGGCGGTTTTTGATGCTAGTGCTTATTGCGGCGACCTTTCACTTTACGGCCATATATATGATACCCGTTTATTTTGTGTGCCGCTTAAGAGTCAATTCGCGAACGCTTTTGCTTTACTTATTCGGACTGTTCTTTTACTTTATGCTTTCGGACGGCTTCTTGAAATTTCTTCTTTCGGGATTCCACACCGAATATATGGGATCGCGCTATATAAGACTGGGAGTACACCCACGCTTCGCGGTCATTCCGCTTATTGTTACCGTAGCGGCAGTCGCAGCTTCCTATTTTATCAAGGATAAGCCGAGAAGCCTTGAGATACTTATACACCTTACCTTAGCAATGGGCTTCTGGCAGGTGGTAATGACAAAGCATTCTCTTTTCGAGCGTTTTTCTTATTACACCATGCTGTTTGCGCTTCTCGCAGTGCCCGAGCTTATATTGGCGTTTAAGGGGCAGCTTAAGAAAAATTTAAAGGAAAAGTATCTGTCCGAGGATTCGGAAAACGAAACGGGGCTTCGCGGTCTTTCGAGAAAAGTTAAAAAAAGAACGGATATCGCTTCGGTTTTGGTAACAGCGGCGGTTATAATTCTCGCCTTCGTTCACAACATTATCGGTCTGACTATCGCCAACGGCGGCGCTCACGGGGTCGTGCCCTATCAGACGCGGTATGACGAGAAAAACTATTATTTCCACGATTAGAGTTGATTTTCGTCTGAAGGCTTTAAGCCTGTAGTTCTTTATTTATAGGATTAACTGTCATTGATAAATATCTCTGACGTTATCAATAAAAAAATTTATTTTTCATTTGGAGGATTAATTATGAAAAAGCGTATTTTCAGTACTGCTGTTGCGTTAGCAGCAGCAATGTCACTTTCCGTCAGCGCTTTTGCCGCTGCCGCCATCGGCGAGACCGATACCGATACCAATCCCGGTTGGACTGATATTGTCGGCGGAACCGAAGCCCGCATAGAAGTTGACGTAAATCCCAACGGGGAGACAAGGATCGTTACCGATATCGGTTTGGCGGTTATAGCTCCCAAGGGCACATTCCCTGCTGGCGTAACAAAAGTTAAACTTACCGCTAATATCGGCGCAGTTAAGGAAGAGCGTGTAGAAGAGATTACCGCAAAAATAAACGGTGTAATTGATGATCAAGAAAAGCTTGCGTTTGTTACTTACGGTATGTCCCTTGAGCTCAATGATCAGAAAGGTAACTCGATTACAGAGTTTAACAATCTTCTGACCGTTTCAATTTCAAAGAACACTACTATCGAAAAAAACAATACGGTTGTTTACCTCAGCGATGACGGTAATACAGCAGAAGCTTATGAGCTTAAGAATATGGAGAACAACACTTTCCAATTCTCGGTTCCCCACTTCTCTAAGTATTATCTTGGTAATGTAGACGAGGGTGAACCCGAACCCCCTGTTTCATCTGACAATACTTCCGCTACCACTCCCGATCCCGGATTTGTTGATCCCGGCAACGGCGGCGGTGACAAGACCACCGAAGATACCAAGAAGCCCGAAGACGGCACAACTGCCGCTCCTTCCAACACTTCCGACAACGGCAACAACGGCGGTAACAACGGCGATGCCAATGCTCCCTCTGATGATACCACCAACGCTCCCGCCGACGGCGAACCCGGTGACGGCTCCAACGGCGGTGACAACGGCAATGCAGGTGACACCAACGGCACAGGCAACGATAAGAACCAGGCTACCGGCGTAGTTCTCGCCGTAGTTCCTGCCGCTATCGCTGCTGCCGCGGTTGTAATCTCCAAGAAGAGAAAGTAATTTCATTCGTTGAAGTAACTTGAATCACAATCCACTGCCCACGCAGTGGATTGTTTTTTAAGGGAGCGGCGAAGCGACGCATTTTAGTGTTTATCGGAATAAAAACGCTCCGCTGCTGCCTTAAGAAAACGCTTTTTACTTTTTATAAACAATTTTATATGTCAAGGGGGGAATAAAATGTTTATTGTTGAAAAAATAGAAAACGAGATTAAATATTTTGATTTTTTTAAGCGTATATTAAAGCGGGGATTTAAGAAAAGATATATAAAAGCGCCGCTAAAAACCGCGCTTACGGTCTTGTGCCCGCTTTTGCTGACGGCGCTGT
The DNA here is from genome assembly GCA_949878745.1 of uncultured Ruminiclostridium sp. Classification (GTDB taxonomy): domain Bacteria; phylum Bacillota; class Clostridia; order Oscillospirales; family Ruminococcaceae; genus Ruminiclostridium_E. The sequence continues at coordinate 15,817 of CATLBH010000022.1, read as the reverse complement.
CCACACTTCTTTTCTCCAAGAAATTTGAGGAAAGCGTAGAAAACTATCCTTTGTTTTTCTTCTGCGGGGAGATAATTTTTCTCTTTCTTTTCGGTTCCGCCTATTCCGCCATGGACGCGGTGAAGGAAAACGCGGCTTATATTAAGGCGGCGTATATGCCGAAGCACCTTTTCGTGCTGTCCTCGGTGGTTCAAAGCGCGGTTTCGGTGATTTTCTTTACGGCGCTGGCGCTGCCGATTATGCTTTTTACCTCCGCGCCTTTTTCTTCGGCTATATTTATGCTGCCGCTTCTTATAGCGCTTATGTTTATGTTTGCGTTCGGGTTTTCGCTGATTTTGGCGGCGTATAAGCCTATTATTAAGAGGCTTAGGCCGATTTATCTGGGATTTTCGGTCGTTTGGCTTATGGGGTCTCCCGTTTTTTATCCAATGGAGATGATACCGGAAAAGATTAGGTTTATTTTCGGGGTGAATCCCGCGGTTCACTATATGGAGATTATGAGGGCGATATGCTGCGGGGGCGGTATGCCGTCGGAAACGGCGCTTATCCGGGCTTCCGTTTACTCGCTTTTGGTGATGCTTCTGGGGATATCGGTGTTTAAGGCGAGGGAGAACAGGTTTTTGCTGTATGTTTAGGAGCTTATGTTTGAAGATGTTAGTGCATTTTGGGGCGCTGCCACCGCCCTTCGGACTCCCCTCCTTCCATTTCGAAGTTCGAAAGGGAAACGAAAAGGACATTTCTCGATTCGCTCCTTTTTATTTTTTTAATTGCTCTTAATTTACAATTCGGAAAGGAAAAAGTTTATATCAATGAACACCGCCATAAAAGCCGAAAATGTTTCGTTAACTTATAAAATGCCCCCGAAAAACGGAGTAAGAGACTACGCAGTAAGACTTATAAAAAGGGAACCGCTTTTCGACGAGCTTAATATACTTAAGGATATTTCCTTTACCCTTGAAAAAGGATCGGCCATGGCGCTTATTGGAGCCAACGGAGCGGGAAAAACCACCTTGTTGAAGCTTGTTTCGGGGATAATGACCCCTACATCGGGAAGAATCGTAACAAAAGGGTGTATTTCCACGATATTCGCAGAAAGCAAAGGGTTCAACCCCTCAATGTCGGTAAAAAACAACGTTTATTTGGCCGGTTCGATGCGCGGCCTTTCAAGAGAATATATGAAAAAGCGCGTTAAGAGTATAATAGAGTTCGCGGAATTGGGTGAACAGTTCAATACCGCAGTCAGGAAATGTACTCCCGATATGACTTCGCGACTCGCTTTTTCCATTGCCGCTTTCGTGAAAACGGACATACTTATACTGGATGAGGCGCTGTCGGTTTGCGGGGAAGAGTTCTGCAATAAATGTATGGAAAAAATGTCGGAGATGAAAAAGAGGGGGGCTTCCGTTCTTTTCGTCTCTTATTCGGGGGAGCAGATAATCGGGCTGTGTGAAAAAGCGTTGTGGATGGACGGGGGTGAAGTTAAGATGTGGGACTCGGTGGAAAGCGTATGCAAAGCTTATAATGATTTTTACGATAGTTTATAAATGATAATTAGCTGAAAAGGCTTTACAAAATATCGCCCGTGAGGTATAATTATTTAAAGAATGTTAATTATTTTCTTAGGAGAGAAAACAAAAAGATGAAGATAAAGAAATTTATTGTATATATTATGGCGGCGGTTTTTGCCGCGGCGATACAGCCCTGTGTTTTTGCGGAAACAGGCAACGACGCGATAATCGTCGTGCCTTGGTACAGCGACGATGAAGAAAGCGAATCTGAACCTGTGGAGGTTTCGGACAGAGAAAACGACACGTCAGATCCCGACGAATCAGAGAATACCGAATCTTCGACTCCCGACAGCACTGCCGACACGACCGCGCTTCCCCCGGAAACCTCGCAAACCAACGACCCCTTTAACTTTGAGGAACCGGATGAAAGCTCTGACACCTCCGATTCCTCCGTAATACAAGAGGAAACCACCACGGAGGAGCCACAAATATCCTTAGACACCGCCCCGCCCACGGAGGAAACGACCGCCGAGCCTCCCACGGAAACAGAGCCGCCCGTAACGGAGACAACCACCGAGACAGTCACCGAAGCCCCCACCGAGACGGAGGAAAGCACTCCCGAGGCAACGGAAACGACGCCTTCGGAAACCGAGCCTCCCGCAGAAACTACCACGGAGGAACGGGAGAATACCACTTCGCCTATGATACTTCCCCCGGAAGGCGGAAACGGAGCAGGACCGGTGGAGGGAGACCCGGACGGCTTTATTACCACCATTCTACTGATAGCAGGGGCGATAGTGCTGTTTGTGCTTATATTGACGGTGCCGCCTATTTTCAGGAAAATAAGGAAAAACATCATTTATAAATATGATTAAAAAAAGCGGCGAAGCCGCATAATGTCCTTTTCGCTTCCTTTTCGGACACCGAAAAGGAAGTGGGGTGTGGGGCAAAGCCCCACTGCCGCTATTTAAGAGTAAAAAAACAAGCCGATAATTTGTCGCGTAAAATCAATCGTTAGAAGCCGCGAAGCGGGGCTTCGGGAATAAAAAACAAACTTACGTCATAAACCTCGCCAAACTTCGTTTTGAAACGGATTTGGCGGGGATTATGCCGTAAGTTTTTGATTTTTATCCCGAAGCGGAGGCTTCGCCCGCTTCTAACGTCAGTGTATACGCGACAGATTTATAAGCTTGTTTTCCGATCTCAACCGGTAGCAGTGGGGCTTTGCCCCACACCCCACTTCCTTTTCGGTGTCCGAAAAGGAAGCGAAAAGGACAGTGCGCGGCTTCGCCGCTTTTTTCTCTTTTTTATCGGCTAATCATTTCCTTTTCAAGGCGGTTTTCGCCTTCTTCACGTCCGCCAAATCGTTTACCAGAAGCTCTTCCACTCTTGAAAGCATTGAATCCACATAATCGTTGGTGGTTTTGCAAAGCTCGGTGTACTTTGTCTGGGCGTTGGTGAGTATCTGAGTGGCTTTTTCGTTGGCCTGTCTCGTGATCTCTTGTTGGGAAACCAGACGTTCCGCTCTTTCCTCGGCCTTGCGGATAATGCGCTCCGCTTCTTGTTTCGCGTCGTTCAGTATGGTTTTTCGATCGTTCACGAGATTACGCGCCTGTTTGATCTCGTTGGGCATATTCATACGGATATCGTCTATAAGGTCTCTCAGGGCGCTTACGTCCACCATTCCCTTTTTCTGGGAAAAGGGAACCTGCATGGATTTGTCCAGAATTTCGTCCATTGCTTCCAGAGCGTCGTCAATATTCATTTATTTATACTTCCTTTCGTTTTTTATTTATTATTTCTCGACCCGTATGAGCCGCTTAACGCCTTTTTTTATATCCGACTCTATTTCGGAGGGGACATAGGAGCTTATGTCGCCGTCGAACATGGCTATCTGCTTTACCATACTGGAGGACAAAAAGGTGCCTACCGCGTCGGCACAGAGGAATATCGTTTCCGCGTCATAGCATAAATCCTTGTTGACCAAAGCCATCTGAAACTCATATTCGAAATCGGACATGGCACGAAGTCCTTTTACGATCACGTCCGCGTTTTTGGCGTTAAAATAGTCGATAAGAAGGCCGTCGAAGCTGTCCACCTCTATATTTGAAATATTTTTCGTGACTCTTTTTATAAGGTCGACCCTTTCGGCGGGAGTGAAGCAGGAGGATTTTGTGGGGTTCACCGAAACAAGCACTATCAGCTTATCAAAAAGGCGGGCGGCTCGTTTTATTATATCCAAATGACCGCAGGTGACGGGATCGAAGCTTCCGGGATAAATTGCCGTTCTCATTGGTTATGTCCTTTCTTTGACCGTCTCATGGGGCGTTATCGGCCGATTATTCCTCGTTCTCTTCCTCTTTTTCTTTCTCTTCCCCGCTCTCTCCCGCGCTTCTTCTGTAGGCGGTGAGGGTCGCTCTGCCGTGTCGGTAAATTTTGCTTACGGCGAATTCGCCGAAGCGCTCCGGAAGGGTGGTTTCCCTTTCGTGCTCACAGATAATTATACCGTTCTCCGCCATTTTTTCCACCAGCATGGGCATGGTCTTGTGAATCAGCTTATGATTGTAGGGGGGATCGAGAATGGCGATGTCGAAGGTTTCTCTCGCGGATCTTAAAAAGGCGCTGTTGGCCGTATTGGACACCACCGCGTTTTCTTCAAGACGGGTGTGTTTAAGGTTATCTCTTATCACCTTTACCGATTCGGTGGAATTATCAACGAAATAAACCTTTTTCGCGCCTCGGCTCAGGGCTTCTATTCCCAGCTGACCCGAACCGGCGAACATATCCAGCACCGTGGCGCCCTCCACCTCAAACTGTACTATACTGAATATCGCTTCCTTTACTCCCTCGATGGTGGGGCGAACGTCCAGACCGGGCAAAGTTTTAAGCCGCCTGCCCTTGGCGGAGCCTGTAATAACTCTCAAATTTTTTCTCCTTGTTGTATGAACCTTTGTATAATTTTGTCAAAAGGTTTCCTGTATAAACAGATACAGCTCCTCGGCCACTTCCTTGCTTATTTTGGCGGTTTGAGCCAGCTGTTCGGCGGTGGCTTCCTTCATCGCCTTTTTGGTTTTATATTCTTTGAGCAGAGCCATGGCTTTCGCCTCGCCGATACCGCGAACGCGGGTAAGCTCCAGCTCATACTGTTTCTTTTTGTGCTGTTTTCTCTGAAAATTTATGGAAAAGCGGTGAACCTCGTCCTGTATTCCGGTAATAAGGCTGAATACATTTTTGTTGCCGTTCACCTGTATTTCCCCGCCCTCCTTGGCTATGGCGCGGGTGCGGTGTTTGTCGTCCTTTACAAGTCCGAAAAGATTTATCTCCACGTTCAGTTTGTCCAGCACTTCTTTTACCGCCGCCACATGACCCTTGCCCCCGTCGAGAAGGATAAGGTCGGGGAGTGGGGAAAAGCCCTCGTCGCCATCGAGGTAACGCCTTATGCGCCGTTCTATTACCTCCTGCATACAGGCGTAGTCGTCTATGCCCTGAACGTATTTTATGTTGAATTTTTTATAGCCCTGTTTAAAGGGTCGGCCGTTTTTATAAACCACCATTCCCGCTACTCTCGTTTCCTCGCCCATATTGGAAATGTCGTAGCTTTCTATTATTTCGGGAGTTTTCGGAAGCCCCAGAATGTTTTTAAGATCTTCCAGGGCGGCGATTTCCTTGGCCGTTCTTCCTACACGAAGGGACAGGTATTCCTCCGCGTTGCTTTTGGCGAGGGTAACTTGGGTAAGGCCTTCGCCCCTTTTGGGCACCGTGAGGGATACCTTGTGCTTGTATTTATCGCCGAAATAGCTTTCCAGAAGCTCCTTATCCTCTATTTCCGCGTCAAGATACACTTCCTTGGGCATTTCCGCCTTGTCGGAATAATATTCCACGAGGAATTCCTCGCGGGTGCGGCTGCTGTCCTCTTCCTCGCCTATAAAGAAGTTTTCCTTGTCGATAAGTCTTCCCCCGCGATATTTTACCACCGCCACGCTACATTTATCCATATTGACGGCGGCGGCCACAACGTCGTAATCTGTGGTTTTGGAGGAATAAATGTGCTGGGTCAGCTCCGCTTTCTGTATGGCGGCTATGCGATCCCTTATTTTGGCCGCTTTTTCAAACTCCAGCTTTTCCGCGTATTCCTCCATTTCTTCGGTAAGGCGCTCGATACTCTGCTTGCTTCCGTTTTTTATATAGCTTATGGCGCGGTTTACGCTTTGTTTATATTCCTCGGTGGAAATTTTCCCCTTGCAAACTCCCATACAGCGGCCTATGTGAAAATTGAGGCAGGGTCTTTCCTTTCCGAAATCCCTTGGGAATTTTCGGGCGCAGGTGGGGAGCATAAAAAGCCTGTTCGCTTCCTCCACCGCCTGTTTCACCGTATAGCCGCTGGTGTAGGGGCCGATATATTCCGCGGTTTTGTCGTCGGTTTGAAGGGCGTAGGTTATCTTGGGATAGTCCCCGCCGGATATTTTTATATAGTTGTAGCCCTTATCGTCCTTAAGGAGGATATTGTACTTTGGGCTGTGAAGCTTTATAAGGCTGGCCTCCAGAACAAGGGCGTCCAGCTCGGTGGGGGTGACTATAAAATCGAAATCGTTTATATTCTGCACCAGCCGATAGGTTTTGGGATTATGGCTTTCCACCGCGCGGAAATAGCTTGATACGCGGTTTTTTAGGGCCTTGGCCTTTCCTATATATATGATTTTCCCCCCGCTGTCCTTCATTTGGTATACTCCGGGGGTTAAAGGCAGCTTATTGGCTTTTTCGCGGAGATAAGGGAGTCTTTCGTTCATGGCAATTCGGCTTTCTTATTGAGTGTTTTAGATTATTATATCACAGTAAGGGAAAAAAAGCAACCGCGGAAAAATATTTTACTTTATTTTTACTTATTTAACAACTCTTAAGCTTTCGACTCCGTACCCGCACAGTGCCCCCAAAACTTCGGCGTCGATAATTTCACCCGGCATAATAATAGGAACGCAGGGGGGACAGGGGGTATTTATATCGGCGAGGATCCGCCCCGCCGCTTTTTCCAAGGGAACGGTTTCGGCGGGGGAAAAAAGCGCTTCTCTCGGCTCCATGGCGGCTTTCGGGCGGATTATGGGGGGATTTTCCGGAATAAAGGGCTTTTTTGGGGGGATTTTCTTTGCCGCCTCGACAATTTTTTCGAAGTCCTCCAAGGGCTGAGCGGCGGAAAACAGGAGGACGGTGTATTTTCGGTCGGAAAACTCGCTTTCGACCCCTCTTTTCCGAAGGACTTCCGCAAGCTCCGTACCGGTATAGCCGCAGGAGGGGGCGTCAAGGGTTACGCGCATAAGGTCGCTTTTTTTAAGGGTAAAGCCCAGCTCGGACAGGGTTGATTTAAGGCGGCTTATTTCCCCGAAAACCCTTTCGGCCCGCTTTTTTTCCTCTTCGATAAAGCTTCCGCACAGGTCAAGGCTGTCCAATATCAGATAGGAGGGGCTTGAGCTTCCGAAAAGTGACATGGCGGATTTGGCTTCGCGTAAGAATATTTCGGGGGCATTTTTGTTTATGTGAAGATAAGCGCCCCCCGTGAGACAGGGAAGGGTTTTGTGGGCGCTGTCGGCGGTCATGTCCGAGCCGAGACCGAGGGGGTGTCTGTCGGTGAACACGAGATAGGCCCCGTGGGCGTTGTCCGTCAGCAAGGGCACGTTTTTTTCGCGGCAGACCCGCGCGATTCCCCCGATGTCGCTTTCGCCGCCGTAGTAATCTATACTTTGGGCAAAAACGCACAGGGTGTCCGAGGTAATTTTTTCTTTTACGGCTTGGGGAGTGATTTTACAGGAGAGATATTCCTCCGGGTAAACCCAATCGGGGACAAGTCCCAGAAGCGCACAGGAGGAAATAAGGCTTTTATGGCAGTATCTTGAAGCGACCACCCGTTTCTTTTCGGGGCGGTAAGCCTTGGCGAGGGACAGCATGGTTTGTATCGAAAGAGTGCTCCCGCCGCAGGAAAACAGCGTTTTTCCCGCCCCGAACAGGCGGGCGGCGTTTTTCTCGCTCTCCCTTATTATTCCCGAGCTTTCAAAAAGGCTGTCGGCGCCTTCTATTTCGGTGATGTCAAAGGGGGTTGTTTTTCCCCCGGGCATATGGCAGCGAACGGGATTTTTCGCCGCGTATGAGGATAAAAAGTCGTGTATGGGTGTGTTCATATTGTTTTCCGCAGTGGCCTTTCCGTTTTTTTATTTTTCGGTTACGTTATTTTTTCATTTGCGTGGGAGTAGTAAATTATTTTGGGGCGATAGCTCATAACAAGCTCCCAATCGGCTTTTAATTTAAGATTTTCGTCATAGGCTCCGAGATATTCAATAGGCTCCAAATCTCCCACAAAACAAATCCCGCTGTCCAAAATTAAGGATACGCTGTCTTCGCTGTGACTTGGGGTGAAGATAATTTCTCCCTCGATACCTATGCTTTTAAGAAACTTACGGCTGTTTTTAACGGTGATTATTACCGAATTATCGGTATTTACAGGTTCGTACTTCAGCCGTTTATCCCTATTGAAAATCTCATCGGAAAAATGTATGTACGGCTTCTGGATATCAATCAGCAAGAGCTTTGTGCCCTGTTTTGTCAGCTCGCTTATTAAGCCTATATGGTCGGGGTGGTAGTGGGTCGCTAATACATAAGAAATATCGCCTGTTTTGATATTGTGTTCTTTAATCGACTTATAAAAGGCGGGTAAGGTTCCGGGAAGGTCGGTGTCGATAAGGAGGCCGCTTGCTCCCCCGATAAAAAATGTGTTTGTATTGCCATATCTCAGCTTGTTTATCATAAAATCGCCTCGCGTATATTTAATACTAATCTTTGGTCAGATTATAGACAAAAAATGTTGACCAAAAATTGGTGTTTTGGGTGTAATCTTTAATCATATTTCCGACTTCGTCTACAATATGATTAAAGATTAGTATTATACTAATCCCTTTTAAAACTGTGGGATTAGTGTTTTGGGTGCAACCCTTTTTAAACTATGGATTTTATCCATAGTTTAAAAAGGGATTGGTATGAGGATTTATTATTGACTAAATTTGCCTTAAGTGGTATAATAATAAGCGTTAACAAGGAATAATAAAGTTAAGGAGAATACTGAAAAACCATGGAAATGCCTTTCAAGCCCAACGAGGGCAAAAATCTTACAATTGAAACGGAATGGGGAACCTATGCCCGCTTCCCCATCAAGACCCATGTGGTCATGAAAGAGGACGTTATGAACGATCTTCTTGATCAGTATGTTATGAAATATCTTGAGGAAGGGGACATGATCTTTATATCGGAAAAGATTGTGGCTATTACCCAAGGACGGGCGCTTAAGGTCAGCGATATCAAGATAAGCCGTTTGGCGAAATTCCTCGTAAAATTCGTTTATAAATCCGACGCGGGAATAGGAATAGGCGCGCCCTCCACCATGGAGCTGTGCTTAAGGGAGTGCGGCAGGATAAAGGTGCTTTTCGCGGCGGTAGTGGCGGGAATCTGTAAGTTGTTCGGAAAACGCGGGGTGTTTTACAATATTCTGGGAATGAAGGCGAGAGCCATAGACGGGCCCAGCGAGTACAATGTTCCCCCTTATAACGAATACGCGAAAATGGCTCCCGAGGATCCCGACGGGGCGGCGGCGGATATGAAGAAGCACGCCAATGTCGAGGTGGTTATTGTGGACGCCAACGATTTGGGGTGTAATGTTTTGGGGAAAAGCAGCAGGGATATTCCGGACAAGTTCTGCGAACAGCTGTACAGGGATAATCCGCATGATCAGGGATTTTGTCAGACTCCGCTTGCTATAGTGAGGAAGGTTGAAAGGCTGGAGGGGAAGGATAGGGATTTGGCGGAGATGGAGAAGGTTAGGTTTGAGAGGGAGAAATAGGGGCTTTGCTTACCGCAAGGGGTTAAAGGTTTTTATCGAAAGTCGATTCCTTTTTACTATGCTGCTTTATTGATTGCACTGTCGTGCAGGGCTGCTCACGTGGTGGGGATAGATAGGTTTTGCTTACCGCAAGGGGTTGAAGGTTTATATCGAAAGTCGATTCCTTTATTTGATGCTTTATTTAATGCACGGGCCGTGCAGGACCGCTCCCGCGGGGGGCTTAAGGTGACACCAAAGGGGGGGAGAAGGTGAACAGGATTCGCAATGTTGGTTTGACTTATAATGTGGATTGTTTTTTTCGGAAATGTACCGGTTCGGCGAATCCTGTCCCCCACTCTCCCCCCCTTAGGTTTCACCTTAAGAATCCCTTCCTTACCCCCCCCTCTGGGCGTTTTATTGTCAATATGGGTTTCTCTCTCATAGAAGCTGTGCCGACGAGTGCTATTATTGTATTTTGTTTTGCTCTTGGGCTGTTTCTTTCATATAACTGCTCCCAATAAAGCTTTTTCGTCCGTTTAAGTTGATGTCCTATATGTTATTGCCGATGATTGCGTACCCGTGAAAAACTTTGTTTTTGTTTTGCGTGTCAAACTCCGCAAACCGCTTCATCAGTTAAAACCGTCCCTACACCGATAGCTGCCCAACAGCGGGGGGCGCAGCCCAAATTTTCCGTTAGGAAAATTTGGCGACGCTCCGCATTCGCTTCGCGTCGGCTCACTCCGCCTTCGGCTCCGTTCGCGGCTGCGCCGCGCCGCCGCCAAACTCTCCCGATTAAGTCTACCCCTCCCCCTTTTTTTCTCTCCCCCTTTTTTGCGTTATATTGCCAATATAACCTTCGTTCCCATAAAATACCGTCTCAATAAGTGCCCTTACCCTACATTAGCATTAACACATAACGCTCTTTTCAAAAAAACTATCATTTCCCACCCCTTTTCAACTTTTCCTAAACTCCGACGGCGTAACCCCTTCATACCTCCTAAACATTTTACAAAAATAGCTTGAAGTGCAAAATCCGGTGCGGAGAGCTATTTCTTCGGTGGTTTTTTCGGAGGAAGCAAGCAGCTCCTTCGCGGCTTGAATTCTTCGTTTTGTTATGTGCTCGGTGGGGCGAAGGCCCAAGGTGGTGCGGAAGAGCATACAGAGGTGTTGTTTGGAGACGCCGGAGACGGAGCAAAGGTGTTCCATTGTGATATGGCGGGCGTAATTCAGCTCTATATAATCCACGGCCTTTATCAGTGCGGGATTGGGGGCGGCGGAGGTGCCTTTGGCGGAAATTTGGCGGTAAAATTCCATTAAAAATTCATACAGATAACCCGAAGCTCTGTAATTTCCGAAAACGCCCTCCGTCCTTAAGGCTTCGTGCATTTTTCTGAAAATACGGTCCAGCGCATGGGGGTCTTTCAGAGGGAAAACTTCGGTTTCCGCGAGTCCGAAGTGCCTTAAAATATCCTCATGAGCGTAGCCGGAGGGAACGACCCAGCGAATGTCCCATATATCCCCCTCGGGATAATATTCGTGAGGGCGGCGGGCTGGCAAAAACATCGCGGTGCCCGCAGGTATCGGGATTTTTTCGCCCTCCGTCAAAAGGATACCGCTTCCCTTTGTGCAGTACAGTATCTGATTATGAGGATATCCGCTGTTCCTTATAATATAATTTTGACAGACGTGCTGTCCCATATGCAGAAGATACAAGGGCAGTTCGCTTTCGCCGCGTATTATCGGGAAATCGCAGAAGAACAAAAAAACACTTCCCATCTTCATATTGTTATATAATCATAATATCATTTCTTGACTCCGATGTCAAGTAATATTATAATAAAAGGTAAATAATCAGAAAGGCGGATCGCATATGGATATTTCAAAAATTGCGGAGAAAGGCTCTCCCAAAAGCAAAATGATCTATCACGAGGACCCGGATAACCTTCATATCAATACCCTTGAACGTCACTGTTACTTTATTCCCTTCGGGAAAAACGAGGATCCCTTCGGCGGGCGGGAAGGCTCGGAGCGCTTCGAGCTTCTTAACGGCGACTGGGACTTCCGATATTACGAAAGTATAGTGGATATGGAGGACGATTTTATATCCGTACCCTTTGAAGCGAAAATTCCCGTGCCATCAAACTGGCAGCTTCACGGCTATGACAGTCTTCAGTATACCAACGTCCGTTATCCCATTCCCTATGACCCGCCCTATGTGCCCGACGATATCCCCGTGGGCGTATATCGCCGCGAGTATGGGTACAAGGCCGACGGAACCGACAAAATTCTGGTTTTTGAGGGCGCGGACAGCTGCGTTTATCTTTATGTAAACGGAAGCTTTGCCGGATACACCCAGGTGTCTCACTGTATTTCCGAATTCAATATCACACCCTTCCTTAAGGAGGGAAAAAACATAATTACCGCCGCCGTGCTTAAATGGTGCGACGGAACCTATTTTGAGGATCAGGACAAATTCAGAATGTCGGGAATATTCCGTGACGTTTACGTTTTGTCCCGCCCGCGGGAACGGCTTTTTGATTACCGAATAAAGACCCTTCTCGCCGAGGATTTCAAAAGCGCCGAATTTATTTTCACTCCCTTCGGGCTCGGAACCGATTGCCTGCTCAAAGATAAAAGCGGAAAGGTAATCGCGGAGTTTTCCGCCCGGGACGGAAAAACGGTATCTTTACATATAGATTCGCCCAATTTATGGTCGGCGGAAAAGCCTTATCTCTACGATCTCCTAATTACGGCGGGCGAGGAAAAAATAGGGGAAAAGGTTGGATTTCGCAATATTTCGGCGAAAAACGGCGTTTTAAGGATAAACGGGACCCCCGTGAAATTCAAGGGCGTTAACAGACACGACAGCTACCCCGATACCGGCGCTTACGCCTCCCTGGAGCAGATGACCAAGGACATTGCGATGATGAAAAGGCATAACGTAAACGGCGTGCGCACCTCGCACTATCCCAACTCGCCGCTGTTTTATCAGCTGTGCGACAGATACGGGCTTTACGTTATCGACGAAGGGGATATGGAGTGTCACGGCTGCGTGGACGTTTACAACAACCTTAGGTGGGACGCGCCGGTGCCTTATAAGGGTATCGCGCTTTTCGCCTCCGACCCCCGCTATAAAAAAGCCATAACCGACCGCTCGGAGGCCTTGGTTAAGAGGGACATAAACCGCCCCTGTGTGGTTTTCTGGTCCTTGGGCAACGAAAGCGGTTACGGAACCAATATGATGGCGGCCGGCGAGCTGGTGAAAACGCTGGACGACACAAGGCTTTTACATTACGAAAGCGTTCACAAGCTGGACGAAACCTCCGAAAAGGTGATGGACGTGGTTTCCAGAATGTACGTGCCCCCCGAGGAAATGAAGAAGGTGGCCTACGCGGACGAGGATAACAGACCCTTCCTGCTTTGCGAGTACTGCCACGCCATGGGCAACGGGCCGGGAGACTTAGAGGATTATCACAACGCGTTTTATTCGGACGAGCGCTTCTGCGGCGGCTTTGTCTGGGAATGGTGCGACCACGCGGGAATTTTGGGCTACACCCAAGATGGAAAGCCCAAATACGGCTACGGCGGCGACTTCGGAGAGGCTCACCACGACGGCAACTTCTGTATGGACGCGCTGACTTATCCCGACAGGCGGCCCCATACCGGGCTTTTGGAGCTTAAACAGGTGTATCGCCCCGTGAGAGTGAAAAAAAGCTGTGTGTCCGATCTTTTCGTGTTTGAAAGTATGCTGGAATTCGAAAACGCGGGAGAAATATTGGACTGCCGCTACGAAATCACCCGTGACGGAGGGGTTATCGCCGAGGGAACGCTTGAGTTTTCCCTTTTGCCGAGAGGAAAGGCGGAGGTTCATGTGCCCGAGGCGGGGCGAAGGTTTGACGAGGACGCTTATATTCGCTTCGTTTTTACGGCCAAAAAAGATACCGAGTATTGGGAAAAAGGCTACGAGATTTGCTTCGACCAGCTTAAGCTGTTTTCGGGGGAGCAAATTAAGTCGTACGGGGACGAGAAAAAGCCCGTTTCCCTTGAGGATACCGTTTTTTATGTAAATATCGTCGCGGGCGATACGGAATACCGCTTCAACAAAAGGCTGTCCGCCTTCGATTCCATAAGGAAGGAAGGGGAGGAGCTTCTGGACAGGCCGCTGGAGTACAACTTCTTCCGCGCCCCCGTCGACAACGACGTAATGAAAAACGAATGGTACAGCGCTCATCTCAACGACCGTAAGGTAAAAAATTACGGCGTTTCCGCCGAAATTACCCCCGAGGGAGCGGTTATAAGCTTAAGACAGGCCTTTGTTTGGAATATGTATCAGCCGATAGCCTATATGGACGTAAAATATGTAATATCCGCGGGCGGGCTTAACATAAAATGTAAGGCGGAATTTTCCAACAAGGTGCTCTTCCTGCCCCGCTTCGGCATAAGGCTGTTTATGCCCAAGCGCTTCGACAGGGTGGAATATTTCGGCTTCGGCCCCTACGAAAGCTATACGGATAAGCATCAAGCCGATTATATGGGCAATTTTTCCGCGAAAATCGAGGATATGCACGAGGACTATGTAAGGCCCCAGGAGAATTCCTCTCACTTCGGCTGTAAGCATATGTCGGTAAGCGACGGAAAAAGAGAGATCGTTTTCACCTCCCCCGAGGATTTCTCCTTTAACGCTTCGGAATATACACAAGAAGAACTGGCGGGGAAAAAGCATAATTTTGAGCTGGAAAAATGCGGCAGCAGCGTTATCTGCGTGGACAGCATGATGGCGGGAATGGGTTCCGCCGCCTGCGGCCCTCAGCTGGCGGAAAAATACCGTCTTCCCCTGCCTTTGATCTCGGCAGAATTCAATATACATATCAAGTAAAAACGAGGTAATAAGCCCGATATGATCCTAAGGAACCGTTGATTAAAACACAATCCCCCGTTCAAAGCAGCATACTCACGCGGATGATTGTGTTACGCTGAGCTTTAATCAGCGGTTCACTAAAAAACATCGGGCTTTCCTCTAAAGAAAGGAAGAGTTATAAATGTTAAAAAAAATAATCGCGGGAATCACTTGCGCCGCCATATTGCTGACTATGTCGGCCTGTGACAGCGAAACCAGTATGACGGCGCAGGAGGCGGCCGAAAAAATGGGTGTGGGAATCAATCTGGGCAACACGTTGGAAAGCTGCTCCACTTCGGACTACAAAGACTGGGTTTCGGTTGTGGGAAGCAACACGCCCAAGGACTACGAAACCTGCTGGGGCGCGGTGGAGACCACTCAGGAAATAATCGACGGTATGAAGGCCGACGGCTTTGAAACCGTACGCGTACCCGTTTATTGGGGCAATATGATGGAGGACGACGGCACTTATACGCTGAACCCCGAATACGCCGCAAGAGTAAAGGAGGTAGTGGATTACTGCCAGAAGGCGGGGCTTTATACCGTAATAAATATTCACCATTTCGACGAGTTCATTATACGCCGCCACACCACCGAGGAATGTAAGGAAATATTCACCATAATCTGGAAGCAGATCGCGGAGTATTTCAAGGATTATTCCTACAAGCTGATGTTTGAGGGATATAACGAATATTTGGGAGGAGGAAAGCTGAATTCCAAGCGCAAGGTGGAGGATCGTCCCAAGGACGAGGCCTACGAGTTGACCAATACTCTTAACCAGGCCTTTGTGGACGCGGTAAGATCCACCGGAGGAAAGAACGCGGAGAGAGTTCTGATAGTTTCCGGCTACTGGACCAATATAGACTTTACCACCGCGCCCGAATTTATTGTTCCCACCGATTCCGCCGAAAACAGACTTATGGTTTCGGTGCACTATGTGGACAACGCCTTCTTCTGGGCCAAGAGAGTGGGCACCGACGAATGGCTTCAGTATATCGACGACCAGATCGCGCTTTTGAAGGGTGCGTTTTTGGATAAGGGGATTCCCGTATTTATGGGAGAAACCTCATCGAGATATCCCGACGAGAACATTGACAGCAGCGTTACGGACAGAACTTCCTCCAAATATGTCGCCATTGTGCTTAATAAGCTGTTGGAAAGCGATATCGTACCGGTGCTCTGGGACGTAAACGCGCATTTCTATTCGCGTACGCTTTACAGGATAGAAAAGGACGACGAGCGGCAGATGATCGCGGATATCACGGGGAAGCTTCATGAGCAGGAGTCGTGAGGTGAGCTTGAGGCTTAAGCGCGGATTTACTTTGAACAGATAATACCAATCTTTAATCAAGTTCTAGACTTGATTAAAGATTGCACCCAAAGCACTAATTTTTGGTCATCCAAAATATTTGTCTATAACTTGACCAAAGATTAGGGAACCGCTGATTAAATCGGTGTGTGCATATTGCGCGGCAGATTTTTCGTCAGATTGTACAAATTCGACGCAGGCGGGCTAGCGCCCGTCAAGGAGAAGTTGTGCAATCTGACGGAAAATAT
>CATLBH010000021.1 GCA_949878745.1 uncultured Ruminiclostridium sp. | reverse complement strand
CGGCAGATTTTTCGTCAGATTGTACAAATTCGACGCAGGCGGGCTAGCGCCCGTCAAGGAGAAGTTGTGCAATCTGACGGAAAATATGCAAGCAAGATGCGCGCATCCGATTTAATCAGTGGTTCCTATATATTCAATTTTCAAGGAGCGGCCTCAGAGGCTTTCGGCGTTTCCGCTTTGGCGTGAGGGGTTCCGAAAGGAATTTTTGGGGGCTGTCCGCAAGGGTCAAAAACAGAAGTGGGGCTTGGCGGTGACAAGTGGTTGTTTAATCGGATTTGACGTAGTTCGCTAAGGGGGGTGGTGGGTTTTATGCTTGTTTTTTGTGAGCTCCTGCATTTTTTTCTCCTTTCTTGATTCTTGTTTTCGGCGGGGGTGCGGCAGTTTTTTTGTTTTTTGAGAATTTGCGGTTTTAAAAAGTGAGATATCAGGGTGGACTGTTTTTGGTCTTGATTTTTTTGAGCTCTGACATTTTTAACTCCTTTCTTTTTATTTTCCTTTTGGTGTAATTATATTATACTTAGTGTGGGGGAGATTGTCAAGAGAGGATTTGGAAGTTTGTGAAAGGTGGATAAGGTAAAGGGGAATTTTTTGGGGGTGTGTTGTATAATTTGACGATACTTGATGGCGTGGTGATAGGTTGGGGGAGAAAGGTTTTTTTAAAATGAAAGTTAAGGGGATGGGGTTGGCGGCGCAGCCGCGAACGGAGCGGAAGCGGAGTGAGCCGACGCGGAGCGAATGCGGAGCGGCGACTGATTTTCCGTTAGGAAAATCAGGGCTGCGCCCACGGCGGTTGGGCAGTTATCGGTGTAGGAGCAGTTTTGACTGATGGAGCGCGTTGCGGAGTATGACAAGCAAGACAGAAACAAAGTATTTCACTGGTACGCATTCATCGGCAATAACCGATGGGACATCAAGAAAATCGGACGAAAAATCTTTTATGGGAGCAATTATATAAAAGAATAAACATAAGAGACAAACAAATCATATGATAATAGCAATCATCGAAGCAACATTTTATACCAATCCCTTTTTAAACTATTGATAAAATCCATAGTTTAAAAAGGGTTGCACCCGAAACACTAATCCAACAGTTTTAAAAGGGATTAGTAATATACTGATTTTTAATCAATCCGTTGACAAGCAGATTGATTAAAAATTACATCCAAAGCACTATTTGCAAATCATTCCAAATTTTTTTGTCTTTTGTCTATAGTATGATTTGCAAATAGTATTAAACAAGTGAGAGAGCAAAAAACAACCCGCCCGCTTTTAAAAAGCAACCGGATTGTTTTAAAAATTTAAATAAGCTTACACACCCCAACAGCAATAATAGCCGCCCCTCCAATTTTCTGCATCACCGCCGGCGCTTTTTTATTCACTTTCAGCCCCGCTATATTCCCAAAAAACACCGTAAGAAATGTAATAAAACACGCCGCGGCACCCACCGCCCACAAATTATCCTCCGCCGTAAGTCCCGCGCCGAACCCCGCCGCGAGACCGTCCACCGACATAGATACCGCAAAAATCACCGTTTTGGCGGCGGACAGTGTTTCGGGACACTCGCTCTTCCCTTTCTCCATAAGCTTGATTATACCTATGACCAAAAGAATAAGAAAGCTCACGGTCTTAGTGATCCTTTCATCTATGTAAGCGCCGATCACCCCAGCAAAAGCGGCCGAAAACACAAGGAACAAACTGCAAATTATGCTTATTAAAAGTGAACGCGTAAACCCTATTTTTATTTTCGCCAGACCGTAGCTGACCGCTTCCGCCAGTGAATCCACCGATAAGGCAGCCACCAATAAAAGAATTTCAAATATCAATGTTATAACCCCCTCAAGCAGTTTATGCCGTTGTGAGGGTTTTGACACAAAAGAAAAATCACTTATTTTTCACATTACCGTCCTGTTGCTTCCACACTACTATTGTAGTATATAAGCGTGCACTACTACAGTCTTATATATAAGAAGAAAGGTTGAAAAAAATGACTTTTGCGCAAATGAGCTTCGCGGGAGCGCTGATAATTGCAGTCGGCATCATTGTCCGCGCTTTGTGGATAAACTGTCTGCCCAAAAAAACGTTTTTGCTGTTTTGGGAGACGGCGGTCATAAGACTGCTTGTTCCCTTTTCCGTACCGTTTATGTTCAGCATTTTTTCGGTTTCGGAAAAAGGCGGCGTAAAAAATCGGTCAATTGCTCCCGAAATAATAAGCGCGGCCGAAAGCGGCGAAAATATGACAGTAGATATACCCTTGATCTACGTTATATGGGCGGCGGGGGTTCTTATATCTGGGTCGTTTTTCATACTGATGTATTTGAAATGCTGCCGAGAATTTAAAACCTCTATTCCCGATAACAGCGACTTTATCAAAGGTTGGCTGAAAGAGCGCAGACTTAAACGCAATGTATCGGTAAGACGGTGCGACAGGATCACTTCTCCCCTTACCTATGGAATATTCCGACCCGTGATACTTTTGCCAAAGACGCACGATTTGTCCAATACCATTATATCGGAATATGTTCTTGAACACGAATACACACATATACGGAGATTTGACAGCGCGAGAAAAGTATTGCTTATTGCTACGTTATGCGTGCATTGGTTCAATCCGCTGGTATGGGTTATGTATGTTCTGGCTAATCGGGATATCGAGCTTGTTTGCGACGAACTGACAATACGGCATTTCGGCGAAGATGCAAAAGCCGGATACGCAAAAGCGCTGATTGCCATGGAAGAAAATCGGAGCAAAGCCGCTCCGATGTTTAACAGTTTCAGCGGAAACGCCGCTGAAGAAAGGATAGTATCTATTATGAAATTTAAAAAAGCTTCTTTTTTCACCGTTGCTCTTTCCTCCGCACTTATTATAGGAACCACCGCAGCCTTTGCCACGTCCGCCGATAACGCGCCCGGCCGCACCGTGCCCGAACCGAATCCTAACCCCGGTTACGATTACAGTATGCGGGATTCCGACGGAAACGATATAAATATCGCGGAAAGCACGGTCAAACGTGCAGGCAGACTTATACCCGACGAAAACGGAAATTATATTCCCTCTCCCGACAACGAAGCGGATAACCTGCTCGGATCCTCCGAAATAGAGATATTTGAATTTCACGAAGGTGATACCATATCTATCGGAGGCACTGTTGCAAAGGATTCACCGGCGTCGAGAATCAGCGAGGAGCAAATGAAAAAGTATATCGAGGATATCGAAAGCGGAAAGATCAAGCCGATAGATGAGATGCCTGAGTTTGCCGATTTCCAAATTATCGATTTCAACGAGTGTTCCGAAATTATCAAGAGCTTCCCCTCCTCAAACGTATAATACTAATTTCATCTTAACAAGGTTCTAACCTTTTTAAGATGAAATTACACCCAAAGCACTATTTTCAAATTATCCACTAAATTTTGCAATCTTTTTAATTTTAAAATAGTATAAGCCGCGGCAAAAATTTATAGTGCTATAAGCAAATAACAACAGATTACCCCTCAGATTCATTGTGGGGTAATCTGTTGTTATTTGCTTATACAACTCCAAAAAATTCCATTGCGCGGTAGTATTTTTCTTTGTAAAAAACCCTGCTTTTATCGGAAAGCTTGGCATAGCTTCTTTTCAGCTTGTTTACCACAAATTCCACTCCTTCTTCATAGCTCATTCCTTTTACCGAAAAAGCAAGATACAGAAGGCTCGGAACGCTGTCGAAATGCGAAACGGCATCGGCGTCGGCAACGCATATCTCTTCGGGGGTGGATTTACCGATAATAACGCTTCCGCGATGATTTTTTATGCAATCGCATACTTGTTTTATTTTTTCCTTGTCGTAATCAAAACCGCTTAATATTTCCCTTGCCATCTCCGCTCCGTGGATATGGTGATTTTCGTACAGATTATAATCCGTAACCGACGCGATATCATGGAGCCACGCGGCGATAACCGTGATTTCCTCGTCGGCACCAAGCTGTCGGGAGAGCTGCTCCGCGTTTTTCGCCACGGCTTTTATGTGGTCGTAAATGCCAATGCCGAATTTATTGGAGTGGCTTTCGCATCTGCGGCGAAGTTCGGATTTCAGGTATTCCGTAATGTCGTTTCTCAAGCTTGTTCTCCTTTTAAAAACGCGGCGCATTCGTCAAAGTGTTTGCCGGATAAGTTGTTTTCTCTTGCGAGCAGTTCTCCCGCCGTTTCCAGGCTTGCCCACTTTAAATCGTCAACCTCTTTTGAGTTTCCGAATTCTTTTTTGCTTACATAAGCTATAAACCCCGCCATAATCAGATTTTTGGGGGCAAAATAGTAGCTTTTAATGTAATCGCAGGATTCTACGATTTGTCCCGTTTCCTCAAAAACCTCTCTCGATACCGTTTCTTCAAGGGTTTCTTCTTTCTTCGGATAACCGCTGCATAATGTCCGTTTGTCTTTGACTATATAGCTTTGCTTCAGGAGAAGGACTTCCTTGTATTGATTTAAAATCAATACAAGGACACATGGAACGGGATTATTAAAATAATATTTATCGCATTTTTCACAGTATTTTTGATTGCCTTCGTCGCCGATTTCCTTTAAAATAAGCTTACTCCCGCACCTTGTACAAAAATTTATGTCCATAAAACACCGCCTTAACACTATTTTTCTTATCGGCATATACTTATAATAATACATCGTAAGAAAGGAAAAACAACTATGGAAAATTTTGATATTATATCGGCTCTCAGAAACAAGCCCGACGCGGAGGCTTGCATATGCGGTAGTGATAAATATCCGCGCATAAAAGGGAAGGTTATGTTTCACCGTGTATGCGGAGGCGTATTGGTTCACGCCGAAATAGACTGCCTGCCCCAAAAATGCGGTTCCTGTACAAATCCGTTTTTGGGTTTTCATATTCATTCGGGTACCGAGTGCAAAGGAGACAAGTCCGATCCGTTTGCCAAAGCGGACGGTCATTATAATCCCGACAACTGTCAACATCCCTGTCACGCGGGTGATATGCCGCCGCTTTTTAACGCGGAGGGAAAAGCGGTTCTGGTATTTCTCACCGATAAATTCAACGTCGCGGAGATATCGGGAAAAACCGTTATAATACACTCTATGCCCGATGATTTTACGACTCAGCCTTCGGGTAACGCGGGTGAAAAAATCGCCTGTGGGGTGATAAAACCCGTTTGCAGATAAAAAAATCTACCGGGAATTTTTGTTTCTCCAGAATAATTGGTGCGGCGCGGTGGAGGGGTCGTTCATAATGTGGGCGCAGTCGTTGACAAATATTTCGGCGGGGTTTAAATCCTCGTCAAAATCGTAACGGCATATTCCCGTGTTATCCACCCATTCACAGCCGCCTATTTCCTCCAAGGGAAGTCCTCTCAGATAACAGCACAGATTTCTTATTGCACAGCCGTGAGAGACGATAAGTACGGTTCTGCCTTTATTTTCCCGTACCGCCTTCATTGCTCCCAAAGAAACCCGACGGTATACGTCGGTCATTGATTCGCCCTTTTCGGTGGCGAACTTGGCAAAATCGTTTCTCCATTTAAAATATGTATCGGGGAATAAAACGGGAAGCTCGTCCCATTTTACCCCCTCGAATTCCCCGCCGTTTATCTCGGTAAAGGCGGGATCGGTAATTATTTCAAGGCCGTGATGTCTGTTGGCCGCCTGTGCGGTTTTCAGGGCGCGTATAAGGGGAGAGGAATAGATGACGTCAAAGGGTATGTCTTTACATCTTTCGGCCAGATTGTCAAGCTGTCTTTGCCCCTTTTCGGTGATATCCTCGTCAATGCTCCCCTGAAAGGTGTCGTTTATGTTGCCCAAGGCTTCGCAGTGTCTAATAAGATAAAGCTTAGTTACCATGGCCGAACCGTCCCCACAATTTCTTCAAGCGAATTAAGGTTATTTTCCTCCATATACCTTTCAAGGCCTTTTATTATTTTGACGGGCGCGTAAGGGTCGGTAAAGATGGCTGTGCCTACCTGTACCGCCTTTGCGCCCGCCATCATCATTTCCACCGCGTCCTCGGCCGTGGTGATCCCGCCAAGACCCACTACGTCTATACCCACGGCGTTCGCCACCTGCCACACCATTCTTACCGCCACCGGAAAAACGGCGGGTCCGGAAAAGCCGCCCACGTTGTTTTTCAGAATGGGTCTTCTTGTCTTTATATCTATTCTCATACCCAGCAAGGTATTTATAAGAGAAAGACAGTCGGCGCCCTCCGCTTCGGCCGCCTTCGCTATTTCGGTTATGTTGGTGACGTTGGGGGTAAGCTTTACCATAAGGGGCTTTTTCGTTACCGCGCGTACCGCTTTTGTTACCGTCGCCGCTCCGTCGCAGGTAATCCCCCAGCTGGCGCCGCCCTGTTTTACGTTGGGACAGGAGATGTTCAGCTCGATCATATCCACGTCGGTATCCTCGAGCTTTTCCGCCACCGCCCTGTAATCGTCGAGGGTTGCTCCCGCGATGTTGGCGATAATTATATTGCCGTCTCTTTTGGCCTTGGGAAGGTGTTCGGAAATAAATACGTCTACGCCGGGGTTTTGCAGTCCCACCGAGTTGAGCATTCCCGCGGGAGTTTCCGCTATTCGGGGAGCGGGGTTCCCGTCTTTGGGGTTTATGGTGGTTCCCTTGCAGGAAATTCCACCTAAAATGTTTAGGGGATAAAGATCGGTGTAATCCTGTCCGAAGCCGTAGGTACCCGAAGCGGCTATTACGGGGTTGGGGAATTTCACGCCCGCTACCGTAACGGACAAGTCTTTTTTGCATTTTATAACGCTTTCGCTCATAACACTACCTCCTCCGCCTTAAATACGGGACCGTCCTTGCACACTCTCAAAACAAGGTCCTTTCCCCCGCGTTTTATATTGCAGGCGCAGCCTACGCAGGCTCCCACGCCGCAGGCCATTCGCTGCTCCAAGGACAGCTCGCAGGGAATATTGTATTTTTCCGCCGCCGCCTTTACAGCCTTAAGCATCGGTGTTGGGCCGCAGGCGTAAATCATGGCGGTACTGCCCTTTTCCAACTCTTTTTCAAGGGGGTTGGTTACCACTCCCCTTTCGCCATAGCTTCCGTCGTCGGTACATACGGTAACCTCCGCGCACAAGCGCTTTAAGTCCTCCTCTAAAATTACCTTATCCCCGCTTCTGAAACCGATTATGGCCTTTACGTTTTTATATTCGGCGGAAATGCCCAGCATAGGGGGAACGCCTATGCCGCCGCCCACTGCGACAACGTTTTTTTCCTCGGGAATTTCTTTTACGGTAAAGCCGTTTCCGAGAGGGGCTATCATGTCCATTTTATCGCCCGGCTTAAGCCGAGACAGGGTATCGGTGCCCCCGCCCCTGACCTCGAAAACGATTCGCAAAGTCCCTTTTTCCCTGTCTATCCCGCAAATGGAGATAGGGCGGCGGAGGGTGTAGCCCTCGGCCCTTATGTGCACGAATTGACCCGCCTTTGACGCGGCGGCGGCTTCGGGACAGCTTATCACATAGGAAAAAATGCCCTCGGCTATTTCCGTTCTTTCAAGAACAGGGTAAGCGTTACAAAAATATGCCATCGTCTTTCCTTTCTTTAAACGGTAAATCGTAAAGCTCAGATTTACCAGCGTTCCATATTCCTTTTATATTTATTGGAATAGCTCTCCTTCAGCTCCTCCGCCGTTATTCCGTAACAAAGCAGTATGTCGTTATAGTACATCAGCACGTCGGCCAGCTCCTCCACAAGCTCTTTTCGGATTTCTCCGTCCTCACAGGCTTTGACGCCGCCGTTTTTCTTGACAATGTCTATTACTTCCCCGATTTCGCCTATCATCCAGAGGAGCTTGTTTTTTCCGACTTCGGGAGAAATTTCTTCCCACTTGCCTTTGTATTTGTTCTGTAAGCTTCTTTGCATCTCCAACATCCGGTTTACGGTAAAATCCGCGTTGTCACCAAGGTCATAGCGGTACCAATCGCCGCCGAAATGCCGAAAGCCTACGGAAAGGAACATTTTCCTGCTTTGCTCGTTAAAGGAATAAATTTCGGCCTTTACCTCCTTCATTCCCTTTTCTTTTGCCAGCTCCAGAATATTTTTCACGCATTTTCTGCCGATATGCTTGTTTTGATGCTCCTTACATATGACAAGGCTTATCTCCCCGTTTTCCTTTAAGGTGATATCTCCTGCCAATTCGCCGGAATACTCTATGTAATAACAGTCTCCGTGGGAGGAAAGATAGCCGTACATCGCCTTTAAGCGATCCAAGGTGTAAACGTGGTCGATATTGTCCACCTGTTTACAGAGCTGCGGATCCAGATACCATTTCAAAGCCTCGTCGTAATTTGGATAATAGGGAATAAGGAAAATGTTTTCGTCTATTTGTCTTTTCGTCATTTAATCTATCTCCTCCAAAAAAGGCCGTAAAAAATCTTTTAAGTTGTTATAACAGCAACTTTCGGTTTTTTACAGGCCTTTTTTGCTTTTATCAGTTTTCCTTAAAGTTCACTTCCTTGGGCTTCGGCTGGCAGGCCTTTACCCTGTGAAGGGAAAATCTTATGATTATTATGGAAAGAAGGATATCCAAAGGTATTTGAAGGGTGAATATGTTCTTCGTGTTACCGGTCATAACCGACTGGTGCATGGCCATAAGCTCGAAAACCGCAAGGAGCACGGGAATTCGCACGCAGGTGACGGCGGTTATATAGATGTCGCTGTATTTCTGGGCGTTTTCCTCGGTAACGGTATATTTTACCGGTATTTTTTTCGACCTGTATATCATCACCAGAGAAACGGCAGCGACGGCGGCGTCGACGAATATCCAGATCAGATTCCACTGCCACACCACCAAGCCCTCGATATCGCTGTTGACGCTCAGTATAAGCTGATTCTGATTCGTGATAAATTTTCCGAAGGACAATACGCACTGTACCGTCGCCACTATTATCAAAACCGCCACGGCATCAAGCACCATCTGGGCTATCTGATAATTGCGCTTTACTTTGATTGTACCTATTTTCATCTTTTTCCCTATATCTTCGTTATATCTATCATTTCCACGTCGTCTATGGACTTGTGCATTTCAAGACAGGAGACTAAAGCATTGGCGGTGTCTATTGCCGTAAGGCAGGCTATTGAGCGCTCCGAGGCCTTTCGTCTCATTTTTACGCTGTCGCGGGCGGGATCGCGTCCAGTTTCAGAGGTGGAAATAACGTAGTTTATCTTTCCGCTTTCCAGAAGGGATATTACGTTGGGCTCCCTGCCTTCGTTTATGCGGTAGGTGAAATTGGTGGCTATCATATTGCGGTTAAGGAGAGAGGCCGTTCCGCCGGTGGCGTAAATATCGAAGCCCAGCGCCTCAAAGCGTCCGGCAAGGTCGATTATCTCCGGCTTGTCCTGATCTCTTACCGAGAAGAGAACACCGCCCGAATACTGCATTTTGAAGCCCGCGGCGATAAGTCCCTTGTAAAGGGCTTCGGAAAAGGTTTTCGCGATGCCGAGGCATTCGCCCGTAGATTTCATTTCGGGACCCAGCTGGGTGTCCACATCGTGAAGCTTTTCAAAGCTGAACACGGGCACCTTTACCGCCACATAGTCTCCCACGGGATACAGTCCGCTTGTGTAGCCCTGTTCCTTAAGGGAATGTCCCAACATTATTTTGGTGGCGATATCCACCATGGGAACGCCCGTCACCTTACTTATATAAGGAACGGTACGGGAGGAGCGGGGGTTGACCTCGATAACGTAAACCTGATGATCGTAAACCACGTACTGGATATTTACCAGTCCGATTACGTTAAGAGCCTTGGCAAGCCTTTCGGTGTAGGTTATGATCACCTTTTTAACTCTGTCGGTGAGATTCTGGGCGGGGTAAACGGAAATACTGTCGCCGCTGTGTACGCCCGCTCTTTCTATATGCTCCATAATACCGGGGATAAGGAAGTCGGCGCCGTCGCAGATAGCGTCTACCTCCACCTCGGTGCCCATCATATATTTGTCGATGAGGACGGGGTTTTCCAGCTTATGGGAGGTGATTATTTTCATATATTCCGTCACGTCGCTGTCGGCGTGAGCGATAATCATATTCTGTCCCCCCAGAACGTAAGAGGGGCGAAGCAGAACCGGGTACCCGAGCCTGTTAGCTGCCCCCAAAGCCTCTTCAACGGTAAACACCGTCTCTCCCGCGGGTCTCGGAATGTCGCAGCGCTCAAGAAGCTCGTCAAACAACTCTCTGTCCTCCGCCGCGTCTATGCTTTCGGCGGAGGTTCCGAGAATGTTCGCGCCTATATCCTGAAGGTGCTTGGTGAGCTTTATAGCGGTCTGTCCGCCGAACTGTACCACAACTCCGTCGGGCTTTTCGGTGGCGATAAGGCTGTCTACGTCCTCAAAGGTGAGGGGGTCGAAGTAAAGGCGGTCGCCTGTGTCAAAGTCGGTGGAAACGGTTTCGGGGTTGTTGTTGCAGAGAATGGCCTCGCAGCCCATTTCCTTAAGCGCCCAGACGCAGTGAACGGAGCAGTAGTCGAACTCGATTCCCTGCCCTATTCTTATGGGACCCGAGCCGAAAACGAGAACCTTTTTCTTATCGGTGGGGTGCTGCTTTATAAATTCCTCGGCTTCGTTTTCCTCGTCGTAGGTGCTGTAGAAATAGGGAGTTTCGGCGGAAAACTCGGCGGCGCAGGTATCGACCATCTTGTAAACCGCGTTTCTTCTTTCGATTCCCCATTCTTTAAGGGTTTTCCCCGAAAGGGCTTCAACGGTTTTGTCAAGATAGCAGTATTTTTTGGCGGTATCGTACTTTTCCTGAGTCAGTTCGCCATCGGAAAGCCAGTCTTCAAGCTCCTTGAGATTTTTCAGCTTGTTAACAAACCATTTGTCGATTTTGGTAATTTCGCTGATTTTTTCGGCGGATATTCCCCGCTTAAGGGCCTCGAACACACAGAAGGCGCGGTCAACGTCCACATCGTGAAGCTTTTCCAGAACCTCTTCGTCGGTCAGCGCGGCGAATTCCTTTTTACTCAGGGTGTCCATTCCCAGTTCGATAGAGCGCACGGCCTTCATCATCGCCGCCTCGAAGCTTGTGCCGATGGACATTATTTCGCCGGTGGCTTTCATCTGAGTACCCAAGGTCTTTTTGGCGTAAACAAACTTATCGAAGGGCCATTTGGGGAACTTCACCACGATATAGTCTATGGTAGGCTCGAAGCAGGCGTAGGTTTTCCCCGTTACCTGATTTATTATCTCGTCGAGAGAATAGCCGATGGCGATTCTTGTGGCGACCTTCGCGATGGGATAGCCCGTGGCCTTGGAGGCGAGGGCGGAGGAACGGCTTACACGGGGGTTTACCTCGATTACGGCGTATTCAAAGCTGTCGGGGTGAAGGGCAAACTGACAGTTGCAGCCGCCTTCGACCTTCAGCGCCTGAACAATGTTCAAAGCGGC
Source organism: uncultured Ruminiclostridium sp. (assembly GCA_949878745.1). Taxonomy (GTDB): domain Bacteria; phylum Bacillota; class Clostridia; order Oscillospirales; family Ruminococcaceae; genus Ruminiclostridium_E. The sequence continues at coordinate 32,164 of CATLBH010000021.1, read as the reverse complement.
GGTGCGCAGCATCTGATATTCCTTATCGGAAAGGGTTACGGCGGGGGCTACGACAATGCTGTCGCCGGTGTGAACGCCCACGGGGTCGAAGTTTTCCATCGAGCAGACGGTTATAACGTTTCCTCTCGCGTCGCGGATAACCTCAAACTCTATCTCCTTCCAGCCGCTTATGCACTTTTCCACCAGTATCTGATGTATGGGGGACATTCTCAGGCCGTTTATGGCGATCTCGTGAAGCTCGGCTTCGCTGTTGGCGATACCGCCGCCCGTTCCGCCAAGGGTAAAGGCGGGGCGGACTATCACGGGATAGCCTATCTTGTTATTGGCGAAGTCCATGGCGTCCTCTAAGGTTTCAACAACCTTCGAGGGGATACAAGGCTCGCCTATGGATTCCATGGTGTCCTTGAAGGCCTGTCTGTCCTCCGCTTTATGAATTGTCTGGGGGTCGGCGCCCAGAAGCTTTACGCCGTGGCTGTCCAGAAAGCCTTCCTCCGCAAGCTGCATAGACATGGTAAGACCCGTCTGACCGCCCAAGGTGGACAAAATACTGTCGGGTTTTTCGATTTCGATTATTCTTTTAAGACAGTCCAGTGTGAGCGGTTCGATATATATCTTGTCCGCCATATGCTTATCGGTCATAATGGTGGCGGGGTTGGAGTTCACCAATACCACCTCAAGGCCTTCCTGTTTCAGCACGCGGCAGGCCTGTGAACCCGCGTAGTCAAATTCGGCTGCCTGTCCGATCACGATAGGTCCGGAGCCTATCATAAGAACTTTTTTTATATCGCTTCTCAGTGGCATTACTTACGCTCCTCCATTAACTTGATAAATTCGTCGAAAAGATAGGCGGTATCCTGAGGGCCGCCGCAGGCCTCGGGGTGGAACTGTACAGTAAAGGCGGGGGCGTTGGTATATCTTACCCCCTCGCAGGTTCCGTCGTTGGCGTTTACATGGCTGACCTTGCCCACGCTTTTATCTATACTGTCGTTCAGTACCGCGTAGCCGTGGTTCTGGCTGGTGATAAAGGTTCTTCCCAGATTCAGATCGGTGACGGGCTGATTTTCGCCCCTATGGCCGTATTTAAGCTTAACGGTAGAGGCGCCGTTGGCGAGAGCGTAAAGCTGGTGTCCCAGGCAGATTCCGAAGGTGGGTATCTTTTTTTCGGAAAGCTTTTTCAGGGTTTCAATGGCTTCGGGGTTGTCGGTGGGGTCTCCCGGGCCGTTTGAGAGCATTATGCCGTCGGGGTTAAGAGCGCAGATTTCCTCGGCGGTGCTGTTCCAGGGCATTACGGTAACGTCGCAGCCGCGGCTGACAAGCTCTTTTCTGATATTATGCTTACAGCCGTAATCCATAAGAACCACGCTGAATTTTTTATTTTCGGCATCAAATTTTACGGATTTTTTACAGCTTACTTTGGGCACCGGTCTTTCCGCTTTGAAATTCTTTATTTTATCCAGAACGTCCTCCAAAACAAAGTCCTCGGTGGTTACCATTCCGTTCATTACGCCGGTTTCGCGCAGGATTCTCGTAAGCTGTCTGGTATCTATATCGTAAATTCCCACTATGTCGTGTTTTTTCAGAAATTCTTCTATCGTTCCCTCACATCGGAAATTGGAAGGAAGGTCGCATTTTTCCCTTACCACATAGCCGCTGACGACGCTTTCGTCCGATTCGTCGTCATAGCCGTTCACTCCGTAGTTTCCTATTAAAGGAAATGTCTGTGTCACTATCTGTCCGCAATAGCTGGGGTCGGTCAGCGTTTCCTGATAACCCGTCATAGCGGTGGTAAAGACGGTTTCGCCTATGACCGTCCCTTCTTTTCCAAAGCTTTTTCCTTTAAAAACCGTACCGTCCGACAGTATCAGGTACGCAGTTTTCGCTTTTCCGAAGTCCATTTTTCCTTATTCCTTTCCAATGTGTACTTATACCGATCTTTAATCGGGCTGTGTTCGGGGAACCGCTGATTGCTGATTAAAGATAAATTAAATACGTATTTTGTTAACAAAGCCCATTATTTCGTCGCGCATACGGACGGCCTCTCTCCGCGCCGCTTCCGCGTAATCCTTTTCGTCGCATTTTTCCTTTTGATAAGCGCACATAATTCCTCTCGAGCTGTTCACTATTCCGCCCAGACCTCTTTCGTCAAAGGCGGCGGCTATATCCTTGGCGCTCGCGCCCTGCGCTCCGTAGCCGGGGATAAGGAAGAAGGTGTGGGGGAGTCTTTTTCTTAAAATCTCTATCTGTTGGGGGTATGTAGCGCCCGCAACTATTCCCACGCCGCTGTAGCCGTATTTTCCCGGCAGCTCCTTTCCCCATTCCTCGCACATATCGCCCATAACCTCGTAAACCGCGCGGTCGCCTATCTTCATATCCTGCAATTCCCCCGAAGAGGGGTTGGATGTTTTGGCAAGGACGAACATACCCTTGTCGTACTGTTTACAAACCTTAATAACGGGATTTATCCCGTCGCTTCCCAAATATCCGTTTACGGTGAGGGCATCGCCCAGAAAAGGCTCGTACTCTTCCGCCCCGACTCTCACTTTTCCCAGATGACCTATGGCGTAGGCTTCCATGGTGGTGCCTATGTCGTTTCTTTTGGCGTCGGTTATGACGAACATCCCCTTTTGACGGGCGTATTCCTGAGTTTTATAAAGAGTTTTCAAGCCGGAATAGCCATACATTTCGTAATAGGCAGCCTGGGGCTTTACCGCGGGAACAATATCGCAAAGGGCGTCGATAAGGCCTTTGTTGAACCAAAGGAGCGCTTTTGCCGCGCCCTTTAAGGACTCGCCGTATTTTTCAAAGGCTTTTTTCTTAAGAAAATCGGGAACGTAGTCTAATTTAGGATCGAGACCCGCCACGGTGGGATTATTGGTCTTGGCGATCTTTTCTATAAGTCGGTCGAATGACATTTTTAAGCTTCCTTTCTTTTTTAGATTGTTCTTATATTTTATTTTGTATATATTATAATTTGCAAACAGTATTAATCTCTGTAAACAATTTTTCCGTTCAAGATGGTGTATTTTACTTTTCCGCTTAAGGTCATACCCTTAAAACAGGTGTTTTTTGATTTGGAGCGCAGCTTTTCGGGCTGTACCGTCCACTGTTCGTTCTCGCTGAATATGGTTATGTCAGCGTCGCTTCCTATGGATAAATCTCCGCCGCTTATTCCCAAAATACGTCTCGGATTTACGCACATAAGCTCCACAAGGCGGACATGGGAGATTTTTCCGGTGTTCAGCAGCGCCGTTACGGTTACGGCAAGGGAGGTTTCAAGTCCCACAACGCCGTTGGGAGCGGTGTAGAAGTCCGATTTCTGCTCTTTCGTATGAGGAGCGTGGTCGGTAACTATACAATCTATCGTGCCGTCGCAGATACCCTCCGTAATCGCGTCGACGTCGGCCTGTTCCCTTAAGGGGGGGTTCATTCGGTAATCCGCATCCTTGGCGAAAAGCTTGTCCTCCGTTAAAGTAAAATAGTGAGGAGCGGTTTCACAGGTTACTTTTACTCCAAACTTTTTCACATGGCGTATGATATCCACCACTTCCTTGGTGGAAACATGGGCGATGTGAATCGGAAGACCCTGCTCCTCAGCCAAAAAAATTTCTCTGGCGGTAATGTAATTCTCGCTGGAGCGTGCCATACCCTTTATTCCCAATACGTCGCTTACCGCGCCCATATTTATTATTCCGCCGTCGATAATATCGAGATCCTCACAGTGGCTTATTATAGTCAGCCTTTCAAGGGCGGCGTTTTTTATGGCGGCTTTCATTACGGCGGCGTTTTTAACGGGTTTTCCGTCGTCGCTCACTCCCACGCAGCCCGCCGACCTTAGCTCGGCGAAATCGGTAAGCTCCGCCCCCGACATGCCTTTGGTGATCGCGCCGATGGGATATACCTTTGTTTTGGCGCTTTTTGCCTTATCAAGAATATATTTTACCGTTTCGGGGCTGTCCACGGGAGGGGTAGTGTTGGGCATACAGGCGACGGCGGTAACTCCGCCCGCTGCGGCCGCTTCGGAGGCGGTGAGTATATCCTCCTTTTCCGTCTGTCCCGGATCGCGCATATGAATGTGCATATCGCAGATACCGGGGATCACGGTGAGACCCGAACAGTCGATACAGAGGGTGTTTTCGTCCATGGGGAGCGATCTTCCCACTTCGGCGATTTTTCCGTCGACGATTTTCACGTCCAGAATTTCGTCGATTCCGTTTACGCTGTCAACAACATGTCCGTTTGTCAGGCAAAGCTCCATTTTATTTTCCTTTCGACGTATTTTTCAGTATTATAAAAAACCGTATTTGATTTATTATACTACATTTTCGCGTTTTTCGCAACAGTTTTTTTTATGTGTTTAAAAAAATTTGTAATTTTGTGTATTATGACAATTGGGGAATTTATATAAGGGGGGAAAAGGATTATTTTGACAAAATTCGCTTAAAAATATCCGCCTAAATCGTTTTCCCGTATAAAGCAGTATGCGGTATCAATAAAATCTTCTATATTTTCCCGGCAGTCGTAAAGGTTTTGAACGTAAGACGTCAGCGGAATTCCGTCAATAGATATTTTTTTAAAAGAATCATAGGCGTTATGCTTTATGGGAACAATATTCTGTATGCGGCTGTCGTTTAAAGTGGGCTCTATTATAAGTTCTTCCAGAAACCAAAGAATATCGGGGAAATCCGGTTCCTTATGTGTTTCATACCCAAACATATTTTTCCACTTGTCAAAAAAAATCATATGATTTATTTCGTGAAGCGACGCTCTTAAAAACACCTCGTCGGAAATATCGTAGTGCAAAAAATATTCTTTGGTTAAAACGCTTCTCGGAAAAGGGTTATATATTCCCAGAAAGCATCTGAACTCAACGGGCTGCTTATACTTTAGGGAAAAAATTTCAGTAATTTCTTCCACAGCCTCCGAAAGAATGTTTCGCGCCAATGCGTTAAAATGTTTTATCTTTTCCGATATATGTGTTTCGTCTTTTTTTAACCTATCCGATATCATTTTTTCAACGATAAGATATATTTCATTGGGATCCGTTTTTTCATTCACCGTTTCGCAGATGCCGGGAAGGATTTTTTCGGTTCTTTCCATCAGCGGAACGGCGGGGTTGGATTTATTTAAAGCCGTTATTAGGTTGTCCGCCACAGAGCGGGCGTTCACTTTACAGGGAGACACCTTTATTTCAATTTTAAAATTTTTCATTTTTTCTCCGCGATAATATTTTTCTAAATAGTCATACAAAAACCCACCCGAAAAAACGGGTGGGTTAAAAAACTATTTACCCAAGGCCTCTTTGGTAACCTTGACAATATTATCGGCGCAAAGACCGAATTCCTTAAGAAGGGGAACGGCGGGGCCGCTGTGTCCGAATCTGTCCTGAACGCCGATTTTGATAACGGGAACGGGTACGGTTTCGGTAACAACTTCGGAAACGGCGCTGCCGAGACCTCCGATAACGGAGTGCTCTTCAACGGTGATTATCTTACCGGTTTCCTTGGCGGCTCTGATAATAATATCGCGGTCAATGGGCTTAATGGTGTGAATGTTGATAACGCGGGCGTTTATTCCCTGCTCCGCAAGGATTTTTCCCGCTTCGATGGCTTCGTTTACCATAAGGCCGGTTGCGATAATGGCGACGTCGTTACCGCTTCTCAGCTCGATACCTTTTCCCAGCTCGAATTTGTAGGTTTTGGGGTCGTTGAAGGTGGGAATGGCGAGTCTTCCGAATCTCATATAGGTGGGGCCTACGTAATCCGCCATGGCCAATACCGCCGCCTTTGTTTCAACGTCGTCGGCGGGGTTGATAACGGTCATTCCGGGGAGCACGCGCATAAGGGCTATATCCTCGTTGCACTGGTGTGAAGCGCCGTCCTCGCCTACGGAAATTCCCGCGTGGGTGGCGCCGATTTTTACGTTGAGGTGAGGATAGCAGATGCTGTTTCTCACTATCTCAAAGGCGCGTCCCGCGGCGAACATTGCGAAGCTGCTGGCGAAAACGAGCTTTCCCGTTGTGGCGATACCCGCCGCAACGCCCATCATATCGGCTTCCGCGATACCGCAGTCAAAAAAGCGGTCGGGATAAGCTTTTTTGTATATGCCCGTCTTTGTGGCCGCCGCCAAGTCCGCGTCAAGCACAATAAGGTCGGGTCTTTTTTCGGCAAGCATAACAAGGGCTTCGCCGTAACTGTCACGAGTTGCTTTTTTATCCATAATTCTGTAATACCGATCCTTTCCCATTACTTAGTAAGCTCGTCAAGCTTTGCCTTCAATTCGGCGATGGCGGTGTTGTATTCCTCTTCGTTGGGGGCCTTGCCATGCCAGCCAACCTGATTTTCCATATAGCTTACGCCCTTGCCCTTTGTGGTTTTTAGGATAATTGCCGTGGGCTGGTTGGCTACCGTTTCGGCTTCGTTAAAGGCCTTTTCGATAGCGTCAAAATCGTGTCCGTCGATAACGATAACGTGCCAACCGAAGGCCTTGAACTTTTCGTCTATAGGGTAGGGACTCATTACCTCGCTGATTTTTCCGTCTATCTGAAGTCCGTTGTTATCCACTACCGCCACCAGATTGTCAAGCTGATAATGAGCGGCCAGCATTGCCGCCTCCCAGACGAGGCCTTCCTCAAGCTCGCCGTCGCCGAGAACGGCGTATACTCTGTAAATATCGTTATCCAGCTTTCCCGAAAGAGCCATACCGCAGGCGGCGGAAATTCCCTGTCCCAAGGAACCGGTGCTCATATCAACGCCGGGAATTTTGCCCAGAACGGGGTGACCCTGTAGGTAGCTGTCGATATGACGGAGGGTTTTCAGATCCTCCACGGGGAAAAATCCTCTGTTGGCCAATACCGAGTAAAGAGCGGGGGCGGTATGTCCTTTTGAGAGCACTAACCTGTCTCTGTCGGGCATTGAGGGATTTTCGGGATCGATGTTCATTCTGTTGAAATACAAATATGTGAGCGTATCGCAGACGGAGAGCGATCCGCCGGGGTGTCCGCATTTCGCGCCGTAAACGCCCTCGATGATTCCCAATCTTACCTTGGCAGCGTTTATTTCAAGCTGCTTCTTGTGTAGCTGATCCATTTGATAGTTTCCTTTCTGTGTATTTAAATGATATCTTTATACCCTATTTTTTGCTCTTTTAGAATATTATACCACTTTTTTCAGAATTACACAATACCTTATTTAAAAAAACCCTTTTCTCTTTCGTATTGAGAAACACTTATATAATTTCATTCTCGTTAAAATGACGGAACGGGCAGTGAGCCGGTATGGCTCGCTGCCTGATAAACTGGAAGCCTATTGATTAGTAGCTACTGTAAAACTGAGACTCCCTTTCGCTTTTTCACCGGTTACTGAAACTGTATACGTTCCACTTTCACTAATTTCAACATTAAACTCATTAGATGCAGAAATTTCGTTGTTATCATATATGGGTTCTTCATCATCTTTCTGAATTTTTATTGATAAACTCCCATTTTTAACTATAATTTTTCCACTAATGGTATCTCCGGATTCAGCAATCAAGTCTTGCGTGTCTGTTTTATTTAAGACACTATACTCCATGATAAACTCACTGTCGTTTCCGGTACGGCTGCCGTCAAATGTTGAACCACACGCAGTTAAAAATACCATAAGTGCTAAAATGCAAACTATCAAAAAAATTTTTTTCATAAAAAAAGAAATAGCCTCCAATCCCGATTTACCAAACCGATTATATTTCGAACTTTTTCCGTTTCAAGTCAATGAGGGATTTTAAAAACAACCTCGCTGTCAAAAAATTTTTCCTGAAAATCAACGGCTCTTTTTATTTCCTCTTGGGAAAACTCACAGCCGTCTTTTGCCGCCACCCATTTGTCCTCCACGTCGTTGAATCGGTGAATAACCGCTATTACAATTCCCGAAAATTCGCTTACGGCTTTGTCCTCGCCCAGATAATAAACATCTTGATCCGCTCCGTCTCCCGCCGGCACGCCTTCGACATAACCGTAGTTAACCGGATAATAAAGGGATTTTATTCTCGGATGGGAAGTTCCGAGAGGTCTGTCCGTCTTTCCCGTTATTCTCTTTCCTATGATATCCGAATAATCAAGAGGGACGAATTTCTTTTTGAGCTTTGCCCATATACGGTAATGCTTGTTGTTCTGTATTTTACCGTTTGAAATACAATTATCCGAATGTATAACTCTTATAAGCTCAAATTCGGGTTCAAAAAGATTTCTTATATCGTTAAGATTTACAAAAAAATGCGGAACGTTTTTTTCCGGACCGTCCTCAGTTTTTATTACCGTATTTTCATCCAAACACGGATAGTTCGCTTCACAAAAGGAATAGGTTTCCTTTGAACATAAGGTCAGAAATATTTCGCCATCCGGCTTCAATATTTTCTTTATCTTGTCCAATATTATTTTAAAGCCGTTTGTGTCGGTATGCGAAACCGCGTTATAAGAAAAAATACAGTCAAAGGAATTTTCCCGATAAGGTAATTCAAGCATATCGCAGACCTTTGAGGTGATTATGACATTTTCCCGCTTCTCGGCTTCTCTTAATTTTTTAATAGCGTACCGGGAAATATCAACCGCAGTTACCTTAAATCCGTTTCGGGCAAAAAGCAGCGAATGCCTTCCCAAACCGCAGCCTAAGTCCAGTATAGACCGCCTGCCCTGTTTTTTCCACTTTTCACAGAAATAGTAGCTTTCTTCGGAGGGATCGTGCCAAAGTGATTCGTCGGCGGTTTCCCAATTCCAACCCTTTGATTCCACCATTTTATTATGTCCCCTTAAAACTCTTTTACATTTTTTCTATGTAGTCAATTACCTCGGAAATCGCCCCGCTGTTGTTATCGCAAACCACCAGATCCGCCGCGTCCTTCGCCGACTGCTGCGCCGAGGCCACCGCTACGCCGAGGCTTGCCTGTTCTATCAGCTCAATATCGTTGTTGTAATCGCCTACGCCTACGGTGAAGGCATCCTCTTTTCCCATTATTTCGAGAAGTCTTTGGAAGCCGCTTCCCTTGTTCACTCCAAGGGGGAGCATTTCAAAATAATGGTTCTCGCTTCGTACCCAGTGAGCCGAATTTGTGTATTCGGGACGTTCATACACGAAATCTATTATATTTTGTATACGTTCGGGGGGATAGGCTATCAGCATTTTAAGCCAACTTTCCTCGTTTATATCGTCAACGGCGCACATTATGGGCTTCACGTTTTCCAAGGCAAGGTGTTCCCGTTCGATTTGATTTATGGCGGGAACGTAAACTCTGTCGCGGCACAAGATTTCAATGGCGATATCGGGGAAGGCTTCTATTAGCTCTTTAGCCGTATTTTTCGCGGATTCGGGAAGGGAGCTGTGCCATAAAAACTTATCCTCGTTAAAATCATAAACCGCCGAGCCGTTAAAAATCACGGCGGGAGTATTCAGACCTACTCTTTCGGCTACCGGCTTTGCCATTGAATAGCCGCGTCCCGTGGCTAAGGTAAATATTCCGCCGCCCGCCCTGAAACGGTTTATGGCTTCCATATCCTTGGAGAGTATCTTCTTTTCGTCGGTCACTAAGGTGCCGTCTATATCGGTCATTATAATAACGTTTTTAAAGTTCATATATCCCTCTTATTTTTTTTGAATCTGCACTGCCGCCGATATTTTTCAGCATTTTTTTAAAGTATTCGGGAAGCTCGGAGGAAAAAAACAGATTTTCTCCCGTTACGGGATGAAGGAAGCCTATTTCCCTGGCGTGAAGGCACTGTCCCTCAAGCCACTTGGGCTTTCCGTCGCCGTATACGGGATCCCCCGCCACCGGGTGACCGATATAGGCCATATGGACTCTTATCTGATGAGTTCTTCCCGTTTCCAGAGTCAGGCGAAGGTGGGAATATTTTTCGTAATTTCCCAGTACCTCGTAAATTGTTCTCGCTTCCCTACCGTTTTCGCAGACCGCCATTTTTTTTCGGTCGATCCTGTGACGGGCCAAGGGAGCGCTTACGGCTCCGTTCTCCTTCATTCCCCCCAAAACAACCGCCTCATACCTTCGGGTAAAGCTGTGACATTTTATCTGAGCGGCAAGGCCGTTATGGGCTAGGTCGTTTTTCGCCACTATCAGCAGCCCGCTGGTGTCCTTGTCGATCCTGTGCACTATACCGGGGCGTATCACTCCGTTTATTCCAGAAAGACTGTCTTTACAATGATACATCAGGGCGTTCACAAGGGTTCCCGAATAGTGCCCCGGGGCGGGGTGAACCACCATTCCCTTGGGCTTGTTCACCACAAGAAGATCCTTATCCTCATACACTATGTTTAAAGGTATGTTTTCGGCTTTTATTTCCGGCTCCTCCGCTTCGGGCAGTTCGAGAGAAATCGTATCTCCCGATTTAAGCTTATAATTTTTTCCGCAGGGCATTCCGTTAACCAGACAGGCTCCTTTTTCCAGCAGAGCAGCCGCCGCCGAACGGGAAAGCTCCGAATTGTCGGAAACATATTTATCCGCTCTGACGTTATCCGACTGTACCGTTAAAACCAGCTTATTCATTTATCCTCTTTTTTTCTTATTTCGGCCTTTATGACGGTACCGGAATCCTTTTTATCGGAAGCTTCTGCGGAGGATATGACGGTTTCGGTTGTTTCGCCCTCCGAGGACGCTTCCGAAGGATCGTCATCGGCAAAAGCCTTTTTCTTTTTTTCCTTGGAGGCTTTTATTTCGTCCGCAATGTAAAAAAGCATAAGGAAAACCGTACCCGTTACAGCGCAGATATCGGCAAAATTGAACACGGCGAATTTTATTATTCTGAAATCGATAAAGTCAACCACATAGCTGTTAAATATTCTGTCGATAAGATTACCCACGCCTCCGGCTATGATTAAGGAAAAGCACCAAATATAGGAGGTCTTTTTTACGCGTTTTGTCAACATCAATATAATAACCCCCAATATAACTATGGAGGTTAATATAATTAAAAAAGTTTGTTTATCCTTAAGAATACTGAACGCCGCGCCGGTATTCTCCTTGTAGGTAAGATTAAGCCATTCGTTTCCGCCGAAGCTTAAAAGATTAACGGTTCCCTGAGGCTTTATATATGTTACGGCAAGATATTTTGTCAACTGATCTATTCCCACAAGCAGCGCCGCGGCAGCCAAAGCAATATAAGTCATTGTCTTTCCTTTTATCCGTTCATTGTTTCTTTAGGTACTATCTGTTGTGTGTTTATTTTTTATTGTTGCTGCCAAACTGGAGCTTTTCATATTTGGACTTGCGCTTGGATTTATCGAACAAGGGGCTTCCCGTTTCCTCAAACTCTTCCACGTCCTCGGCCACCGCTTCTTCCTCAAACACGGGCTTGGAAGCGATTTCGGTGGTCTTTTCAAGGACTATCGCTTCGTTTTCCTTATTTATTTTCTCAAGCTTAAGCTCCGCCTTCTTTTCTTTTGCCGGGGCGGCCTTTGGGGCTTCTTCGGTCTTTTCGGGCTTGGGAACCTCCTCGGCGGGCTTCTGTTCCTCGGTAAATTTTACGGTATCCTTGGCGTTCAGCACAAATTCGTTTTCGCATTTCGCAGGAATTGAATCGATGTAGGCGATGTGGGTCTGATATTCCTTAAGAAGTCTTTCAAGGAACGACTTGCTCTCGTCTCTTGTTTTCGCGAGAATGGATTCCTGTTTTCTTATTTCCGCTTCCATAGCCGCTTTTATTTCGGCGGACTTACGCTCGCATTCGGCGATGATCTTTGTTTTCTCGGCGTTGGCGTCTTCCACCATTTTTTTGGCGTATTCGTCCTTTTCCTTGGCTCTGTCCTCGGCGTCCTTAATCATTTTTTCGGACTTTTCCTTGGCGTCGCTTACCATTTTATCGGTTTTTTCCTTGGCGGCGGCAAGCACAGAGCTGCTCTGTTTCTGAGCGCCCAAAAGAGCTTCTTTTATTGCGTCTTCGTCGTTTCGGTACTCGCGTATCTTATCGGCAAGCACCTCCATCTTCTTTTCCTGTTCCTCGCTGAGCTTTTTAAGTCTGGAAAATTCGGCTGACATTTCTTCGAGAAAATCGTCAACCTCCTCCATTTTATATCCGTTTAAGCCTTTAGAGAATTTTTTTTCCTTTATGTCCTTTGCTTCCATTGAACGCCTCCGTGTTTTTGTATTTTGTACTGATTTTTTGCCCCGAAGCCGATTACTTATACTTTTTTATCAGGGCATGATATTTGCCTTTTTTTGTTTCAAAGCCCAAGTGGGAAAATATAAACTTGCCGAAGCCTTTTACGGAAAAAGTTCCGCCCTCGTCTATGTTGGCCGAAACCGAGGATATCTCGGAGCCGTAGTACGCCACGGCGCCCGATCTTATAAGAGCCGCCGCCTTTTCACGGCTTATGCCGCAGGCGGCCGCCACTAAAACGTCTATCCTGTGGGAAGCGATAACCGCGGAAATCTCCTCGAATTCCTGTTCGGGAATGGGGATTTTAAGACCCGTTTCCTGTTTCACACCTACTCGTCCGATCTTTTTTATTTCCGAGGATATCAGCGACAGGGCGTTTTCGGTAGCAAACACCGCCGCGCCGCCTTCCGCCACCGCTATGTCGCCTATCTGATCCCGTTTTAGCCCCAGCGACATAAGTGCCCCCAAAAAATCACGGTGAGTAAGCTTATCCTTAGGCCGAAAGAAAAAGGTTACGGCTTTAAAGGGATAATTTTCCCTTTCCTCCGAAGGCGCGGAAAACATTTTTCTCACCGCTCCCTCATATCCTCCCCAAAATCCGCAGTCAACTCCGACGGAAGAGGCGGTATATTCCGCCAATTTTTGCTCCCTTTCGGTAAGAAAACCGCTGAATCTCGGCGAGAAGGTTTTTTCACCCAACAGCGCGATATCCCTTATATGCCGGCAAAACTCCGTTTCCTCCCCGTTAGCGGGAAGATACGCGCCCGCCGATTTCATTGCATTATATCCCCTCCCAGTTCTTCCAGAAGATCTCCCGAGATATCCACATTATAGGGAACAAGAATATAGGAGGTGTTGGCTATGCGCTTAAGCTCCCCGTCCGCCGCGTAGGCGACGCCGGCGAGAAAGTCGATAAGCCTGTTCGCCACATCCTTGTTGGTATTGTCAAGGTTAAGAACTATTGCTTTTTTACTCTTGAAGTGATCCGCTATTTCAACCACGTCGTTAAATCTTTCGGCCTTAAAAACTATCACCTGAAGCCTTGTGGTGGCGGGAATATTCAGCACCTTTCCCGATCTGGGCGCGCTGGTGATATTCGGGGTGCGCTTATAGCCGTAATCCTCCTCTTCGCTCACGCTTTCGTCGTTATCTTCACTGTCGTTATAATCCAAATCTTCGTCTTCTTCCTCATAGCCGGATATTTTTTTTATAGCGTCTAATAATCCCATCTTTTTTCCTTTCCGAAAGCGGTTTTACGCTTCTTTATATTTTCTCTTTCCGAACAGCGCGCTGCCCACTCTCACAATGGTTGAGCCGTATAGCACCGCTTGTTCGTAATCCTGTGACATTCCCATTGACAGGGTATCAATGCCGCCGTATTTTAAACGATAATCGCGGTATATCCGCTCCATCGCCTCAAAATATTTTTCGCTGCCGCCGTTTAAGGCAGGCGGCGGTATAGCCATAAAACCTCTTAGCCTTGCTCCCGAAAGAGAAAAACAGAAAGAGACAAGCTCGTCCAGCTCTTCAAGCAAAACGCCGCCCTTGCTTTCTTCTCTGCCTATGTTTACCTCGATCAGAATGTCGACGACCCTTCCGGCCGCCAGCGCCCTTCTGTTTATTTCCGCGGCCAGCTTTCCGCTGTCCACGGAATGTATCATACTGACCTTGTCCGTTATATACTTGACCTTATTGCTCTGAAGCCCGCCGATAAAGTGAATCTCACAGCTTTTGTCGTAATGATCATACTTACCGAGAAGCTCTTGCACGCGATTTTCCCCCAAAAGATTCACGCCGAGGGAAGCCGCGAAATTGACCTTTTCAAAGGGAACCGTCTTGGTTACCGCCATAAGCCTTACTTTATCCGTTCTTCCCGCTTTCAGCCCGGCTTTTTCGATATTTTCGACGATTCTCTTATAGTTTTCGGCTATCCCGGCAAATTCGGCTTCGGCGGCACTGTCCGCCGCCTCGGCCGAAATTCCCACGGGCTGTTCTTCGCCGCTGTTACTACTGCTGAATGATTTTTCCGTCATATAGTTCAGTCCCTTCAACAATAACGGAATCGTACAAAGACAGGAAGCCGTCCTTTTCGGTGGTATCCCTTACAAGAGTATAATCTCCCTCGGTACGAATTACCTCTATATACTTAAAATGTACGTTGACGCCGACTTTCACGAATACGCCCTTTTCGCCTTTTTCGTCAAAATGTATGGCGGCGGAAGGAATTCGTATTCCGCTCGTTTCATCAAATAGTATCTTTATCTGGGCTGTACGGTTCAGTATGTACCTGTCGTTAAACACGTCAAAGCCGAGAGTAAGCATACGTTTTTCCGAATCCAGTTCCCTGATGTTTTCCACATAAGCCGTTACGGGATTGACATCGCTGCCGATACGGACGTTCAGAACGGCGTTTTCGTAGATATTCATGGAATCGTCTTTCGGAACGATACAGACCATTTTCCACTTATAATCCGATATTACCTTTCCTATAACGTCGGACGGCACCGTCAGCTCGGGATTTTTTATTATATCCTCCAACCGCTCCTCGGTAAGGTCGGGAATAACGTCGTAATTCAGCGCGGTTTCGTAACCGTCCGCCGAGGTGACGAAATATCCCGTATCCGTAAGGGTGAGATCGTGAGGCAGGGAGGAAACCTGAGTTCTCAAAGAGGCGATCTCGTTTTTAAGCTGAGATATTTTTGCTCCGTAACCGTCGGTGGATCCGTTGACAATACGGCGCTTACTCTGAAGATTAAGATAATCGTTTTTCAGCGCCGCCGCTTGGGCGTATTCGCCGTCGATCACGTTCTGGATAATTTTTGTGTGGCACTCGTATATCTGGTTGGAAAAAGCCTCGAGCTGGGAGTTATCGCTTCCTATAAGCTTTTCGGCGTCTTCCAGAACCTCGATTTGTCCGTTTAGCTCGTTTATTTTCAGCTGAAGCGCAAGGTCGCTCTGAGAAGCGTATACCTGAGCCACCACGGCGTTTTTGGCAAGCTTCTCGCCGTCCGAATACACATAGCTGATAATCCCAGTACCGTTGTATTTAACATACTTTTCGTTACGCACATACACGCCCGTAGTCTGAATGTATTTCTCCGAATTGTAGGTCATTGCCGGCTCGGTTCTGACAGGGTTATTGTAATGGATAAAAAGCTGACTGACTATTGTTATCAGCAAAAAGACAATAACCAAACCCCAGACGATACGAGCGGTTACGGCAACCTGTCTTTTTCCCGCCATTCCCCGATTATTCGGCGGGTTCGTCCCTGTCAAAAGCGTCTAACAGTGAGATGCTTTTAAAAGGGGTTATGGTACTGATAGCGTGCTTATATATAAGATTTTGCTTTCCGTCGGTATCCAAAATAACGGTGTAGTTGTCAAAACCTCTTACAACGCCCTTAAACTGAAATCCGTTGGTAATGAAAATCGTTACCGGGATTTTCTCTTTTCTCGCTTGATTCAAAAATACGTCCTGTAAATTGATGTCCTTTGCCATGGTATACGATCCTTTCTGTGCTCGCGGAAAAGCGGGTTCATATGTTAAGCTTTCCCGCAGTGGGTTGGGTTATGCAGTTCTCCCGCGCGGCGCTTTCGGTATCAGCGGAAAGGCGGATATGAACGCTGCCCGATGTTCCCCGCCCTTTGGGCGGAGGGTTCCGCCTCTCTTGTTTAAGCGCTTTAAAACCCGACAGCCGTTTTACGCCGAAGATACTTTTTTGGGGTTCTGCCTCTCATTGAACAATTTAGCGATGATCATAACAATTAAGCGAGAATTCGGGAATGTAATTTAAGCTGAAATCGGAAATTTGTAAATAAATCGGGAATTAGAGTCAAATTAAAGTCACAAAAAGTCACAAAGTTATTATTAAAATTGCAAAAATGTTACAATGTACGTCCAAATCGCGCCATAATGCCGCAAAACCGCGTTGTTGACGTGTTTATGGGCATTTGGATACAATTAGACATTCTTATAATGTACATTATACCACATATTTTCAAAAAAAGCTATATCTTTTCACTAAATTTTCAGCGATTTTTAAAATTTTTTCTTCGTCGGTATCCTTGTCTATTTTAACGCGGTTCAGCCCCTCCGTCCTGTTGAACCAGGTAAGCTGTCTTTTGGCGTAGTTGCGCGTGGCCTGCTTTAGCTTTTCCGTACATTCCGACAGATCCTTTTCACCGTCTATATACGCCTTAAGCTCCTTGTAGCCTATCGCCTGAGCCGCCGTAACATAATCCGTGTGGGTAAAAAATTCCTCGGCTTCCTTCACAAGGCCTTTTTCAAGCATTATATCCACTCTTCGGTTTATCCTGTCATACAGCTCCTCCCTGTCGTAATCGGGCATGATAAAGCAAGCGCTGTAAGGGGTTTCCTCCCTTCGGCTCAGTTCGGCGGAGCGGCTGATTGTTTCCCCGCTTAAATGAAATACCTCCAGAGCCCTTATAACGCGGTTAAGGTTGTTGGGGTGAAGCCTCTCCGCCGCTTCGGGGTCAACCTCTCTGAGCTTTTCCCAGAGAGCGGCGTTTCCTTCTTTTTCGGCGAATTTCCTCATATTTTCCCGAAATTCCGGATCACTTCCCGTATCGTCGAATTTAATGTTGTTTATAAGGGAGGAAATATAAAGACCGGTACCGCCCACTATTATGGGGAGCTTTCCCCTTCCGTGTATATCCTCTATACAGCGGCGGGCGAGCTCCACGTAATCGGCCACGGAAAAGGGCCGTGTGGGGGGCAAAAAGTCCATAAGGTGATGCTTTACCCCGTCCATTTCCTCCTTTGTGGGCTTGGCGGAGGCGATTTCCATGCCGCGGTAAATCTGCATGGAATCGGCGGAAATTATTTCCCCGTCGGTATTTTTGGCCAATCCTATACCCAAGCTTGTCTTTCCCGACGCGGTGGGTCCGCAGACCACCGCGACAAAAATCTTCTTTTTATTGCTTCCCATATCGCTCCGAATAATCACTGAATTCGCCCGAAGCTCCTTTCGATACTGTTTTTTGACATTTTTGTAATAATCGGCCTTCCGTGGGGGCAGTAGCGTATGGTTCCGTCCTCCCAAACCCGCTTGGCCAAAAGCTCCAGCTCCTTGGGCGAGGTAATCTCGTTGGCTTTTATCGCCCCCTTGCACGCCGCCGTGTGAAGCACCCCGTCAAACAAAAGCCCCTCTATGTCGTCCCCGCCCTTAAGCAGCACCGAGGCTATTTTCTCAAGGGTATCCGAGGGAGAGCAATCGGCGAGAACTGAGGGAAAAGCCGTTATTTCGGCTTCGGTAACGGAAGGAAAAAACAGCTCGATTCCAAGCGTGTCAAGATATTCTGCGTTGTCGGAAAGCGCGGTTATTTCCTCGGGCGACAAGGTTATTCTCACGGGTTCGGTCAGGATCTGGGCGCTCACATGAAGGTCTTTTTTAAGATCCTCAAAGCGTATTCTCTCGTGGGCGGCGTGTTTGTCCATCAAAACAAGCTCGTCGCCGTATTCGCAGACTATGTAGGTTTTGAAAAGCTCCCCTATAAATTTCAGAGAAGGCTTGTACCGCTCTTCGATAATGGGGTCGGGAACGCGGAGGTTCTTTTCCTCCTCGGTGCCGGGGCGGATAAAGACGGTTTTGTTTATAAACTCGTAGCCGTTGGTATCGATTTCGTTTTTTTCGGCGGTTGTCTTTTCTTCGGCGGTATCCTTTTTATCCTCCGAAAACACCTCCTGAATAAAAATATTTTTCGGGGGCATTGGCTTATATACGGGCTTAAAGCTGTTTAATACCGACGACTTTTCCTTTTCCTTTTCCTTGTCCTTCTCCCTGCCCCGCTCCTTTGCGGCGAGACCGTAAACATTGCTTACGGAAACGTCCGACTCAGTATCGGCGGAGAGCGCGGGAGCTGTTTCGGGAATCTTCGTCAGGCTCTCGGCTGTATTTTCTTTTTCCGCCGCGGCTTCGGATTTTGGAGAAACTTCGCCGCCAAGGTCGAAAACCTTCGCGGTACCCGATCCGAACAGGGTTTCCTTGCCGTTTTCCGCATTAAGTATACCGTTTTTTACCGCCAGATATACCGTTTCAAAAACAATCCTTTCGTCGGCAAATCTCACCTCGGTTTTTGAGGGGCTGACGTTTACGTCCACGTCCCCCGCGGGCATTTCTATGTTTAAAACACAGGCGGGGAATTTCCCCACCATAACGCTGTTTTTATAGCCCTCCTCCAATGCCGCCGTACAGGTGGTATTCCTTATGGAACGTCCGTTTATGAAGAAGTACTGCATCTGACGGTTGGCGCGGCAGGCGTAGGGGGTGGTTATATAGCCGCTCACCTGTATGGGGCTTCGGCCGTAATCCACCGGTGTGAGGGAAGCGGCGAACTGTTTTCCGAACACGGAATAAATCGCCGAATAAAGGCGGCCGTCCCCCGAGGTTACTCTTACGGTTTTATTGTCTCTTATAAACGTAAAGGCAACTTGGGGATAGCTTAAGGCTAGCCTGTCCGTCACCGACTGAACGTAATTCGCTTCCGACGCGTCCTTTTTAAGGAACTTAAGCCTGGCGGGGGTATTGAAAAAAAGGTCTCTTAATATTATCGTGGTGCCGTCGGGACAGCCTGTTTTTTCATAAAGGGTCTCTTCGCCGCCCTCGGTTTTATACGCGGTGCCTAAATCGTCCTCCGCCCTTTTTGTCAAAAGCTCCGTTTTGGTGACCGCCGCCACCGAAGCCAGCGCTTCCCCTCTGAAGCCGAGGGTGGAGATGCTTTCCAGCTCTTTAGCCTCCGACAGCTTGCTTGTGGCGTGGCGCAAAAAAGCCGTGGGCACCTCGTCGTAGGCCATTCCGCAGCCGTCGTCGGTGACTCTCATATAGGTTATGCCGCCGTTTTTTATTTCCACGGAAATCCTTTTTGCCCCCGCGTCCACCGAATTTTCTATCAGCTCCTTTATAACCGAAGAGGGGCGCTCGATAACCTCTCCCGCCGCTATAAGCTCGTAAACGCTTTTATCAAGCAGCCTTATCATTTTGCGTTTTTATCCTTTCCCAAATAAGCTCGGCTAAATCCGTCTTTTTAAACCAGCGCCTTAAGCTCCTCAAGAACCTGCCATGCCTCTCTCGGAGTGAGATCGTCCATATCCAGATTTTTCAGTCGCTGTATTACCTTATTTTTGTTTATCTCGGAAAAGTCTATCTGAATTTCCTCCTGACGTTCCTTTTTCAGACGATTTTCCAGATCGATCTTGTTTTCCGCTTCCATTCCCTCAAGGGCAAGCTTTGCCGCTTCGATCACCTTTTTCGGAATCCCCGCCAGCTTTGCCACCTCAATGCCGTAGCTGTCGTCGGTTCCGCCCTCGACGATTTTGTGAAGGAATTTTATGTCGTCGCCCTTTTTGATGACGGCCACGCTGAAATTCCTTATTCCCTCGTTGCTTTTTTCAAGGGAGATCAGCTCGTGATAGTGAGTGGCAAACAGCGTTCTGCACCCTATGTTCTTTCCGTTTATGTATTCCGCCACGGCCTTGGCTATGCTTATTCCGTCAAAGGTGGAAGTACCCCTTCCTATTTCGTCCATAATTACCAGGCTTCGGCTTGTCGCTTGGGTAAGTATCTCCGCCACCTCGTCCATCTCCACCATAAAGGTGGATTTTCCCGAGGTTAGATCGTCGCTGGCTCCCACTCTTGTGAATATCTTGTCCACCACGCCTATGCGCGCGCGTTTGGCGGGGACGAAGCAGCCTATTTGAGCCATAAGCGTTATCAGAGCCACTTGGCGCATAAAGGTGGATTTTCCCGACATATTGGGGCCGGTTATCATTATAAGGCGGTTTTTCTTAAGATCCAGATAAGCGTCGTTGGGGGTAAAGGGAACGTCGGAAAGAATTTTTTCCACCACGGGGTGACGTCCGCCCTTTATGTCTATTACGCTGTCCAGGGTTATTTCGGGTTTGGTGTAGTTGTTCTCTATAGCCGCTTGGGCGAAGCCCGCCAACACGTCGGCGTCGGCTATTCCCTCCGCCGTTTCCAGAACCGATTCCATTCTTTCGGAAATAAACTTTCTCACCTCGGCGAATATCTGAGCCTCAAGCTTAATGATCCTTTCGCCCGCCGTGAGCATTTCCCTTTCAATCTCCTTAAGCTCCTGGGTGATGTATCTTTCTCCGGTAGTCAGGGTTTGTTTTCTTACATAGCGGTCCGGCACCTGATCCACCTGTCCCTTGGACACCTCTATATAGTAACCGAAAACCCGGTTAAAGCCTACCCTGAGAGTTTTTATTCCCGTAGCCTCTTTTTCCCGCTCCTCTATTTTTTTAAGAAGCTCGCCGCCGCCGTCCATAATGCTTCTTAGCCTGTCCAGCTCCTCGTTGAACCCAGTCTTTATATATCCGCCGTCCTTGGTGGTCAAGGGCTGATCCTCAGCCAGAGCGTTTTCCACCAGGGCGGTTATATCGCCGTGAGAGCTTATTTTTCCGTTCAGGCTTCTGAGCAGCGGACTTTTGAAAAGCCCCAGCGACTCTTTTACCTTGGGGAGCCTGCCGCAGGCTCTGCCCAGGGAATACACGTCCTTGGGACTGGCCATTTTATAGGCTATTCTCGACATAAGACGCTCAAGGTCGGTTATGCCCTCCAGGCTTTCCCTCAGTCCTCCGAGCTTTGACATATCCGAGGAAAGCTCTTCGACGGCGTCCAGGCGCTCCATTATCTTTATCTGCTTCATAAGCGGCTGGCTCACCACCTGTTTAAGCCTGCGCTTTCCGAGACTGGTCTTTGTTTTGTCCAATACCCACAGCAAGGAGCCGCGATGCTCCCTGCTGCGCATGGTCTCTATAAGCTCAAGATTTCTTCGGGCGGAAAAATTCAGTTCCATATACTCGCTTCCGCCGTGAACGATAAATTTTACCGAGCGATGAACCTCGCTTTTGTAGTTGGCGTTTATATATCCGAAAAGAGCGTATGCCGCCTTTTTGCAAAGCTCCATATCGTCGGGTATGAAGCCGCTGCTTTCGGTCACGAATTGCTCCGTAAGAGTTTCGGCGTTATCGGGAGAAAAGCTTTCGTCTGGAAGGACGTCCGCCACACAGCGGCTGACTTTTTCGGTTATAAAAAAATGTACCTGATCCAGATCCAGAAATTTGTCGTTAAACAGTATCTCGGAGGGCATATAGTTGCCTATTTCCCCTATTATGCCCTTGGACAGCTCGGAAACGTTTTTGGCGCTTTTCTGTATCAGATGTATCTCTCCGGTGGAAACGTCCGCGAACACCATTCCGCAGCATTTTTCGCCGTAAAACAGGCAGAGAATGTAATTGTTCCTGCTCTCATCCAGCATACCGTCCTCGATAACGGTACCCGGAGTTATTATTCTGACCACCTCGCGCTTTACCAACCCCTTGGCGAGAGAGGGATCCTCCATCTGTTCGCATATGGCGACCCTTCGGCCGTTATCTATAAGCCGCTTTATGTAGGAGACGGCGGAGTGATGGGGTACTCCGCACATAGGCACACCCGCCCTCGACGTAAGAGCGAGATCAAGCTCCTTGGAAATGTTCTCCGCGTCCTTATAGAACATTTCAAAAAAATCTCCCAGCCTGAAAAACAATACGTAATTGGGGTACTGGGTCTTTATCTCCTGATACTGAGCAAGCATAGGAGTAGTTTTTTCCGTTTTTTCCACTTTTGTCCCGCCTTGTGTTTAATACTAATCTTTGATCAGACTATAGACAAATAATACGGGGGATCAAAGATGAGTGCTTAGGGTGCAATCTTTAATCAAGTCTGCAACTTGATTAAAGATTGGTATAATATAAGCTTTAAAAAGAAGCCTGTAAAAACGCTTTTTTTAATACTCGTTTATCCTTGCCCGCTTCTCAGTGACAGCCGCCGCAGGTGGAGCAGTCGGAGGTGCAGCTGTGACGAACCTGACAGGTGTCCGGATCCTCGCCGTCGCAGCAAAGGGAGATAATGCCCTGTACCTCCTGCAAAAGGTTGTCGAGGGCGTTTTTCATAACGGCGAAATTGGCCATATGAGCGTTTCCCATAACTCTTTCGTAGCATTCCTGAAGCTCTTTGTTGTATTTTTCCAGCTTGGCGTTGTCTCTTTCGCCCTCGGGCTTGTCCATTTCAAGCTGCATATTTTCTCTCTTGAGATTGAATTCGCCGATAAGCTGCTGCAAGGCCTCGTCCTTGTCGTTTTCAAGCTTTGCCTCCATATAGCCTTTGTAGCGCTCGTCGTTTTGTATCGCTCTTCCCAATTCTCTCGCTGCCTTAATAACGTCCATTTTGTTTTTACCTTTCTTTTTTATAATTTTTTAATGCATTTATCATAACTTTTCGCCTATCAGCGCCCAGGCTTTGGCCTCGGTTATTCTGACGGACACAAAGGTTCCGATATCTTTTTCGCCGCCGTTAAAATCGACGATAATATTCTCTCTCGATTTTCCCGTAAAATACGTCTCGGAGGTTCTTCCCTTTCCCTCGCAGAGCACTCTTAAGGTTTTTCCCACGTATTTCCGATAGCTTTCGCTGCCGCATTCGCCCTGAACCTCGAGAAGCTCTCTGAACCACTTTCCTTTTTCATCGGCGGTCACGGGATCCTCCATATCCGCCGCCTTTGTTCCCAAGCGGGGACTGTAAATAAACGTAAAGGCGGAATCAAAGCGAACTTTTCTCATAAGATCGAGAGTCTGCTCGAAGTCCTCCCTTGTTTCCCCCGGAAAACCAACTATTATATCGGTGGTAAGGTTAAGGTCGGGAATCCTTTTTCGGGCATAATCCACAAGGGCAAGATAGCGCGCCCTGTCATAATGCCTGTTCATAAGCTTAAGGATTCTGTCGCTTCCGCACTGTACCGGAAGATGAAGATGATGACAGATTTTTTCGCTGTCGGCTATTACGTCTATCAGTCTTTGGGTGCAGTCTCTTGGGTGCGAGGTCATAAACTCTATTTTAAACTCCCCTTTCAGCCTGTCCAGCCTTGACAAAAGCTCGGGAAAGTCGGTATCGGTGCCTTTTCCGTAGGAGTTTACGTTTTGCCCCAAAAGAAGGATATCCTTATACCCGCCCTTTACCAGTTCTTTTACCTCGGATATGATATCCTCCGCGTTTCTTGAGCGTTCTCTTCCCCTTACCAAAGGTACCACGCAGTAGGTGCAGAAGTTGTTACAGCCGTACATTATGGGAACGCTCGCTTTAAAGCCGCTTTCCCTTTTTAACGGCAGATTTTCGGCAATAACGCCGTCGCAGTAGGGTATTTCCAGTATTCTTGCGCCGCCCAGCAGATGTCGGCACAAAAGCTCCGGAAATTTATGCAGCACGTGGGTACCGAAAATTATATCCACGAAAGGAAAGGTGCTTTTCATTTTACGGGCTGTTTCCTCCTGCTGCACCATACAGCCGCAAACGGCTATGACCATATCGGGATTTTTCTTTTTAAGGCGCTTTAACGCCCCCACGTTCCCGAAAACCCTGTCCACGGCGTTTTCTCTTACGGCGCAGGTGTTGAACAGTATCAGCGCGGCCTTTTCCATATCGTCGGTAAAGTCGTAGCCCATTTCTTCCAACATTCCTTTAAGCTTTTCGCCGTCGGAAACGTTCTGCTGACAGCCGTAGGTGTGAACATAGGCGCAGGGCTTTTCAAAGAAGGTGTGAGTTACGGAGCGAACCTTTCGGGAGTAAATTTCCTGTTCTTTAAGCTCTTCGGGTGTGATTGTTCTTACTGACAATTTTTATTCCTTTCGTTCTCGCTTGTGTCATTTATTTACGGTTGTTTTTCATATAAGCGCTTCGGAGCCGCGCCCCGAAAATTTTTCCTTTACCTCTTTTATTTTCCCGCAGCTCTTATCACCTTCGGGGCAAACGCCGCTTATGTAACAGCTGGGGCCGTAAAGGCCGAACAGCTCGGGAAAGTGCCCCCTGAGAAGCTTAAGCATACGAAGAGCGACATTTTTAACCTCCCACTGAGCGCGGTTACAGGTTCTCAGCCGAATAAACAAAAGCAATTCTCTCGCGTTCATGGTAGTCATCACGTTCATTAAATTTCCGCTTAAAGCGAAATAATAAATATATTTAGTCAGCTCGCCGTTTTCCCGAGCCGATATTAGGGCTTTATGAGCCTTTGAGACGGTTTCAAGATATATTGCCGACGCTTTTTCGTTATTCGCTATGGATCGGGGCATAATGTAACGGCCGAAATCGGCGGTCTGTATGGGGGGAATGATTATGGACTGCATACGGTGGCGCACCAGATGGGTTATTCCCGACAAGGTGACATCGCATACGCAAAAGGTATAGTTAAGCTGCTCCAGCTCTCTTGGGCGGGGGGAAAGAACCGTTTCTCCCATATCCGAAGGAAAATCGGACAGGGGGGAGCAAGTCTTGTACGCCGCTTCCAGCAATCTTTTCGGGTCGGCGGGAGAGCCGAGCATTTCCACCGCCCCCACCTCGCTTTCGGTACAAAAAATCGGTTCTTCGGACATTGGTGCAATGCGGCGCTCGCCGCCTTGGGACGCTTCATCCCCTCGGAAGGGCGGGGGGGTTATTTCGTCAAGAATACAGGGGAAAATTTCCTTTATTTGTTGGATTATCTGATCCGCCAAATCGTTAAGCTCGGGAATTTCCTTTCCCCTTCCGTATTTCGCGGCGCGTATCAGGTTTATCAGCTCGCGGGCGTTCAGGGTACAGTAAAAATTACTGTTAAAGGAGTAAGGGAGCAAAAAGCGCGCGTCCTCCTTGGGAACGTCGTTTTGCAGAAGCCTTTGATAACCCTCAAAGAGCAAATCCATATATCGGCGGTAAAAATCAAGCCCGTCGGCGGACAAATCCTTCGGTATGTAATAGCCCTGTTGGGTAAAATCCACGTAACGTCTGGATTTAACGGTAAAGGAGGCAAGTCGGAACTCTATGAAAAACTGTTCCGCGTAAACGGACACGTTGCGCATGGACAGCGTAAACACCGCGTGTTCCACGGTGGAACGGTGACCAGATTTCAGCACCTTTTTTATCAGCTTTTCGTTGTTGGGATTGTTTTTGGATTTTTCAAACACGGCGTCTGAATCCCCCTCGGTGGTGGATATTCTGGCCGCGCCTGCGCAAATGGCGGTGTTATCGTAATTAAAGCTTATAATTCTCGCCTGTGACTTATGCTCCATAAGGCTTCTCCTATCGGTTTAATTACAAAAAGTCATATCAAAAACGATATGACCTTTATCATTCAAATTATTTTACCATATCGGCGGGTTTTTGTCAAGGTTAAGCAAGGTTTTTATACAAGGTTTTTCACAAACGGGTTGACAAAACAATTTGTTAATGTTACAATTATAATGTAATAATTACAAGGAAAGGTAAAAAATTATGGAAATTGATGATTCTTTTTTTGATACGGTACATAAGCGCAGAGGGACAAATTCATTAAAATACGACTGTTTTCCCGACGACCCCGACGTTATACAGCTATGGGTGGCGGATATGGATTTTAAGGTGGCGCCCGCCATTCGCGAAGCGCTGAAAAAAACGGTTGAGCACGGCATATTCGGATACGGCATCGTGGACGGGGATTATGAAAAATCGGTGATCGGCTGGTACGGACGCAGAATGAACTGGGATATAAAAGAGTCTTGGATTATAAAGGCTCCCGGCGTGCTGTTCGCCATAGCCGCCGCGGTAAGAGCTTTAAGCGAAAAGGGAGACGGCGTGCTTATCTGTCAGCCGGTTTATCACCCTTTTGCCCGGCTGATAGAAAGCAACCGCCGCCGTACCGTAATATCCGAACTAAAACTTATAGAAGGCAGGTACGAGCCGGATTTTGAGGATATTGAACAAAAAATAAAAGAAAACGCGGTAAAACTGTTTTTGCTCTGCTCTCCCCACAATCCCGCCGGGAGAGTGTGGACGAAAGAAGAGCTTACCGAGTTGGGCAGAATCTGCTTAAAGCACAATGTAAAGATCATTTCCGACGAGATTCATTCGGATTTCGTTTTCTGCGGCCGTCCCCATCTGCCCATCGCTTCGCTTTCGGAGGAGCTGTCGGATATTACCGTTACCTGTACCTCCCCCACAAAGACATTCAACATAGCGGGCATACAGGCGGCAAACATAATCATCGCCAATCCCGAGCTTCGCCGAAAGGTCGGCGAAGCCTGCGAGGCCACCTTCGGCTGCGAACTTAACGTTATGGCGGCAGCGGCGGTAAAAGCGGCTTATAATCACGGCGAGGAATGGCTGGACGGACTTCTGGAATACATAAAGGGGAACTTCGACGTACTCAGAAGGGCTTTTCCAAAGGAAGAAAAAATTTCGCTCATCGAACCTGAGGGCACCTATCTCGCCTGGATAGACTGCCGACAGGCTTTGCCCGAGGAAAACGATCTTGAGGAATATTTCCTTAAGAACGCAAAAGTAAGGGTACATAACGGAGCCATATTCGGAAATGGAGGCGAAGGCTTTATAAGAGTCAATACCGCCTGTCCGAGGGTTTTGCTTATAGAAGCGGCCGACAGAATGAAACAGGCGATAAAAAAATAAGAAACTGTTCCAATAGAAATGGTGTGCGGATTTTCGAGCATATTTTGTTGATGACAAGGCAAAAATCCGCAGGCGGGCAGCTTACGCGATAAGCCCGTCAAGAATTTTTAACACACGATGTGTTATACCAATCCCCTTTTAAACTGACGTAATACCCACAGTTTAATACTAATCCAACAGTTTAAATAGGGATTAGTATTAGTCATTTGCCCAAAGTCGGCGCAAGGATGCGCCGACTTTGGGCAAATGACAAAACGCAAGTCAGCGGCAAAATATGCCGAAAAGACGCGCGCCAATTCCTATTGGAACAGTTTCTAAACGATAAAGGAGGACAAAAATGGAGATCAAGCGCTTTACAAAAAACCGAATAGACGATGTGATACAATTTGAGCTGGCATTAAGAAAGGACGAAAATTTCTGGACCCCCGATATCGACGACAACTACCTGATGGACATAAGAAACAGCTTTGAAGATCAGAAATTCCGCAATTCCGTCTCGCTTCTCGCTTACATAAACGGCATAGTGGTTGGGCGCATAGATTCCGCGCTGATTTGCAGCCATTTTGACGGCTCCGTGAAGGCGTATCTCGACTGGATATGCGTTCTCAAGGATTTTCGCCATAAGAAAATCGCCCAAAGTCTTTTGGCGGAGTTGAGAAAAGTTCTTAAAAACGAGTATAAGGTGGACACTCTCATAGCCTTAATAGCCGACAACTATGACGCGCAGAAATTTTACCGTTCCATAGAGGGGACGGGAGTGCATGACGAAGGGATATGGATAGAATGTTAAATTGTTGATTTATACCAATCTTTGGTCAACATTTTTTGTATATAATCTGACCAAAGATTAGTATTAGAAACTGTTCCAATAAGATAAAAATGGTGTGCGGATTTTCGAGCATATTTTGTTGATGAGAAGGCAAAAATCCGCAGGAAGGCAGCTTACGCGATAAGCCCGTCAAGGATTTTTAACACACGATGTATTGGTAATTTGCCCAAAATCGGCGGCAAAATATACCGAAAAGGCGCGCGCCAATTTCTATTGGAACAGTTTCTTAAACCTTTCTGAAAACTCCCACAATCCCTTCCTCATAAAACACCGCCTCAAATTCCTTCCCCGCAAAATCCTCGGCACTGTACTGATCGCTTTCGATTCTGAAATCCACTACATAATACTCCGCTTCGTTTTCGGTACTCTCCAGCTGGTAAAGCTCCTCTATATAATACATATTGGGAAGCAGAAACGTACAGCAGGCGACGGAAGCGTCTTCGGGAACAAGCCCGATAGCTTTATCTATAATTGCCCTTTCCTCAGCGCTCCTTCCATAATATCCCAAATAGTTCAGCCTTCCGCCGAAGGTACCCAGAAAAACCAACGCGGAACACAGCGCCGCGCACAGAAGGGATTTTTTCCTTTCGCCGCCCATATCCCCGTAATTTATTACGGAAAGATATATAAGTATCGCGCCGCTTCCGAAACCGTACTGATAATATATATCATACTGATAAACATAATTGGTCGTTATATTTACGAGAATAAAAGGAAGAAGCAGTAGCAGGCGTTCGGCGCTTTTGGGGCGCAAAGGCATAAACATCAGCGGCAGAAGCATTTGAAGAATATATTTTATTTTATCTTGGTTCAGCGATTGCTGTACGGCGTAAAGCGGGTTTTGTAGCGCCGCCTTTATTACCGCGAAAAGCCCGCTTTCGTCGTATATGTAATTATCGTATCTCCCCGTCATCACTCCGTCACCATGGGAGGAAAGAAAGTAAGTTATCGCCATAAAGTAAGTTATCGATATAACAAGCAAGTAAACACTACATCTGTAGTTTTTACGAGCAAAAATAAAATACAACGAAACTATCGCCGTATAAACGGCGGCGTCCTCCTTTACAGCGAGGGTAAGAAAACCGAAAACAAGTATCGGTACAAGCTTGTCCCTCTCAAAAAAATAAATCAGCCACATTATCAGCGGCGCCAGAAAATTGTTTTCGTGAAGATAAAAGCCGCAGCCTCCCGCAAATGCGGGATAAAGTGTATAGCACAAGGCGAATATTGCCGCGGAAAGGTTGGAAAGCTTATGATTCCCGCATATTAAGATAAGGGGTATCACGCCCGACGCCGAAACCAGGCACTGCCCCAATAAAAGCGTCAAGGGAGACGGAATCAGCATATAAAAAGGCAGCAGCAAATAAAATATCGGGGAAAAATGCACCGCGAAGTGGGACAATAGCCCGTCCCGCTCGCAGGTAGTCATAGGAAGCCCCGTTTCCCTCATATATCGGAACATTTGGGCGAAAATTCCGAAATCATAACAGGGCGTCCAGTGGTTTTTATATTTCAGGCAGCAGACCGTGCCCACCGCCGCCGTAAACAGAAGGATAAGCAGTATTCCCGTAAGCCAAAGGGTTTTGGCGGATACCGAAAATTTTATATCGGAAATTTTTGAAAAGTGTACCACCGCCGCAATTATCACAGAGCAGCCCAATATGAAATACATTTCGGAATATTCCGATACCGCGGCAATACAATATGTAAAAGCGGCGGATATCATAAGAAGGTTTATCGCCTTCTCGTTCCTAATGGCACAGAGAGCGGCAAAAGCTGTCAGCAGAAATAAAAGAAACGCGGCGAAGCCGTTTTTCGGAAAAAAGCTAAGGGAATTAAAGGGTTCCGGGATAAAAATAAGATATATTTGGGATACAAAAAGCCATGCGGTGATTAAGCGGGGCATAAGACGGGCGGGGTCTTGTTTGAAATAAGATACGTATCCGGTTATTATATTTGTCATTTTGATTTTTCCTTTCTTTTGGGGGCAATTAACGGGAATTGACTACAAGTGTAGTTATCCTATCCAAAAAAATTTATAAAACGACATAGGATTGTAATACTATACTGTTCGTGGACAAAGGATTTTATATAAGGTTGATTTCTTTTTTATAATGCTTTATTTTTGCACGAGCCGTGCTGAGCCGCTCCCGCGGGGGGCTTAAGGTGAAACCTAAGAATACCTTCCTTCCCCCCTCTGGGTGTTTTATCGTCAATATAAGTTTCACTCGAATAAAACGCTGTTTCGATAATTGCTATTATCGTATGTTTAGATTAAATATTAAGTTGTTTCCTTTATATAACTGCTCCCATATAAGCTTTTTTGCAAATTTTCTTGATGTCCTATCAATTATTGCCAATGTGTGCGTACCCGTGAAAAAGTTTGTTTGTGTCTTGGGTGTCAAACTCCGCAAACCGCTCCATCAGTTAAAACTGCTCCTACGCCAAAGCTACCCAACAGCAGGGGGCGCAGCCCAAATTTTCCTAACGGAAAATTTGTCGACGCTTCGCGTCGGCTCACTCCGCCTTCGGCTCCGTTCGCGGCTGCGCCGCCGTCAATCTCCACCCACTTAAGTTTTTCGCCTCAAAAATCCCTTCTCACTATTCAACCCGTTACGGTGGTCATTACGGAAGTATCGGTTAAAACCACCTCCGTAACCGCAAAAGTCGTAGTCACTGCTCCCTCGGCTTCATAATATGAACCGTAATTTCCCCCGAACGACAAAACCTTTCCAGTATACAAAACCAATAAAAGTATTATAACCCCCACAATACCCAGCCTGTACCTTCTGTTAAAGGATAAAATCATACTCATACGGTGCTTTAAACCCGTTTTGTTAAAATAAAAATTTGAGGCGACGGCGGGAGACAAAGCGTTTTTGTTTTTCGTGCCGGCGGAAATTGTATCCAGAATGGAACGGCAGTACAGCTTTTTGGTTTCCTCGCTTTCCCCGCCGATAACCGTTTCGTCGCAGTAAAGCTCCCCTTCCCTTTCGGCGCAGCGGATAAAGCTTCTTATAAATGGATTGAACCAATGCACCGCGCCGCAGAAAAGCATAAAGGTCTTTATAACGAGGTCGCGGCGCTTTAAATGCACAAGCTCGTGCTTTAATATAAGATAAAGCTCTTGATCGGAAAACCGACGGTCGGGGAGTATGATAAGAATGTTGAAGATTCCCGTCACCATGGGGGAGGAAATTTCCTTGACCGTAACCGCCTTGAATTTAGCGCAGGTTCCCACCTCCGAAGCTATCATCACAGCCATATCCGATACCGCTTTCGAAACGGGCTTTGACAAACGCGCAACGGATTTCACAAACCTGTGCTGTTTAATTAACATATAACATAGCTTGAATAAAAATCCGAAAAGCCAGACCGCGAAAACCGCGGATTTTTCTAAAATATCAGCGATCGCATCCGAGGTAATATCATTTCCTCCGCTCATAACGGCGCCAATCCAGTCGCCCCCGTCAAGCCTTATTTCCGTTCCGCCAAAGGAGGGCTTATATATCATAATAAATCCGATAAATATCAATATCCATGTATAATACCTCCATTTACAGGATTGAATTTTTCTCAGCCATTTTAACAGCAGCTCATATATAAACGCCACGGCGGTCATAAAAATCGAACACGCGCACAGGCTCATCAAAAAATTTTCCATATTATCACCATTATCGCCTTACATTTTATCCAGCCAATCCCGAAGCTCTTCTATATCCTTTTCGGAAATCTTTTCTCCCCCGTTCAGCGCCTTAACCATACCGCTGAAGGAATTTCCGCCGAATTTTCCGCGGAAGCTTTCGGCTTCCACCTCCATATATTCCTTTTCGGATACCCGGGAGTAAAAAAGCCGTTCCTTACCGTTTTTTTCGGAGCGCAGAAAACCCTTTTTCTCCAGCCTTACAAGCATGGTCATAACGGTTTGGGGCTTTCTGTCCTTTTCGTTGAGGGCGTATCTAAGCTTTTCGGTGAGCATTGGGGAGGTTACGGGTTCCTCCGACTGCCACACCGCTTTCATGATTTCAAACTCGGCGTCGGGCAATTTTTTTATTTTATTCATGGCGGTTTCCTTTTTCGTTTTTTTTCGTTTCGGAATTTGTTCGGATTTAATGACTACATATGTAGTTGTTATGATTATATTAAAGCATATTTTCTTTCAGTTGTCAAGAGGAAAAGCAAAAATTATTTGTTTTTTCGGCTCTTTCCCACGCCTCGGCAAAATATCTTCTGTAAAATCCCGCTTCCGCCTTATCGGGGTTTTTTATATAACCGTTTTTCGCGATAACATGCGCTATCATATCAACAAGCTCGTTTTTCCTTTCCTCCGACTGCTCATTAAAGCGCCTAACCTTTAATTTGCCCGCCGTTTCGTATTTTATAAGTTCGTTATATACGTCGGGAATGTATTCTTCCGTTTCCGTTTCGACGGCTTCCGTACTGTAAAAAAGTCTTTCCCTGCCCTCCATCTCCGATATGACCGAGGAACAGGGAACGGTGTAAAGATATCCGGATACGCCCGAATAAAACGCCTTCAGCTGTTCGGGAAACTGCTCTTCATAATAGGCGGCGCCGTTCTTTATCCAGTCTATACTCGTATAAGGACACATAAAAAAAAGCCGCCCGAAATCTCTTCCGAGCGGCTTTTTCCCCTTTAAATCTCCCCCACAAAATTGTATTTTATCCTAATATCTCTGACCTTCTCCCCGC
>CATLBH010000020.1 GCA_949878745.1 uncultured Ruminiclostridium sp. | reverse complement strand
ACTTCGTAAAAGTTATTTTATTTTTTACGGTATTGACAAGTTATTTTGATGATGGTAAAATATAGGTAGAATTTCGAAAGGACGGTTTAACTTATGCTTACAAATGAAGACTTACAAGCTTTATCGAACTTGATGGACAAAAAACTCGAACCCATTAACTCAAGGCTTGATAATATGGATCAGAGGCTTGATAAGGTAGATCAGAGGCTTGATAAGGTAGATCAGAGGCTTGATAAGGTAGATCAGAGGCTCGATAAGGTAGATCAGAGGCTTGACAGAATGGAAGAAGATATCGCAATAATCAAAGAAGACGGTCAGATAACAAGAGAAGTCACAAACGACATCGGCGAATGGGTCGACTATTACTTCCACGAAGACAAACCCTACCCCATCGACAAAGAAGAAATCGAAAAGCAAAAAGAGATAATGAGATTCGCAAAATAAACCGGAGCGGGAAACCGCTCTTTTTTATTGTGCTAAAGTATACTAAATCGGTGGACATTGTTTCGGAAATTCCGCCCTGCTCTTAAACCGGTTTCGCTCGTAGCGCGGTTTTGTGTGTCTTGATGTTAAAGGGGACGTATTACCAGAAGTCCCCTTGAAGTCTGCTCTTTCCTCAGACGAAAAGGGCATAAAAATAAAGCGTGCAGCAATAAACGCACGCTTTTCTGATATAAAACGGGTAAAAAGGTAATAAGGTGATGACGGTGCGTATTGTTATCTGTTCCGCACACACCGCCTTTACTATTCTGCACTTCTGCCATAAAGTGGCTGTATCGCTTCGCGATGGGCAATACTCAAACCCCCAACCCCCTACGCGGGGGCTATTATGTACTGCGAATTCGTCACTGCTGCTCTTCCACTTTCGGCTGCTTCAATTCCCTACTGAAAGCTGATTGCGATTTTTCAATAGAATTTTACGCATAAACATTTTAAGTAAAAAGTTATGCGTAAAAACTGCGATTCTATGCATTAAAATTTTAGGGTATAGTTAATGCTTTGAATTTGGTTTTTACGCAATTAATAGAAGCAAAAAATTATATAAAAACAAATCCACCCATTCTACAGCTGCTCCTCAAATCATCGGCGTGTTCGCGTTTAAAAACAATTTCAGTTCTTATCCAATTGCGCCAACCTGAACAAAAGTATGTACGTCATCAGCTTGTCTAAAAATATCCATACCCTAACCACTCGACCATAAAAAATAAAATCCCCCTCTTTTCCTTCTTTTCCTCACCCCACCCCCAAAAATTAAGTTAATTTACCTAAAACCCCACCCCAAAAAATGTAAGATATTTACAATATTCCAAAAAAAGTATTGGTGAAATTATCAATTGAATTTACCTTTTCTTTAAGTTATAATTAACTTACAAGTTAGCATAAAACGCTATCTGTTTAATTTACGGTACTTAAAAAATTTTATGGAGGAAAAGAAATGAAACTTAAAAAGGTTTTAGCGGCAGCCGTAGCTTCGTTGTTGACCGTAAGCGCCTTGGCAGTATCTGCGAGTGCGGCGATTTATGTGCCCAATGCCGAAGTTACCGACGAAAACGGAAACGTACTCGGAACTTTAGACGCTAAAAAAAGACAGCTTCTTGACGGAGAAACCTTAATAGGTACATTAAGTGACGATAATATCACCGTTGTTGACACTGACGGAAACGTTATCGGTAAATGCGCCGAAGAACAGCCCGCTCCCGGTCTTACAATCGACGCTAACTGGCTTATCCAGCTTTATAATGTGGGCAACGAAGCTGAAGGAAAGCCCCCTACGGACTACGGCGTCGACGTTACAAAAATAGCTTCACTTACCGCATATATGGAGGTTGTTAAAGGTGCGAACGAGGAATACGCCATCGATCTTGACCTTTACGATCCCTCAATCGACGGCTTCGGCGGCAGCTTTATATATTCCGCTAACGGCGGCGCTATCGGCAGCCAGTCGGATTCTCCCGCATATAAAGAAGAATCCGAGGATGAGTTTGGAAATAAAATCCCCGCCGTATCAATGTTTGATAAATATAACTGGCCCCATAACGAGTGGTGGGGACTTCCCGAAGAAGGCGATTCCCCCGAAGGTGTAGAAGCCGGTACCAACACGGGAACCATTGATTACGGAAAAAAGCTTCACGCCGAATACATAAGAAAATTTGCTTATTCTTTAACCTATGACGTTGCTAACGATACCTCCGGTGAGGATATGGTATGGCCCGCCGGCGGTGAATGTTATCAGGTGGGTCTCCAGGAGTGGGGTGGCGATTTGGCTCTTAACCTTAAGATTCGCGCGTTTGTATGTAAGGATATCGACGGTAACGTTATGCTGGCTTTCGACGGTCTTGGAAACAAGGTTGACGAAACCGAGCTCAACGCAATAATCGACGACCTTTCCCAGCCTTACGTTCCCGCGGCTCCCGCCGAAGAAGATACTTCGGAAGACACTTCGGCGCCCGAAACCTCTGCCGCCGAAGAAAATAACGACGAGACCACCTCTGCCGAAGCCAACGAACCCGCCGCAACAACAGCCGCTCCTGCAAGCAGCTCTTCTTCAACAAATACCGGCCTTATCATCGGTATAATCGCCGCCGTGGTTGTAGTAATTGTTGTTATCGTTATAATTGTTGTTCTTAAGAAGAAAAAGTAATAAAAATCAAAAAACAAATATAAATCAAAAGGAATTGCCAAAATCGGCAATTCCTTTTGATTTATATAAAGAAAATAAAACTTATTTTGTACCGAAAATTCTGTCCCCGCCGTCGCCTATTCCGGGAACAATATAAAGATCCTCGTTTAGCCCCGTATCCAACGCGCCGCAGTAAATTGTAACATCGGGGTGAACTCCGTGTACCGCGCTTACCCCCTCGGGACAGGCAACCACCGTCATAAACTTTATGGAACGAGCTCCGCTTTCCTTGATCATATCGATGGCTTTAACGGCGGTAACTCCGGTGCCTAACATTAAGTCCATAACGATAACATCCCTTTCCTTTATATCGAAGGGGAGCTTGCAATAATAAGCCTTAACGCTTCCGTCGTCGTGCTCGTCGTCGCGGCAAATTCCGATATGTCCTACCTTGGCGGCGGGAACAAGCTCAACGGCTCCGGTGACCATACCGAGCCCCGCTCTCATAACGGGAACAAAAGCGACCTTTCTTCCGGAAATGATGTTTGTTTTGGCTATCGCCACAGGCGTCTGAACCTCAACCTGTTTTAAAGGCAAATCGCGGGTAGCCTCATAGGTAATAAGCATTCCTATTTCCGATACCAATTCGCGGAATTCCTTTGAACCGGTGTTTTTGTCCCTTAAAAGGGATACCTTGTGCTGAAGAAGAGGGTGATCAAGAATTTTGAGCATTTCCATAGAAGTTATTTGTCCTCCAGTTTCTTTATTTTTTCAACTCGCGCGGCATGACGCCCGCCCTCAAATTCCGTGTTCAGAAAAACGTTAAGAAGCTCTTTGGCAAGCCCCTGTCCGATAACGCGGCCGCCCATGCATATTACATTGGCGTCGTTATGTAATCTGGTGTATTTTGCCGAAAAATAATCTGTGCAGCACGCGGCTCTGATTCCCTTTATCTTGTTGGCGGAAATGGATATTCCTATTCCGGTGCCGCAAACCAACACGCCCTTTTCCGCCTCGCCCGAAACAATTTTTTTACATACGGCTTCCGCGATATCGGGATAATCCTTTTCCTCGCCGCAGTCGAGAAAATCATAATTGTTTTCCTTAAGAAATTCGATAAGGTGATTTTTAAGCTCGGTTCCCGCTCCGTCGCTTCCCAAAACTATCATTTTAAACGAACCTACCTTTCTGTTTGCTTACGCAGAATTATTTTTCCCGGTTTTCGCCATCCGCTCTCTTTCCGCCTGAGGAAGCCTTAAATATACAGGTAAAAGCTCCCGCGCGGATATTTGTTTATATTCGGGAGCAGCGAGACAAACGCTCGACGCCCTTTGAAGTCTTGTGTTCACGGGCGCCGATTCGGCTTTAACGCCCTTTAAGATTTTATGGGCAAGCTCCGCCCCGTCTCCCACAAGCGTTATTTTGTCGCCACCGTAATTGCCGATAAGCTCCGAGTTCAGCTCTTCGGCGGAAATGGCCCTGTCGGGAGTAATTCTCGTTACCGCGCTTCCCTTCACCGAAAATAAAGCATTGTAAAACTGATTGCACCGCGCATCCATAACGGCGCAGACCACTCCATCCGTTCCAAGGCAATTGTACGCCAAAGAATGCAGGGTGGAAACCCCCGCGCAGGGTATATTCAAAGCATAGGCCAACCCCTTTGCCGCCGCCGCACCTATTCTGATTCCCGTAAAGGAGCCGGGACCGACGGTAACCGCGATCAAATTAACCTCGTTTATATTTATTCCGACGCTTTTCAGCATATTTTCCGCCATAGGCAGCAATGTCTGTGAATGGGTCAGCTTTGTGTTAACGAAGCTTTCGGAAATAAGCGCGGTTTTTTCCCCGTTTATCTCGCATAAAGCGCAGGAGCCCGCCACCGCCGAAGAGTCAAAGCCTAAAATCAACATATCGGTTTCCCTTTTGCGTTACTTATAATAATTTCTCGCCTTTCATCGCCAATCTTCAGTATTTCTACCTCGTACGCCCTATCAAAATATTCGGCAATGTTCGGCACGTTTTCGCTCCATTCAATACACAAAATTCCGTTCCTGTCAAAATAATCGAAAAAGCCTATCCCGTAAAGATCGTCAAATCCCGTGATCCTGAACAGGTCGAAGTGAAAAACGTTTGTTTCCCCATAGTACTCGTTAATAAGCGCAAATGTGGGGCTTGTGACCTCCTCGGCTATCCCGAAGGCCTTGGCGATTCCCTTTGTAAAATAGGTCTTCCCCGCCCCCATTTCGCCCTTATAAAGCACCGCGTCTCCCGCCTTAAGCCTTTCGGCGAATTCCTCCCCTATCCTTACGGTATCCGAGGCGCTTTCCGAAATAAATTTTTCCATCAGAAAAGTCCCGTTATATTGCCCGAATCGTCAACGTCGATGCTGTTTGCCGCGGGCGCCTTGGGAAGTCCCGGCATAGTCATAATGTCCCCCGCATAGGCTACCACAAATCCCGCTCCGGAAGACAGCTTAACGTCGCGTATGGTGACGGTGAATCCCTCCGGCTTACCGAGCTTTTTGGGATCGTCGGAAAGAGAATACTGCGTTTTCGCCACGCAAACGGGCGTTTCCCCGTATCCCAACGCCTCTATTTCCTTTATTGACTTTTCCGCCTGCGAGGTATAAGTCACCCCGTCGGCGCGATAAATTTCCCTGGCAATAATATCCAGCTTTTCTTTAACGGAAAGCTTTTCATCGTACAGCGGCTTAAATTCGTTTTGGCCGCCGTCCCGGCCGTCGATGGTGTCAATAACCGCTTGAGCCAGCTCTTTTCCGCCCTCTCCGCCGTTCAGGAACACGTCCGAGAAAGCCACCGAGACGCCCTCTTTACCGCAAAAATCCTTGATATATTGAATTTCCGCTTCGGTATCGGTATAAAAATGGTTTATGGCCACAACCACGGGCACGCCGTACTTGCGCATATTTTCAATATGAGTTTTAAGGTTTACTATCCCCTTTGCCAAAGCCTCCGTATTTTCCTTGGTCAGCTCCTCCTTGGGAATCCCGCCGTTATACTTAAGCGCGCGAATGGTGGCCACAAGAACCGTGCAGCTTGGCTTCAATCCCGCGAAACGGCATTTTATATCGAAAAACTTCTCCGCGCCCAGATCTGAGCCGAAGCCCGCCTCGGTGACCGCATAATCGCCTAACTTCATAGCGAGTCTGGTGGCCCTGACCGAGTTGCAGCCGTGAGCGATATTGGCGAAGGGCCCGCCGTGAACGATGGCGGGAGTGTTTTCCAGAGTCTGAACCAGGTTAGGGTTAATTGCCGTTTTGAGCAGTGCCGTCATCGAGCCCACGGCGTTTAAATCCTTGGCGAAAACGGGTTTGTTATCATAGGTATAAGCCGTCAGTATATTACCCAGCCTTTTCTTTAAATCCTTCAAATCTGCGGCAAGGCAAAGTATCGCCATAATTTCCGTGGCAACGGTAATACAGAAGTGATCCTCTCTCGGAACCCCGTCCGTTTTGCTGCCCAATCCCACAATACAGTTCCTGAGCGACCTGTCGTTCATATCGAGACATCTCTTTATCTGAACCCGTCGGGGATCGATATTCAAAGCGTTCCCCTGCTGAATATGATTGTCCAGAAGCGCGCAAAGCAGATTGTTTGCCGCGGTAATGGCGTGCATATCCCCGGTAAAGTGAAGATTTATATCCTCCATGGGAACAACCTGGGCGTACCCGCCCCCCGCCGCGCCGCCCTTTATGCCGAACACGGGCCCGAGGGACGGCTCCCGAAGCGCCAATACCGCTTTTTTCCCTAGCTTATACATACCCTCGGCCAGACCGATGCTTGTGGTGGTTTTCCCTTCCCCCGCGGGAGTGGGATTTATGGCGGTAACAAGAATCAGCTTCCCGTCGGGCTTATCCGAAAGCCTTTGTATGCAATCCTCCGTGATCTTCGCCTTATAGTGACCGTAAGGCTCCAGCTCATCTTCGGCAATCCCCAGATCCGAGGCGATGTCCCTGATTCTTTTAAGCTGCGCCTTCTGCGCTATTTCGATATCTGTAAGCATTGTTTTCCTCCGTCCGCATAGCTCGGAATATATTGAATTCAAAAAGCTTTTACAGCAACCGTCAAAACACCTCCGACCTTTGCCGTAAACTGCAACAGCCCTGCCCCATTGGAAAGTAGCAGGACTTTTACAGCTTTTATTTTCTTTTTTACATTATATCACAGTTTATAAAAAATAGCAACATTTTTCTTTAACTTTAACGATTTTTATTTTTTACTTTCCCCATTATCGTCCGTTTTCTTTTCAATTAGACCGCAAATAGTAATTACAACGGGAAACAAAAGCGCGGCTATAACCCATACCACCCAAGACCTGTTGTCGTTCCAGTTCCACGAGAGACTATGCCAATCATTAAGACCGAAGAGCAGCACAAAATATATCACCGTCGCCAGCATCCAGTAAATTGTGTACACCGCCCCGCGAAAACCGTTGCGTTTTTTAGCCTTTTCCGAATACTCCCCCTCCTTCAGCAGCTTCTGCATGCTCTCATTCCGCACCCCCGCCAGAATGAAAAACACCGCTCCGATCCCCGCCGTCAGCAGCATCACCGACAGCATAACCCCCATAAACAGCTCGTTTTCGCTGAACGCCCCCACAAAAAGCGCGATCGGCGACAAAATACAGATACAGGTGCCTATTATATTAAACCTTACATAAGTATCGCGGTATTCCTTCTGCTTTTCCTTCACCATTCCCCTGACCCCGTACTCCGTTTCAAATGGCTCCTTTTCCAGAAACTCAAAGGGCGCGTTTTTAAAGCCGCAGACAAGAAAAAGACAAACCGCTCCCGCCACGATAATAAACACCAGTATCAGCCCCAGCGCCATTGCGAAATTTTCCGACATCGGCAAAAAATCCGCCTTTGCCTCGTAAAGAACCCCTAAAAACAACATCGGAATTACGGACAGTATGCACAAAAACGTCCCTATGGCAATCTTCACCGACGATTCCTTTCTCTGTTCGAGAAACTCGTTCGCCTCCGCTAAGGTCACCACCCTTACCTTATCCGATTCGCCCTCCCCCGAAAATTCCTCAAGCTCGATCTCGTCCTTAAGCAAATAATCGGTGGTAACCCCGAAAATCCTTCCCAGCTGCAAAATCTTTTCCAGCTCCGGTATACTTTGAGCGCTCTCCCATTTGGAAACGGCCTGTCTGGAAACGTTCATTTTTTCCGCCAGCTCCTCCTGCGACATTCCGCTCTTTTTTCTGAGGTTGATTATCTTATCCGCCAAAATCATTTTCTTTTTTCCTTTCGTAAAAAAATTCTTTGTCGTCCTTTCGACGCTTTTATTTTAACATTTTTACCCCTTACACGCCACCAACCGACGCTTTTCAATTTGTCAACCGACGGTTGCCATAGCGTTTTTTCAGCTTTACAAAAGGAAAAAATTTTTTCACTCCAAAGTCATCTGTCCCGCGTTAAATCCCGCCGCCTTACCCGCCGAAGGGATATTTTTTATAATAAACTCCTCCTCGTTTTCCAAAGACCCCTCCGTATAAATCGAGGCGAACTCCAATTCGGCCTTGGTGAGTCTCATAACCTGAACCCCCTGCGTGTCCCTTGCCGCCTTGGACATAAGCAAATCGGAGGAAAAAACAATGATCTTTCCCGCCGAGGACTGCAACAGAAAATCAGTGCTTTCGCTTATAACAAACGCCGCCACCAGCGGAGAAGCCGTATTAAAGGCATTGGCAAGCTTCTTACGGTTCGTCTTTGTTTCAAAGGACGACAAAGGAATCTTTGCGCACTTTCCGTTCCTGAAAAACAGCATAAGCGTCTCGCTGTAATCCGATGTGACGGCGGAAAACACAACGCTCTCCCCCTGCTCAAATTCAAGCTTGGCGGGTATAAAGTCGCCCATAACGCTGGCCTTGGTCTGTTCAAAGGCGCTTACCTTGGCTTTATACACCACGCCCGTATTGGTAAAGAAAAGCATATCGCTTTTATTGGAAACCTCTTTTTCAAGCACGATCCCGTCGTTTTCCTTAAGCTTCTGCTCCCCGCTCATTCTGAGGGACTGGGGCGTGATCTTCTTAAAATACCCCTCCCTGGTCACAAAAACATTTACCGTAAAATCGGGCTCGTCGTCCTCTATAACCGCCTCTTCCTCCGTATCGTAGGACAAAAGCGTTTTTCTCGGCTGACCGTAGTCCTTGATTATATCCTTCAAATCTGAAATTATAATATTTTTCACGCGGCGGGGACTGTCGAGAATGTCCTCCATATCGGCGATATCCGTCTTAAGCTGGTTTATTTCCTCCAGCCTTTTTAAAATATACTCCTTATTTATATGGCGAAGCTTGATTTCCGCCACATATTCCGCCTGTACCTCGTCTATCCCGAAGCCTATCATAAGATTGGGCACTACCTCGGCTTCCTCTGCGGTCTCCCTTATTATTTTTATAGCCTTGTCTATATCCAAAAGTATCTTTTGAAGACCCAACAAAAGATGAAGCTTTTCCCTTTTTTTATTAAGGTCAAACCGAACCCGCCGCCGTATGCACTCCGTCCTGAACCTGGTCCACTCCTCCAATATTTCCCCCACGCCCATCACCCGAGGATTCCCGTCGATAAGTACGTTGAAGTTACAAGCGAAAGAGTCCTGAAGCGGCGTAAGCCTGAACAGCTTAAGCATAAGCGCGTCGGGTTCCACGCGGCGTTTAAGGTCAATGGCGAGCTTTAAGCCCGAAAGGTCGGTTTCATCCCTTACGTCGGATATTTCCTTAATTTTTCCCACTTTTACCAGCTCCACAATACGGTCGATTATCGCCTCCACGGTGGTGGTGGGGGGAATCTGCGTCACCTCTATAACGTTGGATTCCGCGTCGTAGTTATACCTCGCCCTCACCTTCACCGATCCTCTGCCGGTATTGTAAATTTTCCTCAATTCCTCCTCGTTGTACATTATAAACCCGCCCCCGGGAAAATCGGGAGCCTTCAAGGTGGAAATAATATCGTGATTCGGATCCCTCATAAGCGAAATGGCCGTCTCGCAAACCTCCGTAAGGTTAAATGAGCAAATATTGCTGGACATTGAAACGGCAATTCCTATATTGTTGTTTACAAGAACCGAAGGAAACTTCGCCGGAAGAAGCGTAGGCTCCGTCATGGTATTGTCATAGTTGGGCACGAAATCCACCGTGTCCTTGTCAATATCCGAGAAAAGCTCCGCGCATATCCTGTCCAGCTTCGCCTCGGTATAACGGCTGGCGGCATAGGACATATCGCGGGAATACGCCTTCCCGAAATTCCCCTTGCTGTCCACATACGGGTGAAGCAAGGTTTCATTTCCCTTAGTCAGCCTCACCATGGTTTCGTAAATGGGAATATCCCCGTGAGGATTAAGCTTCATCGTCTGCCCCACGATATTCGCCGATTTGGTTCTTCCACCGGTAAGAAGCCCCATCTTGTACATAGTGTAAAGCAGCTTTCTGTGAGAAGGCTTAAACCCGTCTATTTCCGGCAAAGCGCGGGAAACTATAACGCTCATGGCGTAAGGCATATAGTTTTCCTCGAGAGTGTCGGTGATGGGCTTTTCCGCGACTATTCCCGCGCCCTCGATATAAGCCTTTGACTGCTGCTCTTTATTTGTGTTTTTGTCATTTTTTCTGCTGTTCTTTTTCAAAATAACGCTCCGTAAATTTTATTTTGTTCATATCTTCGCAAAAATACGATCGTATATCCGTTCTTTGTTCCGTATCCATATACGCCGTAAGTGTGCCGTTCGGCACACGAACACGCACATATGATCAGCTTACATCTATAGCGTCAAGATACCTGCTGCCGTATTTGGATATAAAGTCCTTTCTTGCCGCCAGATTATCTCCCAGAAGCATATCAAACATCACCTGTGTCGCCTCTATGTCGGAAGGCATAACCTTTATAAGCCGCCTCGTATCGGGATTCATAGTGGTGAGCGACATCATCTCTGGATCGTTTTCGCCCAATCCCTTTGACCGCTGCATACTGTACTTTTTGCCCTCAAGCTCATTTACAATGCGGTTCTTTTCCGCCTCCGTATACGCGAAATAAGTCCTATCCTTACACTCTATCTCGTACAAAGGCGACTCCGCGATATAAACATACCCCTCCTGTATAAGAGTGGGCGTCAGCCTGTACAGCATTGTTAAAATTAACGTCCTTATCTGATATCCGTCGTAATCCGCATCGGTACAGATCACAACCTTGTTCCATCTTAAATTATCCAGTGAAAAATTGGACAGCTCCTTGTTCGCCTTGCTCTGAACCTCAACGCCGCATCCCAAAACCTTCAGCAGATTCGTAATTATCTCGCTCTTGAAAATCTTGTCATACCCCGCCTTAAGACAGTTCAGAATCTTTCCCCTGACCGGCATTATCGCCTGATATTCCGAGTCGCGGGCAAGCTTTACCGATCCCAGCGCCGAATCGCCCTCCACGATATAAAGCTCTCTCTTCTCTATATCCTTGCTGCGGCAGTCCACGAATTTTTCCACCCGATTGCTTAAATCAATGCTTCCCTCAAGCTTTTTCTTAAGATTCTGACGCATCTTGTCGGCGTTTTCTCTCGATCGCTTGTTCACCAACACCTGCTCGCATATACGAACCGCCTCGTCGGGGTTTTCTATAAAATACACCTCAAGATTGTGCTTAAGCCAGTCGGACATTGCCTCCTGAATAAACTTGTTGTTTATTGCCTTTTTCGTCTGGTTTTCATAGCTTGTCTGGGTTGAAAAGTTTGAGGAAACAAATACCAAGCTGTCCTCGATATCGCTGAAGGTTATCTTGCTCTCGTTTTTCTGATACTTATTGTTGTTTTTCAGATACGCGTCTATCTGATACACAAAGGCCTGCCTCATCGCCTTGTCGGGGCTCCCCCCGTGCTCCAGCCAGCTGGAGTTATGATAATGCTCAATAAGCCTTATTTTATTTGAGAACACGAAAGCCGTTTTCAGCTTCACCTTGTATTCCGGCTTATCCTCACGATCCCGTCCCGTTTTCTGCGCCTGCCAATGCTGTGGAACCGTCAGCGCGTTTTCCCCCACCAGCTCGTCCAGATAATCGTCGATTCCGTTTTCGTAACAAAAAATATGTTCCTCAAACTCCCCCTCCGACACTTCCTTTCTGAACACAAATTCCAGTCCGTCGTTTACGATAGCCTGCCGCCTTAACACGTCGAAATAATAATCGTCGGAAATGTCTATCTGCGTAAAAACATCGAGATCGGGCTTCCACTTGGTCTTTGTCCCCGTCACCCCCGTGGACTTTTTCTTTATAAAACCCTTTTCGTTTTCGTCGAGAGTAACATTAAACCCCTTCTTAAAGCTAAGGGTGTACTGCCAGGTTCCGTTGTCGCTGACCACGTCCATGTATTCCGAAGAAAACTGAGTGGCGCAAAGACCCAGTCCGTTAAGACCGAGAGCGAAGGAATAATTGTCCCCGCTGTT
The DNA here is from genome assembly GCA_949878745.1 of uncultured Ruminiclostridium sp. Classification (GTDB taxonomy): domain Bacteria; phylum Bacillota; class Clostridia; order Oscillospirales; family Ruminococcaceae; genus Ruminiclostridium_E. The sequence goes on along the minus strand of CATLBH010000020.1, from coordinate 32,686 downwards.
GTTATTGTACTTGCCCCCCGCGTATAAAGTACAATACGCCAGCTCCCAGTTATATTTTTCCTCGTTTTTGTTGTAATCGATGGGTATTCCTCTTCCGTTGTCCTCCACCTCGATTGAAAGGTCGAGATATTTCGTGATAACTATTCTTCGCCCATACCCTTCGCGTGCCTCGTCGATTGAATTGGATAGAATTTCAAAAACCGAGTGCTCACAGCCCTCTATACCGTCCGAGCCGAATATTACCGCCGGTCTTTTCCTTACCTGATCCGGCCCCTTAAGGGAAACTATGCTGTTGTCGCCGTAATTATTGTTTGCCATTAAACGAACTCCCTTTTCTGACTTCCGATTTTAACATATTTTCACACAATTAAATAAATTATATCACAAAAAAAAATCAATTACAAGTTATAAACCCGATTTTTTTCTTTTTGAGAAATATATTCATGTTATACGGTACATTATATCCGCAAAAACCGCCTGAACTTTCGCCGATTTGCATAAAAATTAAAAAAAACCTTTTTTTTCCTTGACAATTTTAGCGAATTAAACTATAATAAATAAAGCAGTTTTTTTAAAAAGAAAAAACGTCATAACACGAAATAATTTGGAGGCAACAACAATGAGAGTTTATAATTTCAGCGCGGGTCCGGCCATGTTACCGGAGGAGGTGCTAAAAAAAGCGGCGGCAGAAATGCTTGAATACGGTTCATCCGGTCAGTCCGTAATGGAAATGTCCCACCGCTCAAAGGAATATCAGGCGATTATCGACGCCTGCGAAGCTTCCCTGCGCGAAGTGATGAATATTCCCGATAATTATAAAGTGCTTTTCCTTCAGGGCGGCGCTTCTATGCAGTTCGCCATGATCCCCATGAACCTTATGGTTAAAGGAAAGGCTGACTTTGTGGTAACCGGGCAGTGGGCTACCAAGGCTTATAAAGAAGCTCAGAGATTCGGAACGGCCAACGCGGTTGCCTCCTCTAAAGATAAAACCTTCTCCTATATTCCCGAGCTTGACGAAAGCAAGTTCGACAAGGATGCGGATTACTTCCACATCTGCCTTAACAATACCATCTACGGAACCAAATTTTCCAAGCTTCCCGAAACCGGAAACGTTCCTCTGATAGCCGATATGTCCTCCTGTATCCTCTCCGAGCCGATCGACGTAAGCAAATTCGGCCTTATCTACGCCGGAGCCCAGAAAAATATGGGTCCCGCGGGTCTTACCGTGGTAATTATCCGTGAAGACCTTGTCCGCGAATTCCCCGAGGACAGCAAGGTTCCCACAATGCTTCAATATAAAACCCACGTGGACAACGGCTCTATGTTCAACACCCCTCCCACCTACGCCATCTACATTTTAGGTCTCGTTCTCGAATGGATAAAGGGCAAGGGCGGCCTTGCGGCAATGAAAGAGCTTAACGAAAAGAAAGCCAAAGTTATCTACGACTTTTTGGATGCAAGCAAAATGTTCAGCGCCACCGTACAGGGCGAAGACCGCTCCCTTATGAATATCCCCTTTGTAACGGGAAACGACGAGCTTGACGCGAAATTTGTGGCGGAAGCCAAGAAAAACGGCTTCGTCAACATCAAGGGTCACCGTTCCGTCGGAGGTATGAGAGCTTCGATTTACAACGCCATGCCCATTGAAGGCTGTGAAGCGCTGGTAAGCTTTATGAAAAAGTTTGAGGAAGAAAACTCCTGATTGAAACAATTGAAGAAAGGTAACTGCAAATGTATAATATACAAACCTTAAATAAAATTGCCGCCTGCGGCACCGATTTAATGGATAAAAGCAAGTACAATGTGGCCGAAGATATCTCAAATCCCGCCGCCATACTCGTGCGCTCCGCCTCCATGCACGAAATGGAGCTGGGCGAGGATCTGATAGCCATCGCCAGAGCGGGCGCGGGCACCAACAATATCCCCATAGACAAGTGCAGCGAAAAAGGCATAGTGGTTTTCAACACCCCCGGAGCCAACGCCAACGCGGTAAAAGAATTGGTTATCGCCGCCCTCCTTATATCGGGCAGAAAAGTTTCCGCCGCCATTGACTGGGCAAAAACCCTCAAAGGTAAGGGAGACGAGGTGGGAAAATTAGTTGAAAAGGGCAAGAGTCAGTTTGCCGGTCCCGAAATCAAGGGTAAAAAATTAGGCGTTATAGGTTTGGGAGCAATAGGCGCCCTTGTGGCCAACGCCGCCGTTGGTTTGGGAATGGAAGTATACGGCGCCGACCCCTTTCTTTCCGTTGTGGGCGCGCTTCACCTTTCAACCAAGGTAAAATATGTGAAATCCAATAAGGAAATTTTCGAAAACTGCGATTATATCACCGTTCACGTTCCCTTGACTCCCGATACAAAGCATATGATCAACGCCGAAACAATCTCCTCCATGAAAAAGAACGTCCGTATCCTTAACTTCGCCCGCGGCGAGCTGGTGGACGACGCGGCTGTTATAGAGGCTCTGAAAAACGGCGGAATGGCTTCATACGTTACCGACTTCCCCACCGACGCCCTCATAGGCGTGGACGGCGTTATAGCCCTCCCTCATCTGGGCGCCTCCACCCCCGAAAGCGAAGATAACTGCGCGGTAATGGCCTGCAACCAACTTATGGACTATATCGAAAACGGAAACATTACCAACAGCGTTAACCTCCCCAACGTTTCCATGGCTATGACGGGCGACGCTAAGGTCTGCATTATTCATAAGAACATTGAAGGCCTTATCAACAAAATTTCCGCCGTAACCGCCGAAGCGAAAATAAATATTGATAATATGGAAAGCAAATCCAAAAAGGACTACGCTTATACCGTTTTGGACGTTAAGGGTAAAACCGATGGATTGGCTGAAAAGTTTAGGGCTATTGATTCCGTTTTGGGGGTTAGGATTATAAAATAGGATTTGCTTGCCGCAAGGGAGTAAAGGTTCTTATCGAAGGTCGATTTCCTTTTTATAATGCTTTATTTATTTATTGCACTGCCGTGTTAGGCCGCTCCAACAGGTGGGATTTGACTTAAGAACTGCTTATCGCAAGGAGATGAAAGGTTTTTATCGAAAGCTTATTCCTTTATGTGATGCTTTATTTAATGCACGAGCCGTGCAGGGCCGCTCCCGCGGGGGGCTTAAGGTGACACCAAAGGGGTGGAGATGGTGAACAGGCTTCGCAATGTTAGCTTTGTTTAAAAATTTTTCGGATTTTTTGTAAAACTACTTAGTCGGCGAAGCCTGTCCCCCACTCTCCCCCCCTTAGGTTTCACCTTAAGAATCCCTTCCTTACCCCCCCTCTGGGTGTTTTATTGTCAATATAGGTTTCTATCGAAAAAAATGTTGTGCCGATGAGTGCCATTATTGTGTGTTTGGATTAACTCTTAAGTTATTTCCTTTTACTTTTATATAATACTATAATAATCACGCTAATTTACTCATCCGGAAACCGTACCACAAATATAAAAGCTTAAAGAGACTGTATAAGCGCAATGTCGTTTTTACAGTCTCTTAAATTTTTTATTGCCGCATATCTTTATTATCATTCATTTGTATCTCTAAATTATACAAATTGCCTTTATAAATCCCCACCTCCTTTGTTAATTTCTCCAAAATTCCAATCACCCCCTTGACATTCTATTTTAACCGTTGTATAATATAATTCAACCAAACCGAACGGAAAATAAAAAGAAAGGAGTTTCAATATGTCAAAGCTCATAAAAATCAAGACCCAAAACAGTCCACCCTGATACAAACAGTACCGCAAACGCTTTACAACCCGATAAAACCGTAAAAAACGGCTGTCCCACTCCCGTCAAAGACAATACAAAAGAAAGGAGCCAATTATGCAGGAGCTTATAAAAAACAAGCATAACCACCCCCACCCCCCTTAGCAAAAAACAACCTAAACACCCCTATAAAACCCACCCCAAAACCCGTCTTTGACCCCTGCCGACAGCCCCACAATTCCCTTCGGAACCCCTCACGCCGCCGCGCGGAAACGCCGGACGGCCTCCGAGGCCGCTCTTTGAAAATAAAATACCTAACTTCTTTTTCTCCGGCTGTAAACTAAAAAACCTAAGAGTTATCCAAACATACGATAACAGCACTCGTCGGCACGGCATTTAATGAGGGAGAAAGGCCGATTGACAAAAAAAGGCCAAGAGGGGGGGTAAGGAAGGGATTCTTAAGGTGAAACCTAAGGGGGGGAGAGTGGGGGACAGGCTTCGCCGACTAAGTAGTTTTACGAAAAAACCGTAAAATTTTTAAACAAAGCCAACACTGCGAAGCCTGTTCACCATCTCCCCCCCTTTGGTGTCACCTTAAGCCCCCCGCGGGAGCGGTCCTGCACGGCCAGTGCATTAAATAAAGCATCACATAAAGGAATAAACTTTCGATAAAAACCTCCCCCCTTGCGGCAAGCAATTTTCCCCCCCTCCCCCCTTGCCATTCCCACAAAAATATGTTAATATAATAATACCGAAAAACAATACCCAAAACCACAAACCGAGAAAGGAACACCGAAATTGAAAACCGACCGCATTATCGGAATAATAACCGTACTCCAGCGCAAGGGCAAGGTAACCATGCCCTACTTAGCGGAAAAATTCGAGGTATCCCGAAGAACCATAGCCCGCGATATCGAAGCGATCTGCGCCTCGGGTATTCCCATAGTCACCTCACAGGGCACCGACGGCGGCGTTGAAATAATGAAAGGCTTCAATTTCAACACCACCGTATTTACAAAAGACGAACTGGGAACGATTCTGACGGGAATTAAAGCCCTTGAAAGCGTGTCGGCGCTTCCCTCCTCCGTCCTTTCCGAAAAACTGTGCGGAAAAGAAAACATTATCCCTTTGGCCGAAAACCTGATGATCGATCTGTCCTCTTTTTATAAGGATTCCCTTTCCGAGAAAATAGAGCTTCTGAAAAAAGCCGCCCATGAAAAAAAGTGCGTTACTTTTCGCTACTATTATAATAAGGGCGAGGCCGATAAGCTGATAGAACCGATAATAACGGTGTTCAAATGGTCAAACTGGTATGTTTTCGGCTTCTGCCCCGAAAGAAACGATTTCCGAATGTATAAGCTCAACCGCCTATGGGATTTAAAAACAACCGACATATCCTTCCCCCGAAGAGAAATCCCCGATAAAAAGCTTGATTTCGGACGGCATTTTACCGACGAATACATTATTTCCGCCCTATACGAGCCAACCGAAAAATATAAGCTTGTGGAGGAATACGGTCCCTACAGCTTTACGGAAAGAGAGGACGGAAGGCTGTACGCGAAATGGGGCTTTTGCGATTACAACAACGCCATAAGCTGGTTTTTAAGCTTTGGGGACAATGTGGAGATACTTGAACCCAAGGAATTTAAAGAGGATTATATAAACAGATTAAAAAAAGCCCTGAAAAAATACGAATAAGAAATCAAGACGTGATTTGTCAATTTTAAGGAGATACAGAAAATGAAAATGAACGAAATGCAAAAAGAGATATATCAAAACAAGCTGAATAAGGGCTTTAATGTTACAGATGTTAATGAAGAATTCTGCCTGCTCTACGGCGAGGTCGCAGAAGCATATGACGCGTGGCGTAAAAATAAAGCAAACGTTGGGGAGGAACTTGCTGATATTGCTATTTATCTTATGGGATTATCGGAAATTCTTGATATTGATTTAGAAAGCGAAATAGAGAAAAAGACGGAAATAAACAAAAACAGAGTATATAAGCTGATTGACGGTGTATTAACGAGAACTTCGTCGGATAGTTAAAGTAACAATTTTACATATTTAAATTCAACATGACATACAGCTGTCCTGTTAGCTGTGCTATACTTGAAAAAAACAAAAAGAGAGGTACATAAAATGGAAAAAGTATTATCAACAATAGACTCCCGCTGCGGACTTCACTGCACAGGCTGCGAATACAAGAAAAGCTGCGGCTGCGGCGGCTGTATCGAAACCAACGGCCACCCCTTCCACGGCGAATGTCCCGTAGCGATATGCTGCCAGAATAAAGGAATCGTCCACTGCGGCGAATGTCCCGATATCCCCTGCGACCTTTTAACCCAATATTCCTGCGACCCCGAACACGGCGACACCCCCCACGGCGCGAGAATAGAACAGTGTAAGCGTTGGAAAGCGGAAAAAAGCTGTGAATAGCATAGAGGGATTTATTAACAGAGAACTGACGAACAGCGATAAAGATATTGCGCTGAGTTTCGTAAAATTTCTGAGGGAAAACGAAATGAATTTTGTCAGGGATACGGATTTCTGGAAAGATAAAATATATTACTTGGTTAAGTTTCACGATAAATGCGTCTGCTTTATTTCTATTAACGATCCGGATGAAACCGAAAATCGCTGGACGGTATGGTCTGATGATATGGATTCGGATTTTCTCAAAACAGGATGTATAGAAGAAAGACTTAAGGAATTGGCATGGAAACACGTGGATAACTGTGGCCGCTGCGGTTCTTGCGGCGGAGGAAAACGCAAAAGCATATTCGGAAAGGTATTCGAAAATGTCTGCGTCTGTACTTTCAGAATTGATAATCCGGATTACAAAGATCTGGAATTTATGAAAAAAATAATCGAGATAAGAAAGGCGGAAATTCTTAAAAAGTGAACACAGCGTCAAACAAATTTAAAGGCTTTCCCAAAGAAACCCCCGATTTTCTTTTTAACTTAAAATTTTGCAACACGATTGTAAACGAAAAAGAAAACCTTGAAAAATATAAAGCCTTAATATCGGAACCGTTAAAACAGCTGTACAACGAATTGCTCCCCATCGTTCTTGATATCGACCCCCGATTTGAAACAAAACCAAGCCGCTGTATCTCCACCCCTTACACCGACAGACGCTTTTCCCCCTCCGTCCCCCTTAAGGAATATATGTACATACGCTTTAAATACGCGGATCTGACGGACAATATCCCCGGCCTTTACTTCGATATGGGCTGCGACTATTACTCCTGTGGCCTCCGAATCTACAAGCAGAATGTAAAAGGTATGGACAAAATAAGAGAAAAAATCCTCAAAACCCCCGACCGCTTTTCCTCCGCCCTGAAAAAACTTTCTGATAAAGGCTTTTCCGTTATCGGCGACAGCTATAAAAAGGACAAGCTCGCGAATATGCCCCACTGCCCCGCGAAATCCCTATATAACCGAAAAAGCTTTTACATCGGAAAAGACGTGAAAATAAACGATAATATTTTTTCGGGAGCATTAGCCGAGGAAATAAACGCAAACTTTACCGCTTTTACCGAAATAATACGAATAATATAAAAAGGAACAAACCATGGACTCAAAAAAAATAATCTCCCTGAGAATGGAAAGACAGTTTCTTCTGGACAAAAAAGCCGGCGAGGAAGAATATATATCTCTTTACCGCGACACCCAGCCGGGACAGAATATATACTGGCACGGCTTCGGTCAGCCTCCCGTGCTGTCCTTCCGCGCGGATTTCGACGATATCGAATACAACCGCCAAAGACAGCTTAAAAGACAGCTGATAAAAGGAAGATTCTGCGGAGGAAATCTCGGCTGGATAACAATCGAGGATCTGGAGCTTTTCGCCTCCCTGTACAGAAAGCCCCTGACAAAGCCCACCGAAGCGCAGCTTAACATATTGGAGCTTATCAGACGTGAAGGACCCTTCAATATCCAACAGCTTAAAACCGATACCGGACTTCTTGTGAAACAGCTCACCCCCATTCTCCACCGTTTACAGGAAGCGTTTTTGATCTATGAAGACCAATACGACGGCGAATGGGACAGAGGCTGGTACAAATTTGAGGAAATGTTCCCCGAAGTGAATCCGGAGCGCTATACGAAACAAGAGGCTTTAAAAATACTTCTTCCCCGTTTCGCCTATCGTTTGGCGGCATTTGACTCGGCTATGGCCAAAAGCTTTTTCAAAGTTCCCGAAAAGGAAATAAAATCGGCCCTGAAAAGCCTCATCGAGGAAAACATTTTAGTGGAAGACGAAAAGGGCTATATCTTAAAAACCGATTCGGAGCTGCTTGAAAATTACGAAGCAAAACCCGTAAAAGGAATATTTGTAATCCACAGAAGCGATTTTCTTGTGAGAGCCAATGAACATTCCCTTAAAAAAATGACCGATTCCCTCCTGAACAACCCCGATTACGACCACGAAACCCTACAGTACCTGTTAATCGACGGAGAGTTTCACGGAGCCACCTTAGGACATTTCCGCTACGGACCTTACGATATGAACGACATAGTGTGCGACCTTCCCGACGCGGAAGACTGTAAACAAGAAATAATACAGGCGGTTCTAAATCTGGAAGAAAACAAAGAATGTAAGCCGCTGAGATTTAACGGAAAACTCCTTTAGCCTTTTTCCGATACTCCCCCGGAGTCATCTCATACAGCCCCTTGAATTTACGGCAAAAATACCCCGCGTTTTCAAACCCCGTATCGTGAGCGATCGAATAAACGCTGTTTTCCGTGGAAGTAAGAAGCGCCGCCGCCCGTTTGAGCCTGTAATTCACCAAATAGCTAATCGGCGAGGTTTTAAGGTAGCGATTGAAAATATTCAGCGCACTGCTTTTGCTGAGCGACACAGCTCTTGCGATATCCTCCAAAGAAATACCATCGAAATAATTTTTATGAATATACTGCATCATTATTTGCAGCTGTGCCTGAGTATGCGCCGAAGCGTAAGACACGGCTGTTTTCTCTTTCAAATCCACATTTTCATATATTATACTCCACAGCTTAAGCAAAAGCTCCGCGGTTTTTATTTCGCAGCCGCTTTCCCTTTCCTGAATTTCAAACACGGACACCAACGAATCCAGCGCGCTTTTCTGCCAAGGAACCTCCGTAGAAAAAACAATACAATCCGACAACGAATCCAGAACGGGCAATACATACTTCCGATATATCAAACTCCCCTCGGGAGCAAGCAAGGTCGGCGAAAACACGATATTGGGTATAACCGCGCTTTTCTCCGCCTCAAACCGATGAATCACATGCGTGTTTATAAATATCCCCATTCCCTCGCTTAAAACATAGCTTTCGCTTCCCGCGAAAAACCTTCCCTTCCCTTTTTCGAGAAAAACAAACTCAACCTCGGAATGCCAGTGCCAGTCAATACAGTGAAAATCAAACAACCATATATCCTCATAATAATACTTAAAGGGATATTCCTCGCTTCCGTGGCTCACCGTTTCCCGAAGAGTTTCGTCAATAAGAATTTTCGTATATTTATCGTTTATCTTCATAAAATAATCCCTCTTTTGTGATATTGTGCAATAAAATTAAGAAATAGTACATTGAAATACACCTTATTCCGTGATATAATCCAATTAAAACAAAGAAAGGAATGTAAGTCAATATGGCTAACAAATACAAAAAAACACTGACAGCCTGCTATCTGGGATTTATCACACAGGCAATATCGGCAAATTTCGCCCCTCTTCTGTTTCTGAAATTTCATAACGATTACGGTATACCGCTGAAAAAGATCGCCCTTATCTCCGTGGCCTTCTTTTTTACTCAGCTTATTGTGGATCTCTTATGCGCCCGTTTTGCCGACCGCATAGGCTACAGAAAATGCGTAATAGCCTCCGAGCTGTTTTCAGCGGCGGGACTTGTCGGTCTGGCTTTCCTCCCCGAGCTTTTACCCGACCCGTTTATCGGCATTATACTGTGCGTGGTCGTTTATGCGCTGGGAAGCGGCCTGATAGAGGTATTGTGCAGTCCGATAGTGGAAGCCTGTCCTTTCGACCATAAAGAAGCCATAATGAGCCTGCTTCACTCGTTTTACTGCTGGGGCTCTGTGGGCGTGATACTCTTATCCACGCTGTTCTTCGCGGTTTTCGGAATCGACACATGGAAATATCTCGTATGTATATGGGCGGTCATTCCCCTTTACAACGTGTATAATTTCGCGAAATGCCCCATTGAAAACCTCACCGAGGACGGTAAGGGTATGAAAACGGGAAATCTGTTAAAGCTCCCGCTGTTCTGGCTGTCTATTATTCTGATGATATGCGCGGGAGCATCCGAGCTGTCCATGTCACAATGGGCCTCTGCCTACGCCGAATCGGCTCTGGGACTGTCAAAGGCGGTAGGCGATCTTATAGGCCCCTGTATGTTCGCCGTAACCATGGGAATCAGCCGCGCCGTTTACGGAAAATACGGCAGCAAAATAAGCCTGACAAAATTCATGCTGGGTTCAGGCGCTCTATGCCTCTTATGCTACATTGCGGCTTCCGTTTCCCATGAGCCCGTTATCGGATTGATAGGCTGCATCCTGTGCGGATTTTCGGTGGGCATTATGTGGCCGGGAACCATAAGTATTTGCTCCGAAAATATCCCCGCGGGAGGAACCGGAATGTTTGCCCTGCTTGCTATGGCAGGCGATCTTGGCGGATCCTTCGGCCCCGGATTGGTGGGCAATATTGCCCAGAGCGCCAACGACGATCTTCAAAAGGGAATGTTAGCGGGCTGCGTATTCCCGCTGGTGCTGATAATATCTCTCCTTATCCTGATAAGCGTAAGGAGAAAATTAAATCGGTAATGATAATGAAAGATTTAAAATGCCGGATAAAATGCTGCTTTGAGTTGACAGATTTCGGAACTCACGCAGCTGTAAGCGTAGCGACAAAAGGCGATTCCGACAACGCGAACGGCTGTAATCTACAAGGAAATACCGCCTGGCTTCAGGTATGCCGTGTAGGAAACATTTTCGCTTTCCACTATTCCGCTAACGGTGAAAACTTTTATATGATGAGATATTTTACCTACCCGCCGAATCCTCGATCAAAGTGAGTCTCCTGGCACAGGTTCCCACCGGCAGAGGAATCAGATTCTATGAAAATCTGTCAATTGTAGCTAAAACAGTAAAAAATATCTGAGTCGGCAAATAACCGATAATACCAATCCCTTTTTAAACTGACGCAATACCCACAGTTTAAAAAGGGATTGCACCCAAAGCACTAATCCCATGGTTTTAAAAGGGATTAGTATAACTCGAAAAGCTGTAATCCGCAAAAGATTACAGCTTTATCATTCATTTTCCCCTTTTCAAAAGCTCCTCCGCGCTTTTCAGCGTAATCTCGCTGTCCGATTCCCCCGAAATGATTCTCGCGATTTCCCTCTTTCTTTCCTCAAATTCCAAGGCGTGTACATTCGTATAAGTCCTGCTTTCGTCGCTGCGCTTTTCTATCAGAAGATGCCTATCCCCCATCGCCGCAATCTGCGCCAGATGAGTAACGCACAGCACCTGTCTTTTCCTCGCTATCTCATACAGCTTTACCCCCACCTTATGAGCTGCTCTTCCGCTGATACCCGTATCGATTTCGTCAAAAATCATAGTGGGTACATCGTCCGCAGAAGCAAGAACGTTTTTCACCGCTAACATTATCCTTGAAAGCTCGCCGCCCGAAGCTATCTTGTTCATCGGCTTGGGTTCCTCGCCCTTATTAACGGAAATAAGCATTTCCACCTTGTCCATTCCCGTATTCGTGATCTTGTCCCGCTGAAAATCGAAAACAAACCTCACATTGGGCATATCCAGAAAAACAAGCTCCTCCGTAATGGCGCTCACCAACTTATCCGCCGCCTTTTTTCGCAGCTCGCTTATTTCCAGTGCCCTTTTCTTTACCTTCTCCGCCAGCTCCCTTCGGCGTTCATTAAGCTTTTCCAAAGCGTCGTCGCCGGTCTTAAGCTCTTCAAGCTCGGTCTTCCAGCCGGAAAGCGCTTCGATAAGCTGATTGATTTCCATCTTGTAACGGCGTTTAAGCAAAAGCAGATCGCTTTTCCTGTTTTCAAGCAGCGTAACATTTTCGGGACTGTAATCGTCGTTTAAATTTTTAGAAACTTCGCTCCCGATATCCTCAAGATCTATAAGAATACCCGATAGCCTTTGGGAAAGCTCGCTCATTCCGACAACCTTTTCGGAGATTTTCTCCAGTTCACCTGAAGCGCTTTGCAGTAAGCTTATCGCGCCTTCCCCGTCGTCGAAACCGCTGATGCTCATATAAGCGGCGGACAGCGCCCGCTGTATCTCCTCAAAGCTTCTCGCCGCTTCAAGCTGAGCCGTGACCTCGCTCTCCTCATCGGATTTCAGTTCATAGCCCTCCACGTCCTCAATTTTTTCGGTTAGCTCGCTTATACGGTTTTCCCTTTCCTCGATACGCTGCTGTAAGCTTTTTACCTCCTTGCTGATATGGGAGAAATTCCTGAATATCTCCCGGTATTCCTTAAGCTTTTCCTCAAGACAGCCGTAGGTGTCCAATATCTGCCGCTGATTGTCAGTGCTCATTAGAATGGCGGTATCGTGCTGTCCGTGTATGTCGATAAGTCTTGAAGCGATTTCCCTAAGCACAGAGGCGGTAGCTATCTTCCCGTTTATTCTTGCGGTGCCCTTTCCGTCCGAAGTAATCTCCCGCTGCAAAAGCAGCTCGCCGTCGTAGGAGTATCCGTTTTCCTCAAGCTTTTCGGCGACGTGTTTCGGTATATCATCAAAAAGCGCGGTAACCACCGCCTTGTTTTCCCCCGTCCTTACGATATCCCTTCCTATCCTTCCGCCGAGCACCGCGTTTATTCCGCCTATAAGTATACTTTTACCGGCGCCCGTTTCACCGGAAAAGACGTTTAAATTATTGCAGAATGAAATGGCCGCCTTTTCGATAACGGCAAGATTTTCTATATCCAATTCTCTTAGCAATCCGCATCACTCCCTTATCCCGTAGTTCCTTAGTTTCAGAACATATTCCTGAACTTTTCACACAGCTCCTTAGCGTCGTTTTCCGTCTTCATAAGAATAAACACCGTATCATCTCCCGCGATTGTTCCCACAACGCCGCTGTTGCTCATTCCGTCAAAGGCGGCACAGGCGGCGTTGGCAAGACCCGAATGACACTTCAGGCAAACTATGTTCATAGCGTAATTTACGTTAGTCACCGACTGCTGAAAAATATTTCCGAACTTGTTGCCGTCATAAACCTTCGAGTAACAATTTACCCCGTCATCGTTAACATTTTTCTCCAGCCGCAGCTCGTTTATGTCTCTGGAAACGGTGGCCTGAGTCACCGAATATCCACGTTCAGCCAAAACGGATATAAGCATCTCCTGGTTTTCAATCGGCATTTCCCTTATGATATTCAATATTTCAGCCTGTCTTTTCTTTTTCATCGGATAACACCTCCGTAAAAGCCCGTATTATTTTAAGGGCTTCATCAACTTACTGTGCACCGAGCCGTAAAAGCTCTCGCCGTCAATATCTATAAGATTTAAGCAAAGCTCCGATTTTTTTATTTTAACACTGTCATCGGGGGAAATGGGTATGGATTCGTTCCCGTCCACCGATACGAAAACGCTGCTGTTTTCATAAGCGATATATTCCGCCCTAAGCGGCTCTTCAACCGATAAAAGCATGGATCGGTTAAAAAGCGTGTGAGGCGAAAGCGCCGTAATCTCGAAGCAGTATATTTTCGGATCAATAATGGGGCCGCCCGCCGATAAGGAATAGGCGGTGGAACCCGTAGGAGTGCTTATTATAAGACCGTCCGCCCTGACGCGGGTCACCTCCGCGCCGCCGCTGAACATAAGATATTCGGGAAGCTTTGAGGTGGTTCCCTTAAAAAGCACCACGTCGTTCAACGCCGTGTAATTTTTCTCTTCAAGCCCCGTGCTTACGGTAACGTCCAACATCATTCTTGTGCTTAGCTTGTATTTTCCCTCCGAAAGAGCCAAAAGCTTTGAAAGATTTTCTTTTTCCAGGGTCGCCATAAACCCCAGCCTACCCGTGTTTATTCCTATAAGAGGCTTTCGGTAAGCCGCCGCTTTTTTTCCCCAACGAAGTATGGTGCCGTCGCCGCCTATTGTCAGGAATATATCGCACATTTCTGCGTTTTCCTCCGCTTCGCCAAAGAGGATACCGTTAATATTCATTTCCCCGCATACGCCGCAAAACTTGGTTTCCACCACGGGAACCATTCCGCCGAGCTTAAGAGTCCTTATAACATCAGGAAAGATAGCCGCCGTTTTTTCCTTATATAAATTAGCGCAAATAAAAATTTTCATATGCACCTCATAAAATGTCACATTAACACTTACCTAAAAGTCAGAATTATTTTAAAGAGAAAGATAAATAAGATATTCCGTGTTTCCGTCGCCGCCCTTTACGGGAGATTCGGTTAAGCCTTCGCAGCGAAAACCCAAAGCTTCAGCAAATTCCTTTATTTCCTTTACCGCTTTTTCCCTCAGCAGTGGATTTTTAACAATACCGCCCTTTCCGATTCCGCTTTTCCCCACCTCAAACTGAGGCTTTATCAGCGCTACGGCTTTTCCCTCTTTTTTTAGGAGCAATTTTATTGTTCCAAGAATCAGTTTAAGCGAAATAAACGAAACGTCCGCCGATATAAAATTGGCTTTTTCGGGAATTTTCTCCGCAGCAAATCTTATATCGGTACCCTCAAGAGATATCACCCTTTTGTCGTTCCTAAGCTTTTCGTCAAGCTGATCCCTTCCCACGTCCACGGCGTATACGGTTTTCGCGCCCTTTTGAAGCATACAGTCGGTGAACCCGCCGGTAGACGCTCCCACATCAATACAGACAAGACCGGAAAGATTGACGCCAAAAACGTCTATCGCTTTTTCCAGCTTAAGTCCTCCCCGTCCCACATATTTGGGAAGCTCTCCCCTTATTTCGATAACGTCCTCATCGCTTATGCCGAAGGAAGCTTTATTGACATTACAGCCGTTTACGAAAACCATACCGTCCTTAATCAAGCTCTGCGCCAGGCTTCGGCTTTTTACAACGGCGCGGGAGACCATTTCAACGTCAAGCCTGCCCAATCGATTCACCCGCCGCCCTGATCATTCCTTCGATATCCAATCCGAAATGCGAAAGCTGTTTTTGCGTATCTCCGTATTTTACAAAGCTGTCAGACACCGCGGTTATCTTATAGCTTCCCTTCCATTCCCGCTGATAAAGCAAAACGGAAAATTTTTCGGCAATTCCTCCCGAACGTATCCCCTCTTCAAAAAACAGCACTTTATTATACTTTTCCGCAATGCAAAGCGCTTTTTCGGGAATCGGATATATTTTTACCATCTGAAGAAGATCGGATTTTGCTTTCTTAGCCGCCGCCAAAGCGTTTTCGGTGATTCTTCCGTAAGTAATTATCAAAGCTCTGCCGCCGCGTTCATAGAAGCGGAGGTCGTAATCCGCTTTTTCCGTGCTTCCGTTTGCCGCCTCACCCTTGGGATAACGTACGGCGGCTATCCCCTTACAGTTGTAGAGCGCCTTTTTCATCGACGAGCGAAGCTCCTGCGCGTTTGAGGGGGAGTAAATAACCGTTTTCGGTATGCTGGACAGCATCGAAACATCGAAAAGCCCCTGATGCGTCTCTCCGTCCTCTCCCACCATTCCCGCCCGATCCACGGCGAAAACCACATGCTCTTCCTCTATGGCCAGATCGTGTATGATCTGATCGTAGGCGCGCTGTAAAAATGTGGAATATATACCGAAAACGGGAATAAGACCCTGGGAAGCCAATCCGCCGGCAAAGGTCACAGCGTGCTCTTCGGCGATTCCCACGTCAAAGAAACGTGACTTATGGGTCTTGGCAAAGTGCTGAAGTCCGGTGGCATACTTCATCGCGGCGGTTATCGCGCAAATCCTTTCGTCGCCCTCCGCCAATTCCGTAATATATTTTCCCATAACCTCAGAGTAAGTGTCGCAGGCTTCTTCACAGATAATGGCCTTCCTTTTGGCGATTCCGTGATATTCTCCCGAATTCTGCTCCGCCGGAAGATATCCCTTTCCTTTTTTGGTCTTTATATGGACAATACAAGGCTCGTTCAGCTGCTTTGCCACATTTAAGGTGTCCGTAAGCTCCGAAAGATTATGACCGTCGATAGGCCCTAAGTATTTATAGCCCAGGTTTTGGAATATGTTGCTCTGAAAGATGGCGAATTTCACAAGCTCCTTCGTTCCGCTTACCGATTTGGAAAGCTCCCTTCCTATAGCGGATTTGGAAAGGGTCTCCTTAACACGCTTTTTGGTTTCGTAATATTTTGTCGAAGAACGCATTTGAGACAGATAAGCCGCAACCGCTCCCGAATTTTTAGAAATTGACATTTCATTGTCGTTGAGAATAACAATAAAGTTTCTTTTTATTTTACTTGCATTGTTCAAGCCCTCATATGCTTCGCCGCCGGTCAGCGCCCCGTCGCCGATAACGGATATCACGTGATGTTCGTCTCCTTTTATCTCCATTGCCTTGGCAATACCGAGAGCGGCGGAAATTGAGGTGCTGGCGTGTCCTGCAATAAAAGCGTCGTGTTCCGACTCGTCGGGCCGAGGAAATCCGGATATTCCGTTTTCACTACGCAGCCTGCAAAAATCCTTATACCTGCCCGTTATTATTTTATGAGCGTAAGATTGATGCCCCACGTCAAAAATTATTTTATCTTCGGGAGTGGTGAACACGCTGTGCAAGGCGACGCAAAGCTCAACAGTACCGAGACTGGAAGCGAGATGCCCGCCGGTACCGTAAACTATTTCAATTATATATGACCTTAGCTCCGAGCAAAGCTGTTCTTTTTCCGCCAAGGTAAGCTTTTTTATCGTATTGGAGGATATTTTTGAGGATAATATCAATTTTTTGCCCCCTGTTCCGTAATTTACTACAACCTGTTTGGTTTATCAGGAAAGAAACCAGTCCGTCGGGAACACAATACCTATCAGAATACCCAACAACGCGCCGAAAATAACCTCCAGCGGAGTGTGCCCCAAAAATTCCTTCAGTTCCTTGGTATCCTCCGGGTCGTATTTCCCGTCGTCGTCTTCCACCTTTTCCTCTATCTTGTCCAGAATTTCCTCGTCCAGTTCATCCACTATATGTCTGAGCCTGTTTATCTGCTTGGCATGTATTCCCGCCGCGCGTCTTACTCCCGTTGCGTCGTACATGGTAATAATGGCAAGCATCATTGCCAAACCGAAGGTAGCGGAAGCAATGCCTTCCATACGGTAAATGGTAATAACCAAGGCACAGACCGTGGAGGAATGGGAAGACGGCATACCGCCCGAACCGAATAAGCGTTCCAGTTTGAACGTTTTATATTTTATGGCGTACAGAACCGCTTTGATAAGCTGTGCCACTGCCCAGCTCAGCATAGAGACCAATATCGCCACGTTTATATATTCTTTCACTGCTAAACAACCTTCCTTGCCCGAATTCGTTATTTTTTTCTGTTTAATAGCTCGACCGTAAGTTCTTTTAAAAAACCGCCGTCCGCAAATCCGTCCAATAAATCCAATGCCTGTCGGGTGAGCCGTTTTGCTCTTTCTTTAGCACCCTCAATTCCGAAAAGGCTTACAAAAGTTTCCTTATTGTTTTCCTTGTCGCTTCCCACAGGCTTCCCGATTTCTTTTGTGTCTCCGCAGACATCCAATATATCATCGGTTATCTGAAACGCTATTCCCAATTTGTCGCCGTACTCAAAGGCTATTTTAAGCTTGTCCTCGCCCGCTCCGGCGGAAAGGCACCCCATACACGCCGCCGCCTGTAAAAGCCGCGAGGTTTTGAGACGATACGTTTCCGTGAGCTCCTTTTCTCCCAAGGGTATACCTTCAAACTGCGTATCCACCTGCTGCCCGCCTATCATTCCCATATGTCCCGCGTATTCCGCAAGAAGCTTTACCATTTTCAGAGTGTTTTCCGCGGAAACGCCGTATCCGACGCTGTCATACAGTATCTCAAAGGGATATATTTCCAAAGCGTCCCCCGCCAGTAAAGCGGTAGCCTCGTCAAACTGTCTGTGACAGCTTTTTCTTCCCCGCCGCATATCGTCGTTATCCATACAGGGCAAATCGTCGTGTATGAGAGAAAAGGTATGTATCATTTCAACGGCGCAGGCGGCGGGGAGCGCGGATTCCTCCCTACCTCCGCAAAGCCGCGCGAATTCAAAGGTCAGAACGGGACGTATCCTCTTTCCTCCCGCCAAAAGGCTGTACTTCATAGCCTCAAAAAGTTTCTCCTGCTTTTTGGGAACAAAGCGCGTGTATCTTTCCAATCCCGCCTCGGTTATATTTTTATAATGTAAAAGCTTTTCACTAAATGTCATTGTTCGATTTTCTCCAGCGCAAGCTTAGCTTCCTCTATATTTTTTTTACATATTTCCGTAAGCTCGCCGGCCTCCGAATAAAGCTCCACCGCGCTTTTCAAGGTGATATCTGGATTTTCCATCTGTTCGGATATCTCGCCGAGTCTTTTTAAAGCTTCCTCAAAAGTCATAACACAATTATCTCCGTATTTCGATAAAATGAAAACGGGAATCCTTTCCATATTATATCCTGTTATTATAACACTTTTTATATTATTGGCTTATCGCCGCCGCCTTAAGCTCGCCGTCCGACATTTTAACGGTAAAAATATCTCCCGTCTTTATTTCCGCCGCCGAGGAAACAACCGCGCCATCCTTGTACACTATGGAATAGCCTCTTTCAAGGGTTTTAAGCGGATTAAAGGCGTTCAGAAGTTCTTTTGTATTTTTAAGCTGCATTTCCTTGGCCGCAATTACGGCGGAAAAGTCCTTTTTTATCGAAGCGAAAGTTTTTGTATATTTTTCCGTGTTGCTTTCTATGCGTACGGAAGGGCTGAGACGGGATATTATCCTTGAGATATTCTCAAGCTTTGTCACGCTTTCCTCTATTTTCGCCGCCGCTTTTTCGCCTATTCTGTTTTTTAAAGCCACAATACCCGAGTAAATCTCCCTTATGTCGGGAACTGCCAATTCCGCAGCTGCGCTCGGCGTAGGAGCTCTCATATCCGCCACAAAATCGCTTATGGAAAAGTCTATCTCATGACCCACCGCCGATATGGTGGGTATTTTACTGGCGTAAACCGCTCTCGCCACTATTTCGGAATTAAAAGCGGAAAGATCCTCCGCGGAGCCGCCGCCTCTTCCGAAAATAATAAGGTCGCAGCCGCTGTTCTGTGCCGTTTCTATCCCCTTGGCTATGGATTCGGGCGCCCCCGCTCCCTGTACAAGTACGGGCACAAGCTTTAATCTGACAAAAGGATATCTTCTCGACAAAACGTTTATTATATCCTCTATCGCCGCGCCCGTAGCCGAAGTAACGGCGCAGATCGCACGCGGCATAGGCGGCAAGGGGCGCTTCCGTTCGAACAAGCCTTCCTTAGAGAGCTTTTCCTTAAGCTGCTCAAAGTAAAGCGCGTCTTCGCCTTTTCCCTCTTCCTTGTCGATTCCAGTGGCGTAAAGCTGGTATACCCCGTCCCGCTCAAAAACCTGTATTGAGCCGGACACAACCGCGTTCATTCCGTTTTCGGGGTAAATTTCGAGCTTTTCCGCGTAGCTTCTGAACATTACAGCCTTAAGGGAGGAATTTCCCTCTTTCAAAGTAAAATACATATGTCCGGAAGGAAAATGCTCTTTAAAATTGGATATTTCACCCCTTACGGAAATGTTTTTTAATTTTTCATCGTTTTTTATCAGCAGGGCAAGCCGCATATTGACCTGTGAAACCGTTACAGTAAAGCTCATTTTACTTTTCCAGATCCTTATAATAGGAATTAAGAAGTCCGTTGACAAACAATCTGTCGCTTTTTTCCGCGTAAGCTTTGGTAAGTTCGATAGCTTCGTTTATAGCCACTTTTGGCGGAACCTTGTTTTGTTCAAAGGTAAGCTCGTAAACCGCAATTCTCAAAATGGAAAGGTCAACCTTTGAAATACGCGCCGCGGCTCTTGAGGGGCTGTATTTTCCTATGATTATGTCCAGCTCTCCGCGTTTTTCCCACACCTTGTCGGCCAGGTCAAGAACCGACTTGTTTGAGGGCATATCGAACGCCTCATATGTACAGTCGGCTATCTCCCCGCTGCTTTCTCCCGTAAGCTCCATCTGATACAATATAATAAAGGCGGCTTCTCTTATTTCGTGTTTTGTCATTTTATGACCGTTCCTTTCCCTTTTAGGAAGTATTAAAAAACTTTTTCAGCTTAGGATATGTTTTTAAAGCCGTTCATTTTATAGATCAGGCCTGTTCCTCTTTATTTAGCAATATTCCGACAATATTGACATTCACTTTTGATACGGCTATTCCAGTCATATTCTGAACGGCGGATTTTACGCTGGCCTGAACGGCGGAAGCGACGTTTATTGCCTTGCTCCCCTGTTCCGTAACAATAGAAAGATCGATTACCACCGCGTCTTTGGAAACGGAAACCTTAACCGGAGAGCCCAAAAATGTACCTAAGCCTATGGGAGACTGTGACACCGTAAGCTTTCCGTTTTCGGAAGCCACGCCGCTTATCTCGCAGGCGGCAAGCTCGGCGATCTTCATTATAACCTCGTTTGAAACCTTAAGAATACCGTTGGAGGCAGAAGCTTTTTTTTCCATTTTTTCCACCGTTCCTTTCCTCTTTCGTACTATAAATAAAAATGGTATAATGTTTTTAAGCTCGGTTAAAGTATATTAACTCACTTATAAAACATTATACCACAAAACGGAAAAATAAACAACAGTTTTCTTTATTTTATTTCCAATATTGAAATTTTTTCGGTGGGAATGTCCACCTCTGATAAGAGAGCGTTTTTGATCTGCGCCGCCTGAGCGGGTTCAAGGCCTTTGGTTTTCACTATAACGCTGGCTCCGTTTTCCGAAAGGTAACAAAGAACGTCTTCAAAGCCCTGAGCCTTAAGAACGTTTTCTATTTTACTTTCACTTTCGATATAGCTGCTCATGGTTTCGGCGTTCTGAGCCATTACCGCCAGTTCCGTCTCGGTGGAATCCCCGCCGCCGTATATGGTCTGCAGCACCTCTATCGCTTCGGCGCGGCTTTCCTCTTTGTCCATTCTCGCGCGGGCAAAGTATTCGTCCGCGTCGGAGGCGGCAAGAGCGCTTGATACGTTCGCCGACGTGTTTCCCGCGCTGTTCGAAACAAACGTCTGGTCTCCGTAATTTCCCACGTTACGCGCTCCTTCGTCGGCGGTAACGGGAGAATCCGAGGTCATATTTGTTCCCACCAGATAATTTACATATACCGCTACTCCCAAAATAAGGGTAAGCCCCACGATGATTATCTGTTTTTTCCCGATTATAAGGTTGAGTCTTTTTTTCATTGCTGTAACCGTTCCTTTCTTGTTATATAATTTTAATAAGTAACGCAAACCCTGGCGGCGCTCACGCCGAGAGCCTTACAAACCGCGTCCGTAACTTTTTGGCGCACCACCGCGCTTTCGCTTCCTCCACAGACCACGAGTACTCCTCTTACGGTGGGCGTGACCTTAGCGGAAACGGACGTTTCCTTCGCGGAGTAGATGCTCTCCTCCGTTTTTTCAAGGGTGATCATAACACTGATGTCCTTTGTTCCCTGAATTTCCTCTATGATTTCGGAAAGACGGGCTTCAAGACGCCTTTCGTAATCGTCTATTTCCGACAAAACGCTGTCTTCCCCTTCCGCCGCCTTTTCTTTTCTTTCGCCTCCGAAAGTGCCGAACAGAAATATTATAATTATCAGAGCTATGCCTACGGCAAAAATAATTTTTATACCCTTTTCGCTTTTCAATATTTCCATCGGCTGTTTCATTTTTGCTTTTCCTTCCTTTTAACGCTAATATCCTTTTATTTCCGTTATGACCTCGATTTCATCGCCTACCTCCCTTTTGACCAATTCTTCTGCTTTGGCCGTATTGTCGGCATTGTCTGCGGAAAAGGCAAGCCGTACCTGCTTAATAGATATGCTGTATGAGGACGAAATATCAATAATAACGGAAATTTCATCGCAAAAAATTTTATTGTCCGATAAAAGCTCCTCGATCTTTTTTCTTAAATTGACCGCAATTTCTTTCTCGGTCATTCGGTAAGCCTCGGTCGAAAAATCCACATATCCTCCCTTTGTTTTAAAAGCTTCCGTTATCGCCGAAAAATCGGCGCCTCCGCCTTTGATCAAGGAAACGCAGCTTAAGAGAAAAAATGCCGAGATCAGAAAAGCTATCTGATTTTTAAAGCCGCTTTCCGGAGAAATAAGCCTGAATACTCCCGTGGCAATCGCCACCAAGGCGATCCCCAATATCGTTTCCTTCATTTTAAAACTCCTTATACCCAATCTTTAAGAAGATACTACGCTGATTAATACTAATCCCTTTTAAAACTGTTGGATTAGTACTTTGGGTGCAATCCCTTTTTAAACTGTGTGTATTTCGTCAGTTTAAAAAGGGATTGGTATAAAACACAATCGCCCCGTTCAAAGCAGCGCACTCATACGGCTGATTGTGTTACGCTATGTTTTAATCAGCGGTTCCCTAACTGCCCATACCTATAACAAGCATTATCGCCGTTGAAACCACCGCGATGAGCCAGAAACATACCAAAACCGCTATGATTGCCGCCACCACGCTTTCCGCGCTTTTTAGAAGAGCGGTGATACGAAAGGTACCCAAAGCGTCGCTTACCGACGCGGCGGCGGTGAACGCAAAACGATAAAGCACGGCGGAAATAAGTATCGGTATCATTATGACCGCAGAAACAATTATGCCGTAGCTGCCCGTTGCCGCCTTTATCATTCCTATGCTGCCTTTCACCGTAGACAGCGCGTCCGACACCGCCCCGCCCACTATGGGAACCGCTCCCGATACGGTAAACTTTACGGCTTTCATTGAAACGGTATCCGCAGCGGCTCCCACAAAGCTCTGAACGGACAAAAGCCCCGTAAATATCGTCATAATAAACACAAGCCCCCAGTTAACCGCTTTTTTCGCCAGCTCCGCTATACTGTTTATCTTAAGCTCCGGGTTTATTGCTCCCGCCACGGATACGCCCATTATACAACTTGTAAGTGGGAATATAATCAGGGAAAACAGCTGAGACAGCACTTGAACGGCTATCGTGATCACCCCGCTGTAAACGGCGGCGGTCGAGGTCTGTCCGTTTGCCGCCATTATTCCGGCAAAAGCGGGTATGTATACCGCAAGAAACGCCGCGAAGCCGTCGACGGCAGTTTTTGCGCTCTGAGCAACGGAAGCGAAGCTTGTACATATCAGTCCCGAACAGGCGAGAACTCCCACCGTGTTAAAGGTTCCCGAAAGCTCGTCTCCTTCCTTCATAGCGGAGATAACAGCGCACAGAATTATTACGGCGGCGGTTGACGCAAGCATGGTAAGCGGTTTGGGTATATTTTCCGCAACTATGTTCAGTATTGCAGAAAAGATATTTTCGGCGCCTAAATCGGATATACTTTCGTCGGGGGAAATGTTAAGCTCTTCCAGCGTTTTTTCGGCGCCGTCTGGGACGGCTTCCACGATTTCCTCCTTTCCGAAAGAAAATACGCTTTCAGCGCTGACGTTTTTTTGCAGCAAAATAAAGGCGCAAGCGATAAAAAAAGCGGTTAAAAATCCTTTAAGTTTCATTTTAAATTCCGTTCTTTCTTTAAACCTGTTAGATGTAAAAATATTTGACGAAACAGGCCGTTCCTATATAATAAGCCCCGTAACTATTTCGGCAAGGCTTTTGAACATGGGAAGCGCTATAAGGAGAATCGCGATTTTTCCCGCTATCTGAAGCTTTCCCGCTATGGCGCTTTCCCCCGCGTCCTTGCAGCAGTCGCAGGCTAACTGTGTGATATAGCAGATCGCCAGCGATTTTATAAGCACTTCTCCGTATATCCCGTCAAGTTCCGCCTTATCGGTCAGATCTCCTATAAAATCCAGTATAGGGTTAATTGCCGTTATTACGGATAAAAAAATAAGTATTCCCGCAGCTATGGAGATAAACATCGAATATTCGGGCTTATACTGCTTCAGTACCACCGAAAGGACAGCCGCGATCAGCGCCGAAGAAGCTATGGCGATGATATTCATTTGAATAAACTCCTTCTCCCGCGTTACCACAGGTTAAAAACGTCCTTTATCGTATCAAACAGCAGACTGATCTGTGTTATGATCATCATCAGAACGACTATAAGACCCGCTATAGTGGTCATCATGGCCTGTTCCTCGCGTCCCGACCGCTGAAGCAGCATATTGAGAACGGCCACGACTATCCCGATGGCGGCTATCTGAAATATTAAATCCACATCCATATAACTTTCCCCTTTCAGTAATCAAAGCACCATTATCCCTGCCGCAAGACCGCAAAGAAGCCCCACCGAGCGGTACATAGCACTTTTTTTGCCGCAGTTTTCCCTCGCTTCCTCCCGCTGCCGTGAAAGTAACGATTCGGTCATTTCCAGAAAAGAAAGCTGTCCTTCCGAATCGGTTTCCCCCAAGTGCTCCCCCAAAGACAAAAGCAGCTCCCTGTCGCGCTGATTAAGAAAAGACTGTTTTTTTACCCCCTCGGACCAGATATTATGAAAATCCTCATTTTCGCTCAGAAAAGCGCAGTCGGTTATAAAGGAAAGTTTGGCGTAAGCGGAATTTTGTGAGGCCGCCCTCAGCATATCCCCGATTTTTGCGTTGGTATACCTTATCTGAACCGAAATCTCCTTTAGCAGAAGCATAACGGAGCATAGCCGATCCTCCCTTTCCTTCAGCTTTTTGGAAAAATAAAAGCCCGACGCGGTACAAAACAATACAGCCGCCGCCGAAAACAATAAATTCATTATATCACCGCTCTTTCCGTAATCTGACCTATTCTTCCTCCCATAAAAGCTATATGACTTATGGCTCCCGATTTTGCCGCAGCAGTGTTTTTCGCCTGTTCGATACTGCCGCTGTGAAGCGTGAAAATCATTTTTACGCCGCTGTCGAGACAAAGTTTTTCGCAGTCTCCGAGTCCCGTTATTTCGTCGCAGGCTATGTATTCGGGAGAAAGGGCGCGTATTGCCGTTTCTATGCCCTCGGCTTTACCATAGCCGTTCAGTACGTCGGTGAAGGCTCCGACGTTATTCTGTGGCACGCCTTCATATATTGCGGCTATTTCACCTCTTCCGTCAATAATAGCCAGCTTGTGCCTGTCCCCTATTATGCGGCAAATATCCCGTAAAACGGTGGTTTTTCCGCTCATGGGTCTTCCGCAGAGCAAAAGCCCCCTGAAGCCGTTGTCAAACACCGTATCCCTTAAAGCTTCTCCCGCGCCGATAACCTCTTTCGCTATTCTTATATTTATGCAGCTTATGTCTTTTACTCCGTCAAGTATACCGTTTTTTATCACCGCCGTGCCGCAGAAGCCCGCTCTGTGACCACCCTTAAGCGTAATATAACCCTCTCTCAGCTCTTTTTCGTAGCTGTGAAGCGAGTGACCGCAAAAACTTTTGATACACTCCCCTATTTCCTCCCTACCCACCGTAATATCCGTTACAATCCGTCCCCTTGTGGTTTCCAGAACCACTCCGCGCCCAGCTCTTATACGAATTTCGTAAATCTCCGACAATCGGCAGCCGGAACGACAC
Organism: uncultured Ruminiclostridium sp.; assembly: GCA_949878745.1. Taxonomy (GTDB): domain Bacteria; phylum Bacillota; class Clostridia; order Oscillospirales; family Ruminococcaceae; genus Ruminiclostridium_E. The sequence continues at coordinate 7,313 of CATLBH010000020.1, read as the reverse complement.
ACCGCTTCCCCGATTGCTCCTAAATAGGACAAAACTCCTTTAGCTTCGCCGATTTTAGCCGTTATCATCTTATCACTTCCTCGGTTTTATTGCTTGTCTATATTTATGTAGCAAGAATAAATTTTATTACCGAAAAAAACTTCCGATATTCCATTGCTTTTTTACCGCAAAAGTATTATAATAAAAAAATACACAAAAAAGACTTGCCGACGAAAGGAAAAAATTATGATAGCTATGGTAACGGGCGCAAGCTCCGGAATAGGCGAGGAACTGGCGAAAAACCTTGCTTCAAGAGGATTCAATCTCATTCTGGTCGCAAGAAGAGGGGAACGTCTTAAGGAAATAAAAGATAAGCTGACGTCGATATTTGACGTAAAAGTAAAGATAATATGCGCCGATCTGTCTGTTACCTCCGAATGCGTCCGTCTTTACGAGGAAGTAAAGGGAGTAAGGATAGACATACTGATCAATAACGCCGGATTCGGTCTTTTCGGAAGATTCGAGGAAACCGATCTTGACCGTGAGCTGGAAATGATCGATGTGAACATTAAAGCCGTGCATATTTTAACCAAGCTGTTTTTGAGAGATTTTTCCAAAAGAAATTACGGGTATATACTTAACGTTGCCTCAATCGCGGGCTTCATGGCAGGACCGCTTATGGCGGCATATTATGCCAGCAAAAATTATGTGCTTCAGCTTTCCCGCGCCGTTAGTCAGGAGCTTAAACAAAATAAGGTCAACGTATATGTGGGAGCGCTTTGTCCCGGACCCGTGGATACGGAATTCAACCGAATGGCGGGAGCGGAGTTTGCAGTGGGAGGCGCGAGCGCCTCCGAAGTTGCGGATTACGCTTTAAATGAAATGTTTAAAGGAAAAAATGTAATTATTCCGAAAAAAGAAATGAAAGCGCTGGCGTTGGCCGCGAAAGTGCTTCCGTCAAAGTGGATGCTTTGGGGGGCGTATTTTGCTCAAAAGGCAAGAAGAGGGGATCCGAGCGAAAATTGATTATAATAAAGAAAACGGAAAGGGAACGAGCAAATGAAATTACTGATAATAAGACACGGTGAAAGCCAAGCGGATATTCTTAAAGTTCATGAAGGCAGAGCCGATTTTGAGCTTACCGAACGCGGACACCGTCAGGCGGAAGCAATGAGCAAATATGTAAGAAAAAACTATCAAGTAAAAAAAATTTACCACAGTACCCTTAAAAGAGCAGCGCAAACGGCCGGACATCTGGCTTCCGAATGTAATGCTCCTCTTATTCCCGACGAACGTTTAATGGAGTTTAACAACGGGTTGCTTGCGGGATTGAAGTACAGCGTTGCGGAAGAAAAATACCCCCAGACAGAAGTGCCCGCTCATTTATCCGTTTATGAGCAGGAAAGTTTGCTCGAATTCAGGTATAGGGCGGAGTATATGATGTCAAAGCTGCTGTGGGAAAATAATGACGACAGTACGATTGCCGCCGTTACGCACGGGGGAATGATAAATCAGTTGTATCGGGTATTTTTCGGTTTGCCTACAAATTCGGAATTTTCCTTTTGGACAGGTGATACCGGTATTCATGAATGGATTGTAACCGGAAATTCACGTATATTGGTAAAAGCAAATTATATACCTCACGATATATAATTTACGTTGTATTTTAATCCTGTCAATCGGGACGAGGTAAATATAAATGAGAAAATATGACAAATTATGGATTTATCTCCAAAAAAAAACAAAAAGGGTCTTATAAACTGACATTTGACGAAATCAAGGATATTGCGGGAATACCGATAGATCACTCTTTTTTGAAATACAAAAAGGAGACTGAGGAGTACGGTTATAGGGTCGGTAAAATATCTATGAAAGAAAAAAGTGTTGTTTTTGATAGGATTGACGGCTTGGAATAAAAAGGAGTTTTATAAATGAATTATGCCGTAGAATTGGTATTCGACGATAAAAGTCAGAATACTATAAACGAACTCAGAAAATTATTGGGCGAAAACGGAGTTCATGATGAAGCGGTGAAGTTAAACCACATTTCCATCGGAGATTATTGTACCAACGACATTGAAGGTCTAAAATCAAAAGTATTGGATTTTTCCGAAATGATTGAACCTTTTGAGATTACCTTATGTGCGGTGGGTACATTTATGACTAAGGAGAATGTAATTTTTTTAGCGCCGATAATGACCGAGGAATTAAAAAGCGTTCATAAAAAATTTTTAGATTTTATGTCCGATTTTGACGGAAAGTTAAATCAATATTACTATATAGACAAATGGATGCCGCATTGTACGATTGCCATAAGATTAACCGATGAAGAATTGTTTAATGGACTTAAATTATTAAAAAACAATATTAAATTACCGATAAAAGTCAAATTGGAAAAAATAGATATTATTAATTATCCTTTTAACGGTATACTTATTACTGATATCAAATATAAAAATAACCATTTAAACAAAGGTTAGATTCCTTGCTAAAATGGTTATCTTATATGAAAAAATATCGCAAGCTTTTACGAATCCTTGGGCGGTCAATTCAACAACCCTTTGTCGATAATTCTCTGCGCCGCGTTCATTACGCCCACTCTTGCCGCGTAATAAGAGGTGCCGCCTTGAAGCCATACGGCGTAAGGCTCTCTCAGCGGGGCGTCCGCAGACAGTTCTATCGAGCTTCCCATTGTGAAGCAGCCCGCGGCCATTATTACCTGACAATTGTATCCCGGCATATCCCAGGGTTCGGGAGCCGCCATACTGTCAACGGGACTTGCCGCCTGTATTCCCTCGCAAAAAGCGATAAGTCTTTCGGGATTTCCAAGCTTTATGGAACAGATTATATCGGTGCGGTAGGCGCGGTAATCGGGCAGAGCGGTAAAGCCCAGTTCCTCAAAAAACGCCGCCGCGAAAATTGAAGTTTTCAGGGCGTTGGATACCGCTAACGGCGCGTTGAAAAGCCCCAAAAAAATCTCGCGGTTTTGCCCCAAGGAACAGCCCACCTCTTTTCCCGTGCCCACCGTGGTCAAACGATAGGAGCACAGCTCCACCAGCTCCCTTTTGCCGGCAATATAACCGCCGGTGGAGCAAATTCCACCGCCGGGGTTTTTGATAAGCGAGCCTATTATAAGATCGGCTCCCACGGCCGTTGGCTCGACGCACTCCACAAATTCGCCGTAACAGTTGTCTACCATAATTATCGCCTTGCTGCCTACCGCTCTTACCGCTTCGGCTATTTCCATAATTACCGAAACGGTAAGGGAGGGTCTTAAGGAATAGCCTCTGGAGCGCTGTATGTAAACTGCCTTCGCGCTTCTTGACTGCTCCATTATTGCCTTTATATCGGGTTTTCCGTCGGGAAGCAGGTCGATTTGTTTGTAATTAACCCCGAATTCCTTAAGGGAACCGCCTTTTTCACCGAATATTACTTCCTCCAGCGTATCATAAGGCCGACCTGTCACCGCAAGAAGCAGATCGCCGGGTCGTAGTACGCCGAAAAGGGCGGTGGAAATAGCGTGAGTTCCGTTTACAAAGCCATGTCTCACCAACGCGTCTTCGGCTCCGAAGACCTGAGCAAATACTTGATCCGCTTTATCCCTTCCGTCGTCGCCGTAGCCGTAGCCGGTTGTCCCCTTCAGGTGCATATCTGCCACGCCGTTGTCTATAAAAGCTTTAAGAACCTTTTCGCTGTTTCGTCGGCAGATCTCGTCAATACGGGCAAAGGCCGCCTCCGTTTTATCCTCCGCCTTGTCCGCCGCAGTAAGCAGCTTTTCGCTGAAATTAAACTCTGTCATATATTTATCCTGCTTATTATTTATTCAATTATGATGAATGGTGTTATGATATATTGTTTTTTGTTTTTCGGAAAATATGGTTATGGCTTTACCGCCCTCGTAAAATCCCGCTTTTCGGTAAAACGGGCTAAGCTCCGGTTTACAGAGTATGGAAACTTCCTTTCCCTGTTTTTCGAAAAAAATACCTAACCGCCTTAACAGCTTTTTCGCTTCGCCTTTGCCCCTGGATTCGCTTTTTGACGCTACAAGGGAAATGAAAACGGATCCGTTTATATCCGCAATCACGGTGGCGGAAGCGCCGCCGTAAACATACACGGACGATATATCGTGTCTTGTTTTATGACTTATATCGGTGTACCAATGCTCATACCTTATTCCCGGAAATCCGTCACTCAGTATGGGAAAAACATCGTCAAGGGAGGGGTTCCTATTTATTTCCTCCATTTCGGGGATATCCTCGTTTTCAGGAATAAGCTCCGAGGAGAATTTATATATTAAGCTTTCCTCGGCGTTTGACCAGCCGGCGGCCATCAGCCGTTTACCTGTTTCAATTCCCGCGAGAGCCGATTTAAATCCGCAGACCTTAAGAAACAGGGAAAGTTCCTCCATTGTATCCTCGGAAATAACACCCTTTGTTCTTATGACAAGATCATCGTAATAACGCCCGATGAGAATTCCCTTTCCGCCATATACCGAAAAGAAATCGTATCCGTCGTATGCTTTCATATTAGACAGTATTTTCAAGGAAAAAATATCCTTTGCTCCCGTTAAAAGCCTTTCGGCCGTTTTCCGATCAACCTGGGTAATCATATCGATCACTTCCTTAGCTTGAACCTAAGAACAATGTTCTTTTTTAAGAATTTATCGCGCCCAGCTTTTCCATCAAAGCAGAAGCCAATTTCGCCGTGTCATATAAATCCGTTTCCTTTATTACGCAGTTGGGGGAATGTAAATATCGGCAAGGGACGGAAACGGCCATTGTACGAACTCCGCCCGCGGATTTATGGATAGCGCCGCCGTCGTTGCCGCCCGCTACTGTGGTTTTGGTCTGACACTTCACGCCTATCTCCCTCGCGGTTTCAAAACCGAGGGCGTAAAGCTCCCTGTCGTATACGGTTCCTCTGTCCATAAAGGACACGACGGGGCCGTTTCCGAGAACGCATACTTTTTTTTCGTTTTCCACTCCGCTTATGTCACAGGCAGTGGTGGTTTCCAGAACTAAAGCGATATCTGGATTCACGGTGTATGCCGCCGCGGCCGCGCCTCTTGTTCCCACTTCCTCCTGAACGGTAAACACAAAGGTTGTATCGTAGGGAAGGTTTCCGTTTATCATCCGCAGCATTACGGCGCAGCCGATTCGATCGTCAAGGGCTTTACCGCACATAAAACCGTCGCCGAAGTCGGCCTGTTCGCTTGTAAAGTAAGCGTAATCGCCCAAGGAAACAAGTTTTTCGGCTTCCTCCTTATTTTCGGCTCCGATATCGATTCTAAGGTCGGAAATTTTGGGCTGTGTGTTTTCCTCGTTGTCTTCGAGCAGATGAAGGGGTTTTCCCGCTACGGCTCCGTAAACGGTGCCGTTTACCGCCAGCTGTCTTCCGAACACCACGTAGGGAAGCACACCGCCAACTGGGGCGAAGCACAGGCTTCCGTCGTCGTCGATATGAGTAACGATAAAGCCGACCTCGTCCATATGCGCGGCAACCATAAGCTTTTTGGCGGGAGAAGCCCCGCCTTTCTTTTCAACAATGAGATTTCCCAGATTATCAACCGTATATTTTACATCGGCGGGAAGAAGAGATATTATTTTTTCCCTTACCTTTTTTTCGTCGCCGCTTGCTCCGTTTATTGCGGAAAGCTCTTTAACGAGCCGTTTCAGATTTTCCATTGTCCTGTCTCCTTTAACCTTTGATATATTCCGCCAGAAGCTCACCGGTATACCTGATATCCTCCGTATCCAGCACCTCACAGGGGGTATGCATATAACGCTGGGGTATGGAGATAAGCGCCGTTTTTACTCCGCCTTTTGTCAGGGCTATGTTATCGGCGTCGGTTCCCGTTCTTCCATTCATCACTTCCGTCTGATAGGGAATGTTCTTTTCCTTGGCGATTTTTATAAGCTTTTCCGACATTTCCCTGTCTAAGGTGGGAGAAACACCTATCATGGGACCCTTTCCGAGCTTGCCCGACTGTTCCGAAGAAACCCCCTTGCTTGCTCCAAAACTTACGTCAAAAGCTATGGCGTAATCGGGAGTTATGTTGAAGGAGGAAACGGCGGCGCCGCGGCTGCCTACTTCTTCCTGAGCCACGAACTGTACCGCTATTCTGAAAGGGAGATTCTTTTCGTTTTTCAACAGGTCGAGAGCATACAGCACGGCGGTTACTCCCGCCATATCGTCGGAAGCGGGAGTGGATATTCTTGTGCCGGCAAGCGTTGAAAAACGACCCTCAAGCACCACAAGATCGCCTAAGGAGACCGCCTTCTCCGCCTGTTCCTTTGTCATTCCTATATCTATTGCTATATCCTCAAGTTTGGGAGCTTTTTCGCTCTTGTCGGCAACGTGGGGAGGGAGGGTCGAAACTATTCCTTTTACAGGATTTTTTCCGTATACAGTTACATTCTGGGCAAGCAGAGTGCGCATATCTATGCCCATTTTTCCCACCTTAAGAAATCCGCTTTCGTCGATAAAGGTAACTATCATTCCTATACGGTCTATGTGCGCATCAAGAAGCAGGATGGGCTTGCTTTCATCGCCTATATAACCGATAACGTTTCCGAAATCATCTGCTTTTATGTTGTCGGAGTATTCCGAAAGGAGACCGATCACCGTTTCATGGGCGGCTTTTTCCCCGCCGCTAACAGAAGGAAGTGCGCAAAGCGTTTTAAGTGTTTCTTCAATATTCATATCATCATTCCTTTGATCTGTACAAATTTTCTAATGCCTGCCTTTTATACCAATCCCTATTTAAACTGACGTAATACCCATAGTTTTAAAAGAGATTAGTGTTATGTATATCCGAAATAACAGCTTTTTATAGTATACCCCTTTATCCCGTTTTAGTCAACAAAAATCGGATATCGGGATTGACAAACTTTTTGTGCAAAACGCGGTATAAATTGGTAAAAAAGATAACGCTTAATACTAATACTAATCTTTGGTCAGATTATAGACAAAAAATGTTGACCAAAGATTAGTGTTTCGGGTGTAATCTTTAATCATATTTCCGACTTCGTCTACAATATGATTAAAGATTAGTATAAAAAGGGATTGGTATAAAATCTGTGTAATAAAAGCACAAAGCCGTGAAGCGAAAAATCGGATCACGGCTTTTATGTAAAATACGTCTTAACTTGCACTTTATTATAAATTGCTCTTATACTAATTCTCAATCGAAATCAGACAAAGGCGGCGGGTGGAGCGTTCCTAATCAAGGAAGTCCCGACGCAGGAATATGCGCATATTTCAAGGAGGGCTGACGCAGAGTAGGGACGCTCCAATCGTCGGATTTGTCTGATTTCTATTGAGATTTAGTATTA
>CATLBH010000019.1 GCA_949878745.1 uncultured Ruminiclostridium sp. | reverse complement strand
GGGAAATACATAAAAAAGAGGGAGTTTTTGGATGATTTCCCTCTTTTTTGCATAATTTTCGGTTTATAATTGTTTTTTTACTTTTCACAGTGATTTGGTGTTGTAGGATGGTAATTATTCAGTGTTTCCTTAGTATTACATTTTTATTTTTGCTAAAATAATTATAACATATTTTTCCCAAACCGTAACCTGCATTTTACGAAAAAAACCTGCATTTTACGACCTGCCCCCCGTTGTTCCTCCGCGGCGCATTGACAAACAAACCGCAAAATGTTAAAATACAAATGCCGATGCTGATTTTTTACCGTTTTTTATTGCGCAACAGACAAAACAGGCGATCGGGAATCGGCATAATACTATTTTAAGTCATACTGTAGACAAATTGAAATTTGGAATGATTTGCAATTAGTATAAAATGTTGAACAAGGGGGAGTGTCCGTGTGGTTTGATATTGCCGTGGTGGACGACAATGAAGAGGAGCTGAAGGAGCTTACGGAACGGATAGGGAATGTATGCTCCCGTATGAACATTTCGGGGCGGCTCTGTCCCTTTTTTTCCGGCGAGGAATTTCTCGCCGCCAACGCCGTACAGCGCTTTGACATCGCCTTTATGGACGTTTATTTAGAGGGCATAAGCGGCATAGAAACCGCCAAAAGCCTAAGTCCCGACAAATCCTGCCGCTTCATTTTTATGACCGTAAGCACTGATCACGCTATAGAGGCGTTCGCCCTTAACGCGGCTCACTATCTTTTAAAGCCTGCGGGAGATGAAGTCATAACCGAGGCTATACGCCGCTGTATACCGAAGCCTCCGAAAAAAGCCCGCGTGCTTGAGATAAAATCCGGAAAAATAGCCGTACCGATTCCCATAGATAAAATAAGGTATATAGAGGTAAAAAACAAGCTCTGTATGATACACACCGATAAGGAACGCATTGATACCCACACTTCTCTGAGCACACTCTGCACTCTTCTTGACGACGGAATATTCCTGAGAATACAGCAGAGCTTCGCAGTAAATATGCACTACATAGACTCCTTCTTTTTCGATCGCATAGTGCTGCGCAACGGTAAAGAGATAACGCTGTCGCGGAATAACAAAACGGAGCTCAGAGAGCGGTATCAGAGCTTTTTGTTCCATCTTGCGAGGGGGGAATAAATTTTGACGGATTTTTTCTGGCTTCTGGCGGACGATATCGTAAGAATTACCGTTTTTGCCGTTTTATGCGCCTACCCTTTTATGGGCTCCTTCCGTTTTTCAAACAAAAAAACCGCTTTTCTGACGCTGTTGGTTATTTTTGCGGTATCCGTCATTGATTCGGCGATCAGCGTGTATATCAGCTTTACTATACCTGAGGAAGAGCCCATATCGGTACAGCTGGATATGGTGTTCTACGTCATAATGATATTTTGTATGGCCTGGTATCTTTACGCGGTAAGGGCGGTGTGGCAGAAAAAGGCCTTTATTTTTCTGTTCTCGCTGACCAGCGCTCTGTTTATAATGTCCATCGCCAACTGTGTACTCGAGCTTCTCCCGGTGGAGGCTAAGCGGATTACCGCCGGTCTTCATACGATACTGTCCACCTTATCGGCGGGAGCGATAACGGTGCCCTTGCTGTGTCTTTTCCTGAAATTATTTTATATGCCTGTGGAAAAGAGAATGGGGGCAAAGGAGTGCGGGTATCTTTGTATTCCGCTGCTTATACTGCTGATGATTTTCGTCATCGTGTTTACTTTTATGGATTATGTGGATCTGGTGGCGGATCCCACGTCGTTCCTGCTTTATTTCGGCCTCCTTTTGTCCGCATTCGTGCTCTACGGGGTGATTTTCAGAATGTACCGCCTTGCTTACGAGCGGTACGCGTCAAACGAAAAGTATCTTGAAACAAAGCATCAGATAGATATCCGCGACGAGCAGTACCGAAGGATCAGCGAAAATATAGAAAACGTCCGCCGCCAGCGCCACGACATACGTCACCATATGGTTTTGCTGTGCGAGCTTTTGGAAAAAGACGAAAAGGAAAAAGCTATACTGTATTTAAAGCAGTATCTTGAACACTCGGAAACCCGGAGCATAACAAAATACTGCGATAATCCCGTAATAAACCTTCTGGCAAGCCACTACGGAGATATGGCTAAGGAGCGGGACATCCTCTTTAACGCGCATATCCAGGTGCCCGGCTCCCTTCCGATACAGGATATCGATTTGTCGGTATTGTTGGGAAATCTTCTTGAAAACGCCCTGGACGCGGCTCAGTCGGCTCTCGGGGAAAAGCGTATGATAAAGCTTAATATGATATGCTCAGGAAAAATGCTGGCCGTTACCGTCGATAACGGCTTTAACGGAACGGTGAAAAAAAGCGGAGAAAAATATCTCTCCACAAAATCGGAGCACAGGGGGCTTGGTCTTTCAAGCCTTTCGGATATTGCCGCAAAATACGGAGGCGGGGCGGATTTCAGAAATGAGGAAAACGTGTTTTATTCCTCGGTGATGCTTAGCCTCGATAACACCCACGGGGAGAAAAAACAATCGACTTAAGAAATTGTTCCAATAGGAATGGTGTGCGGATTTTCGAGCATATTATGTTGATGACAAGGCAAAAATCCGCAGGCGGGCAGCTTACGCGATAAGCCCGTCAAGGATTTTTAACACACGATGTGTTATACTAATCTTTGGTCAGATTATAGACAAAAAATGTTGACCAAATGACTAAACGCAAGTCAGCGGCAAAATATGCCGAAAAGACGTGCGCCTATTCCTATTGGAACAGTTTCTGAATAAAAATGCTCTAAAAAGAGGGGCCGAAAGCCAAAAAACGGACCCCTTTTGGCATAAATCTTAAGAAATAATGACAATGAAATAAAAAATCTTGACTATTTCCCCTTAAAAGTGTATAATGTATAATTGATGTTAATATTCGGTAAATAATATGTAAGAACCTATTAATTTTCAATCGGAATGAAGCAAAAAATAACAAAGGAGAAACCGTCTTGGCCAAAAAGAGAAAAAACAGCCTGTCCATCGCGATAGTCGCTTTAAATTTGGTAATAGTGGGAATAATTATCCTGCTTATCGTTTTAATATACTTTCATATGAAGGAGGACTCCGGCAGCGACCGCACCGACCGCCCATCCGTTACCGTCTCGGAAACGGATACCTCTTCCCCTTCCGAAAGCGAATCGTTAACCCCGCCGAACACCTCGGAAACTTCCGGGACAAGCTCCGATACCTCAGCCTCCGAAAGCGCGTCGGTAAGCTCCGAAGATTCCGCAGCCGAAACGGAAGAGACCATTTCCACGGATGATCTTATACTTCCTCAGTATGACAGAACTTTCTTTGAAAACGACCTGTTCATCGGGGACAGTATATCCACTGGACTTCACTTATACGGTTATCTTGACGCGGAAAACGTTTTTGCCGAAGTGGGGCTTAACCCCGAAAGCGCCGTAAACCACAAGGTGGGAGATGTGACATGCGTTGAAAAGGCCTCCGCAATGCAGCCGAAGCGTATTTATATTATGCTGGGCACCAACGGACTCGCGTATATGGACGCCGAGTATATGGCCAATAAAATGACGGAACTTGTTTCCGAGCTTGAAATGGCTTGTTATACCGCCGAGATATGCGTTATATCCCTTCCCCCCGTCACCAAGGAGCACGACTCGGAGGGAAAAGAGACTATGGAAAAGATAAACGACTATAACTCAAGGTTAAAGTCAATTTGCGACCAAGGTGGGTATACATATGTGGATATCTGCTCCAAGCTGACGGACGGAGAAGGCTACTTCTCCTCAAAGTACGCCGAGAACGACGGACTTCATTTCCAAGGCAGCGCTTACGCTTTATTGCTGGGCACCATACAGAAGCAGATTGGATAAAAAGAAACAATAAGAAAGGAAAGACAAAAATGAAGATTAAAAATTTACTTTGCGCCGTATTGACCCCCGTAATGCTCTTTACGGCGTGCAGCGGCGAGGGCGGAGAAGCCGCCGCAGACGTAAACCCCGCCGACGTTGTGAGCGCGGTGCTGGCGGAGGTGCCCATTTCCTCATCGGTGGAAAAAGGCACCGAGGACGTGGGGAGCTATTACAGCGGAATGGATACCGCGGAGCTTGATTCCGCCGCATTTTCCCTTTGCGGCTCTGGCGCGCTTCCCGACGAAATAGGGGTGTTCAAATTTAAAAGCTCCGACGCGGCCAAAACGGCGGAGGAAGCGCTTCAGTCGAAGCTGGATTCCCGAAAGGAGTCTTTCGCCACATATACACCCGATGAAATGTATAAGCTTGAAACGGCCGAGATATATTCAAAGGGAAATTACGCGGTGTACATCGCTTTGTCGGACAACGGCAGAGCCAAGGAGATCGTTGACGAAAAGCTTAAGGGCTGATTTATACTATTTTCAAATTAAAAAGATTGCAAAATTTAGTGGATAATTTGAAAATAGTGCTTTGGGTGTAATTTCATCTTAAAAAGGTTAGAACCTTTTTAAGATGAAATTAGTATTAACAGATTTCTTAACACATTTTCGGTGTCAAAGGGGTGAATTTTTATGATAGGCGAGAGCTTTATAATCACGGGCTTGCTGTTAATAGCGTCGGCAAGTCTTTTCAGGGCCAAGAGAAAAAAGTGGGCGGTGGCTACCTTGCCGCTTGCGGTACTGCCCGCGGTTAACGCGCTGGTGGGATTTACGGCAGTGGTTTTGCTGAAGGCCAAGCTTAACTTTGTTACCGAGATGTGTATAATAATGGGTGCGCTCATCGTCAGCTGTACCTGGACGGGGTTCCTTACGGCTACGCTTTTGAATCGAAGAAAGGCGCGGCTTCCTTATATGATTGGGAGCATTGCGTTTAATGTTATCTTGGCGGCGGTTTTTATACACCATTATTATTTGGTATTGGAACTGGGGGTTCGGTAGTACCAATCTTATATCATATTGTAGACGAAATCGGAAATATGATTAAAGATTACACCCAAAACACTAATCTTTGGTCAACATTTTTTTGTCTATAATCTGACCAAAGATTAGTATAAAACATTCCGAGGAGGGCAGTTTTCTGGATTACTGCTCCCAAAAAATAAAAAAATACTTCCGAACGGATTTTCGCCGAAATAATCGGCAATTTGTTCGGAAGTATTTTATTGTGAATTTAAAGAACCCGTCCACATAGGAATGGTGCGTGGATTTTCGAGCAGATTTTGTTAAGAACAAGGCAAAATTTCACCGGCTTGCTGTCGCAAGTCAAGAAATTTTAACACACGAGGTGTTCGGTCATTTGCCCAAAGTCGGCGCAAGGACGCGCCGACAGCAAAGCAAATGACGAAACGCTGTCATCGGCAAAATCTGCCGAAAAGACGCGTGCCAATTCCTATGCGGACAGGTTCTAAAGGGCATAAGCGAAACTTAACGGAAAGTATCAGCCTTCCGCCTTAGCCTTGGTCAAAGCGTCCCTGTAAGGCTGTATAAACGCTTCAATCGCCTGATACTGCTTATTAAGCTCCTCCGTATAGGAAGCGTCGTGATAGGTAACGCCGTCAATAAGCGCATTGTCGGTGGAGGTCATTATATCCACTATTCCCTGGTCAACCCCCATGGCGTTGTCGAACACTCTTTCAAACTTATCCGAATGAAGCATATCGTCCAGAAGATCCAGCTGTTCCACCGTGTATACCGCCTTGAACTTTTGCTTTCTCGCCGTCTGACATTCGGGGCAAACGGTGAGGTCGGCCTTGTCGTTGGAAATATAATCGTACTTACACCCCGGACACTTATCGTAATAAACGGGGCTGGGATCGGTTTTCAAAGCATAGTCCGCCGCCTTAGTTTCGGGGTCGGTCTCGTAAATGCGGCTTGCCAGTATCCAGTCGACGCCGCCCTGAACGTTCTTTGTGCCAGCGGGAACCATATAACCGTAGGTGTCGGCGGAAACATAGTACTTATCGGACATGGGATCCTTAGGCATGGGCAATGTAACTATCTCGCCCTCCAGACCGTAGGTGAACACCGCCGACTGTGCGCTTTCAAAGGTCCATTCGGATTCCATGGCAAGGAACAGCAGGTTTCCGTTCATAAACGCCGTACCCGGATCGATATATCCGTCGCCTATAAGCCCTTCCTTTCTCATTTCGGAAAGAAAGCTCATGGCCCGCTCTATGTTTTCGTTCTTAAGATTGTTTACGATATCCGAATCGGTAACGTCAATCATTTTAACGCCCGTGGTGTTGGCGAACATAAGACCCATCCACTTGTTGCCTCTTAAGCCTTCGTTTTCACCGGGGTTTTTGTCCACCCATTTGGCGGTAAGTTACTTGAAGGTGTTCCAGTCCTTCTTCCCCTCCCGCGCATGCCGACGTTAAGATCAGCGAAGCACACATAATTGCCGACAGAATTTTCTTTTTGGTATTCATTACGATATTTTCCTTTCTTGAGGTTTGTTTTATTGTAGCATTTTTGGTTAGTTTTGTCAAGAGAAAAATATATTGGAACAGGTTTCTGTATGTTGAATGCGCTGTTTTTACAAATTTGTCTTATATCTGACAAATATTTCGCAAATAGGCTTACAAAGGTATTTTTCACCTTATTTTCAAATTTTTTTCAAAAATCTATCCTAAATTTTTGATATTTTATTGATTTTTTGTATTTTTTGTGGTATACTACTTATAAATAAATCTGGGTTTTTCACTAAAATTTCTTCACATTATATAAAGTTTTAATGTAAAATCCCCAATAGGAGGCAATACCTTTGAAAAGCAGTATACAAAAGAAAATAGTAACGAATTCCGTACTTTTGGTAGGACTCGCGCTCTTGGTGCTGGGAATTTCATCCATTGTAATAATTTACCAGTCCGCAATGAATTCGGTAAGAACAAATATGTCGGAAATCGTGACCATATCCTCAGAACGCGCCGAGTGGGAGATGACCTCATATGTTAACATAGCAAAAGGCCTCGGCTCCATAAACCGTATGTCCGACCCCAATCTTCCCAATGAGGAAAAGCAGGCTATACTCGATGAGTGGACGGGAAGATACGGTCTTGAACGCTGTAATCTTATTTTTTCCGACGGCAAGTCCATTAACGGCACCGATTATTCCGACCGCGCCTATTTTCAGGCCGCGATGATGGGTCAGACCTACATATCCGAGCCCCTTGTTTCGAAAACCACGGGTCTTCTCACCATCATAATAGCGGCGCCTCTTTTCAGGGACGAAGTTCCCGTCGGCTGCGTTTACGTCGTTCCCGAGGAGGAATTCCTGAACGATATAGCCAGAAGCATTAACGTAAGCGATAACGGCATCGCATATCTTATTGACAAAAAAGCCAATATAATCGCATATCCCGATTCCGAGGTGGTAAAGAACGGCGGAAATATCACAAGCGGAAGCAAAAGTCCGCTTAACGCCATTCACGAAAGAATGACCAAAGGCGAAACGGGCTTTGAAAATTACAATTATAACGGAAAATACGTGGTAACGGCGTTTTGTCCCGTTGAAAACACCAACGACTGGTCAATCGCCATCACCGCGCCTCAGTCGGATTTTCTCGGCGATACATACGCTTCCATGATTACCCTTGTGATTATTACGGTTATCGCGCTGACGGTGGCGGTGTTGTTTTCCATCTTCCTCGGAAGATCTATAGGCAAGCCCATCAAGCTTTGCACAGAAAGGATAGATCTTCTTTCACAGGGCGATCTTTCCAGCTCCGTTCCCGAAGTAAAGTCCGTGGACGAAACGGGAGTCCTCGCTCAGGCCACTTCAACGACGGTTCATAAGCTGAACAATATCATAAACGATATTGGACGTATTTTAGGAGAGATGGCCGGAGGCAACTTCAACGTGAATACCTCCGAAAGCAGCGAATATTATACCGGCGACTTCAAAAAGATCGTCGAGCATATGGACGAGATAAAAGTCAAGCTCAGCGGCGCTTTAAGCGATATCGACATCGCCTCCGATCAGGTGCTCACCGGCGCGGATCAGGTTTCAGCCGCGGCTCAGAATCTGTCACAGGGAACCACCGAACAGGCTTCCTCCGTGGAGGAGCTTGCGGCTACCCTCCGTGTTATATCGGAAGAGGTTTCCGATACCTCCAACAACTGTATCAACGCCAAGAACATTGTTTCCGACGCCGCTTCCTACGTTTCCGACGCCATAGCGGAGATGGAGCATTTGTCCAAGGCAATGAACCATATAAGCGAATCCTCGGATAAGATAGGCAACATTATAAAGACCATTGAGGATATTGCCTTCCAGACCAATATCCTTGCCCTTAACGCGGCCGTTGAGGCGGCGAGAGCAGGTGAAGCGGGCAAGGGCTTTGCGGTAGTTGCCGACGAGGTAAGAAGCCTTGCTTCAAAATCCGCCGACGCCGCCGCAGACACGACGGGACTTATCGAACAGTCAATAGACGCCGTAAACGAAGGTATGGAAAAGGCGAGCGCCACTTCCACGGCGCTTCAGAGCGTTGGCACAAAAGCTGCTCTTGCGGAAGAGATAGTGGGTAAAATTGCCGAAGCCAGTCAGGCACAGGCCGACAGCCTGGATCAGGTGGATATCGGTATCGAACAGATTTCAACCGTTGTTCAAAGAAACGCCGCCACCTCTGAAGAGAGCGCGGCTTCCGCGGAACAGCTGTCAAGCCAGGCGAATATGCTTAAAAACCTGATCAATACATTCACGATTGCAGACAATGTCTAAAAATACTATTCGTATATATTAAAGCAATATATACCTCTGGTTTAATATCTGACGGTCATTTCAATCACTTTAAAGGACTGTGATTTCGGCAAAACGGGTTCACAGTCCTTTAATAGATTACGAAAAAATACGGATAACAATATGAACAAAATAAAAAACAAAATTAAAAGCCTGAAACGAATAATTTTCGGCCGCACAATGGTGGTAGTGTTGGGGCTGGGGCTTCAGCTGTACTTTCTTTTTTCAGCTTTGGTGTTCTTTTCGGATAATCTCGTTTTCTTTACCGCCGTTTCCTACGCTTTGTCATTGGTGGTAATCATTTATATAATAAACGAAAAAACCAATCCATATTTTAAATTGGCGTGGGTGGTGCCCATTATGCTGATACCGATTTTCGGTACGGTTTTGTACATTTACGTAAAGTTGGAATTGGGCACTCATATAATGAAAAAGAGGACGATAGAGCTTGTTAAAAAAACCTCGGAGTTTATACCCCAGGATAAGGAGGTTTTAAAAGAATTGTCCGAAAATGACGCGAAAGAAAGCAATCTTGCCGTTTATATGAAAAAGTTTGCGGGTTATCCCATATATAAAAACACCTATGCGGAGTATTATCCTTTGGGCGACGATATGTACGAGGTGATGAAAGCCGAGCTGCTTAAGGCCGAAGAATTCATTTTTATGGAATTTTTCATAGTGGAACGGGGTGAAATGTGGGATTCCGTATTGGAAATACTTGAGCAAAAAGTAAAAGAAGGCGTGGACGTCAGATTTATGTACGACGGGATGTGCTGCCTTATGCTTTTGCCCTATAAATACCCTAAAACGCTGGAGGAAAAGGGGATAAAGTGCAAAATGTTTTCCCCGATAAAGCCGGTTTTGTCTACCGTCCAGAATAATCGGGATCACAGGAAAATCCTTGTGGTGGACGGACGCACCGCCTTTACGGGGGGCGTGAATCTGGCGGACGAATATATTAACAGGCGCGTAAAATACGGACACTGGAAGGACACAGGCGTAATGCTTAAAGGCGACGCGGTGAAAAGCTTTACGATGATGTTTCTTCAAAACTGGAACATAAACGAAAGAGAAGAGGGCGATTATCAACGGTTTATACGGTATGATTTTCCCGAAATAAGCGAAAATGGAATTAACAAAGACGGCTTTTCCATGCCCTACGGCGACAGCCCATTTGACAACGAGTATGTGGGACAAACGGTATATCTGGATATTTTAAACAGGGCGGAAAAATATGTTCATATAATGACCCCATATCTTATAATAGACAACGAAATGACACAGGCGCTTACTTTTGCCGCAAAACGCGGGGTGGAGGTAATAATCATTATGCCCCACGTTCCCGACAAGGTTTACGCTTATCTTCTTGCGCGCACCTATTATCGTGAGCTTATATCGGCCGGAGTTAAAATATACGAGTATACTCCCGGGTTCGTTCACGCAAAATGCTTTGTCAGCGATGGAGTAAGGGCTACGGTAGGATCGATAAACCTGGATTACAGAAGCCTGTTTCTGCATTTTGAATGCGGATGTTATTTTTACAAAAGTCCCGTTGTGGATAGGGTGGAAGAAGATATCCGCGATACGCTGGGTAAATGTCAGGAGATAACCCTTGAGGATTGCAAAAAGTTTAATCCCTTTAAAAAAGCGTTGGGCTTTGTGTTAAGGCTGTTTGCGCCTTTAATGTAAGAAACTAAACAGCTAATACTAATTTAATCTTAAAAAGGTTCTAACTTTTTTAAGATTAAATTACACCCGAAGCACTATTTTCAAATTATCCAATCTTTTTAATTTGAAAATAGTATAAAGCATCTTTAATGAATTTGAAATATAAAATAAAAAAACCCCCGCCAAAGCGGGAGCTGTTTCTATGCGGATATATCTTGCCTCAGAAGATTAGTTGGCTCTCTGAACCTTACCGGAGCGCAAACATCTTGTGCAGATATTTACTCTGCAAGGAGCGCCGTTAACGACAGCCTTAACCTTCTGTACATTGGGCTTAAAGCTTCTGTTAGAGCATCTGTGTGAGTGAGAAACCTTAACACCGAAAGTGACACCTTTTCCGCAGATATCGCATTTTGCCATGGGTGAACACCTCCTTTTCAAAGTATATATTTCAAATACCATCTAATTATAGCAGATGTTAAATAAAAAATCAAGTACTTTTTGCAATTTTTTTTGATATATGCCTTTTTCGTGAGAAATGTCAAAAGAGAGACGACTTTCATATGCGTTGCTACGAAAATCGAAAAAAGCGTTGATTTTATATGTGCAATGTGTTACAATTGTCATAAGATCGCGGATTTCCAAGTATTAAAGAAGCCGAGGTACTGCTATGATAAAGAATATGAAAATGAAGACCATGCTGTCGATTATGGTAGGGCTTATTTCTTTGATTTGTCTTACGGTGTTCGGAGCCGTTATAGGAAGCGTTATCGGCGGTATAACCAAAAAAGCCGCCATATCCAATATGAACACCTCAATAGACGGCCAGGCGGCGATAATCGATCTTTTCGTATCTGATTCCGAGGTTATGCTGAAAAGCTACGCCGCCGCCGACGAAATAAGAAATCTGCTTAACGACCCGGAAAATCCCGAATTCATCAACGCCGCCCAGATTTATACCGAAAAATTCTTTTCCAGGCTTATCGACTGGGAAGGTATATATTTAAGCGATTGGAATACCAAGGTGCTTGCCCACTCTTCTCCGGGAGCCGTGGGAATGGTGACAAGAACGGGTGATTCTCTCGAACCCTACAGAGCTACCATGACCGGTTCTCCCGACGGATTTTACGACGGCGGCGCGTTTACCTCCCCCGCTTCAGGACAGCTTATTTTCAACTTGCGTATGGCCGTATACAACGACGCGGGCGATCCCATAGGCATTGTGGGGGGCGGGCCTTTTATCTCGGGTCTCAACAAACTGCTGGAAGCGGCCGAGCTTCACGGGCAGGACACCGAGCAGTATGCCATTCTCGATATGGTAAATTCCATTTATGCCTATCACAGCAATGACGAGCTTATTACCGCTCCCATAGAAAACGAGGCGCTTTTGTCAATTATCGAACAGGCGCCGGAAGAGGAAAGCGGAATATATTACGATTCCGGAAATATGATAGTGTATAAATGCATACCTGCGCTTAATCTGATAGTCACTATGCAGGACAGCGAATCGGCGCTTCTTTCGGACAGCTATACCGTAAACAAAATTTTCCTTATTTTTATAGCAGTGACCGAGTTTTTTCTGATAGTAATAACATTTATCGTCACAAGGTTTATAACCGCGCCTCTGAAAAAGGTTACGAACGCCGTCAACAGTTTAGGCTCGCTCTCTCTTCAAACCAACGTCGCTATTGATGAGTATGTGGGCAAAAAAAGCGAGGTGGGCACCATAGCCACCTCCGTACGCTCGCTTACCGAGAATCTTCAAACTATTATTTTCACTCTTTCGGAATGTTCCGTTACTCTTAACAGGGGCGCCGAAATAATGATGAATACGGTAACCTCGCTCTCCGACGCCGCCGACGACAATATGCGAACCTCCGACGATCTCTCCGAGGGGGTAAATATCGCCGACAGCGCGATACGAAAGGTAAACGCCGACATTGGCACCATAAGAAATATTATGTCAAAAAACAAGGAGGAAAATTCCAAAAAGATTGACTTTGCCACCAGTATGATTGCCGGCGCCGAAGAAATCATCAACAATATCACGCAAAAAACCAAAAGTACTGAAAAGGATATACATACTTCCATGAGCTATCTCGACAATTTTTCGGGTATCAGCTCAAACGTGGAGATAATTCAGGATATTGCCAGACGTACGCAGCTTCTGGCTATAAACGCTTCCATAGAAGCCGCGCGGGCGGGTGAAGCGGGTAAGGGCTTCGCGGTGGTTGCCTCCGAAATTAACACTTTGTCGGCAACCTCCTCAAAGGCGGCGGACGAGATTTCCCGCGTGTGTGAGGAAATGAACGAGAATATCAAGAATATCAATATGTGCTTTGAGGACATTATTTCTTTCCTCCAAAACGATGTTTTCTCCTCCTTTGGCGATATGCAGGGCATATCCGAAAGCTTAAGGCAATCTATTCAGAAAATCAACGAGGATATGGATACCGTTGCGGGCTTTATCGGAAATATCGGCGCCAAAACCGACGAGCTGAACGATATTGTGATGCATAACGAGGAAGGCGTTGAAAAAATTTCCTCAAAGATTCAGTCCTCATATTCCATGGTACAGAATCTTATGGCGTACATTACCAAAAATATGGATACGGCAAAGAATATAAACGACATTATTTCAAAATTCAGATGACAGGCGATATTACAAAAAAGTAAAAATTCTCCCGTAAAGTCCGAACCGCGCCGCGAAAGGCGAGTTCGGACTTTTTTATTTGAAAATATGATAAAGACTCTCTCTTCCCCTTTTTCTCCGAAACAATACATACTCGGGCATTTTTTCTCCGAACATTCTGCACCTGAAAAAATCGTCCAGAAAAATTCCCGCCAGTGAAATAAAAAACCATATAAAGAAAAACCGCGGACAGATCTGTCCCAAAACGTTCAGCGGAATACCGCTGTAATCCCAAACGTTCAGATGAAGCCACAGATTGACTATAACTCCGCTTATAAATTCCAAAAGAGTTATTATTACCGCGCTGCACAGCATTTGAAAAACAAGGGGCATATTCCGGTCAAAATAACAATTTATCCCCCCTATAAGCAAAAACGCCGCCCCTCCCGTTATGAACATAGAAAAGTGGCTGTCTCCCTTATAGGCTATTTCAATGGCGAAATATATCATTCCACCCATCAGAAAAAGCAGCGTAAGCTTTATGATTTCCTTAAGAAAAGGCGATCTCGGTTTGATCATATATAAATTATCCTTTCATTTTTCAATTAGCTTACGCATTTAACGGACTTGTTATACATAAATTATGGGTAGATATCAATTTTAAGGAGATTAAGAAAATGACAGCTTTTAAAGGGATAGGCGCGAGGCTTTTTTCCGCTGCCGCCGCTTTGACGGTAACGGCGGCTTCGGTTGTATGTATGTCGGGAATAACGGACGTTAGCGCACAGACGAACGAAAAAGAAAAAAAAGACGAGTCGAGAGCCGCGTTCAGAGCCAGATCGGTGGTGCTCACCGAATCCGCCACGGGACAGGTGCTTTACTCCCAGAATCCCGACGAGAAGCTACCGATAGCCAGCGTAACGAAAATAATGACCCTTCTCATAGCCGCGGAGGAAATGAAAGCGGGACGGCTCAGCTTCGAGGATACCATCACCGCTTCCTATCACGCTTTTTCCATGGACGGGTCGGTAATATGGCTTAACGAGGGGGAACAGATGAGCGTTTACGACATATGCCGCTCGGTGGTAATAAGCAGCGCCAACGACGCCTGCGTGGCTCTCGGAGAGCATATAGCGGGAAGCGAGGAGGAATTCGTTAAAAGAATGAACAAACGAGCCTCCGAGCTGGAAATGACCGATACCCATTTTGTAAACTGTACCGGACTAGACGCCGACAATCACTATTCCTCCGCCGCTGACGTTGCGAAAATGGCTTCGGCGCTCAGAAAATACGATTATTACGACGAATTCCTCCTTACCCGCCTTACTTATGTGAGGGAAGGAACCGGAAGGGAAACCCAGCTTCTGAATACCAACCGCCTTTTGGAGTATGAAGGCATCACGGGACTGAAAACTGGCACCACCGATAACGCGGGCTACTGCTTTACCGCCACGGCGAAGCGGGGGGATATGGAGCTGGTGGCAGTGGTTCTGGGGGCGGAAACCGACGAGGGAAGGTTTGACATTGCCGAAGCGCTGCTGGATTACGGCTTTAACGAATTCGAGCTCTTTTACCCCGAATTCGATCCGGAGGAATTAACCGATATCGCCGTTGAGGAAGGCGTTTTAAGAACAGTATCCGTACGCGCTGAGTCCGGGCTTTGCTGTCTTATCCCCAAGGGAAAAAGCGCTTCGGTGACCTATCTTTACAATATAAAGCCCATTGTAAAGGCTCCGGTGACCTCGGGAGACAGCGTGGGAAAAATAATCGTCCTTCTTGAGGAAGACACTTTGTTTATAGCCAAGGTCACGGCTGAAGAAAGTTCCGAAAAACTCACTTTTTTTAAAAGCCTTGAATTTGTCTTAAAGGGGCTGATTGAATTTTGAATTAAAAAATATACAAATTCGGCACATATTATTTGTAAAAAATGCTAAAATGATATTAAACACCTGAAACATCTTGCAAAAAATTTTAAAAAAAGGTATAATTATAAAAAGAAAACACAAGAACGACACTAAAACGAAAGGATGACGGTCGAAAATGGCAGTTAAACTCAACGATAAATATTTAAGGCAGTTTGTTGGAGAAAACGAATACAAAGGTATCGCTTCCTCAGTTGAAACTGCTCATAAAACCCTCAGCGAAAAATCCGGTTTGGGCAACGATTTTCTCGGCTGGGTGACTCTCCCCTCCGATTATGACAGGGAAGAGTTCGAACGCATAAAAAAAGCGGCGGAAAAGATCAAAAAGGACAGCGAGGTGCTTATAGTTATAGGCATAGGTGGTTCCTATCTGGGCGCGAGAGCGGCCATAGAAGCACTTAAGTCCACCCTTTACAACTCTCTCAAAAAGGATACTCCCGAAATATACTTTGTGGGCAACTCCATCAGTCCCACCTACCTTTCCGAGGTTATTTCCCTTGTGGAAGGAAGGGATTTTTCCGTAAACGTGATCTCGAAGTCAGGCACCACCACCGAGCCCGCGCTGGCCTTCAGAGTGTTCCGCGAAATGTTGGAGCAGAAATACGGAGCCGAAGGAGCCAAAGGCAGAATCTACGCCACCACCGACAAGGCGAGAGGAACCCTTAAGGAGCTTTCCAACAGAAACGGCTACGAAACCTTCGTTATCCCCGACGACGTAGGCGGAAGATACAGCGTGCTCACCGCCGTGGGTCTTCTCCCCATAGCCTGTGCCGGCTGTGATATCGACGCGCTTATGAAGGGCGCCAAAACGGCTCAGGAGGAGCTTTGCGATCCCGATATAGAAAAGAACGACTGCTACAAATATGCGGCCGCAAGAAACATTCTTTACCGCAAAGGCTTTAAGGCGGAAATGCTGGTAGCCTATGAAAACAGCTTCGCCATGATGAACGAATGGTTCAAACAGCTTTTCGGCGAAAGCGAGGGCAAGGACGGAAAGGGAATTTACCCCACCTCCGCCACCTTCTCCACCGATCTCCACTCTCTCGGCCAATTCATTCAGGACGGCTCCAAGGTACTGTTTGAAACGGTAGTACAGTTCGATAAGCCCCAAAAGGAATTTTTCCTTAAGGACGACGCGGAAAACGGCGACGGGCTCAACTTCCTCTCGGGACAGAATATGTCCGTGGTTAACCGCAAGGCCTTTGAGGGAACCGTTCTGGCTCATACCGAGGGCGGAGTTCCCAATATGGTGCTTGAGGTGCCTCAGCTAAACGAGTTTGAGTTGGGCTATATGATTTACTTCTTTGAAAAGGCCTGCGCGATTTCCGGCTATTTGTTGGGAGTAAATCCCTTTGATCAGCCCGGTGTGGAAAGCTATAAGAAAAATATGTTCGCCCTGTTGGGCAAGCCCGGATACGAAGCTCGGAAGGCCGAGCTTGAAGCAAAGCTTTCCTGATTTAATACTAATCTTTGGCCGACATTTTTTGTCTGTAATCCGACCGAAGATTAATATTGGGCATATTAAAGAAATTTCGGGCGGCCGCCGCTTGGCTTTCGGAGCCGCCCCGAAAATAAAAATTGCGGAGATTGCTTTTATTTAAAACAAACCCCGCGGTCAAATACGGAGGACAACACTATGATCAGACTTATACCCGGCAAAAAAGGTTCAGGCAAAACCAAGATCTTAATCGAAGCGATCCACAAGGCGGAAAAAGAGAGCAAGGGCAACGTTGTTGCGATTCAAATCGGTTCCTCTTTGAACATCGACATTTATCACAAGATCCGCCTGATAAATATCGAGGACTTTAAAATATCCGATTACGACGATCTTTACGGCTTTATCGCCGGAATACTCGCTTCCGATTACGACTGCACCGATATATTTGTTGACGGCGTACTCAGAATTGTGGGCAGAGATTATGACAAAGTCGGAGAAATGTTTGACAGGATAGCGGCGATAAGTGAAAACACGAACGTTGTATTCACCATATCGGCTGATGTGGACACCCTTCCCGAAGCCATCAAAAAATATCTGTAAAAGTTTTACAACAAGTATTGACAAACGGCCACAGGTATGTTATAATAATTCTCGTGTTTAAATTCAGTTATTTTGCTTTAAACTGAGTTAATTATTTTGAATATAGAGGGAGGTGCAAATAATGGCAGTTCCGAAGAGAAAAGTATCAAGAGCAAGACGCGACAAGAGACGCGGACAAGTATGGAAATTAAACGCACCCGCTTTTTCCCGCTGCACCAATTGCGGAGAGTTGAAATCTCCTCATAAGGTTTGTCCCAACTGCGGTTATTACAAAGGCAGGGAAGTTATTGCTCACGAAGCGTAAGTTTAAAAATAAAGAGGCAGTCTCGGCTGCCTCTTATTTTTATTTTTGACTTAATATGAGATTGTAATACAAATATTATTTTCAAATTAAAAAGATTGGATAATTTGAAAATAGTATTAAACATCCCCCCTTTTAATCAAAAAGTTCTTTTCCCAAACCTGCTTTAACTACAGCTTTTAGTTTTTCCACCCCTTTTTTCTCCAATCCCCCCGCTTATCGCCCCCGTCGGACAAGCCGCCCCGCATTTTCCGCAGCGTATACATTCCCCACAGTTAATATTCTCTCTGACCCTCACAGCCATAGGACACACCTCCTCGCATTTCCCGCACCCCACGCATTTTTCCTTATCCACACTCATTCGATAAAAAGCGAAGCGGTTAAACAAAGCGTAAAATGCCCCCAAAGGACAAAGATAGCGGCAAAAAAAGCGGTTGATAAACACGGAACCCAATATAACCGCCACAAGCACCCCCATTTTCCATGAAAACAAAATCCCCGCCGCTTTCCGAAGCCCCTCGTTCATCAGTAAAAGCGGAATCCCCCCTTCCAGCGTCCCCGCCGGACAAATATATTTACAGAACCAAGGATCGCCTACCCCGAACCGATTTGCCGCAAGGACGGGTAAAAGCAGCACAAAAAAGACAAGGATTGCATATTTCAAAAAGCGAAGCGCCCTGTCAAGCTTTTTCGGAACGGTTACTTTAGGCAAAGGTATTTTGTGCAGCAGATCCTGCACAAAACCGAAGGGACAGAGAAAACCGCAGATTAACCGTCCCAGCACCGTGCCGAACAGCATAAGCGTACCCAGCGCGTAAAAGGAAACATTGTGTCTTCTCCCTCCCGCCACCGCCTGAAGCGCGCCTATGGGACAAGCTCCGAGAGCCCCGGGACAGGAGTAACAGTTAAGAACGGGAACGCAAAGCATTTTGCTCCTGCCCGTGAATATTTTTCCCCCGATAAATCCCGCGGCGTAACCGTTTATAACCGCCGCCGCCAGAAGTTGCACAAGCGTTCTGAAACGGTTGTGCTTAACCTCCTTCGGGCTTGGCTTTAACCTATTCCTATACATTCCAGACATATCCTCACCGCCTTGTCAAGCACTTCCGAAGCCTCTCCGCGCCAAATTCCCGCCGCCGTAAGCACTATGCCCGCCGACAAACAGCAAATCCGAAGAACATTTCTCCCCCTCCTTGTCATTCCATTTCTTCCTTTCCGAGAGCCTTAAGGGTTTTATTGATAAGCTCGGTATAGGTTCCCGCCAGATCCTTGGGACTTCCTATAAGAGCCTCGCCCACAATGTTCCCATCGCTGTCCACAAAGAGGGTGGTGGGGGTATACATTATATCGTTATACATTTTTTCAAGATCGCCGTCCCCTCCCGTAAGCGTTATCCCCTCATAGCCCGACGAGGAAAGAAGCTCCTTTGTGTACTCTTCGTCATAAGCGCCGTCAAGGCACCATGTGATAAGCTTAACGTTGTCGGGAAGCGTTTTAACATACTCCGCTATTTCGGGCATTTCCCTTATGCAGGGGCCGCAGGTGGTGGACCATATGTTTATAACGGTCACGTCCGCCTCAGAAAAGCTGTCGGAGGTATACTCGCCGCCGTCCAAGGTTACGGCGTTAAAGCTGTTGGGGCTGGTGATTCCGCTTTTGTTTTCGGGTGCGCTTTCTTTTTCGGGAGCATTGCCTTGTTCCAATGCGGAAGCCGCGCCGTTTTCCCCAAGGTTGGTTTCGTCCGCCTTTTTTGCCGCGCAAGCGGTAAATATCGCGGCAATAAGGACGGCCGCCGCTGCTATCGAAAGGATTTTATTGTACTTCATAAATTCTACCTTCTGTTCTTTATTTTAAGTGATGACCTTAGCAATCCAAGGAAATAACGCGGCATACAGCGTCAAGAGCAAATCGCGCGTATCAAGTCGGACGACAAAATCGGGCCAGCGCCCGGCGAGAAGGACAACGCGGCTAAAGTGATTTGAATTGCCGATATGTGCCGCGGTATTTTTTGAATTGCTATAAGTATATTCTATCATAAACAATGGTATTTTTCAAGGCTTGGTGTATATTGTTATGCTATGACGTTGTATTCGGATTTATAAAAAATTTAAATTTTTACAACCGATAGAATCAGTTTAAGCCAAAACAAAAGCTTTATTATAAAAAATATAACAACTTCGCATAATACTAATTATAACAAGTATATAATAAAATGTCAATGGCAGAAACGCCAAAATTAAAGCTTATTTTATTTACTTTAATAAAAATAAAATACTTTCTGAAACAATAGTTGATAAATTTGCTTTTTAAAAGCTTTTTCATACTTAACAAGTAGCTATAATTAGTATTATCCAAAGGAGCTTTTAAAAAGTTTTTTCTCGGATTTATATCACTTAAGTAAATCAAAAGGAGATTGATATGTTTTGCATAAAATGTGGAAAAAATTTACCAGATGATTCGGAATTTTGCAGTAGATGCGGTGAAAAAATTGCCATAGCGAGTGAAAGAAAAAATACGCCGTCAAAAACATCGTTTAATGAACAGCGCTCTGTTGAAAAGCCTATTAAGGGAATAGTCCTGAATATAATTTCATTTGTTTTCACAATAACATCCATTATAATTTGCTTGTTATCAAGTTATATGTATATCAAAGTTAATATTTTTTCATTTGCTTATACAAGTGACAGAATAGAAGTAAGCCTTTTTTCAATACATGAATTTTACGAAACCTTAAAATATATCTTGGGATATTCGGCTTCCAAGTATATTGTTTTGTTTCAATGCATATTTGTTGTTTGTTTAGCTGATATTGTTTTTGCTGTAATAATGCTGATTCGCCGTTTACTGCGTATTAATGGCAATAAATATAATTCGTCATTGTCGTATATTCCTATTATCGCGCCTGTTTTAAGCTTGGCTTGTGTTTTTATTATAAATATAAATAAAACATGTGAAATGTTTACGGCTCAGTATCCGGCTACAATGATTTTATTACTGATAATGTTCGTATTAAACATTATCATTTGCGAAATCGGACTAAATTTTAATTGGGAAATGAATACGCGGGACAATCTGCAAAAAAACAAACCGGCAGACAATGATAAGCTTTTTGAAAACACATGGGATTGTACAAGGTGCGGTTGGAAAAATAACATAGGGGACAAATACTGCCGCAATTGCGGAAAAAAGCCTTAAAAACACCTTACACCGTTTATTATTAAAGAGATTACATATTTCTGTTTTCATCTGCGTTTTGCGTCCGTGTTTCACTGCGAATGCAATAAAAAAGGAAAATCAAGTACATAGACTGATTTTCCTTTTTAAAATTTTAAACAGGGCAAGACTGTTTTAAACCTTAAATTTTTTCATAACAAATATAAACCGCCGCGGAACTATTGTCATACAACCCGTCCTCCTTTGCCGCCAAAACAATAGCCATAGGCAGATAACAGCAGCATTTATTATACCTAAGCCACTTGGGATAAGATTTCACATGTGAGGGTATCTCCTGCGGTTCCATAAGCGCCATAAACTGGCCGTGAAATTTTTTCGCGATTATTCCCTGATATTTTTCCGTCAGCGCGTAATGAATATCCCGTTCCTTTGCGGAAATAACGGGGACCTCGCATTTCAGCTTACCCTCTCCGTCCTTGGACAAATAGCCCGTTTTTATAAATTCGTCTATACGGTCAATACAGCTTTTATCCACGGCGGAGAAAGCGTCCCTGTTGTCCGCGTAAATCGAATAGAGCATTTTAAGGGCGCTTTGCTTAAGCCGGTTCTCTCCCGAATAAAGACTGTGGGCGCGGCACAAAACGGTGTCGTAATCCGTAAGGCTTAAATACTTCGCGTCGAGGAAATCGAAAATTCCGGTTCCCCATTCGCCGTTTATGCCGTAAGGGATATGCCTTGATTTCGCGCTGTCGTAATTATCGGGATAGCGGTTGCCGATGGCGTACCACCTTCCGCCGTCGGGGCGCCGCCTGTACTCGGATATAGGCTCGAGACCTCCGCAGGCTTCGTTTCTCACGCTGTTCACCGCCCTATCGACGGTTCTTATTACAAAATGGCTTTCCAGCTTAAGTCTTGCCGATTCTCTCTGCGCCTTATAATAGTCCTGTTTTCTCAGCTCCGCAAGACCCGAATCTACAATTTCCCATATCTCCCTGTAATTTTCCTCAGCCGTTTTGAGCTGGGCGTCAAGACGCTCCAATCTCTCCTTTTCGCCGGTAATGATAAAATCCGTGTATACCTTGTCCCCTATCCCCCCCATAAGCTCGCTCTTTACAAAGCTTTCAACAATAGGCTCCACGTAAGCGGTGGGGATCCCTATCGCTCCCGCCAGCTCGGGTACCGTGAGCGGTTTTTCGTAGGCTAAAATAAGAAGATTCATTTTGATTTTGTCGTTTCCCACCAAGGAATAGGGTTCATCGTTCAGTCCGCAGTCTCCCGTACAGCCAATCCAGAGGGTTTCCGGCTGATAGCTTTGCTTTTTGTAATTTTCCATTTCAAATTCCTTTCCGATATGCCTTCTTCCCGTATAAAGCCGCGATTTTACGGTGTTTTCCGGTATGTTGAGCGCCTTGGCTATATCCCTTACGCTTTCGCCGTTCATATAATGGCGTATAATCACCTCGCGGTAATTTTTTGTGAGCATTGAAACACACCGCCGTATATTTTCGGCGTCCTCGCTTTTTTCCGCCGCTTCGTACAGGCTTGCTTCCTCCGCCAGCTCGGCGGTTACGTCCATGGAAACGGCGGGCTTGCGGTACTTTCTCCGTATACCGTCGTAAAATTTACGGTCGAGCACCGAGGAAAGCCAGCTTTTAACGTTATCAATTGTACCTCCGCGTTCAAGAAAGGCAAGTGCCGCCAAAAAAGTATCCTGAACAAGGTCTTCGGCGTCGCAGATGTTCCCCGTCTTATACACGGCTGTTTTCATCAGGTAATCGGCATATTCTATTAAAATGTTTTTGTTAATATCCTTCATGGCGCACCTCAATGAAAGCTTTCGTTTATTAGTCGCGGGAAAATCGGAAAGGTTCGCGGGTTTTCAAAAAATTATCGAAAAATCAAAAAAAGCTGCTTCAAAAAAATGAAACAGCTTTATTTGTGCGATATAAAATCAGTCGCTTACGTAGGGGATAAGAGCAACCTGTCTCGCTCTCTTGATGGCGACGGTAAGCTCTCTCTGATGATAAGCGCAGCAGCCGGTTACGCGGCGGGGCAGAATCTTGGAACGCTCCGTCATACACTTCTTAAGCTTAGCTACGTCCTTGTAATCGATAAATTCCGCTCTGTCAACACAGAACTGACAAACCTTTTTTCTTGCGCGCTTAACGGGGCGCGCGCCTTTATCGTTGTTTACGTCATGCTTTTCAGCCATTGTTATTTCCTCCTGTTAAAAATCGGAATTCGGATCAGAACGGATAGTCATCGTCCGAGCCTGTTTCCACGAAATCGTTAGTGCTTCCCGAAGAAACGGCGGGAGTGCTCATCGCCGCGCCGCTTCCGCCGTTCTGGGCGGGAGGCGGGGGATTGTAGCCGCCGTAAGAGTTGGAATTGGAATTTACGGCCTTTTCACCGGTGAAATGCGCGTTGCTTACCACAAGCTCAACCACGTTCTGAGTGGAGCCGTTTTTGTCCACATACTGACGGGTCTGAAGCTCGCCTTCCACAAGGATCATTCTTCCCTTTGCAAAATAGCGCGAAATAAACTCCGCCGTACTTCTCCAAGCCACAATGTTGAAGAAATCCGCCTTTCTTTCCTCGCCCTTGATCTGATAAGCGCGGTCAACGGCAAGACGGAAGGATAAAACGGACGCGCCGCTGGGAATGGTTTTTAATTCCAGATCATTGCAGATGCGACCCATTAAAACAGCCTTGTTATACATCCAGCAATCCTCCTGTTTTCTTACTTGGCAATCACTACCATAGAGCGAAGAACGCCGTCCGTAATGCTTACGATACGTTCAAACTCCGCGGGGAAATCGGTCTTGCCGGTAAACGTGTAAACTACGTAGTAACCGTCCGTTTCGTAGTTTATGGGGTAAGCAAGCTTTCTCTTGCCCCAATCGTCCGTGTTGATAAGCTCACCGTTCGCCTTTATAAGGTCGGTGAACTTGGCAACAAGATTCTGAACCTGTTCCTCGCCGTTTTTAACGGAGAAAACAACCATTGCCTCGTACTTTTCGCCGAGCTTTGCCATAGATAAATACCTCCTTTTAGACTTAAGGCCCGCGCCTTATACGCGGCGCGAGCAAGGATATTTTGACGCTCACCGCCCTGTTTGTCTCAAAAGCCAATCCGAAACATTCGGCGGTTTCGCATCAAGCTTTAATATTATAACAGAGTTGGGAAGGATTGTCAAGAGCATATGAATAATTTGTCCGATTTATTTTATATCAATCCAAATACCGATATCCCGCATTTCGGAATCGGGAACGCTTTTATAAAATCTTTGAGCCTCTTCGTTTGAAGCCGTCAAGGCTATTAACGTACCGATACCGTTACTCTTTAAAATCCCCCTTAAGCTTTCCAGCAGCAGCCGCGCAACTCCCGAATGCCTGTAACTTTTTATGACGCAAATCCAATCAAGGTATGCCTTTTTAGACCCGTCAAAGTGGCTTGCGATCATTGAGGAGTCGATTCTTCCGACCACTTTATTATCGGCATACGCCAATAAAGAAACCGATTCGGCAAAGGCGCCGTCATCAAAGCTTTTCTCGACAGCTTCAATATATCCGCCGCCGATTTCCCAGCCCCAAAAGTTTTCTTCTTCCCTCAATCTGTTTTCAAAATCCAATACATCCGATATTTTATCCTTTGTGTATCTTCTGATTTCCAAATTCATATAATCACCGTCCGCAAAGTCCCGATTTGTCGGTTTGATAATTTGATAACAAGCACATTATAGCATACCGCTGTCCGAAAATCAAGAGGGGACGGCAATGCCGACAGCCTAAAAATTATACCGCTTTCCTCTGTAAACCGAATGTGCTGACCCGCCAAAAATGCCAAAAATTTCCGCCTTTTATCTTGACTTTTCCCCCGATAAAGGGTATACTTAAATTGAATGAAAATTTAATAAAAAATTTTATTCAAAATAAAATTTCGGAGGTTGTTATGGCAGTTTTAGTAACGGGCGGCACCGGATATATCGGCTCTCATACCGTGGTCGAGCTTCTGGAAGCGGGCGAGGACGTAATCATCATAGATAATTTCTATAACTCAAAACCCGGAGTTATAAACACTATCCAGGACATCACGGGAAAGGGCTTCGGATTCTATGAAGGCGACGTCGCCGATAAGGAGCTTTTAAGAAAAATCTTCCGTGAATGCTTTATCGAAGAGGTAATACACTTCGCGGGCTATAAGGCGGTGGGCGAAAGCTGCCAGAAGCCCATAATGTATTACCGCAACAATATAAATTCCACACTCTCTCTTCTTGAGGTAATGGAGGAATTCGGGTGCAGAAGGCTTGTATTCAGCTCTTCCGCCACCGTTTACGGAATACCCGAAAAGGTGCCCGTAACCGAGGACTTCCCCCTGTCGTCCATCAATCCCTACGGGAGCACAAAGCTTATGATCGAGAATATGTGTCGGGAGCTGTGCCTGGCGGACGACCGCTGGAGCGTTGCCCTTCTGAGATATTTCAATCCCATAGGCGCTCACGAAAGCGGAAAGCTGGGAGAGGATCCCAACGGAATACCCAATAATCTTATGCCGATTATCCTCAGAGTGGCTTCGGGCAAAAACCCGATCCTCTCCGTTTACGGCAACGATTACCCCACAGCGGACGGTACCTGCATAAGAGACTATATCCATGTGGTGGACCTCGCCAAGGGCCATCTCGCCGCCATAGAAGCGGTAAGAAACAACAAGGGCGCTATCCCCTACAATTTAGGCACGGGCAACGGCTACTCTGTTCTGGATATAATCAACGCTTTTGAAAAGGTCAACGGCGTGAAGGTGCCTTACGTGATCGCGGAAAGACGCCCGGGAGACGCCGCCGAATGCTACTCCGACCCCTCAAAGGCCAACAAGGAGCTTAAATGGAAGGCGGAGCGCGGAATAGAACAGATGTGCCGCGACTCGTGGAATTTTATAGTAAACGCCAAATAAATCTGTCGTTTACTATAATAAAACTGATTTTAATTGCCTCGCGCACCCGTTCGCTGCGCGAACTCCGTGCGGATCG
The DNA here is from genome assembly GCA_949878745.1 of uncultured Ruminiclostridium sp. Lineage (GTDB taxonomy): Bacteria > Bacillota > Clostridia > Oscillospirales > Ruminococcaceae > Ruminiclostridium_E. The sequence continues at coordinate 24,943 of CATLBH010000019.1, read as the reverse complement.
GCAAATAGTAAACGGCAATTCTCATTGCCGTTTATTATAATACAACAGTCGAATAAATAATTTTTTCGGGAGCACACAAGGCGTACCGAATCGCGGAAAATCTTTTATCCGATATGAGGGGTTAAACTTAAGCGGAGGAAAAATTATGCTGGAAACGGTGGCTTCATTCGGCCTTGCGGTAGGGGAAAAAGCGGAGATAAAGAAAAACCGCCTTTTGCCCAAGGACGGAGCGGAGGGGAAAAAACGCATAGCGATAGTGACGGGCGTTCACGGCGACGAGCTTGAGGGTCAGTATGTCTGCTACGAGCTGATACGAAGAATAAACAGCCGACTGTCGGAGCTTAACGGCATAGTGGACGTTTACCCCATGCTGAATCCTTTGGGCGCCGACGCGGTCACAAGACGAATCCCCATGTTCGATCTGGATATGAACCGTATTTTTCCCGGCGGGGAGAACGACTCCCCCTGGGAATATATGGCGGAAAAGATAACCGAGGATATAAAAGGCGCCGATCTCTGTATAGACATACATTCCAGCGACATTTTCCTCAGAGAGATACCTCAGGTGAGGATACTGCCGGAATACAAAAGAAAGCTTCTTCCCACCGCGAAACGGCTGAACTGCGATTTCGTCTGGGTGGGAAACAGCGCGGCGGTCAAGTCCTCCTCCCTATCCTACGCCCTGAACAGCACCGGCACCCCGTGTCTGGTGGTGGAAATGGGTGCGGGTATGAGGATAACCAAGGTTTACGGGGAACAGCTTCTGGACGGAATCTTTGCCGTAATGTCCGATATGGGTATCTGGACGGGCGAGGTGGGCGAAGTGTCGAACCCCATAATTTCCGCCGACGGCGAGGTCGCCGTGATACACTGCGGCAAAAGCGGCATATTTATACCCGCCGTGGAACATTGGATAGGAATCTGCGAAGGCGATCATATAGGCGACATTCTTAACGTATATACCGGAGAAAAAGAGGAGGAAATATTCTCCCCCGCCGCCGGAATGGTATTCACACTAAGGGAATACCCCGTGGTATCCGCCGGAAGCCTTATCGCGAGAATACTCGGAGGCGGAAGATGACAAAAGAGATCATTTACAGGTTCGAATCCGCCTATCGCGGAGAATTCGACATAAAGGCGTATCATTTCAACAAGGGCGAAAAATCCTGCTGCATAGTGGGAGCCTTAAGAGGAAACGAAATACAGCAGCTTTATGTATGCTCAAAGCTTATAAAAGCTCTTTCCGAGCTGGAAAAACAGTGCAAGATAAGCTACGGCCACAGGATAACCGTGATCCCCTGCGTGAATCCCTTTTCTCTCAATACCGGAAAGCGTTTTTGGAGCAGCGACAACAGGGACATCAATCGGGATTTCCCCGGGGTAAGCGGCGGCGAGCCTACTCAAAGAATAGCCGACAGCCTTATGAAAACGGTAAACGGCTATCAGTACGGTATACAGTTTGCCTCCTATTACATTGACGGGGATTTTATCCCCCATGTGAGGATGATGGAAACGGGAATGGAAAACGCGGGTCTCGCCAACCTTTTCGGCCTGCCCTATGTGGTGAAGCGAAACCCGAAGCCCTTCGACAGAAATACGCTTAATTATAATTGGCAAATGAACGGCACAAGCGCGTTCTCGGTTTACACCAACGCAACCGACGAGATAGACGAAAAAAGCGCCGAGCTGGCGGTATCCTCCGTTCTACGCTTCCTTTCCCGAATGGGGATAATAAAGCGACACTGTCACGGCGGCTATATGTCATCGATACTCGAAGAAAGCTCCCTTATGTCTATACATTCCTCCCGAGGCGGAATATACAGAAGAGTTAAAAATCCCGGGGACGAAACGGCAAAGGGCGAGATTATGGCGGAAATCCTCGACCCCTATGAAAACACGGTTCTCGAACAGGTAAAGGCGCCCTGCGGCGGAATAATATTTTTCGCTCATAAGTCGCCGCTGGTGTGCGAAAGCACCGTGTTGTATAAGCTTATTAAAAGATTGAAAAGTTAAGAGCCAACAATAATAACGGCGGCCGTAAAAGGAGAAATAGAAAATTCTTCCTTTTTACGGCCGCTTTTTTAATAAAATCAGCTTACCACCGTCATTTGAATAAACGTTTCCTCAAATTTCCCCTCCGTGAATTCCTCGAATCTGCTTCCGTTGGTCATCAGATCAACACCCCTGGAATCGTCAAACACTATTTCCCCGCCGCCGATATTCTTGCTGACCCTAAGGGAAAACGGCCTGGAAAAGCGGTCTTGGTCATAGAAAAAAGCCTTGATTTTATACGCTATGTCGGCGGCATTCGGCTGTTCCGCATTGTCAAAATCCGAGTATCCGCTGCGGTATCCGTACATGGTAACGGTATACGCGCCGTTTTCGAATTCGGGATCGGCGTAATAGCCGAGATTGGTTAACGTGAGCTTGTCGCTGTTTTCGGCAAAGTATACAAGCGTATCGAAGAAAATCATATTTTCTTTGATATCCGTCAATTCAATCGGCTTCGAGGTTATACTTAAGGTGTCGGTCACAAAATCACTGTTTTTCTCCGAACCGCCCGTGTTTTTTATCGGACGGACAATCAGCGCCGAAAATAACGAAATCAAAACCGCCGCCGTCAAAAGAAACGCCGCGGGCATAACGACCCTTAAATTTCGGAAAGGGCTTCTCTTTGTTTCGCCGCGAATAAAAGCCTCTTCCGCGCTTTGCTTTATTTTTTCGATAAGCGCTTCGTTCGGGGAGATCTCGTCCATAGCGGCTCTATATTCGTTTTTAAAATCAGCCATCGAAATCAACCTCCTTCAAAACGCATTTCAAACGTTCCCGCGCTCTATGTAACCGCGTCCTCACCGCGTTCTCGCCTATATCCAGAACGCCGCTTATACCCGCAGTGGTCATATTTTCATAGTAAAAAAGGTATACCACTATTCTGTATTTTTCGGGGAGCGAATTCACGGCGTTAATTACGGAAATGGCGGTGTCGCTTAAAGGGCAGCCGTCCTTTTGCCATTCGGATTTTTCGTTCAGCTCGTCGGCGCGCCTTCTTCTGTGCCAGCTTGATCTGAGAAAGTTGACGGAATAGTTCACGGTCACTTTTATAAGCCAGGCCTTCCGATGCTCCTCGCTGTCGAAAACAAGACCCTTTTTCCCCATTTGAGCGTATTTCAGGAATACCTCCTGTAAAATATCCTCCGCGTCGTGAAAATTGGCGGTTTTTGCGTAGGCTAAGCGATATATCATTTTACTGTACAAATTGACTACGGCTTCGACGCTGTCGGAGGCGCTTAATGATAATTCGGACATAGTTCCTCGCTTTTTGCCGCTTCGCGGCGGCACGAAAAAAACACGTTCAAAACGGTATTTTCCCGCACCGCTATATATAATACGAAACAAGCGGCGAAAATGTTACAAAAAAATTTATGAATTTTAAAAAATTTTTTCTGACTTAATTTTTATTTATATAAGATATACGAAAAATGCAGACAATTCGGAAAGCGCGGACGGTACAGATAATGCGGATAGTTAGAATAGTGCGAACAATGCGGGCAATCACTAACTAAATAACCGCCTCCATATGTCTCGTAACGTGACACCCGATATTGACCGCCACGGGAAGCCCCGCGATATGCGTTGGGTACTGCTCGATATTCACGTAAAGACAGGTCTGCGTGCCGCCGAAGCCCTGCGCCCCTATTCCCAGAGCGTTTATCCCATCCCTGCATTTTTCCTCCATCTCCGCGTAAAAGGGGTCGGAATTTCTTACTCTGAAATCCCGGCAAAGGGCTTTTTTTGCCAGAACAGCCGAATACTCAAAATCGCCGCCTATCCCTACTCCCACGGTAATGGGCGGACAGGGGTTGCTCCCCGCCTTATCGGCTACGGAAACCACATAATTTATTATATCCTCAGCCCCCGCCGAAGGGGTAAACATTTTTATACCGCTCATATTTTCGCTTCCGAAGCCCTTGGGAGCCACGGTGAGCCTGACCTTGTCCCCGCCTACAATGGATGTATGAATTATGGCGGGGGTGTTTGTGTTGGTGTTGACCCTCTTCAATGGGTCGGAAACCACCGAAAGCCTGAGCTTCCCGTTTACGTAGCCCTTTTCTACGCCGTCGTTTATCGCCTTGTATAAATCGCCGCCCACAAAGTGAACCTCCTGGCCTATCTCAAGAAAGATAACCGCCATTCCCGTGTCCTGACATATGGGAACGCCCAGCTCCCGCGCACAGTCTGCGTTAGCGGAGATATCCCGAAGAACGCTTCTGCAAAGCGGACTTTCCTCCTTATTAGCCATTTCGTCTATAAGCTCCCGCATTTTTTCGGGCAAAAAAAGGTTGGCCTGTTCGCACAGTCTTGCCGTAAGCTCCGTTATTTCGGAAACCGCTATCTCTCTCATCGCCTTTCGTCCTCCTCCAGCTCCTCGCCCAGTACGTCAATATTATCGGCCGAGGTGAATTCCCTTAAATACTCGTTAATCGCCTTAAGTCTTTTCTTATCGAACATCAGAAGATTTACCTCCACGAACGCCACGGGCACCAGTATCAGCAAAAACAAAGGTATAAGCCCTATTTCGGGCGCTTCGGAAAACAACAGCGCGATGCCGAAGGCGGCCATTATCAGAAGCGCCGCCCCGATTATCACCCAGAACACCGCCCAAATGCCGCGCGGCTTTCTTATCTGACCGTCCAGCTGACAGCCGGAAAGCCCCTTTGTTACCGTTCCCACAAAGGAGGTGTCGCACATATCGCTTTTATAGCTGTGATAAAATTTCAGCCGATATTCGCCGCTTCCCGTTATTTCCCACAGGAACAGCTCCCGCCCCTTTTCGTCGGCGGGCTCTTCCTCTTCCCTCTCCGTAAGCGTATCCCTTACCTTTTGCGCAAATTCCTCCGAGGAAAGGCGGGACTCAAAGCTTACCTGTATTTTCGCTAATTTTTTCATATAAAACAGTTCCTTTCTCTTCCCTGTAAATCACGTTAATATTTCTTTTGGGAGCACTTCTACTATTTACAATAGGCTGTAAACTAAACATCTTCAAGAAAAGCGTTCTGACGTTTCCGTCCAGAAAATGCCACTTAGCCCATTCTTTTACCCTTCTTTAAATTTACTGAGTGGTACAATTTCCAAATTAGTGGTTATATAAAGTAAAACACTTAAGAGCTAATTAAGCGCACAATAATAGCAATCATCGGAACAGCATTTCATTCGAGTGAAACCAATATTGACAATAAAACGCCCAGAGGGGGAGTAAGGAAGGGATTCTTAAGGTGAAACCTAAGGGGGGGAGAGTGGTGGACAGGCTTCGCCAAATCGGTATATTTTTACTAAAAACAAGCGACATTATAACAAAAACCAATACTGCGAAGCCTGTTCACCTTCTCCCCCCTTTGGTGTCACCTTAAGCCCCCCGCGGGAGCGGCTCTGCACGGCAGTGCAATAAATAAAGCATTACATAAAGGAATCAACTTTCGATAAAAACCTTATCCCCTTGCGGCAAGCAGTTCTTACGTTCCCCCCCGCAAGAGCGTCCCCGCACGCCCCGTGCATTAAATAAAGCATTATAAAAAGGAAATCGACCTTCGATAAGAACCTATCCACCACCTGCTGTAAGCAGTTCTAAAGTCAAAACCCCACCCTTTTCCCATCCACCAGAACCAACTTTGGCTTGGTGAGAACATCATAAAACTCCCCGTCCATCACCGATAAATCGGCGTCCTTCCCCGCTTCGATGCTCCCCACTCTTCCGTCGATTCCCGCAATCATGGCGGGATTTATGGTGATGGCTTCAAGCGCCGCTATTTTGTCCAAGCCTCCCTTTATGCATACCCCCGCCCCCAAGGAAAGATACTGAATGGGGTTTTCGGGGTGGTCGGTGCAGATCGCGATCTTTATTCCCGCCCTGTGAAGCCGCGCCGCGTTTTCTATGCTCTGATTGGAAAGCTCGGGCTTGCAGCGGTCGCAGATTATGGGACCCACAATGCACGGACAGCCGCATTCCTTAAGCTCCTCCGCCGCCAGTCCCCCCTCGGTGGCGTGGACTATAACGTATTTTAAGTTGAATTCCTCCGCTATCCTTACCGCCGTAAAGATATCGTCTATGCGGTGACAGTGAAAGTGCGCCGTCACCTTCTCCTTAAGAAGGGGAATAAGCGCCTCGCACTTGGCGTCGTAATCGGGGAGAGAGCCTTCGTCGTCGGTGCCTATGCTCGCCTCGTAATTTATAATGTCCTCGATATATCTTTTGGCCTTATAAAGCTGTTCCCTTATTATCGCCGCCGTGGCGAGCCTTGTGGTGGGCGTTTCGTCCCGATCGTTGTAACACTTTTTCGGATTTTCACCCAAAGCGAATTTTATCGCCGCTGGAGACAGTATCACTCTTTTGTCGATACGGGGGCTTCCGAAGGTTTTCATTGCGATAAAATCACCCCCTATGGGGTTGGCGCTCCCCACTCCCGTGAGAACCGTTGTAACTCCCGCCCTTGCCGCTTCGTCAAAGCAAAGGTCGTTGGGATTCGCCCCGTCGATCGCCCTGAGATGGGGAGTGGAAGGGTCGGTTATCTCGTTCCCGTCCGCCCCCTCGAAGCCGATTCCGTTCTCCCACATTCCCAAGTGAGTGTGACAGTCTATAAATCCGGGATAAAGATTGGCTCCCTCCGCGTCAAAGCTTTCGTCAAAGGAATCGGGGGCGGAGCTTAAGCCCGTCATTGCCCCCAAAGAAGAAATTTTACCGTTTTTTATCTCCACAAAGCCGTTTTCAATGACGCCCGCTTCGGACATAGTATAAATTTTGGCGTTATATATTAACATTGACGTTCCTTTCAAGGTTTTTTATTTTTTTTATTACGTTTTCGGTTATTTCGGAGCCGGTTCCCGCCGATTTTACGACAACGGAAGAATGTGCCATATAAACGGAGCGGCGCTTTTTGAAAATTTCCTCCAGCTGTTCCCTTGTGTTGTTGACCACAAGGGGACGGTTGGCGTCGTTTTTTATCCTTCCGTAGCAGACGGGAAAAATCGCGTCCAGAAATACCGTTATACCGTGAGCGTTGGCGTACTTCGCGGTGTCCTCATTTAAAAGCGTTCCACCGCCGGTGGCGACGACATATCCGTCGCTGAGCTCCTTGAGACACTCCGCCTCAAGCTTTCTGAAATAGGGTTCTCCGCTCTGCCGGAATATTTCGGGAATGCTGCGTTTTTCCTTTTCCGTTATGTAAGCGTCCAGATCGACGAAAGGCATACCCAGTTTTTTTGAAACTCTTCTTCCTATGTGCGACTTGCCGCAGCCCATAAACCCGCACAAATAAACGCTTCTCATACCTGCTTCTCCATATCTCTTATAAGCGTCTCGATATCTCCGATACCGTATTCCGAGCCGTCCCAGATCTCGTGAGCCGCCACGGCCTGTAAAACCAGCATCGCCATTCCCGAGGCCGCTTTTACCCCCATCTCCTTGGCGTATTTCAAAAGCGTGGTTTCCTTCGGATTGTACACCGCGTCGAAAAGAAACTTAACGCCCTCAAGCTGTTCTTTTTCAAGCGCCGAGCCTTCGGTTTTGGGGTACATTCCCAAGGGGGTTGAGTTTATAACCAGGTCATAACCGCCTTTAACCTCCGAAAGAAGAATCACCCGAACCTTGCTGTCGGGCAAAGCTCTATTGATCTCTTCCATAACCCCCTCGGCAACTCTAACGTCGGATTCCCTCACCGCCACGGTAAGCTCCGCCCCGTTACGAGCCGCCTCGATAGCCATCATTCTGCCCACTCCGCCGCAGCCCAAAAGACAAACTCTCGAATTAAGGCTTGCCCCCAGCTGCTCCACTGATTTCACAAAGCCTATAACGTCGGTGTTATAGCCCACGCTCTTTCCACCGAAATTTTTCACGCAGTTCACCGATTCATACCTTTTGGCTCCCTCTGACAGTTCGTCGCAGAATTTTATTATGGGTATTTTATGGGGAATGGTAACGTTGAAGCCGTCAAGACCGTTCAGATAATCGTATTGTCCCGTGAGCTCCTCGGGCTTTATCTCGGTGAGCCTATACTCCACGTCAATACCCGAAAGCTCGAAAAGCCGCGTATGTATTTGGGGCGAAAGCGAGTGTCCCAAGGGATATCCTATAAGATCGAAGCGTTTTTTCATGGCGTTTTCCTTTCTTTTTAAAGCTGCCGAATTTTTTCTTTTTGTTTTTTGGGGGGCAATTTACGCTTTTATGAGCTCCAAGGCCGATTTTAAAGTCTCCGCGTTTTCTATGTTCAGCGCCTTTACCTCCTTAAGAGTCTTACCCACCAGTCCGGTGAGCACCTTCCCGGGGCCCAGCTCCACATAAACGTCAAAGCCGTCGTTTTTCATGGCGTTCAGCTCGTCGGTGAACCTGACGGGTGAGCATATATGCTTGGACATAAGCTTAGGCATATCCGAAAAATCTGTAAGCTCCGAACCGATGACGTTGGAGTAAAATTTTACGTTGGGAGCCTTAAAGTCAATATCCTTCACCGAGTTTTCGAATTCCTCGGCGGCGGATCTCATAAGCTCCGAATGGAAGGCTGCGGATACCGCCAAAGGAAGGGCGCGTTTCGCCCCCGCCTCCTTCGCGGCGGCGGAAGCCTTTTCTATCGCTTCCTTCGTGCCCGCTATAACCGTCTGAACGGGTGAATTGAAGTTCACCGCCGATACATAATCCCCTTGCGAAGCGATTTTTTCACATATTTCAGAAACCTTCTCCGGGGACAGGCCGATAACCGCCGCCATTGCTCCGGGATTCGCCTTGGCCGCCTTATCCATCGCCTCCGCCCTGTGCTTTATGGCAAAGTAGCCCTCCTCGAGGGTAAGCATTCCCGAAGCCGTCATAGCCGCGTACTCTCCCAGGGAATGTCCCGCCACACCTTCACATTCCAGCCCGTTTTCCTTCGCCGCCATAAGCGCCAGAAGGGACACTGTGAAGATCGCGGGCTGGCTCACCCTTGTCTGTGCCAGCTCTTCGGGGGAGCCGTTTTGTATCAGATTCCAAAGATCAAAGTCCAGCGCCCTGTCCGCCGCTTCAAGAATTTTTTTCGCCTTTTCGGGATAAGCTTCAAAAAGCTCCTTTCCCATGGCGGGATACTGTGAACCCTGACCGGAAAATAAAAACGCGGTTTTCATAATGTCGTTTCCTTTCTTTTTCAATTACAAATATTTCCTTAATTTTTGTTAAAATTACACAAAATTCCCTCAAACCCCGCTTAAAACGGCAAATGTACGGTTTTTCAAAAAAATTTTGCTTTTTTTTGGCCGGCACTTTAAAAATATTGTTGACAAAGGGCTGTTGTTTGAGGTAAAATAGAGTGAATGGTATTTTTTGCCCCCTTTTTCGGGGATAAAAATATTATATACCATTTTTATAATAAAATCAAGCATAAAATGAACGAACGGAAATGGAAAAGAATATGAAAGGTATTAAAATTCTGGGCACGGGAAGCTATATCCCCTCAACCACGGTAACAAACGACGACTTTGTAAAATTTATCGACACCTCCGACGAATGGATCTACACAAGAACGGGCATCAAACAGCGCTTTTACTCCACCGAAAAAATGAATTTTCAGATGGCGGCGGAGGCGGCGCAAAAGGCTTTGGAAAATTCGGGAGTAAAAGCCGAGGAAATCGACCTTATTATTCTTTCCACCTGTTCCACCGACTTCTTTTATCCCAACACCTCCTGCCTGGTGCAGAATATTATCGGAGCGGCAAACGCCTCCTGCATTGACGTAAACACCGCCTGCACCGGCTTTATAACCGCTCTCGATATGGCTCGCCGCTATCTTTGTACCGGCGACGTGAAAAAGGTGTTGGTGGTTGCCAGCGAATTTCTTACGAGACAGCTGGACTATACCGACCGCACAAGCTGCTTCCTTTTCGGGGACGGCGCGGGCGCGGTGGTGGCGGAAGCGGCGGACAAGCCCTTTTACAGCGTGACGGGCGCTAAGGGCGATATGCTGGACGCCCTTTACTGCCGAATACAGTATTCGGGAAAGTATCCCGAGGAGGGCTTTGACCATTACGATAAGGATATAAGAGAGAAGCTGGACACCGAAGCGAAAAACAAGTTTCTTCAAATGGACGGAAAAGCGGTATACCGCTTCGCCGTAGACGCAATGGCCGACAGCTTCAAAAAAGTCTGCGAAAAGGCGGGGGTAAAAGCCTGCGACGTGGATATTTTAATACCTCATCAGGCGAATATAAGAATAATAAGCGCCGCCATGAAATCCATGGACATACCCGACGAAAAAATATATATCAACCTGGATAAACACGGAAACACCTCAAGCGCCTGTATCCCCACGATACTCGACGAGCTGAACCGAACGGGAAAGCTTAAGGAAGGGGAAAAAATGGCTCTTGTGGGCTTCGGCGCGGGGCTTACCTACGGATCGATATACATGGAGCTTTGATTTTCGGCGAAAGAAAGGAAATATAAAATGACTTCTTTAAAGACAAGAATAACCGAGCTTTTGGGCTGTAAATATCCCATTATACAGGGCGGTATGGCGTGGATCGCCGAAAGCACTTTGGCGAGCGCGGTTTCCAACGGGGGGGGAATAGGGCTTATAGCCGGCGGCTCCGCTCCCATAGACTATCTCCGCGAACAGATAAGAAAAACAAAGGCCGCAGTGGGCAATAAGCCCTTCGGCGTAAACATAATGCTTATGAGTCCCAACGCCGACGACTTAGCCAAGCTGGTTATCGAGGAGAGCGTTCCCATTGTCACCACGGGAGCGGGAAATCCCGGAAAGTATATGGAAGACTGGAAAAACGCGGGTATAAAGGTTATCCCCGTCGTTCCCTCCGTGGCTCTGGCCAAGAGGATGGAGAGAGCGGGCGCCGACGCGGTGGTGGCCGAGGGCACCGAAAGCGGCGGACATATCGGCGAAAACACCACCATGTGCCTTGTGCCCCAGGTGGCTGACGCGGTGGAAATACCCGTAATCGCCGCCGGCGGAATTGCCGACGGACGGGGAATAGCCGCAAGCTTTATGTTAGGGGCAGAGGGCGTTCAGCTGGGAACGAGATTTCTCGCGGCGGAGGAATGTCAAGTGCACCCCACCTATAAACAGCTTGTGGTGGACGCAAAGGACACCGACAGCATAGTGACGGGAAGATATACCGGCCACCCCTGCCGCAATGTAAAGACAAAATTCTCCAAAAAGCTTGCCAACGGCGAAAGGGACGGTTCTCTTTCCCCCGAGGAATTCGAGAATATAACTTTAGGCTCTCTCAGAAAGGCGGTACAGGACGGAAATCTCGAGGAAGGTTCTTTCCTTTGCGGAGCGATCGCGGGAATGGTTAAAAAAACCGAACCCGCCAAGGATATGATAGAGGAAATGTTCAGAGAAGCGGAAGCGCTTTTGAATCAATGCCGCTGAACGAAACAAAAAACATAATTTAACTTAACCGAAAGGAATAACAGGAATGGCATCAGCAATAATAACCGGCTCCGCCAGAGGAATAGGCGCGGCGATCGCTTTAAGACTGGCTAAGGACGGATTTGACATAGCCCTTAACGATATATCGGAAAAATCCTTTGAAAACAACGACATCATGGAACGGATAAAAGAATCGGGCGTAAAATGCGAAAAATACATCGCCGACGTTTCCAAGGCCGATCAGGTGGAAGCTATGGTAAAGTCGGTAAAGGAGGATTTCGGCTCCATAGACGTTCTGGTGAACAACGCGGGCATAACCCGGGACGGGCTTCTGGCGCGTATGACCGAGGAAAATTACGACCTTGTCATTTCGGTGAACCAGAAAAGCGTATTCAATATGATGAGATATGTGGTTCCCGTTATGATGAAGCAGAGAAGCGGCAGGATCATCAATATGTCCTCCGTGGCGGGACTTCACGGAAACGCGGGACAGTTCAATTACAGCGCCTCGAAGGCGGCCATAATCGGTATGACCAAATCGGCGGCAAAGGAGCTTGGCAGCCGCGGAATTAACGTAAACGCCATTGCTCCCGGATTTATAAGCACCCCCATGACCGACGCCCTTTCCGACGAACAGAAAAAGGCGATTTTCGATATGATAGCCATGAAGCGCTACGGAAGCGTTGAAGAGATTGCGGGCGTGGCTTCTTTCTTGGCGGGAAAGGATTCCTCCTATGTAACCGGACAGGTCATTGAGATAAGCGGCGGACTTTCTATGTGATCGATTAACAAATATAAAATATATTTATTATGGATAAGGAAAGGTATTCGATGAAAAGAGCGGTAATCACGGGCTTGGGAGTAGTAAGCCCCATAGGAAACACGATAGACGAATTCTGGGACAATATAGTAAACGGAAGACACGGCTTCACCCTCGCCGAATGGTTCCCCGATCAGAGCGAGGAAAAGAACGTATACGCCGACGTTAAAAGCTTCGACCCCGGCGAATATATCGAGAAAAAGGAAAGACGGCGTATAGACATAATGACCCAGTACGCGGTATACGCGGCCAAAAAAGCCTTGGAGGACAGCGGAAGCGATTTCAAGGATTTGGATCCCTACCGCTGCGGAGTCATTATCGGAAGCGGCATAGGCGGACTTCACACCACCAACGAACAAATCCCCACTTATCACAACAAGGGAAACGGAAGAGTGAGCGTATTTACCATTCCCATGATGATAGGCAATATGGCGGCGGGAACCGTAGCCATAAAGACGGGCTTTAAGGGCGTGAATTACTGTCCCGTTTCCGCTTGTTCCAGCGGCGCTCACGCGGTGGGCGAGGCGTTCAGGGCGGTAAAGTACGGAAACGCGGACGTTATGCTCGCGGGCGGCTCTGAGGCTTGCAGATTGGGCTTCGCCTTCGCGGGCTTCAACAATATGCACGCAATCACCAAAAGCACCGACGTAAACAGGGCCTCGATCCCCTTTGACAAGGACAGAAGCGGCTTCGTGCTGGGCGACGGTTCGGGCGTTCTGGTTATCGAGGAATACGAACACGCCAAGGCGAGAGGCGCGAAGATATACGCCGAAATCGCGGGCTACGGCGCCACCTGCGACGCGTTTCACGAAACCTCCCCCGACCCGAGCGGAAAGGGCGGAGCCAAGGCTATGGAGCTTTCCGTAAAGGAAGCGGGAGTGCATTTTGAACAGATAAATTACATCAACGCTCACGGCACCTCCACGCCGCTTAACGACCGCACCGAGACGGCGGCGGTAAAGCTCGCCTTCGGCGAACAGGCGAAAAAGCTCGTTATGAACAGCACAAAGTCCCTTACCGGTCACCTTTTGGGCGCGGCGGGGGGAGTTGAGTCTATCGCCGTATGTCTGCAAATGAAAAACGGGCTTGTTCACGCCACGGCGGGTCTGCAAAATGACGACCCCGAGTGTGATTTGGATAACTGTAAGGGCGCAAACCGAAAAATGGAGATCACCGGCGCGGTGAGCAACTCCTTGGGCTTCGGCGGGCATAACGTAAGCCTTTGCTTTTTGCCCGTAAAGGATTGATTTATTATTTAAAGCGCTGCATTTTTATACGGACAGTATATTTTATACATTATATAACGCATACCTGAAAGGAAAACAGTATGAATAAAAAAGAGCTTCTGGAAACCGTTAACGCCCTTGCCGAACAGGTGAACAAGGCGCAATTGGACGAGCTGGAGGTAGAGACCGAAGAGCTGAGGGTGAGAATATCAAAACATCTCCCTACCACGATGATGCCTTCTATGCCGCCGATGCCCTCAATGCCGCCTTATCCCGCGGCGGAGACTAAGCCCAAAAGCGGCTCAAATACGGCGGAGGAAACCAAGACCGTAAGCGGAAAAATCGTAAAATCCCCCATTGTCGGCACCTTCTACGCCGCCGCCGCACCCGGAAAACCCCCGTTCGTTTCCGTGGGGAGCAAGGTGACAAAAGGCGGGGTTGTCTGCATAGTGGAGAGTATGAAGCTGATGAACGAGATAAACAGCGAATACGACGGAGTTGTGGCGGAAATCTATGTGAGCGACGGACAGCTGGTGGAGTATGATCAGCCGCTGTTCAGGTTGGATTGACGAGGCTTTGTCCGAGCAACTCGGTTAACTTAATTAAATTGTATAACCGCAGCTTCGCAATCTCGGCAGCTTGTTTAAGCTGCGCTTTAAACTTTTATAAGAAAGGAACGCCCGTTGTGCTCCCAAAAAATAAGGAAGCCTATTGTCGGACGAAAAATAACGCCATGCCTTTAATGACACAGGAAGAAATAAAAAAAATAATCCCCCACAGAGACCCGTTTTTGCTTATAGACACCATTGAAGAAATGGAGGAAGGCAAAAGAGTGGTCGCCATCAAGTATATGAATAAGGACGAATTCTGGTTTAAGGGGCACTTCCCCGACTATCCGGTGGTTCCCGGAGTTCTTATGCTGGAAATGATGGCTCAGGCGGGGGCGGTGTCGATGCTGGCATTGCCCGAAAACAAGGGGAAGCTGGGGTTTTTCGGCGGGGTTAAAGAAGCGAAGTTCCGCCGTCAGGTTGTGCCCGGCGATACGCTCAGAATCGAAGTTGAAATAATAAAGGTAAAAGGCCCCGTGGGCGTAGGCAAGGGCGTCTGCACCGTAAACGGAGAAAAGGCGGTGTCCGCCGAAATTACCTTTGCCATAAAATAAATACAGAACAGAGGTATACTGATGTTCAGTAAAATACTTATTGCCAACCGAGGGGAAATCGCCCTCAGAATAATAAGAGCCTGCCGCGAAATGGGGATAAAAACCGTGGCGGTTTATTCCAGCGCGGACAAAAACGCGCTCCATGCCCAGATAGCGGACGAGGCGGTGTGCATAGGCCCCGCCGCAACGAAGGACAGCTATATAAACACAAAAGCCATAATCGCCGCCTGCGAGATAACGGGGGCGAAGGCGATACACCCCGGCTTCGGCTTTTTGTCCGAAAACAGCGGCTTTGTAAGACTTTGCGACAAGTGTAAAATAAAATGGATAGGTCCCACCGCGAAAGCCATGGACGCAATGGGCGACAAAGCCAACGCAAAAAAAACAATGATAGAAGCCGATGTTCCTGTGGTTCCCGGCTCGGACGGAGTTGTCACCAGCCTCGAACAGGCGAAGCGTGTGGCAAAGGAAATAGGCTACCCCGTTATGGTAAAGGCCTCGGCGGGCGGCGGCGGAAGAGGAATACGAAACGTTGAAAACGAAGAGGAGCTGGAAGAAAAAATCTTTGCCGCCAAACAGGAGGCGAAGCAGTTTTTCGGCAACGACGACATTTATATAGAAAAATTCATAGTCGACCCCCGCCATATAGAAATACAGCTTTTGGCGGACGAACACGGAAACGCGGTGTACTTGGGCGAGCGCGACTGCTCCTGTCAGAGAAGAAATCAGAAGCTGTTGGAGGAAAGCCCCTCTGTGATAGTTACCGAGGAATTAAGAAAAAAGATGGGCGAAGCGGCGGTGAGAGCCGCCAAGGCTTGCGGCTACACCAACGCGGGGACGGTGGAGTTTCTTGTGGATAAGGACAGAAATTTCTACTTTATGGAAATGAACACCCGAATTCAGGTGGAGCACCCCGTCACCGAAATGGTAACGGGCATCGACCTTATAAAAGAACAAATAAAAATAGCCGACGGCGCGGAACTGGACTTCAAACAAGAGGACGTGCATCTTGACGGTCACGCCATAGAGTGCAGAATAAACGCCGAGGATCCCGCAAAGGGATTCAGACCCTGCCCCGGAAGAATAGAGTCCCTTCATATGCCCGGCGGCTTCGGCGTTAGGATAGACACGGCGGTGTACCAAGGCTATGAGATATCCCCCTATTACGACAGTATGATAGCAAAAGTCATAGTCAAGGGAAGGGACAGAGCCGAAGCGATACAGAAAATGAAGGTGGCCCTTTCGGAATTTCTCATCGAGGGAATAACCACAAACGTGGATTTTCAGCTTAACCTTCTGAGAGATCAAGACTTTGAAAAGGGCGATTTCGACATAGGTTTTTTGAACCGCAAGAATCTTATAAAAAAATAAAGGTGGTGGGATAAATTGCTTGAAGATCTTTTTAAGGTGGTAAAGGCGCGTTTTAACGACGAAACGGCGGGAAAGTCCGAGGATTCGGGCGAAAACGTGAGCATACCCAAAGATTTACTGTTTAAATGTCCCCGCTGCGGCACGGTGGCGTATATGGAGGACTTCGAGAAAAACCGAAGAGTCTGCGCCGCCTGTAATTATCACGCCCGCCTGAAATGGCAGGACAGGCTGAATATGACCGCCGACGCGGACAGCTTTACGGAATTTGACGCGGGTATGATCGGCAAAAATCCCATCAATTTCCCGGACTATGAAAAAAAGATAAGAGAAATGCAGCAAAAGTGCGAAACCAAAGAGGCCGTCGTTACCGGCGAATGTCATATACACGGTTACCGCTGCTGTATCGGGATAATGGACAGCAACTTTATGATGGCCAGCATGGGCAGCGTGGTTGGGGAAAAAATCACCCGCCTTTTCGAATACGCCACGGCGAATAAGCTTCCAGTAATCCTTTTTACTGCCAGCGGCGGAGCGCGTATGCAGGAGGGGATAGTTTCCCTTATGCAGATGGCCAAAACCAGCGGGGCTATCGCAAGGCACAGCCAGGCGGGGCAGCTTTACATAACGGTGCTGACCGATCCCACCACCGGGGGCGTAAACGCTTCCTTTGCCAGTCTCGGGGACATTATCATTGCGGAACCGAAGGTGCTTGTGGGATTCGCGGGAAGGCGTGTTATACAGGATACCATAAAGCAGCAGCTGCCCGACGATTTTCAGACGGCGGAGTTTATGCTTGAAAACGGGTTTGCGGATATGATTGTTGAAAGAACTATGATGAGAAGGACGTTGGCGCGGATTATGAAGCTGCATAATTATGAGAAGGAAAAACCGACGGCGCAGGCGCAGAAATAGAATATAAACAAAGACAGAAAAAGAAAAAATAAAAAACGGCGAAGCCGCAATGTTTTTTTCGCTTCCTTTTTGCACTGCAAAAAGGAAGTGGGGTTTGGGGCAACGCCCCAAAAGTGAATAATCAAAACCAAGAAAGAAGCGGGCGAAGCCGCCGCTTCGGGCGCTGACATCCCTGTCAGTATTAACCTTACCCAAGGAATACGGAACCTTTTCCGCCCAAAAACAGACAGTGCCCCCAAAAGAATCGAAAGGAGAATAGGAAAGTAAATGAACAAGCTAACGGCTACCGAAAGGCTCGCCCTGATACGGCAAAAAAACCGCCCCACGGTCAGCGATTACATTCCTGTTATTTTCAATAACTTTTTAGAGCTTCACGGCGACCGGCATTTCGGGGACGATCACGCCATAATAGGCGGTATCGCCACCTTGAACAGCATACCCGTTACAATACTGGCGCAGGTAAAGGGCAGGAACATAGAGGAAAACAAGCGCACCAACTTCTCCATGCCGCACCCCGAAGGCTACCGAAAGGCGCTGAGACTGGCCAAAGAGGCCGAAAAATTTCATCGGCCGGTTATCTGCCTTGTGGACACGCCGGGCGCTTTCTGCGGCATAGAAGCGGAAAAAAGGGGACAGGGCGAAGCGATAGCGAGAAATCTGATGGAGTTTATGACCTTGCGAACCCCCGTGGTGTCCGTGGTGCTGGGCGAGGGAGGAAGCGGGGGGGCGTTGGCTCTCGCGGTGTGCGACGAGCTTGCCATGCTGGAAAACGCTTTGTATTCGGTTATTTCCCCCCGAGGCTTCGCCTCCATACTCTGGAAGGATCCGGGAAGAGAAAAGGAAGCCTGTGAGCTGATGAAAATCACCGCCGAGGATCTTCTGGGCTTCGGCGTGTGCGATAAAATAATTTCGGAAGCGGCGGGCGGCGCGCAAAACGATATGAAGCTCACCGCGTCGAATATTGGTGAATATTTATCTGAAGCAATTTCAAGAATTTCCAAAACGGATATTGACATAATGCTCGAAAATAGGTATAATAAATTCAGGAAAATCGGAATGTTTGAGGAACAGCCTTAAAACTTCCGTTATATAATATTAATTTTTTTAAATTACTGGAGGAAATTTAATTATGGTATTTGAAAAGGTAAGATCTATCATTATGGATCAGCTTGACGTTGAAGAGGACAAGGTTACAATGGACGCCGTTATTCAGGACGATTTGGGCGCTGACAGCCTTGATATCGTCGATCTGGTCATGAGCTTTGAGGAAGAATTTGACATCGAGATTCCCGATGATCAGGTTGAGAATATCAAGACCGTTGGCGACATCGTTAAGTACATTGAAGAAAACGTAGACTGAGCTTTTCGTAACCGTAAAAAAAATCTCCCTTGGCATGTAAACGCCAAAGGAGATTTTTTGAATTATTTTTAAAATTAAAGCACCTTCTGATTGTTTATAACCAGCTGAAACTCAACCCCCAACGTTTTCGCGGCCTTTCTGCAAAGTATCATTCTGTCCATAAATATTTCAAAATACTCCATAATGGAGCTTATCCTCAAATCGATGGTAAGATCAAGTATAAGAGAAGTCTTATCGTCGGTAAAATACACCTTCGACTGTTCACAGGCGTAATTTACGCGGTCGTGAACGTCGCTTATATCCGTCCCGTCATAGTTTTTCGCGCCCCTGACCCTAGACCGCCGCACGTCGGTTTTGTCGCTTATGATAACCGCGGCGGCTATATGGTTCACGGGAGCGGCGGTGTGCTCGTCATGGTTTCCTATGGCCGATATGATTATGCAAATTTCCTCAGCGGGCATTCCCATTCCCTCCAGTATGTGAAACGCCATTATCGCGCCGCTCTGGGCATGATCCACTCTGTTTACCACATTGCCTATGTCGTGCATATAAGCGGCTATCTGAGCCAGCTCACAGTCCCTTTCGGGATAGCCCAGCTCCGACAATATCATATTCGCCGTATGAGCCGCCCGCTCCACATGGGCGTTTGAATGTTCGGTATAGCCTATGGAGCTTAAGGCGGCGTCGGCGTGATTTATATAGGTCTGAACGTCCTTGTTCTGCTTGATGTATTTATAGGTTACGTTGCTCATGGCTTATGTCCTTTCGGTTCCTTTATTATTTTGGGAGCAATAAATAAAAAAATCAATAAAAATCAATAAAATTTAACAAAAATATACCGTTAATATTGCAAAATTCAGGATTTTGTGGTAAAATATTTTTTAATATACCTGTAAAAATTCCCTACTTTTCCCGTAGGGGCACGGCTTGTGAAAACCTTCGGAGGAAACGGTTTTACCCATGTTTAAATATAAAAATGTAATGATCGCGTTGTTCACTCTTTTCTTTTTTTCCACCACGGTGCATCTTGTATACTCCTGTCTCACTCTCGAACGGGATATGAGAAATACGGCGGTGATTTGCGGCTGCGTTCTTCTTGCGGCTCCCTTGGCGGTATTTATCAGCGGAAAGCTGAGACGCGTAATGCCCTTTGTTCTTGTGAGCTTTTACGCCGCGTCCTGCTTCATTATGTCGGTAATAAATCAAAGCGAGCTTTATCTGCCGCTTTTGTTTGCCTGCGCCGTAGTCTGCTGCGGCTTCTTTTTATCGGTGAAGCTTTGTATTTGGCATATTATAATAACCGACATTGTGCTTATAGGGAGCGTTGTGTTCTTTTTCGCCGATGAATGGGATCATTTTATGCTGTTTTATCTGACCATGTGCGTCTGCTATAACTTCTCCGCCTTTGCCATGACTCTTTTTGTATATGCGGTAAGGCGGAATTTAATACGTCTCAGACAAAGGAACAAGGAGCTTATCGCCTCCGACAACAGGAAAAACGCTTTCTGGGCCGCCGCCGCGTCTCAAATGCGGCTCGCCTCGGACAAGCTGAGCGATTACTGTAAAAGCCGACTGGAGGACGGCGATCTTCCCGAGGCGGTGCGCGAAAGGATAAATACGATAAAAAGCGATACCAAACACCTTATGACCGTTCTCAACGACGCCGAGGACTATGCCCTTATCGAAAACAAAAGGCTTAAGACCGTGAACGCCCCCTACGTTTTCGGAAAGCTTGTTAACGAAATAGCCGACTCCTGTTCCATGCTGATAGCGGTTGCGGCGGGCAACGGGATAAGCTACTCAATCGACTGCCAGCCCGATATCCCCGCGGTTATGATAGGGGATATGGACAGAATAATACAGGTGATAATGAACCTTTTCGAAAACGCGGCCAAGTACACCGAAAACGGAAGCGTTTCCATCGCCTTTTCCTCCCGAAAAACGGAGAACGGGGTTAACCTTCAAATCCGTGTTACCGACACCGGAGTGGGCTTCACCGACAGCGCCGCACGAAGAATGTTTACCGTTTACGCGGAAAAACGGGGGAAACAGATCGTATCCCATGTGGGATTGGCCATTGTCAAGGAGCTGGTTACTCTTATGGGCGGGTTTATTTACGTCCGCCGCCGCCCCACCTGCGGCACGGGCTTTGTGATAACGCTCCCTCAAGGGGTGAAGGACCCCTCCTCCTTCGCGGAAATACGCGGAAAGGAAAAAATAAACGCGCTTATTTACGTAAAGGAAAAGTCCGATGGGGAACGCATAAGCGGTCAGCTTGAAAAAATGGGGGTAAAAAGCGAGGTCTGTCTCACCAGAACGGAGTTCAGCGTAAAAAAGGACTCCTCGGAGCTTACCCACATATTTGCGGATCATTCCTTTTACAGCTTTGACAGTCCCGTTTTCAGAATATTGTCCAGAAGGCTTATAATAGTCGCCCTGTGCGATTCGGACGAGGGTAAAGGAATTATGCCAAAAAACGTTCACAGGCTGAGCCGGCCGGTGAATATAGCTTCGTTATCGCGCATACTTAACGAAGCGGTTCTGGATACCGTCATAAAAGACAGCTCCGACCCCGATTTTGATCCCCGAAGGGATATTCATTATGACGATCCGAGACGATAACGATTTTTGGGAGCAATTTTGAAACGTCGACGATTTTTTGGGAGCAATTTCGGAACGTTAACGATTTTTTGGGTGCAGCTCCAAAACGTCGACGTTATTTCGGGAGCAATGGCCAAAACCGTTCCCGCGCCTTCCGATTTTTCCACAGCCCTTTTGAAAGGATTTACAAATGAACAAGACCCTGATAACCGCCGATTCCACCTGTTACATCCCCCCTGAGCTGGTTTCCGGCGAGGTTCCCGTAATTCAGGCGGAGGTGAAAACCAAAAGCGGCAGCTTCCGCGAAAGCTACGAAATAACCTCGGAAAACATTCTCGAATACGCCGGGCGGGAACGCAAAGCCCCCGAATTGATCTGCCCCTCTTCGGAGGATTATGAAAAATTCTTTTTAAAACACCTAAAAAACACGCCGTGTATCTGTCACCTCTGCTGCGCCGCCAATATCCGAACCTCCTATTACAACGCCCTGAAAGCGGCTGAAAAGCTGAAAAACGTTTTCGTGGCGGATTCCAGACAGGTGGGCGGCGGTATGCTGTTTCAGATTTCCCAGGCGGCAAGGCTTGCCGCCGAAGGCTTTTCACCCGAATTCATTATCAAAAGCATAGACGAGCTTGATCGCCATATCAACAGCAGCTACGCTTCAAAAAACGCGTTCTGGCTGGGATGGCTGAATCTTGCCCCGAAAGCGCTTTCCTCCGCCTTGGATCTTTTCGAAATATCCCCCACCCTGACCGTGAGAAGCGGTTCGGTTATCTCGGGAGCGGTGTTTAAAAACGGGAGGGAATATTTTGAAAGCTATATACGGAAAATGCTTAAAGGGAGTAAAAACATAGATAAAAGCATAATGGTCGTAAGCTGCCCCAAGCCCTTCGGAAAAGCCATCGAAAGGTACAGGCGCGAAATAGAAAAATATATACGCTTCGACAGAATCGTATTCACCGACATTCCCGTCAGATTCGCCTGCCGTTTGGGCGACGAGTCGCTGGGGCTGCATTTTCTCAATTCTTAAGGGGGTTTAAAAAAGTTCTTGCCTATCGGGGATAAGGTTTTGTTCGAAAGTCGAACCCTTTTTATAATGCTTTATTTTTGCACTGCCGTGTTGAGCCGCTCCCGCGGGGGCTTAAGGTGACACCAAAGGGGGGAGAAGGTGAACAGGCTTCGCAATGTTGGTTTGACTTATAATGCAGCTTGTTTTTATCAAAAATATACCGATTCGGCGAAGCCTGTCCCCCACTCTCCCCCCCTTAGGTTTCACCTTAAGAATCCCTTCCTTCCCCCTCTGGGCGTTTTATTGTCAGGCGGCCTTTCTCTCGAATAAAATGTTGTGCCGATGAGTGCTATTATCGTATGTTTAGATAACTCCTAAGTTTTTTAGTTATTTTACAGCCCCGCTTCCCTTCTTTTTCCTGAATACTATAAGCTTACTCAAAATATAATTCAGTACCAGCACAAATACGTTGGATACCACCTTTGCGAAAAATTCCCATAAGGTGCCGTTTATGCCCGACAGATCCACCAAAAGGAACATTATAAGCAAATCCACAAACAGAGTGAGCACCCTCGCCCCGCAGAATCGGACAAATTCGCCCAAAATTGCCATTCCCTTAGCCCTGCTCTCAAAAACCCAAATACGGTTGGTGACATAAGCGAACAAAACCGCGCATATCCAAGATAAAATCACGGGCAGAACCGTGGCGCTTTCCGTACTGAAAACGGAGGTAAGATTGAATGTCCAGCGGAGAAACATCGGTACGCTTTTCTCATCGGGAAAGATAAAGCGGAAAAGATAATAGGTTCCGAAGGAGACTATGGTGGTAAGCACTCCGAAAAACACGTAGCTTACGATTTCCCTGTTTTCCCGATAAAGGCTTTTCCATTCCTTCGGGCGCACCGCTCTTTTTAAAATATTTTTTACGTCAATACTCATTTACGATAAATCCTTTTTTTTATTTTTATTTTATTATACTACGTTTTAATATATTTTTCAACATAAAAACGCATTTTTTAAGAAAGGAAAATTTTCAACAGCCATGGATACCACACAAGCAGTCATAATCATCGTGATCTTAGTATTTTTGTCCGCCTTTTTCTCGGCCGCGGAAACCGCTTTTACCAGCGCTAACCGAATTAGGCTGAAATATATGCACGAGGAAGGCTCCAAAGGCGCGGGCTGCGCTCTTAAGGTCATAGAGAAATATGACAAGTGTCTTACCACGATTCTGGTGGGAAACAATATAGTAAATATCGGAACCTCTTCGCTGGCGACAATACTGTGCGTCTCCCTTTTCGGAGATCAGGGGCCTGTGATAGCCACCGCCGCCACAACCATTATTGTGCTTATTTTCGGCGAAATTACTCCCAAAACAATAGCAAAAGGCAACGCCGAGGCTATGTCCATCTTTTTCAGCCGAATTTTATTGGGACTTATGTACGTTCTTACCCCCATATCGGCAATATTTCTTTTAATACAAAAGGGAGCCACAAAGCTTTTCAACAAGAAAAGCGAGGTCACCGTTACCGAGCAGGAGCTAATGCACATTATTGACGAGATCGAGGACGAAGGCGTTCTGGAGGCGCAGGAAAGCACCTTGGTGCGCAACGCACTGGAATTTGACGAAACCACGGCGGAGCAAATAATGCAGCCGAGAGTAAATGTGGTGGGCGTGGATCTTTACGACGAAAACGAGGAAATAATGGAGCTTTTCAAGTCCGAAGCGTATACAAGGCTTCCCGTTTACGAAAAGTCCCTTGACCACATAGTGGGAGTCATAAGCTATCGTGATTTTACCCAGAAAATGATGGAGGATCCTCATTTCAGCCTGTCGGAGATCATCTCGGACATAATGTATATTCCGAGCCTTATGCACATTTCCGAGCTGCTTAAGAGAATGCAGAAGGAAAAGGAGCATATAGCCGTGGTGGTTGACCAGTACGGCGGCACGGCGGGTATAGTGACCATGGAGGACGTGCTGGAGGAGCTTGTGGGGGAAATATGGGACGAAAACGACGAGGTATGTATGCCCATAAAGTTTTTGTCGGACAACACCTTTATAGTGAGCGGCGAGGTTTCCAAGGTGGATTTTAACCGTTATTTCGAGAGCAGAGATATGGATTACGAGATAAACGGGGACTTCAACACCGTGGGCGGCTGGGTGCTTGAGCTTTTCGGAAAAATTCCTTCTCCCGGGGACAAGATAGAGACGGAGGAGTTCGATATTACGGTTCAGGATTTGAACGAAAGAAGGATAGGAAATCTTAAGTTCGTCATAAAGCCTCCCCGCGAAAACGACGATAAATAGATATAAGAAATGATGATTTTTTTTCTTGTGCCGACGGTGATTTCTTTTGTGGCGCTGGCGGCTGAAATGATTCTCCGCTCCGTTTATAAAATGAAACACTTCGGAGCGGAACGATATTTTTTTGATTTTCACGGAAAAACGGTGCCCTTTGAGGACTTTTGCCCCCACACCCTATCGGATATCCTTGTTTTTATTCTTTCTTTTTCGGCATTGGGTCTGATTTTATCGGCGGTGAAAATGCCTTTTGCGGGGTCGGTTTTCTGCGGAACGGTTTTCGCCTGTATTGTTATGTATTTAAAAAAGCATTTATTTTATAATATTTTTTTGAAGGCAAAAGGCGAGGAGCTTCCGAAAAACAGACCCGACGCGGACGATAAGGCGGTTTGTACCGAGAAAATAGTTGACGGAGGATACGGAAAAATCGAGTTTGTGTATAAAGGACGAAGCTATATAATGACAGCTATGTCGGCGAATGAAACGGATATCGGAGTCGGTGAGGACGTTACGGTGGTGCATAAAGCCGAGGGGATCTGTTGGGTGGAGAGAGTTGACGAAGAACTGGGGGAAACAGAGGAATTATAATATTTTTCATATAAACAAAACGGACTTGCGTAAAAACGCAAAGTCCGTTTTGTTTATATTTATACTAAAAACCAATTAAACAATAGACAAAAACGACAAAATATGGTATACTAAAACAGGGTGAAAAAAATGCCAAAAACATATAAAATTAGCACAAAAAATGTAGCTGAAATAAAAGAAAAAA
>CATLBH010000018.1 GCA_949878745.1 uncultured Ruminiclostridium sp. | reverse complement strand
CCCGTGGGCGGAGACGGTATTCACGCCTTCGGCGCGCATACCGTCTCCGCCCACGGGAGTATGGCAATTAAGAGGAAATCCCAAATCGTGCTTGCTTCGCAAGCCCTGCTCTTGACTGGTTGGATTTACTTTTACACAAAATTTTATGGAGTGCCAAAGAAGCGTTAATGTAACCTTGCGCTATCTGCAAACCAACGGGTACATAAGAATGGAACACAATATAAGCCCTGTGACAGGCAGACAGACCTGCAATACGATAACCGTCTGCAATTTCGATCCGCAAAGCGACTATTTTCTCCTGCCTTCGGAATTTATTTTCGTTGAAATGTCGTCTGTTGCAACAGAGCTGTTATTAACCCTGTATATGTTTGCTTTTAACGATCCCTTCTGTTTTCCGTCGTTTACGCAAATTTCAAAGACCGACAAAATGGGCGCGTCGTCTATTGTGAAAGCCTATACTGTCTTGGAGGAAAAAGGAATCATAAAAAAAGAAAATTATATCAAAAAGGACGGCAGCAAGGGGCATAACCGTTACTTTCTTATAAAAAAAATAGAACGTATTGTCGGATCCGAAAAGACAGATAAGCTGCTTAATTGGATCAGAAAACAAAAAACAATCTTTTTTGAACTTTGGCAGATCATAAAAGAAGTTTTAATGGGCAATACGTCTATTCTCAATGAAATATGCGTTCAATCCGATTGCTGTGAGACGAGCGAAGAATATCAGGATTTTGAGTATGAACCAGAATCGGATAATGTAAGCTTGGATTGCGAATATCAACCCGAAGAAGCTGATACCCCCACCAGTGCGGCACCTGTATTTGGAGAGTTTTTAAAACAGAAGATAAGCCGGATTCGCAGCAGGATCCGGCATTTTTTTGCGTCTG
Organism: uncultured Ruminiclostridium sp.; assembly: GCA_949878745.1. Taxonomy (GTDB): domain Bacteria; phylum Bacillota; class Clostridia; order Oscillospirales; family Ruminococcaceae; genus Ruminiclostridium_E. Next base: position 49,864 of record CATLBH010000018.1, on the reverse strand, counting down.
TTTCTCAAAAATTTAAGATGGTACTCCCGTAATGTTATACAAGTATAATCTAAGGAACCGCTGATTAAATCGGTGTGTATATTGCGCGGCAGATTTTTCGTCAGATTGTACAAATTCGACGCAGGCGGGCTAGCGCCCGTCAAGGAGAAGTTGTGCAATCTGACGGAAAATATGCAAGCAAGATGCGCGCATCCGATTTAATCAGTGGTTCCCTAACAAGACCGTTAGAGGAAAGACGAAAAAGAAACATTTTTATGCTTGTTTATTATGTTGTGATAACTGCGGTTTGATTTTTTATGTCAGGACGTTTTTGGGTATGAAAAGCTGCTAAAAGTATGCCAACGTTATTTGCTCAGCTGAAAAGATTATTTACATAAAATTCGCCGGAAATAGGAAAATTTGCGCTTGATTTCAATTTTCCGTTTTTCTTTTCAAATTTCTGCATAATTGCTTTTTATATGAGAAAATAATCACAAATTTTTTACAATTTTTAAAAAATTTTTCATATTCTATTGACATTTTCCGAAAAAAGGTTTATAATAAAAACATATAAATATCTTTGAAAAACATAATCGGGTAAAGGAGTTGATTTAGCAACTCCTTTACCCGTAAACCCTCGACTGTTACCAGCAGTCGAGCGTCTTAGATTATGCTTTAAGCGTGTATACATTTTAACACGTTTAGATACATTTGTCAAGGGTACGTTCACTGTTTTGGTATGGCAGTGAGCGTGCTTTTGTTTGTTTTTCGAGTTTCGTTGATTTTAGTTGCTTTTTCAAGCAATTAAAATATACCGAAAAATTGTCAGCGTTGTGATAATACGGTCAATTTTTCGCTTCCGGCAAAGTCAATGCACTTAGCCGTACAAATTGAATAACCCCTCCTGCAAGAAACAAGTTCCTCTGTTTCCGTAACAACTGCGCCGTGACTGAGTATCATAGCGAGTATATACACCTTTTCGGTTGAGCTACCTCGGAAGCAAGTACAGGGGCGTGTGCCATTGTGCGTTGTTGGGTTGACACGTCAAAAGAAAAGGTAACAGGAGTTTGGATTCATTTGATTTTTTGCACTCGGCGGAGTGTCGAACCGCTTCGCCGAGTGCTTTTTGCTTTAAATAAAGAATACTTTCATAGGCTTTTTATTTAGAACCTATGAAAGTTTACCTTTATGTGTTATTGTGACCAAAAAGATTTTTGGTGGAAACAATACAAAAATAAGCTCCTGTGAAAATGGGAGCTTATCCGGTCCTAGCGGAACGCTGATGTCACATCTATCTGAAAAAGATTTTTACATATAAACAAAATAGAGATGCCGTGGATAAAATAACCTGATTTAAAAGTCAAATTGTTTTGAGTTAAAAACAATTTCACCACTTTCGTTAAAATAAAAATAACCAGAAAGATGGGGCATTTTATACTTTCTTTTACCCAGCACACTTCGTTCTACTTCATCAACTCTTTTTTCTGATAGAACCGTCCAAAAAATTGAGTACCCCTTTGCTTTTAAAAAATCTTTAAGAGAATCTAATTTGATGAAAAAGCCTATATCTTCATTAAGAAGTTCACCGCTGTCAAAACAAATCAGATTTCCAAAATTATCATACAACATACTATTTCCATAACCGTATGCTAACGCAAGATCATCAAATAATTCCCGGCATGGTTTATACCAAGACGCCAATCCATCTTCTACTTGATCACCGTGTCTTTCAGAACAATACCTGAATGTTGGAATCAAAACCTTTTTGCCCTTACAAATCATTTTATTGTCAAAACGGCTAAGTTCTGTCCAATCATCTTGACCATAGTAAGGATTGCAAAAAAAATCATGCACATCGGACCAATAAAACTCTTTATTAAACATATTAAAGTTTTCGGTAGGCTCAGATGCCCACCTTCCCATAAAGTCAACTTCGCAATCTGCAAATGCACTAATATATTCCTGCAAATTATCGCTTTTAACGATATAACTATTAATTAATATCCACATATCCCTAATTTCATCCATGAAGTTATGCGGTATATTATTTTTTTCATTCCACAAGTATTGCCCGTTTAAAAGGATGTAAGTTTCATCATTATGGATTGAATGGATCATTTTATTTATATCAGGAAAGTCCTTAAAATCATTAATCCACGATTCACAGCATTCACTTGGAAATGTATATATTGTTTTATGAATCTTATTACTTTTTATAGTAGAGGAAATAAGCATTGCTGTTGGATCAATGTCCCTTATATTTGGTTCAAATGAACCTTTACAATACATTTCATCACTACTTCCATATTCATCAGTATAGATTTTCATTTTATATTTATCTGCAACTTGAGCAGCTAACTCATACAACGCTATCCACTGGTATTTCTTTCCTATGCGTTCATATGATTCATTCCTAGCTCTTCCGTTTGAAAATTTACGATCATATATTCCGTGTTTTTCCACATCATATCCCAATTCAAAAATTCTCTTAATAGCAATATTTTTCAAATCATTATAGTCCAAATTTTCCCATGATGAAAAATAACTTTGAAATATATATCTGCCAAAATCACCATATCCACCTGGCTGCCCATTACGATCATATTCCACTTGCATAGAGTTTAGTATTATATTTTGACTCCAAAAATAATCTTTAAAATTTGGGCTGTTATAATCATATCTAAACTTGTCAATTTCTTTGTCTGGCGGTATGTTTGGAAAGATAGATTTATAAGGCGGTTGAACTTGGAGACAACTTAGTTTGGCACTGCTTGTTTTATACTTTGCATATTCTACAATGCTTTTAGCATAATCCCGTATAAGAATATTGGGATAAATTATATCAGCATTGAAAATAGTGTTATAAACATAAATAGCAAGCTCTCCAATTTCACTTAGTGCAGTTGCATTTGTGATGCACCCAAATGCAACTGCATACAGTCTCTCTGTAACATATGGGTCATCAATAGCTTCAAAAGTTTTCATAACTTTGATTAAGATATTGATATGCCCACTAAGCAGAATTACGAGGGCTTTTGTAGTCATATCTCTCAATTTTCGGTTTGATGATATCATAAATGTCGAAAGCATAATAGCTGTAAGTCGTATCGTTTCATCGTTTACATTATATCCTTCTTTGCTTTGCAGGCACCAATCTATTAATTGCATTATAACAGAATTATCATCAAAAAACAAGCTGTCAAAAAGCGGAATAAAAAAACTATCTCTATCTGGCATTTGACATTCCATGATAGTTTTTACTGTAGAGTCCGCATTTAGTGCATGACTAATCTTCGGAGCAATGAGAATAAGTTGTTCAAAGAAAACATAACTCTCTGTTTTTAAAACCGTAGCGTTTATATAATCTCGAATATTCTCTTTTAGGCTCCTCATCTTTCTCCATTTAAGTGTACGACAGAAAGCCTCAATTACATTATATTTATCGGCTTCAAACAACTCAAATAGTTCTAATTGATTGCTTTCAGATAATACTATCGAAAATGCTTCAAGAACATCCGGATAATGCACAAGATCGCAATGATTTCTTTTAAATTCATCTATTCCTTTTTCTTCAAGTTCCCTGACAAGCCTTTTCCCATAAAAATAATCTTCAAGTTTTTCATAAGTTACAAAAATATATTCCTCTCCACCAGAAAAAATGTTTTGTGTCAAAAGACCGCAAGAAATCAATTCATCCAACAGTGACGATGATAAATTAAATTTATTTTCGATTTCGGTTATAATTTCTATACAATCATCTAATGGCATAAAATTATTTTTTAAGTTTTTTTGATATTTATATTCTGCAAGTGCATCGAGAAGTTTTTCTACAACATTAATATGTTTGCTGTAATTACATTTGCCTGCAATTTCATCATTTATTCTTGATAAATAATTTTTATAAATATCCGTAAAACTTATTTCATTCAAATTGACTGTTTGTCCGCTAAAGCTACTACAAAACATTCTGACAAACAAGGGATTTTTGAATTCTTGATCTGAAAGGGGTATATCCAAACAAGTAACTTTATAATATTCAAAATATTTTTTTACAGCTTCATATTCCAGATTTGAAAAACCAGTATGTTGTAAAGCAACAAAACTATTCTTTAATTTAGATTGTTCAAAGAACAGACTATTAACATATTCCGTCCTTATAGAAGCAACTAATCCAAGCCAAGGACATCGTTTTATATTTTCAACAATCTCTGGTAAATATGCATTCCAAATACTTTTCCCTTTGCCTTCATTAAGTGCATCTATAAAAATAATAATTCTGGATTTTTCTTTCTCAGCAATATTGTTGAGGATATCAAGAAAAGCTTCAAAATTTATTTTTATATCAAGTAACCTCAGGATTTCATCCGATGGTTTTTCCTGCTTGAAATGTTGTCCTAAAAGCAAGATTGATTTTTGCTTCCGGTTTATTCGCTTAGTTATCACATCCGCAATTAGATGAGACTTTCCAACACCACCTTCACCATGCAACAGAACAAAAGGTGTATTAAATGCTTTTATTTCCTTAGATGTTATTATCTTAGCATAATTTTCAAGTGAATAAGAGGCTTTTTTAGCACAATAATATTCATTTTCTGTTTTAAAATTATGTTCATTAAGAAAATTACGAATATTTTCAATAGCTTTCAGAATTTTATCAACATCTAATTCATCTAAAGATGTTATAGAAAGTGACTTTACTGTTTCCCCAATTATATTAGTTTCTTTTAATATCTCGGGTATTTTCAGATTACTCAATTCACAAATTATTTTATCTGTTTCATTAAGGAAATAGTCAAAGAATTCATCACTTCTTCCAAGTGCTTCAAATGTTTTACTAATCTCAAGTTCAACATTCAAATCTGGCATATATCTGTCACCCAGATTTTTTATTTGAATAAAATTCTGCATATTGAACCATTCATTATTTAAAATTGGTTGATTATGTGAACTCTCATTTTCTAATTTTACTGAATCTACAATGTATTTAAGTATTTCGTAAACGCATTGATGCTCATCATTAGGATAAATAATACTTTGAATTAAATATTTATTTTCTAAATATGTTCTTCTCTCACTAATTAAAGATTGTTCACACGGAATAATTGCAAAATGCCTTGTTCCTGATAATGGTGAATCTATAAAATAATCCAAATATCTATCGTTAATCAAACTGCACCCCAAAAACAACATAGTTTTACAAGTGATAATTCTTTTTAACGTTTCTCTTAATTTTGGATTAGAATATGCCTTATCATATTGTTCTCCAGTAAGAATAACCGATGTGTCTGGCTCGCATATATCACCATGCATTTTAAACAATAAAAGTTCATTGTCTCCAAGTGCCCTGTTTAGAGCTTCAAAATGGCCTGGATGTGCAACAACTAACTGTTTTGAGTGTGCAGAAAATATTTTTTCAATAACTCTATCATAATTGGTTGTAACAATTAATCCAGAATTAAAAATTAACGGAAGCAAATATACAGGTTTATCAGTAAACTCACATATTTCTCTTTCTAAAAGATGATCTCCAAATGTTTCTCGTAAATAATCAGCAAATGTTGCTTTCCCTATATTTCTAAAAAGGTAATTTGCCTTTTCTTCATTATTATTTTTATCAAATTCATTCTCACTTAATGTTAACGAAGCAGAAAAAAATTTAAATGCTTGTTTTAAAAAGTCGCCCCATGATGGATATACATTCTCAAATAACATAGATAATCCAGCTCCAACGAATGGAACAACAGAATTTTTCCTAATTTTTTCAACAAGCGAGTCTAAATTGCGTTGATTGTAAGGAACATTATAATTAATAATATCAGTAATATTCATATAAACCACCATATAATCATTATGTTTATACGCTTTTGCGTATGCCGTCAGAAAAGTTCTCCACCCATATTATACCGCTAAATACAAACGAATGTCAATAACATTGAAGTTTATTTTTTAGAAATAGATTATCAGGTCAGACTATCAGAATTATTATTAAATAATACATTTAAAAGGAACATAATAGGGAAAAGGACTCCATTAGAATCAAAATAGTAATTACCGATAATAAACGCTTTAAACTGCTTCAAATTGTAAACAGGACGTTAAAATCTCGAAACCTTGAATTTTCATTTGACAGTTTTGCTATTTTTGCAATTTCGTCTATAAAATTCCAAGCATACCAAATCGCTTAGATAAGGGCATTCGATTTTATAATTTCTGACGCATCAACCTTAGGCAAATATGCCGTTTACAAATATAAAGTAAGGTGTATTCGAATTTGAAATAGTCTGTGTCATCGTTGACAAAAAGATTTTTTGACTTTCGCCAGAAAACTATTCAAAGTAATTAGATTTCCAATGCTATACGCTCAAAAAAACAATTTATAACGCTCCTCATAATTATGCGAATTATTAGATAAACCTAATATTTTATTCTTGCTTGATTTTGTGCCTTTGAACAGCTTCAAATATTTCTCTGCCAATAATTGCTTCATGGTCATTTTCGATGAAATACATAGCTAATTCACCTTCATTCTTCTTACGCTTTCCTGTCAGGAAGTCATCGGTAAAGCTCTTTTGCATAAGCACATCACCGACATACTTTTCATTCGATAGAATACGGTCAATTGTCGAAGTGCTCCAGGCACCCTTACCAGTCACAGTTTTGATACCGTTCTCCTCAAGGTACTTCTTGATTTTACGAACACCAAAGCCATTCAAATACAGCTCAAATATCTTTCTAACAATAACTGCCTCAGATTCTACAACGACCAATTTACCGTTTTTATCTTTGGTGTAACCTAAGAATCGTGTGCAATTGAGACAAACCTTACCCTCTCGCATTTTCTCACGAATGCCCCATTTAATATTATCGCTCATGCTCTTGCTTTCTTCCTGAGCAAATCCTGCATAAATTCCCATTGTTGTTCGCATCTCCTTATCAAAATTATTTAAGTTCTCTTTTTCAAAGTAGACCTTGACGTCTAAATTAAAGAGTTCGTATAATACTTTAAGCGTATCCAACGTGTTTCTTCCAAATCGGCTTATTGACTTTGTTAGAATCAAATCAATCTTTCCTTGTCTGCAAGCCTTGATCATCTTCATGAACTCGGGACGCTTTTTCATTTGTGTTCCCGACGCACGTTCGGCATAGATTTTCACAAGTTGCCAGCCATCATGCCCCGCAATGAGTCTGCCATAATAGGAAAATTGTGTTTCAAGGCTTGATTCCTGTTCTTCGTGATTAGTGCTTACTCTACAATAAGCAGCTACCCTTAGTTTGTTCATGCCATTACCTCCTAACAGAAAACCGCAGGCTTTTTAACCTGCGGTTGGTTATTGTGTAAAAGAAAAAGCTACATTCTTTGTGCATTTTGCACTAAAAATGTAGCTTTCAACTTGGTTGGGGCGGAAGGATTTGAACCCTCGAAATGGTGGAGTCAGAGTCCACTGCCTTACCACTTGGCGACGCCCCAATTTTTACGACCCTATAATATTATCACATTTCCGAGGATTTGTCAATACCTTTTTTAAAAAATTTAAATTTTTTTCACATCGTTATATAATATATCAAAAAACGTTGGTTTAAACTGCCGCAAAACAAGAGAGAAAAAGGAAAACCGAAGAAATCCCTTGCGGATTTTACGACCCTTTTACGGCTTTATGTTCAGCGCGGCAATTATTTTTTCCACCGTTTGTTCACAGCTTTTGTCCTCACAGTTTATTTTTATGTCTGCATATTTATTGTAAAGCGGCTCACGTTCTTTAAATATCTCTTCCAAACCTTCGCCGCGGCGGCAGGCAATGCCCCGCGTTTTTATATTTGACAGGCGGGAGCTGATATCGTACAAGGGCAGCTCCAAATACACGCAAATACCGTTGCGTTTCAGATGATGCATTCCCTTGTCGCAGAATACCGCGCTGCCGCCGGTGGCAATCACCGTGTCGGATTCGCAGGTCACTGACATCAGCGCGCTGTTTTCATATTCTTTAAATTTTTCAAGGCCGTTTATGTCAATAAGACGCTGAAGAGTGCTTTTTTGTTTAAGCTGAATAATCAGGTCGGTATCCGTAAAATCCACGCCTAAGGTTTTGGCTAAAAGCACGCCGACGGTACTTTTGCCGCAGGCGGGCATTCCGATCAGTATGATATTTCTCATATAAATTCTTTCGCTTTTTCGTATTATTTTGGGGAGCAGTTGACAGTAGCCTTAATACCAACCGGGCATAACTGTCTGATAATTATCCAGATCGGCGGCCATTTTGCGGGCTCTTATTATAGCAACAGCCTTTTCTTCTTCGTTAGAGGCAGCGTTGATGTCGGACAGGGCTCTTTCGGTTCCGTAATAAGCCAGAAGCTCAAAGAAATCCGACGGGGGCGCTCCGTCAAACAACCCCTTAAGTACCCCTTTCATAAACGGCAGACTGTAACTGTCCTGAAGAGAGATAAGATCCTTTATGGGGTCGCCCCAGTGGGGATCCTCAAGGGGAAGCATCCCCACATTAAGCCCCTTGTCTATAAACAAAGTGTTGGCGGAAAAATCGCCGTGAAGGGCGTTAACAGGGCGTCCGGAGGCAATGTCAAAGCGCTTCTTCATAAAGCTTGCCGCCTCTTTGAATCCGGGATATGTTATGCCTTTTTCTTCCAACTGAGTCAGCAAAAGAAAAATATCTTCCCTCGGCTGTCTCGGAGCCGCGTCGCCGATAGGGGTAATTAAGTGAAATTTTTTCAGCTGTTTTCCCGCCTCGATTCCCAGCTCATGCTGCTGCGGCACATAAATTGCGGGAAGCTGTCTCGCCAGATTGTCCCCGCCGAAAAATATATATATGCTGTATACCCTGGTTTCTTCGGCGTAGGGTCCCACCTCCACGGGGTAAGAAACATACACCCCTTGTTCCCCGAAGGCGCGGTCGGCGAATTCGGCGATTTCTCCCTCCCGGTCAAAATGGGATATATCGTCGGTTTTCATAAGAAGCTTTTTTCCGTCCGTCGAGGTTATCATATAAAGCCGCCTTAAGGGCGAAACGGACGGCAGAGGTCTCGGAGGTATGGCGATAACGCCCGTTTTCAGCTTGCTGCCGTCGGGTATGTATCTTGTTTCCGGGTAGTAGCGTTCTATTTTAAGCCATTTTCCATAGCCGTCTATATCCGATAATTCCTGTAATTCTTCCTGAGTCAATCCGTTGATTTCCAAATTTATCATCATTCCTTTCTTTCGGAGGAATTTCCCGAATTGTTTTTGTTTTGGAGCACACTGTCTTCCAGCAGCTTATGGGCTTTTTTCGCCTGGCCAAACTGCTTGCTGTGGGCAACGTGATATGCCTTTCCGTCTTTTATAAAATTGGATCCGATCTGATGGTAGTGAAAGGGAACATTGTCGTTTTTACAGGCTCTGAAAATATTTTCCACCCACTCCCAGTTACAAGGTCGGGCTTCGCTTCCGCTTTCCCCTCCGACGCTTACGGTGTCAATGCCGGAAAGTCTACCGTAAAGCTGTAAATTCTCCAGAAGGGGAGAACAGAAAATCAGCTTATACCTTACGGGAAAGCTTTTAAGGATCGGAAGGCGTTCTTCCACCGCTCTCTGATTCTCCATTGTACAGGCGATGGCCACATTGTCATAGCCGTTTCCCCAATCGGAGGGCAATCTTTCACGGGCTTCCTTTATTCTTTTGGTAGCAATACAGAACTGAAGATCGGGACGGGCTTTCATGATTTTCCACGCTTCGTCCCGCCAACAGTCGGCGTCTTCTATAAAGAAATCGCTTGTCATACAGGCGAATACAACTCCGTTTTCTGGAGCAAGCTTATATTCCCCGTACCTGTTTTTTCTCAAAGGGAGATCAAAGTCCGAGGTTTTTCGCACGATAAAGCTGTCCTCTCTTCCGTGGGAGCTGTCTATGCGGTAAACGTAACAGTTTTTGCAGCCCTCGCTGTATTTGTGACAGCCGTGCCATAAATTCCAGTTGGCCATTGTATATCAGTCGGCAGGTTTAAAGCGTTTTGGCTATTTCTTTAAGGTATTCTTTGAAATCGCCGCCTATTTCGGGGTGATTCAGCCCCACTTCCACAACCGCCTTCAATATACCCAGCTTATTTCCCATGTCGTATCTTACACCCGTAAAGTCCACGCCCAACATACCCTCGCTCACGGCAAGGCGCTTCATGGCATCGGTAAGCTGATACTCGCCGTTTGCTCCTGTGGGAAGCTTTTCCAGTATGTCAAAGATTTGAGGCGGCAAAACACATCTTCCGAGGATCGAGAAGTGGGAAAACATCTGATCCGCCGCCGGCTTTTCTATCATATCGTCCACGTCGTAAACGTTGTCCTTTTTGGGCTTTACCTTAAGGCTCGAATATCGCATTACAAGCTCGCTGGGCACCTGTTTCATTGCCACGGCGCCTTTTCCGTATTCCTCATAGGCGCGGCAGACCTGCGCCGTGGCGGGGTCGTCGCCTATTATTACGTCGTCGCCGTAAAGCACCACAAACGGCTCGTCTCCCACGAAGCTTCTCGCCGACATTACCGCGTCGCCGGTGCCTTTCATTTCCTGCTGGCGGACAAACTGTATCTTAGCCAGCCTCGAGATACCCTCCAGCTGATGATAAAGCTCGTTTTTCCCCGAATTTATCAATTGTCTTTCCAGGTCGGGGGAGCGGTCGAAATAATCCTCAACCGCCGTTTTTCCGCGGCTTATTACTATTAAAATATCCTTTATTCCTGCCCTTGACACTTCGTCAACAATATAATGTATAGCGGGCTTGTCCACTATGGTGAGCATTTCCTTAGGTATTGATTTTGTGGCGGGGAGAACTCGGGTGCCATATCCAGCAGCCAATATAACCGCTTTTTTAACCTTCATATGTTAAAGTCCTTTCCCAATGCTTAAGGTTGAATTTAATACAAGTACGTCCCGATTACAACGCGTTTTTCGTTTGTTAAGGTTTTAGCGTTCAAACATAAATTTATATTCATTATATCATATTTTGTCGAAAATGTAAAGAATTAAATATTATTTTTGTTAATTTTTTTGTCAATTCAAATTCGTATTACTAAGGAACCGCTGATTAAAACAAAAATCGCCCTGTTCGAAGCAGCGTACTCACGCGGCTGATTGTGTTACGATACGCTTTTATCAGCGGTTCCCTAACGCAAATTTTGTCCTCAAGCAATATGATTATGAATCGGTTTACTCAAAAATTTTTCGCGCCACTTGAAAATCATAATAAATTATGCTATACTTATAAGTAACGCACTTTACAAATTTTTACATCCAAAAAATCGCTTTGGTACAATACCTTTCAGGCGATTTTCAAATTAAGTTTTATAAAGGAGAAAAACCATGAGATTAGTAACCCGTTCCGATTTCGACGGATTGGTCTGCGCCGCTCTGCTTAAGGAAGCAGGGGTAATTGACTGTTGGACATTCGCTCACCCCAAGGATCTTCAGGACGGATTGGTGCCGGTCAACGAAAACGACTGTCTTGCCAACGTACCGTTCGTGGAGGGCTGCGGTCTTTGGTTCGACCACCATTCAAGCGAACACGAAAGATTGGAGCTGGAGGGCAAGTATAAGGGTGAAAGCCGCCTTACCCCCTCCTGCGCCAGAATAATTTACGATTATTACGGCGGAAAAGAACGTTTTTCCCATTTTGACGAAATGATGGAGGCCGTGGATAAGGTGGATTCGGGCAATCTGACGGTGGAAGAGGTGCTTAACCCCAAGGGGTGGATTTTGGTGGGCTTTTTAATGGATCCCCGTACCGGCCTTGGGCGTTGGAGAAATTTCACCATACCCAATTACCGTCTTATGGAAGAGCTTATCGACGCCTGCCGCACCATGAGCACCGAGGAGATACTTAATCTGCCCGACGTTAAGGAAAGAATCGAGGTATATAACGAACAGGCTGAGAAGTTCAAGGAAATGGTGAAGCTTCATACCCGTGTGGAAAAGGACGTTATTATCTCCGATCTCAGAGGCGTGGATCCCATATATACCGGAAACCGCTTTATGATATACAGCCTTTATCCCGAACAGAACATTTCCGTCTGGATAGTCAACGGAAAAGGCGGCAAGGGCTGCTCCGCGGCGGTGGGGTACAGCATCATAAACAAAACCTCCAACGTGGACGTGGGCAGCCTTATGCTGAAATACGGCGGAGGCGGTCACAGGAAGGTGGGTACCTGTCAATTTTCGGATGAGGATATGGAGGAAAAACTGCCTAAGCTTATTGACGAAATTGTTAATTATAAGGTTTAACGAATTATAATCAAACGATAAATTTACTGCGTAAAATCAAAATAAAATTTAAAAATCGCACAGAAACATATTTTTGTTCCGTGCGATTTTTTTGTTACCGATTATCATAAATCGACGTAATACTAATCTTTAATCATATTGTAGACGAAGTCGGAAATATGATTAAAGATTACACCCGAAACACTAATCTTTGGTCAACATTTTTTTGTCTATAATCTGACCAAAGATTAGTATAAAACTGCTAATAAAAAAGAAGCCCGTCACGAGCTTCTTTTTTGTTGATATTAAGAAAGATTACTTTCTCTTCTTGGCGATAACAACCGCACCGCCTGCGAGAACCGCGATAGCGGCTACAACGGCTACGCCTTCGATACCTGTGTCGGCGTTGCCCTTATCGGTAGCGGGAGCGTTGGTGGTATCACCGTTAGGAGCAGCAGTAGTCTCTGCGGGAGCAGCTTCGGTAACAGCCTCTGTTTCAGCCTCGGTAGCAGCCTCTGTTTCAGCCTCGGTAGCAGCCTCTGTTTCAGCCTCGGTAGCGGCTTCTGTTTCAGCCTCGGTAGCGGCTTCTGTTTCAGCCTCGGTAGCAGCTTCTGTTTCTTCGGTAGTTTCTGCAGCGTCATTTCCGGTAATTACATTGCCGTCTTTATCAAGAACTTCAATGTTATCAACAGACAATTTTTTTGTTGACCAGTCAATAAGCCAAAGCTGAGCATAGTCATCACTTGCCGCGAAAATAGGAGCGTCGTTCTGCCATGTAACGGTTCCGTTTTCAAGGTCGGCGGTGATTTCCTTACCGGTTCTGCCCCACTCAACCTGCTTCCAGCCTGTGGAAGGGGAGTTTGCTACTACAGCGCCGCCGAGCCAAGTGTTCTCATCGGCAACATCAGCAGCGTCAAACGTAACGTAAAACTTTACGCCGCAAACGGTTGTAATGTCAACGCCCGCGTCAACAGCCCACTGAGCCTTTCCGTCGTTGGCAATGAGATACAAAGCAGCGCCGTGGTTGCCTTCAACGTTTGTCTCATAGTAATCGGCAATATTAACCGCGCTTGCGCTTGCAGCCATAGCGGTAACAGCCAAAGCAGAAGCTGCTACGCCGGCTAAAATTTTCTTCATTTTCATGAAAAATTCCTCCAATTTTTTTATAAGCAAAAAGCTTACTTTTTATTATACCTTATACGGTTACAAAATTCAATTGGCATTTTCCCCAATATATTGTACGTTTTCACGGAAAATTTGCCAATTTTTTCGCCGGATACAGTACATTAAGTAGTCTGTCTTTAAATATAAAAAGTTTCACTTTTTATAAGGTTTAACAAAATTTTTATTGGACAAACAACTTTTTAAACACGCTTATTGAAAATGCTATTACAGCAAAATACCCGACATAAGCGAAAAACCGTAGAGCCAGCACTCTTTCACTCTCTTTCCCAGCATTTCCTCCAAAGCCTTTTTATAAATCATAAGCTGGCCTTTATATTTCTCCTTAAGCTCCCCCGCCGTAACCCCTTTGTTGGTTTTGTAATCTATCAGAACTATTCCGTCCTCTTCCTCGAAAAACATATCCGCTATACCCTGTATAAAGGACAAATCCTCGTTTTCGGGGGATTCCGCTCCCGTTCCGTTGACGGTGGTGAAGAGCTTGAATTCCCTTGTGATTTTCCCCGAATCGGCGGCGCGGCGGCAGAGGGGACTGTCCAAAAAGCCCTGTATTTCCGCAGCTCTGACCGCGTTTTTTTCCTTTTCGGTCAGCACCTTTTCGCTCAGGAGACGATTAAGCTCCGATTCCGCGTCGGAAGCGGAAAAGTCAATGTGCTCCATAACACAGTGATAAATATCGCCCAGCTCTTTGCCGCCGATAGGCACTCCCTCCTTCATAAACAAGGGCGTACCCGCGTAAAAGGCGGAAGTAAGATTGTCCTCTCCGCCCGTGCCGCCGCTTTCGGGAGAAACGCCCAAGGCGGTGGCGGTGAACTTGGCGGGGGTCAAAGTGGCTTTTTCATAAGGGTATTTATAGAAAAGATTTTTTCTCAGTCTCTCCACGTCGGGCAAAACCGACCCGGCGGACGGCTTCGCAAACGCCGCCGACGGGGCGGTATCCTCGCCGGTAAGTATCCTTGACGTCTTTATTTTTTCCTTTGTGAAGGGAAGCCTTTCCGTCATAAAAGCAAAGTAATTTTCGGGGCTCGCGAATACGTCGGAGCTTTCGTCAACGCCGTTTTCCCCAGCGCTTTTATCCGCCTTCGGCTTGTTTTCGGCGGTGATTATAAGCTTTTCTTCCGCTCTTGTCAGTGCCACATAAAAAAGACGAAGACTTTCACCCAGGGATTTGTCGGCGTAATCCTTTTCAAGAGCGCGGTGGGATGCGGTTTCGGCTCTTATTCCCGTCTCGTAGTCGCACACCAGCGCCCCGAGACCTTTTTCGGGATCAAAAATAAAATCCTTATAGGTATCGGTTTTATTGGGCTTTTTATTGATTCCCGAAATGAAAACCACGGGAAATTGAAGTCCCTTTGATTTATGTACGGTCATAAGCTTTACCGAGTTTTCTTCCCGTTCCTTTACTATCGCCTGTTCCATCTCCAGCTTGCTTCTGCTGATTTTTTTCATATAGGAAAGAAATTCGGCGGGAACGGGATTGCTTTTTGCGTAGTGAAGAAGCAGTTTAAGGTTTTCCTCTCTTTCCCTTCCGCTGTAGCCTGCCCGCATAATCAAGGGCAGCATGGTTATTTCGTAAATTTTTTGGAGCAGGTCGTAGGTCACGGTGTTTGAGGCGGTTTTTCGCAGAAGCTTCATATCCGAGTCGAATTTCGCCGCCTTTTCGGCTAAGGGTTGATCCTTTGAGGAAGTCAGCTTTGGTATGTTGGAGTAAAGGCTTACCGCCTTTTTGTCCGCCAATTTCAGCTTGGCCATATCCTCCGGGGTGAAGCCATATATTGGGGACATAAGAGCCTTCGCCGTCTCGGCGTCGTTGTTGGGGCGCAGTACCGCGCTGACCAATGCCAAAGCTATCTCCGTTTCGGTTAGGTCGGTAAAATGCTTCTCCCCCTCGGAAACGCAGGGGATACCGTATTCCTCGAAAACCTTTCGGAAATTCACACAGTCGTTATTGGTGCGCAAAAGCACCGCGAAGTCCCCGAAGCCGCATTTTCTTTCCCCTTTTCCTCTTTCGTGCAGAGTAAAGCCTTCGCTTATCATTTGAAGTATGCGGGAAGCCACGTATTTTTCCTCGCGGTTTTTGTCAAGCTCGCTTTTTCCTCCCCGAAGGGCGTTTATCGTCACGAATTCGGCAATGTTTTTCTCCTCGGCTTTTATCCCGCGACCCGCTTCCATATTCTCCCACACACTGCCCCCGGAAAAAGAGACGGGAAGCCCGGCGCCGCCGAAAAGAGCGTTAACGGCGCCGATAACGTTTTCGCCGCTTCGAAAGTTCGCGTTCAGCTCAAGGCTTTTATAGGCAGGATTTTTTATAAGACTCGCGAAAATTCGGGGGTTGGCGCTGCGGTAAGCGTAAATGCATTGTTTTACGTCCCCCACGAAGTACAGATTTTTCTCTCCGCCGGAAAGGCTTCGGAATATTTCATACTGTATATCGTTGCTGTCTTGAAACTCGTCCACGATTATACAGTCGAACATTCCCTTTCCGCCGCCTTTTCTTACTGCTATAAGGGCGTTTTTTTCCAGGTCGGAAAAATCCAGCACGTTCTCCGCCCTTTTAAGCTTTCCGTACTCTTCGCCGTATAGCCCGTTCACCTCCCAAAGCAGTTCGAATGCGGCCTTTATTTCCCCCGCGTCGCTTTCGTAATTGGCCGCAGAAGAAAGACATTCGGCGCATTTTTCATAGAGAGCCAGAATCTCTTCCTTCTTTTCCTTAAAGCCCAGCTCCTTAAGTGTCTTGCTTCTCGCCGCGGGAGCGGTTCCGGGATAGGCTTCCTTTACCGCCGAATAGGCTTCCTTATAATCCTTTTTTTCCAGAGCGGCTTCGGCGGCGTTAACGCGGCCGAGGATAAAGCCGAAAAAGCTTCTGAAGTTCTCGGCAGAAGCCGACTTGTCGGGGGGCAGCAGCTCTTCCGCGCTTCGGCAAAGCTCCGACAGCCTTTTCAGATTCTCGGGAACGGGATCGGTAAATTGTTTAACATATTTGTCAAAGTATTTTTCAGTATCGCCGAAAACGCTTTCCTGTTCCGCTTTCCAGTCGTCGGGATCGGGAATGTTGGACAGAAAGGAGTAAAGCTTTTTTACGGAAAAAATTATATTTTCTTTTCTGCCCAGTTTTTTAAAAAGGTTTTTTCTCTTTTCCTCGGGATATTCGGCATATATGTGCCCGAACACCTTTTCTTCCGCTTTTTCGGAGAGAATGTCCGCTTTTGTGGAGTCGCATATTTTAAAACCCTCGTCTATATCCGGCAAAAGTCTTATATTGTCCCTCACAAGAGAAAGACAAAAGCTGCTTATGGTGGAAATGCGTGCGGAGGAAAGCCTTACCAGCTGTTCTCTCAGAAAATCGCTGTGAGGGGCGCTTTTCAGAAGCGTCTCCACCTTTTGGGAAAGCCTTTGCTTCAGCTCGGCGGCGGCTTTTTCAGTAAAGGTGACCGCCGCCAGCCTGTCGGCGGGAACGGGATTTTTCTCGTCGGAAATAAGCTTGGCTATATGCTCCACCAATACGAAGGTTTTTCCGCTTCCCGCCGAGGCGGAAACGCAGGCGGGGGCGGAATCGCGGTAGTTTATGGCGTTGGATTGTTGTTGGGTTAATTCCATCGTTTATTCACCTTTTAAATTTAAATAGTATTACAAAAAGGGGATCAATCGTCGTTTTTGACTTTATTTTCCCACATTCCCTCCGAAGAAACCAAATTCCCCCCCCTGTTCCCGCAAACAGACCTGAACCCGCAGAAGGAACAGGGCAAATACCCTTCATGCTCCAAAGGCAGCGCCTCGATATTTCCGTTAAGAATATCCCTTATTTTCGGTACTATAATATCCCCGTCAATACGCTTTTTCAGTTCTTCCCCGTTCCCCAGCGGAATATCCGACAGGTTTCTTTTGCCCACTTTCGCCCCCAAAAGCGAGACCTTTTCGGCTATCTCTTGGGAAAGGGTTCCGAAGTGGGCTGCGTGTTTTCCGTACCATTCGTTCATAAGGTCTTTCGGGTCGGGAGGAAGCGAGGTCTCGGTCTTAAGGGAGGATATTCCTCCCACGGAGGAATAGCAGACGGCGGCGGGGACAAGCCCCTTTTCCTCCCCGCATTTTCCGAACAGATACAAAAGCGGCTGTAAATTCTTTCCCCCCGCAATGCCGTCAAGGGTAAAGCTTTTTTCGGAGCTTTTATAATCGCATATTCTTATATAGCTTTCAAGGGTGCCGGAGGGGGCTTTTTCCCCCTCCCCGCTTTTGGGAACCGCGTCTATTCTGTCGGCGCTTCCTTTTACGGTTATATGCCCTTCGGGAAGGGCGGGGTCGTTTATAACATAGCTTACCTTATGTTCAAAATTTTTGGGAGCAAATCCCGTGGTTTTAAAATCGAGACTTATCTGCTTAAGAATACCCTTGATCCTTCCCGAAAGGCTTTTATACACCGCCTCGGTTTTCTCCGGGAAGGTGGGATCATTTTGCACCGCGCGCTCAAGCGAAGCGGCAATGGCCTCCTCCGCTATCGAGTCTATTTCCTCATCGGTTTTCTCCCCTATGTCTCTGTGGGAGGATAGGGCGAGGTTTAAAATATCGTGTACTGCCGTTCCCAGATTGTTCGGCGCTTCTATATCGTTTGTTTCCGGCTCCCTTACCCGTAAGCCGTATTTAAAGAAATACAAAAGGGGACAAGAAAATGCGGTTTCAAGCCTTGTGGGGGAGTATTCGGGACTGTTCAAAAGAGATAAAGCGGTTTCGGGGGAAAGGGTGAAGCGCCGTTTCCCCGAAAGAAGCGCCTCGCTGTCGCCGAGCTTTTTTCTGAATTCGCTTCCCGCCTTTTCCCCCATTTTTTCCGCGCATACCTCGTTAAGAATATTTTCCAGCGTTTTGGACAGTTCGGGGTCGGCGCTTTCCGCCAAGGCTCTTTTTACGTCCTCGGCGGTGTTTAAGAAATACTCCTCGGGAAGGCTTCCGACGGGTATTGCTTCAAGACCCGTTTCGTTAAGTATGGCGGCTTTTTCCAGCTCTTTCCCCTCGGGCGAACGGGCGCTGTAGGAAAGAATAAGCCTTTTTCCGTAAAGGTTCATAGCGCGGTAGGCGAAATAATATTCCTTTGACCATCTGTTAAGGCCGCTGTCGTAAAGGGGGAGGCCGCTTTCCGACAGCTTTTCTCTTTCGAAATAGGAAAAGGTGCTTTTGAGATTTGTCGCCCTCGGTATCTTGCCCTCGTTGACTCCCGCTATAAAAACCGTTTTCGGCTCGGATTTTCTTGTGCGCTCTATGTCGCCCACCGTTACGCTGTCCAGTACGTCGGGGGGATTGGCAAGATTTATTCCCGAAAGAATCTGTTCCAGAAGCTCGCCGTATTCCTTATAACCGATGGGCGTGTGTTCAAGGCTGTAGGCTATGGAGGTGAGCGCTTCGCTTAAGGCGTCCCAGATTCTTCCGTATTCCTCCGCTTCAGCTTCGTTGGTTTCTATGGTATCGGTTTCTCCCCCCTGTCCAGCCTTTGAGCGGGCAATAAAGGTGGAGCGTATATTTTCGCTGTCGAAAAGGTAGTTCATAAATACCCTCGACATTTCCTTTCCGTTTTCGGCGGCTTCAAGATCCTGTTTCAGCTTTAACAAAGGCTCAATCACGGCTTTTCGTATATTTTCCAGAGGGTTCAGTTTTTTTCTCGGCTCGGCTCCCTCGCTCCAGTCCTTTGTCCAGTCCTCCGCTCTTAAACCGTACTGCTCCGCCGCGAGTCTCAGGCGGTAGACCTCGCTTTGAAACATCAGCCTTACGCCTCTTTCGGGGCGCTCAAAGTCCCGTATCCGCTTAAAGCCGCTTTCCGTAAGCTTAAGTATTTCCTCTGTATCCAGCTCAAGGCTTTTAAATATACTTAGCACAAAGCCGATAACCGGCTTTTCGGTCATAGGACGGGGGAAATCGCTGAACACGGGTATCCCGCCGAGACGAAGGGCGGAGGAAATAACGGGTTCCTTTTCCCTGTCGGGGGTAAGGATCAGAAAGTCCCTGTATCTGAATCCCTCTTCTCTTACCGCGCGGTGAATCTTCGCGGCTATCAGTCTCGCTTCCTCGTAGGTGTCCTTGGCGGAATACAGCTCCATGGAGGGATTGTCTCTTCCTCTCGATCTATAAGGTACCGAAAATTCCCTTTCCTCACATTCGGGAGCAATGGCCTTTACCTGAGCTATGGTTCTGCTTATGCACAGAAACTCTCTTTTATTGCTGTCGGGCTTGTCCGTTGTAAAACAGAACACGCTTTCTTCGCACTGTTTCAGCGCCGTTTCCAGAAGCCTTTTCTGTACCTCGGAAAAGGTGTCGAAATTGTCGAAAAACAGATATTTCCCCGAAAAATAATCGTGTTTTTCCGCCAAAACCGCCGCTTTGGATACGTCGTCAAGCTTATCGTCAAGATTTTCGGTGAGCATTCGATCGTATTCGGCGTAAACGGAAAAAATGTCGTTGGTTTTATCCGCCAGTTCCTCGTCCAGAGCGTTCTCCTCCGTTAAAAAGCGGTTCAGGTCGTCGGGGGAAACGCCGGCGTTTCTAAGCGCAGCCACCGTTTTAAGAAGAATTCCGCAAAAGGCTGGTGAGTTGGCCGTCTTGTCAAAATAAAGAAAATCCCCCTTAAGCTTTTCCACCGCCAGCCACATGGTGACAAGCTTCACCGCATTATCGGCCACGGGCTTCGCCTGTTTAAATTCCTTAAGTATGACGCGGGACAGCTTGGAAAAGCCCGTCACGCTGACGTATCTTATATTTTCCGCGCCTACGGAAAAATAAGCCTGTCGCTCTGTGTCGAAGGAAAATTGTTCGGGGACGAAGAGAACACACTCCTTCCCCTTCATTGCCAGCTCCTTTATCTTTCGGAGCATTGACGCGGTTTTTCCCGTACCCGCTTCGCCGAAAAAAATCCTTGTGCTCAAAACAAACTCCTTTATCGGAAAAAACTGTGTATAACAAAAATCCCTCCGGAAATAAATCGGGAGGGATTCTGACCTTACTTCTTCAAGCCGAATTTCTTGTTGAACTTATCAACGCGTCCGCCGCTGTCGACAAGCTTCTGCTTACCCGTGAAGAAAGGGTGGCACTTGGAACAGATTTCTACCTTAATATCCTGCTTGGTAGAACGAGTTTCGATCACGTTTCCGCAGGCGCACTTAATGGTAGTGGGCTTGTAATCGGGATGGATACCGTCTTTCATAATGTCACCGCCTTTTCCTTTATTCTCAGCCCAACGGGGAGCAACCCGCAGGGGATTTTACGCAAAAAATATTATAGCACTTTTTTAAAGTGGTGTCAAGTGAAAAAATTAAATCTTGTACATTTTTTTAATTTAACCTTTTGCCGCATTTTTATGCCAATTTCTTTTTAAACTGACGTAATACCCACAGTTTAATACTAATCTTTGGTCAGATTATAGACAAAAAAATGTTGACCAAAGATTAGTGTTTCGGGTGTAATCTTAAGGAAAAGTAAAGCTTCAATTAAATAAGGAAAAACAGCGTATCGGAATCGTTCGGTACGCTGTTTTTGTTTTATCGGTCTTTTTTATTTGCCCAAGGTTATTTCAACGGTATGTTCCCCTGCGCCCAGATCGGGAACCACGCACCCGTCGGCGGGTTTTCCGTCCACTGTCATTGTTTTAACGCCTTGACTGACATGATCGGGGTTCTTGACGGTGATGTTGTAAACGCCGCCCCTGAACTGTCTCGAAGCGGTAAAGCCGTCCCAGTCCGAGGGAATGGAGGGATTAACGGTGAGTCCCTCATAATCGGGCTTTATTCCCAATATATACTGGGAAACCGCTACGAAGTTCCACGCCGCAGTACCGGTGAGCCAGCTGTTCTTGGCTTCGCCGAATCTCGGCGCGTCTTTTCCCGCTATCATCTGAGCGTATACATAAGGCTCGGTGCGGTGAAGGTCGGATATTTCCTCATTATAAGCGGGGGCTATTTTAGAATAATACTCAAACGCCTTGTCGCCGTGACCCACAAACGCTTCAGCGCAGATTATCCAAGCGTTGTTGTGGCAGAAAATACCCGCGTTTTCCTTGTATCCGGGGGGATAGGTGGAGATTTCGCCGTATTCTATATAATAACGGGTGAATGCGGGATTGTTGAGCACAAGCCCGTGCTTGCTGTTCAGATATTTGTCAACGCTTTCCAGGGTTTTAAGGTCGGCGCCCTTGTCCTTGCCCAAGCCCGCCATTACACAGAAGCCCTGAGGCTCTATAAAGATTTTTCCTTCTTCGTTTTCGTGAGAGCCTACCTTGTTGCCGTTATCGTCATAGGCGCGGAGGAACCATTCCCCGTCGTAGCCGTATTCCATAGTGGCGCGGCACATCTTGTCGATCTCCGCCTGAGCCTTTTGCGCTTCGGCTTCGTCCCCTTTTATTCTGCACATTTTAACGTATTCGGGTCCGATAAAGCAGAACATACCCGCAATCATTACGGATTCGGCCACCTTGCTGTAACCCGTGTCGCCGTATTTGGGAGAGGTAAAGGTCTGGAAGGATTGTCCCGGTTTGTCAGAGAAGCAGCTTAAGTTAAGGCAGTCGTTCCAGTCGGCTCTTCCGCTGAGGGGGAGCCCGTGAGGACCTATTTTGGTGCAGACATGATAAAACGCTCTCTTCATATGGTCGAGCATTGTGTCAGCCAACTCGTCCTTGTTTTCGTAAGGCACCTTTTCGTCGAGTATGGAGACGTCGCCCGTTTCCTTGATATAAGCCGCCACCGCCAATATCATCCACAGGGGATCGTCGTTGAAGTTGGAGCCCAATTCGTGGTTGCCCATTTTGGTTAAAGGCTGATACTGATGATAGGCGCCGCCGTCCTCAAGCATAGTGGCGGCAAGGTCGATAAGCCTTTCCCTCGCTCTTGCGGGAATCTGGTGCACAAAGCCCAGAAGATCCTGGTTGCTGTCGCGGAAGCCCATACCTCTGCCGATGCCGCTTTCAAAGTAGGAGGCGGAGCGGCTCATATTGAAGGTCACCATACACTGATACTGATTCCAGATGTTGACCATTCTGTTGAGTTTTTCGTCGGGGGAATTCACGCTGTACTGTCTCAGTACGTCGTCCCAGTATTTCTTTAACCCTTCAAACAGCTTTTCGGCCTTCTCGGAGGTATTGCAGAGCTCCATCATCTCCTTGGCCTTCCGCTTGTTGACGATATTTTTTTTGCTGTTCGCGGTGGTGATTATCCTGTCTTCGTCGGTAAGGTCGGGGGCGAATTTTTCCTCAAATTCGTTTTCCACATAGCCTAAGAGGAAAATAAGGTCTTTGCTCTCCCCTTCCTTAAGCTCTATTTCCAGATAGTGGGATGCGATGGGGGACCAGCCGTCGGCCACCGAGTTAAAGGGTTTTCCGTTTTCCACGGCCTGAGGCTCGCCGAAGCCGTTGTACAGCCCCAAAAAGCTCTCTCTGTCGGTATCGAAGCCCTGAATGTCGGCGTTTACGGTGTAAAACGCGTAATGATCGCGTCGCTCTTTATATTCGGTTTTGTGATAAATGGTGCTTCCGTCGATCTCCACCTCGCCCGTGTTAAAATTGCGTTGGAAGTTGGTGGTGTCGTCGTTGGCATCCCAAAGGCACCATTCAAGGAAGCTCCAGAGCTTAAGCTTCTTTGCGCTTTTGCCGTTGTTGGTGAGGGTCAGCTTCTGCACTTCCCCGTTAAATCCCACGGGCACGAAGAACTTTACCTCGGCCTTTACGCCGTTCTTTTCTCCCGAAATAACGGTGTAGCCCATACCGTGACGGCAGGAGTAATTGTCCAACTCGGTTTTCACGGGGGACCAACCGGGGTTCCATACGGTATCACCGTCTTTGATGTAGAAATAGCGTCCGCCCATATCCACGGGCACGTTGTTGTAGCGGTAACGGGTAATGCGGCGGAGTCTCGCGTCCTTATAGAAGCTGTATCCTCCCGCCGTATTGGAAATAAGGGAGAAAAAGCCCTCGGTTCCCAAATAGTTTATCCAGGGGTAAGGCGTTCTTGGTGAAGTTATGACGTACTCGCGGTTGAGATCGTCAAAAAAGCCGAATTTCATTAAATTTCTCTTTCCTTTCTTGAGTATTGCGTTACACGAATTTGCTGACTTTTATTAGTATATATCATTTCCGTGAAAATTTCAAGGGCTGTAAACGTTATCATTGAAATTTTGGGGCAGGGAAAGGGGTTTATGTTTTGTTTGCTGTACATAGACTAAAACGTTTTCTTAGGCAAATTCAGCGGAATGTACAAAAAAGGCTGTCTTTTTTGTGCGTATTTGCATTTGATACCAATCCCATTTAATACTAATCTTTGGTCAACATTTTTTGTCTATAATCTGACCAAAGATTAGTATTAAACGCAAACAAAAGCGGAGCCCCTCGAAATTACGGGCTCCGCTTTCTTCTCCTTATTTTATCTCTTTATATTTTATTTTAGTTAATTTATCTGTATCACAACCGAAGCGTCTCCGCTTTCCGATATCTCGTATACCGGTCCGCTTATCGTTTCAAAACAGGGCTTTGCTTCCTCCTCGGAGGTTTCCGTCAGCTGTCCGTCGGATACGGCGTAATAAACGCCGCCCAACATTACCAGGTCGTTTCTCTTTCCGGAGAATACCGCGTCGTTGGTTTCCACAGGAATTAAGACACTCTTGTTAAGAATGACGTTTACTTCTCCCGAATCGCTTGTGACGGTAAGCAACGCCATATTGAGATCCGGGCTTCTAACATACTTGAGAGTTCCGGTATAGGACGCCAGCTCAGTTTCGGTTCCGTCCGCGGCGGCTATGCTGTATATTTTTACGGTATTTTCCTTGGAGTCGGTGACGGCGGTGTAAACCGTGCCGTCGGAGTAGGCGAGAACCGATACGGGACTTCCGTATTCATGGTTGGCGAGAGAGATTGTGCCTTCCGACCGTTCGCCGTAGTATACTATGGTTTTATCCAAGGATACCGCCTTCATAAGCACCGTTTTTCCGTCGCCGCTGCATGAGACGGAAGACAGCTCCGCTCCGCCAGAGGTTATATAGCTTACGTTAACCTCGCTGAGAAGCGCGGCCTCACCGTCGGCGTAATAAAGTCTCGATCTGTTTTCCCCGTCTCTCGCTATAATGAACAGCTTCGAACCGTCGTATGAGGAATAGCTGATCTTGGCCGAAGAGGCGTAATAAGTGGTCTCAAGCTTTATTTCGCCCTTTTCGCACCTGAACAGCCGTATGCTGTCGGCGGTGGTGGCGACAAAATGGGTGTTGTTGATGAAATTGATTGTCTTTATGCCCTGAAGGGGTACCAATACCGCATCAAATATAGGCTCTTCCGTTTCGGGGGGAGTCGTTTCGGTTTCGGTAACCGACTCTGAGCCGATTGCGTCGGGGGCGGTGGTCTCTTCCGCAGAAGAGCCGGCGCCTGTGCCAGTGATTTCGCTTATATTAGTGGTTTCCTCCGGGGGTGTTTCGGTATCCGTCTCGGTTTCCGTGGGGGAGGTAACGGGCGGCTCCGTTTCGGTGGGAGTTTCCGCCGTCTCGGCCGTTACGGGAGGCTCGGTGGTTGAATCGGGGATAGAGATATTGATATTTTCGCTCACGGGCTCGGGCGCGGTGGTAACGTCTGCGGGCAGGCTGTTAAAAGGAATAAACCCGTCGTCAGTAATGCCGCTTTCGGGGTATTCCACCACGGTGATTTCCTTTAAAGCCCTCACTTCCGAGAGCATTGACGCGGGAACGGATATTTTCGCTCCCAAGAAGCCAAGTGAATCGTCAAGCGCCGAGGTGTTTTCGTAATGACTTCCGTCGGCTAAATACAGAAGGCTTATACTGATATCGTTATAGTCTTCTATCACCGAAAGTACCATGGTTATTTCGCTGTACTTAAGCGGTTTTCGGAACGAGACATACAGGTCGGAGAATTCCTCCACGCTGTTGCTTACCGAAAGCGCCGCAAACTGCTGTTCGGCGGCGTCGAGTCTCGCTCTGGCGTTTTCCGCTCCGCCGTCGGTGATGTTATATCCTTCGGAGTTGTCTATATGCGGTACACCGGAAGAACCAAGGGAAACGGCTGCAACGGCTGCGGCGGTCACCACGCTGCACGCTGCGGCGGCCACTGTCCATCTGCGGATTACAAGGGCTTTGCTCTTTACATTACGGCTCTTTCGCTTGGCGTTGCGTTTTACCCTTTCGGTGTCAACGGTATAACTTTCCATAAGCTGTCTGTAAAATTCTTTTTTATCCACATGCTTCCCTCCTTCCTAAAGTCTGAATTTTTTCTTTTGCCGTTCGATCGTGCGGTACAGCTTGTTTTTTACGGCCGAAAGGTTCATATCCAGTTCGGCGGCGATATCCGAAAGCTTCATATCGCAGACGAAATAAAAATAGAAAATTTTTCCCGTCAGTTCGTCCGTATTCGCGATATCCTCGAAAATTTCACGGGCAAGAAGCTCGTCGCACAGAATGTCCTCGAAATTTTTCTGGGTTCTGGACATCTCGTTTTCTATCATAACCATCTGTTCATCGGTATAGTCGGAAAAGCTTTCGGTGACGCTGTGCCGCTTTTGGGCGCTGTAATAGCTTTTGCACTCGAACTTGGCAATGCTTATCAAAAACGCCTCGGCGTTTTCTATGTCGTCGTATCCTTTTTTGATGATACGCTGATAAAACCTGGCGTAGATATTTTGAAGAATATCCTCCGCGTCAAGTATGTTTCCGCATTTACTGATGACAAATCTGGTAAGAGATTTAACCGTATCGTCGTAAACGGTATTAAAGTAGGTTTCGGGAGAGGCTTCACCTTTTCGGTTCAAGCGTTTCACCTCACTTTCCGCCTTACACTTAGTAGTAAGGACTTTATGGTAAAAAGTTTCAGCTTTTGAAATTTTGCGCGAAAATACCTGTATTTTTCCTGTATATTTTACGGCGGTTTTCCAATAATCCCCGTAGCAAACAGTTTTAGCGGCAATAAGCGGCAACAAGCCGCAATAAACAGAAAGAGGGGATTTTATATGAAATTTTTGACAAAGGAACGCATTCTTACCCTGTCGATGCTTTTCGGCACCGCCCTGGCGGTAATTATGGGAAGCTTTTCCGCGTTCGCGGGGGAATGCGAGGATATGCCCAACAGGCTTTTTCGAATGCATATTCTGGCAAACTCCGACAGCTCGGAGGATCAGGAGCTTAAATATGCCCTCAGGGACTTTTTGTCCGAGGATATGCAGTATATCTTCGAGGGCTGTTCCACCGCAGAGGACGCTAAAAACGTCGCAAAGGAAAACCTTCGCGAAATCGCGCGAAAGGCGCAGTCGTTCGTCTGTGACAAAGGCTATGACTATAAAATCACCGCCAGCGTGGAAAAGGTGTTTTTTACCACCCGCCGTTACGGCTCCGTTACCGTTCCCGCGGGGGAATACGACGCTTTGCGGATACTTATCGGCGAAGGGGAAGGAAGAAACTGGTGGTGCGTGATGTTCCCCCCCCTTTGTCTGGGCGCGGTTGAGGAGTATGTTTACAACAGCGCCGACATAGACGATCCCGAAAGACCGCCCGAAATAAAATTCGCACTTTTTGAATGGCTTAAAAAGGTATTCGGTTAATTTTTATCTCAATTCGGTTCGTTCTCCGAAATACGAATACAATCGGCACTTTAACATACCGTTATAGAGCTTTCTGTCCTTGTCCGCTTTTTTTCCGAAAAGTTCGGGGAAGTTTTCCCGCGAGGTTATGACAAAAAGACTGTTCTCCCCAAGAGGAAGCATTCTTTTTCCCATTATCCGATAAATCCCGTCCGCTTCCTCTTCCGTCAGCATACGCTGGGCGTAGGGCGGGTTGGTTATTATTTTAACGGGAGCGTTGGGGGAAGTTTTGGGATACTCAAAATCCTTTATGTCACGCTTTTCAAAGCGTATATACTTATTGACTCCCGCTTTCCAAGCGTTTTCCTCCGCCAGCTTTACGGCTTCGCCGTCTTTGTCGCTGCCGAAAAGGACAACGTTTTCGTTTTTTACCCGTTCTTTTGCCTCGCGGAATTCTCTTTCCCATATTTCCTTATGGAAGCAGTCCCACTGGGAGGCGATAAAGCTTCGGTTCATTCCGGGCGCGATATTAAGCTGTTTCATCGCCGCTTCTATAAGTATGGTGCCGCTTCCGCAGAATGGATCCAAGACAAGGTCGGAGCTTCTCACATGGGCAAGGTCGGCCATTCCCGCCGCCAAAGTCTCCCTTATGGGAGCCTCTCCCGATCGGCTTCGGTATCCTCTTTTGTGAAGACTTGCCCCTGTGGTGTCCAGAGAGAGCAGCATAACGTCCTTCTGGAGCAGGAAGTGTACGGGCAGCGTGTCTTTGCTTTCTGGCAGCACCGCCGCTCCGTGTTTTTTCTTCATACGCTCCGCCAAGGCTTTTTTTACCGTTTTTTGTATGGCGGGGATACTGGTTATTTTAGAGCTTAGGGAGTGTCCCTTCGCTACGGGGAACGCGTCGTCTTTTCCCGCGAATTCTTCTATGGGAGCATTTTTTGCCCCCTCGAAAATTTCGTCAAAATCGGAAGCGTTAAATTCCCCCAAAACAATCTGTACCCTTTCGGCCACGGAGGAGGTAATGTTCATTTTGGCAATAACGCTTTCGTCGCCGTCAAAGAACGCTCTTCCGTCCCTCATGGCAATATTCGTTCCTCCCGCTCTTTTTATTTCAAAGGAAAGCGTTTTTTCAAGTCCGAAAAGGCAGGGCGCGGTAAGTCGGTACATTATGGGGATCCTTTCTTATTAAATCAATCGTAAAGCGGGATTTCCTCCGTATCGTAATCGGACCAGAAATCGGTAAGAAACGTATCGGTCTGATAATCATGACTTTTCCCGCCGCATTTCTGCGGGATCTTACTCTTCCTGTAATATCCGATACGCGTATCGGGACAGTTTTCTCCCGCGATAAGCCCCGTAGCCGTACAGTAGTTCAGCGTAATCACGTCGGGGTCGGGAACGAAGCTCTGAGCCGGCTCTCCCGCCGTAATCTCCTTCATTACGTTTCCCCACACCGCGGGAACGGTATTCCAGTTGTCGGTTTTGTGAATGGGTTTATGGTTGTCTCTGCTTATTCTGTAGCAGGCCACGTATCGGGGGGTAAGTCCCACGAATGACAATGTGGATTCGTCGTTGGCTGTACCGGTTTTTCCCACTACCTCAATGTTTTCCAAATTGGCGTGACGGCCGGAGCCGTAAAGGTTTGTCCCCGCCACCACCATTCTCATCATTCTGTTGGTTATATAAGAGGTGTCGGAGGAAATTATCCTTTCTCCCACCGCGTCCTGAGATAAAACCGTTCTTCCGTCGCTGTCCAC
The DNA here is from genome assembly GCA_949878745.1 of uncultured Ruminiclostridium sp. GTDB lineage: Bacteria > Bacillota > Clostridia > Oscillospirales > Ruminococcaceae > Ruminiclostridium_E. Next base: position 21,185 of record CATLBH010000018.1, on the reverse strand, counting down.
CACTTTAGAGTAAAGATAAGGCTCGTAATAAAGCCCGCCGTTGCCCATTATGGCGTAAGCGGAGGCCAGCTGGGTAAGCGTTACGCCCTCGGTGATGGAACCCAGCGCGAGAGGGGAATAAGACATATCGTTGACGGGGTCGAGAGTAAAGTGAAGCTTTTCCGAAAGCTGCGTATACGACTTTTGTATGCCCACGCGGCTTAAAACGTTTACGGCAACGGTATTGAGAGATTCCTGCACCGCATACCAGGAGGGGTAGAACTTTCCGTCTCCGAAGCTTAACTCCTCCGCGTAGTTATGGGGCCAGCGCACCGTGTTGTCCTCCGGGTCATAGCCGAATACATTGTCGTAGGGTCCGGGTCCGAATGCGGCGGCGGGGATTTTTCCCGATTGATTTTTAAGCATTGTGGAATAGGTGATTATATTGTTTTCTATGGCGACGGAATACACCGCCAAAGGCTTTATTGTGGAGCCTATGATCTGGGGATCCATGGTGGCGCGGTTAAAGCAGTTGTCGCCCTCTTTTTCTCCCAGTCCGCCCACCAGCGCCAGTACGGTTCCGCTGTAATCGGTTATGATAAAGGAAGCCTGAATGGTGTTCTGTCTCGCCAGTTCCGCTTCGTTGGCCGCGGTGCTGGGGGAATCGTAAACGGTATCGCCGTTAAAAGATTTAAGAACGAGAAGCGGGTCTCTGAACATTTCCTCCAGCTTATCCTGCATAGCCATATCCATATTTAAATAAGCCTTAAAGCCGCCTTTATAGAAAAGTTCCTTAGCCGCGTCGTTGGTTATTCCCTTAAGCTCCGCCAGATCCTTTATTATCTGGTTTATGGCCGCGTCCACGTACCAATTCTGGCTTACCTCATAGCTGCCGTTCCATTTATAGGGGGTATAGGAATCCGCGTCCTCCACGCCCAGTTCTTCCCAGGAAACATTTTCGTAGTACAGATCGTCGTCCTCGTCGTCCTCGTCCTGTATTCCGTAATATTCGTTGTAACGCTCGTCCACGTAGCCGAAATCGTCCCCCTTTACGGGAAGGCGGAATCTTACCTTTTCGTTTAAGGCGTTGTTATACTCTTGTGTGGAGATATAGCCGTACTCGTACATTTTATTAAGGGCGTTCACTTGTCCCTCTCTGGTTTTGGAGAGATTGGCGTATGGGTTTCTGATGGAGGGGGAACGCACTATGCCCGCCAAGATCGCCGCTTCGGCTATGGTCAGCTGATCGGGACTCTTATCAAAATACCTCATTGAGGCGGAGGCTATGCCGAAGGTAACGCCGCCCAAAGGTATACGATTAAGATAGCTTTCAAGTATCTCGTTTTTGGAGTACTTTTTTTCCAGCTCCAAGGCGCGGAAAATTTCTCTCAGCTTACGCCCTATGCTGACCTCCTTGTCTCCGGTGATGTCTCTCACAAGCTGCTGGGTAATGGTGGAGCCGCCGTCGGTTCCTCCCTCGGCCACCATTCTGACGGTTACCGCCACCGTTCTTTTCCAGTCAACGCCGTCGTGTTCGAGAAAACGCGCGTCCTCTACCGAAATAAAGGCGTTTATAACATGCTGAGGGAGATCGCTCAGCTTTATCAGAACGCGGTTTTCATCGGTGCTCAGCTGTTTTAAGGCCACCTCGTTTCCCGCTTCGTCATAAGCGTAAAGGAAGGTGGAGGAATTAAGCTCCGCGTCCTCCAAGCTTACGTCAAAGTCCGTTTCCGCGAACTGTGTGACATAAAGGGCGAGTCCCGTAATAATGATGCAAATGGCGATTATGATTACCAACAGCATGGCGGCGACGGTTGTTCCGATTATGCCGAAGCTTTTTCCTATTACTCGGAGGGGAGTGATTTTTTCCGTTTCCGGAAGAATTCCCCAATGCCTTTTTTTCTTTTTCTTTTTTGCGGCGGCTTCGCTTTCCTCGCCGACTTTTACATATTTTACTTTTTTGTCGTTATTCATATTATTCACCCATAAGTACTTTTGATTAGAGGGTCTATGGAAAAAGACACGCTTTTTCCGCGTATTTTCTGTTTTAGTATACCACATTTTTGTCGAAATGTTAAGTACTTTTTAAATAATTTCAGAAATTTAACTTAAACAAAGGTGAAATTTACCAATACTATTGACAATATGAGATAAAAATAGTATAATTATACTAAAATATGTGCTTCGGACATATAATTTTATCGTTTGATTCAAAGATTTACGGAAAGGAAAGAAAATGAACAATCAGTATCAGCAGCCCAACCGGCCCAATCAGCAAATGCCGCCCCCCTATATCCCGCCCCAAAAGCCCGGTATCGATCCCTCCGCGGCGAAAAAACAAAAAACCGACGCTATAAATAATCTTGGGGACAAAATCGCTTCGGCGCTTAAGGCCGACCCCATTCTGGCTTTTTTGGAGAAAAACTCAGAAGCGTTTTCCTACATAGCCACGGGGGCATGCGCGTTTCTTTCCGTTGTTCTTATGACGGCGGGAAGCTTTAGGATACCCTTTGGGGTGATTTCCGTTATATTCGGCTTTTTCGCTATTTCAAAGAAAAAGCTTCTTCCCCTTACCGTGGCTATGTCGACGGTTTCATTGTTCAGCCTTATCTGTTTCATACACAGTATCGCGTATATCGTTCAGACGGTTAAATACAGCTTTTTTGGCTCGGCTGTCGGCGGCGCGGTATTGGGAATGTTTTTTTCGCTGTTGGAATTGGCTGCCGTTGGATTCCTTACTTATATAGTATGGACGTATTTTTTGGCTACTCAGCCGCCCAAGGCCGCGCCGATTCAGCAGCCTTATTACGGTCAGCAGCCTCAACAGTACGGACAGCCCGTCCAACCTGTTCAGCAGACTCCCGTACAGCAAACTCCCGTGCAACCTGTTCAGCCTTCACAGCCGATACAGTCCGCTCAGCCCGTACTTGACCCTATAGTTTCCGCTCAGCCCGCGCCCGCATCCGCGCCGGCCGCTCCCGAACCCGCGCCCTCTTCGGCGGTTGCGGTGGCCGATCCGATTCCTTCGGAAAAACCGTCCGGACATAAGTTTTGCATTGCGTGCGGTACCGAAAACAGCGCTGAAGCGGCTTTTTGCAGACAGTGCGGCAATAAGTTCTGATATGCTGTTTATGTGAACTGAGACGTAAAAACGTTTTTTACCCTTCGGGGATAGCCCCGAAGGGTAATTTATTGGAGCTTTAGCGCCAAAACCACCGGCTCAGCCGGTGGAATAAAAAGCTTTAGCAAAATAACAACCTCCAATATGATATAATAGTAACGGTTTGGCAGCCGCATTACTATTACAGTAACATAAAGGAGGTCATTAGCAGATGAAGAATGAAATAAAAACATTGTCACACTCAACATACAGATGTGAATATCACATAGTATTCGCACCCAAATACCGCAGAAAAGCTATATACGGGCAACTGAGGGCAGACATAGGAAAAATACTCAGGAAACTGTGCGAAGAAAAGAAGGTAGAGATAATAGAAGCAAATGCTTGTCCCGACCATATTCACATGCTTGTAAGTGTTCCACCGTATTTAAGTATAGCACAGTTTGTGGGATTTCTCAAGGGGAAAAGTACATTGATGATATTTGACAGACATGCGAACTTAAAGTACAAATACGAAAATCGGCATTTTTGGTGTCGTGGATATTTTGTAGATACAGTGGGAAGAAACGAAACTGCAATAAAAAAATATATTCAAAATCAACTGAAAGAAGATTATGAATATGATCAAATGACATTGAAGGAATATGTAGACCCGTTTACGGGTAGCAAGAATTAAAGGACAAAAATAAACAGCCGCTTTAGCGGCTGTCTGTGATAGTAATGCTATGTCAGACCTTCAACACCCCTTTAGGGGTTGAGCCTGTAATTCGCCCTTTTAGGGCGTGTGCAAACCACCACTTCAGTGGTGGTTTTGATTAACGAGTCTGAAACGGCAAATATCGCCGGTTCTCTTTTCTTGTTTCCCAATAGTTTCATCTCCTATTCTGTAAAAAGGCAATTACTATTATATATAGTATAGTATAAGCAGTGTTTAAAAGAGAAAAAAATTTTTTACGCGTATGAAACTTTTCGAGGGGGTTGAGAGACTACTTAATTGCAGGAAGGAAATAAACCTTATGCTTGAAGCTCCGGCGGGAGTTATGATAACAGGAGAAAATCGGTCAATAAAAATTTGCGATTTCTGAAACTTTTTCATAAGAACGCTTGACTTCATAAATGTAAGGCGAAAACAAAAAAAGCCTTTGGGGAATTTAGCAATAATCTATGTAAATTCGGTTTAAATATGGTATAAATTGCCAATTGAAATTTACATAATTGTATGGTAAACTTAACCATGTAATTGGAGGATAAGCTAAATTATCCTGCGCCCATGTCGGATCGCTTGTCCAAAACCCTCCGACGTTGGCCTGCCAAAGCTATACTTACAGACAAATTTACTTAAGTCTGTTTTTATAGTAAAAACAAACATAATAAAAAAATGGAGGACTTATTATGAGCATGAAAAAAATTATTGCTAGCGTAGCAGCTGCCGCTTTGACAGTTAGCTCGCTTGCAGTAGTAGGTGTTTCTGCTGAATCTGAGACGAAGACTTTTGATTTCGTTTACGATATCGGCACAATGGACGTTAATTATTCCAAGACCATCAACATCAGAGGCGGTGTGGACGCTAAGGAACTGTTCGGTATCAGCAATACAACCACAGCTCCTGTTGAGTTTGAGTTTGATCACACTCTTCAGTTCGCTGTAAATATTTATGGCGGCTTCAGCACTAAGCTTCAACAGCAGCTTAACGAAGACATTTTTGGTTGGACATACGGCGATGACGCTAACGGCAATTTCGGTCCCCTTTCTACAACAAACCGTTACAAGGGCAACGAAACAACCATCACTGTTACCGGTACAACCAACACAAACAGAGCGATAACCGTAAAGGCTGTCTGCAACCAGTATCATCAGACTCCTCAGGATCCCGGAATGACTCTGCAGTATTTCAGAGTAAGACATGACGGTGAAAGCGCAGAAAGCGTTGTTCTGGAAGGCTATGACCTTGACCTGACCAATGTCAGCAAGATTAACTCCATCACAGTTACCACTTCCTTCAATGTAGACACCGGCGAATATAGCATTGCCAATAATGCCGGCTCTGTTAAGGTTAACACAACCCTTGACGATCAGATCGCTGCACATTATGGTAAATTTACTACCGAGTCTTTAAGCGCTGACGCTTCTTACACCGCTAAGAATAAGAAGACTTCCGGTAAGGCTGTTACAGTTGGTAACGCTTACGATTTTAGCGGCGCGGCTTTGTATAACGAGGACGGTACCGAAAGAAAGAATCCTAACTGCATTATCGGTTACGAATCAAACGGTAACCCCATCTCTGCTTACGGTTTTGGCTATAACACTCTTCGTTGGGTTAACGACAATATCGTTCAGAACAGAGGCGCAAAGCTCAGATTCAACTTTATGAAGCCTGACACTCTCAATGACGCTATCAGCAAGGGCGATATCTTCACTTATCCTACAAGACCTAACGATAAGGATCATGGTTCTGCCGTTCTTACTCCCGACAGCTCCAGCAGCGGCTCTTCTACTAAGGTTGACATGGCTATAGGCGTTAACCTCAGAAACACTACAAGACTTCAGGATCAGGGCAACATTGATACAGAGAACTACTTTATCGAATTCGATTGGGATGAGCTCGTAAAGAATTCCGTTGCTACCGTTTCCGGTAACGTTGATAGCATTGCTTTCCGTATCGTAGAGACCGATAACACCAAGAAGATTATGAACAAGGATGATCTCATCGGTATTTCTAGCATCCAGATCATCATTCCCGAGCAGGACGATGTAGCTCCCGTTGAAAAGACTATCGTTGTTGAAGACCCTGTATCCGGCGTTAAGGTTGAAGCTACTCCTTCCGTTATCCGCGGCAATGGCGGCGCAACCCTCCAGGCTATCGGCAAGCTCACTACCAGCAATCTTACTTATGAAGTAGAGCTTCTTGACAAGAACAGCATTCCTGTACAGCCCGCTGGCGAAGTTACTTTGACTCTGCCTATTCCTAAGGACAATCAGGGCAAGACCATCAAGAATGGTACTGTTGCTCACGGACTTTCCAACGGCACTGTTGAGAATCTTCCTATCATCAACATCGACACTTACAAGACCGACGGTTTTGTAAAGGTTGCTACCAAGTCTTTCAGCCCCTTCACTATCACATTCGCTACTTTCGGCGTTGATTTCGAAGAGGATGAGACCACAACCGAAGCTCCCGAAACCACAACCGAAGCTCCCGAGACCACTACTGAGGCTCCCGAGACCACTACCGAAGCTCCTGCTCAGACCGGTTCCACTAACAATGGCGGTGAAGACAAGAACGTAGGTACAGGCGTAGTTCTCGCAGTTGTTCCTGCTGCTATCGCTGCTGCTGCGGTTGTAATCTCCAAGAAGAGAAAGTAATTGAATCTTCGTTGAAGAAAAAATAACGGAATTTTTAAACCCCTTACGGAAACGTGAGGGGTTTTCCGTTTGTTCTTTTTAAGTAAAAGTTGGTGGGAGAGGATGGCGGCGCAGCCGCGAACGGAGCAGGGCGAGGTGAGCCTACGCGGAGCGTCGTCAAATTTTCCGTCAGGAAAATTTGGGCTGCGCCCCCTGCTAAAGAATTGATTGTCGGAATTTATGGGGGGCAATAGCGAAAAAATTACTTGAAAAAAATCAAAATCTATGATATACTTTAATAAAATAATCGGAAACGAGGAAACAAAAAAGATGAAAGACGCCTTCACCGAAAAAATCAAAACCGGAAAGACCTTTTTAGGTATAGAATTTGGTTCCACCCGTATAAAAGCGGTTCTCACCGACGATACCTTCGCGCCCATCGCAAGCGGCGGTCATACATGGGAAAACAAGCTTGAAAACGGCTACTGGACTTACTCCCTCGATGACATTCACAGCGGTTTGAAAAGCTGTTACGCCGATTTAAAAAAAGACGTAAAAGAAAAATACGGAGTAACCCTCACCGCATTCGGGGCAATGGGAATATCGGGAATGATGCACGGTTATATGCCTTTCAACGAAAAAGATGAGCTTCTCGTACCCTTCCGCACCTGGAGAAATACCACCACGGAACAGGCGGCAAGCGAATTAAGCGAGCTTTTTTCCTTCAACGTACCCCAGCGCTGGAGCATTGCCCACCTGTATCAGGCGATACTGAACAAAGAGGAGCATATAGGAAACATATCATATATAACCACCTTGGCGGTGTATGTACATTATCTTCTCACGGGAGAAATGGCCGCGGGGGTGGGGGAAGCTTCCGGAATGTTTCCTGCGGAGGGCATAGGCTACAACAAATTCATGATTGAAAAATTCCGCGCTCTTATTGCCGATAAGGGGTATAAGTGGGATATAGAGGATATATTGCCCGCGGTTAAAAAGGCGGGGGAGCATTGCGGAGTACTTACCGAAAGCGGAGCGAAATTTCTTGACCCCGAGGGCGACCTTAAGGCGGGAGTGCCCTTCTGCCCCCCCGAAGGCGACGCGGGAACGGGTATGACCGCAACCGACAGCGTATTGCCCGAAACGGGAAACATTTCGGGAGGAACGTCGATTTTTTCCATGCTTGTGCTTGATAAACCCCTTAAAGGAGTCTATAAGGAAATCGACGTAGTATCCACCCCCGACGGTTCTGACGTTGCTATGATACACTGCAACAATTGCTGCTCGGAGTTGGACGCGTGGGTAAAGCTGTTCGGCGAATTCGCCGCCCTTATCGGAAAAGAAACGGATAAGTCGGAGTTGTACACTCTCCTGTACAAAAACGCCATGAAAGGCGATATAAGCGCGGGAGGAGTCACAGCCTACAATTTCCTTTCAGGGGAGCCCGTAGCGTGCGTTGAACAAGGAAAGCCTATGTATTTCAGAGCGCCCGACGGCGAATTCAACCTCGCCAACTTCTTCCGCGCAGAACTTATGTCCGCACTCGCGGCGCTGAAAATGGGCAACGATATTCTTTTTGACAAGGAAAAAGTAAAAGCGAAAAGATTCGCGGCTCACGGAGGCTTGTTCAAGGTTGAGGGGGCGGCCGATTTGCTTACCGCCAACGCTATGAATGTGCCCATTACCGTTATGACCACCGCGGGAGAAGGCGGAGCCTGGGGAATGGCGCTGCTGGCCGGGTTTATGAAGGTCGGAAACGGTGAAAGTCTTGCTGATTTTCTCGCTGAAAGAGTCTTTAAGAACGCGGAAAAGAGAGTTGTGGAACCCGAAGAAAAAGGCGTCGACGGCTTTAATGAGTACATGAAGCGATTTGCGGCCGGCCTTGAAGCCGAAAGAGCCGTAGGTAAAGCGTAATTTAAAATACCCTATTGACAATAAAATTAAAAGAAAGGATCCACCCTCATGTTAGAAACCTTAAAACAAAAAGTATTCGCCGCCAACCTCCTCCTCCCCAAACACAACTTAGCCATCTTCACTTGGGGCAACGCCTCCGAAATCGACCGCGAAAGCGGAATCTTCGCCATAAAGCCCTCCGGCGTGGATTACGATAAAATGACCCCCGACGATATGGTGCTTGTGAACCTCGACGGGGAAATAGTCGAAGGAAAATACAAGCCCTCCAGCGACACCCCCACCCACCTTGAATTGTACAGAGCCTTTAAAAATATCGGCGGCGTTGTTCATACCCACAGCCGCTGGGCCACCTCCTTCGCACAAGCGGGAGTTGGAATCCCCGCCTTGGGCACCACCCACGCCGATTACTTCTACGGCGAAATCCCCTGTACCAGAGACATGACCAAAGCCGAGATAAACGGAGAATATGAAAAAGAAACGGGAACTGTAATTATAGAAGCCTTTAAAAATATCGACCCCATGTCGGTTCCCGCCGTTCTGGTGAAAAGCCACGGCCCCTTCACATGGGGAACGAGCGCCGATGACGCCGTTCATAACGCGGTTGTACTTGAAGAAGCGGCCTTTATGGCGTACCACGCCCTTACCCTTACCCGCGGACTTCACCCCATGAATAAAACGCTTTTGGATAAGCATTACCTCAGAAAACACGGCGCCAATGCCTATTACGGACAAAAGTGATGAAAAAAGCGAAAAAAGGGCTTGCGTCGGCTTATATCCTCGCAGGGGCATTGTTTATAGCGGGCGCTTTGGGTACCCTTTTGCTCCTAAAACCAAAAAAAACGGACATCGTACAGGTTCTGAGAGACGACCAAGTCCTCTATACCGTTTATATAAGCGGAGAGGACGACCGCTTTTTAAAAGTCGAATACGGGGACAGCTATAATCTGCTGGAAATAAAGGACGGAAAAATAAGAGTTTCCGAAGCGGGCTGTCCCGACAATACCTGTGTGAAAATGGGCTGGCTCTCCTCTTCCGCTCCCATCGTCTGCCTCCCAAATCATCTGGTAATAAAGTACGTTTCGGACTATAACGGCCGCGACGAGGTCGGAATCGACGCGGCGGCGGGATAAGCCTTCCGAAATAGGTGAGCGGGAAATATCGGCACCGGAATAATACTAATTTTTGGTCAGATTATAGACAAAAAATGTTGACCAAAGATTAGTATAAAGGAAAAACGCGGAACAATGAATGAAAAAATACGCCGAATTACCGAATTGGCGCTTATGACCGCCATAGCGCTGATTATATTTGTGCTGGAGCTTCAGATCCCCAACCTTTCCCCCGTGGCGGGGATAAAGCTGGGTCTGGCCAACATAATAACGGTATACGCCGTGTACCGCTATAAATGGGGCGAAGCGGCTTTGATACTTTTTGCCAGAGTGCTGTTGGGGGCGTTTTTTTCCTCAAACCCCTCGGCCCTCTTGTACAGCCTTTCGGGCGGTCTCTTCTGCCTTTCGGGCATGCTCCTTCTTAAAAAAATCATACCCGAAAACCGTTTGTGGCTGTGCAGCGTTTTCGGCGCGGTTCTGCACAATATGGGACAACTGACGGCGGCTTCTCTTATTATGAGAACCGCCGCCGTCTGGTTCTATCTTCCCCCGCTGCTTTTGTCCGGTTGTATCGCGGGAGCACTGACGGGGCTTGCGGCGCAGCTTGTTTTACAACGAACAAAAAAGTTTAAATAAGCCGGTTCTGGCTGTATTCCAAAACGTAAGCCGCATTAAAGTAAAAAAGTGAGTATGAAAGTGAAATAAAGCAATGACAGGAAAGCTGAAATTGGCGGGCGCGTTTATTTTTGCGGCGCTGCTGTTCCCTTTAAGCTCCTGCGGCCTTGAGCCGCCCCTTTACGAGACGGGATTTATCGCCATGGACACCTACATTTCCCTTACCGTTTACGGAGAAAACGCCGAAACCGCGGCCAAGGCGGCCAAAGAGGAAATATTGCGCATAGATACCCTTATGTCCGCCGTCAATCCCGACAGCGAGGTGTCGAAAATCAACGCCATGGCGGGGGAAACCGTAACGGTAAGCGACGACACCGAAAAGGTGATACGCGCCGCCCTTAAAACGGCGGAGAAAACCGACGGCGCTCTCGATATTACCTTGCGGCCCGTCATAACCGAGTGGGGCTTTACCACGGGGGAATATAAAATTCCCGACGGGGAAACGCTGAATAATTTGTTAAAAAAAGTTGATTACCGTTCCGTCCGAGTCGGCGATAATACCGTTTTTTTGCCTTTTGGGGAGCAAATTGACTTAGGCGCGGCAGCAAAAGGTTACGCGGGCGATAAAGCCATTTCTGTTCTTAAGGACTATGGCGTAGAGTCGGCTATAGTAAGCTTAGGGGGAAACGTACAGGCGCTTGGAGCCAAGACCGACGGGAAAAAATGGAATATCGCGGTAAAAAATCCTTTCGTCGAAAACAGCGTAAGCAGCATAAGCAATATATGCATCCTCGGGCTTAAGGACGCGGCCGTGGTTACCTCGGGAAATTACGAAAGATATTTTGAAGGCGAGGATGGGAAACGTTATCATCACATAATAGATCCTTCCGACGGGTATCCCGCTGATAACGGAATAGTTTCCGCCACAATAATCGGAAAAACGGGTCTCGAATGCGATGCGCTTTCAACGGCGGTTTTTGTAATGGGTGCCGAAAAAGCGGAAAAGCTCTGGAGAGAAAAGGGCGGCTTTGAAATGCTTTTGGTGACCGACGACAAAAGGATCATTGTCACCGAGGGATTGTCCGACGTTTTCACAAACCTTTCTGATATGAAAGTAACGGAAATAAGAAAATGAAAAGGGGCTGTAAAAAACATCGATTTTTTTACAGCCCTTAACGCGAAAATCAAGATCGTTTTTCTTTTGCGGTACCGCCGATAATCACAGATACCACAACGCCCGTTACAAGAACGATTATCGGCGCCAGCCAGTCAAAGATATCCGTACGTGCAATGGCGGTTATGTCAAATCCCTCTTCGGTCTGAACCATTGCGAAAATAAACACAAACGCGATAACCAGCCCGATTGCGGAGGGAAGAAGCGCCGCCGCCCTTCTTGCGGCTCCGTCTTTCATGGAGACGGGCTTTATCTGCGGCTCCGAAAGAGTAAACATTTTTCCGGCAAAGTACGCTCCCACAACGGTTATTGCGGTTTCGGGGATCATATACGCCGCGTTGTACACCATAGAATACAAAAGTCCGTCGCTTGTGGGGATCGAAACCCCCGCCCAAACGGTGCACCCCACCGCGGTATGGCATATATAGCGCACAAGACAGGCCGAAAACGCGCCCAAGGCTATACCCATGCCCTGATTCTTCACCCTACCCTTGAAAATTCCGCCAAGGCCCATAGCGGTAAAGGCGATTACATAGTCCAGCGCTATAATGGCGACCACCGCCACCGCGCTTGTACCGTAAGTAAGATTTTTAAGACCCGACAGCATTTGCAGCAGGCTCGCGGCAAATCCCACCAACAGACCCCATGGGGCTCCGTATCTGTAGGCGATGATGATAACCGGCAGCATACCGAACAGCGTTACCGATCCCCCGAAGGGCATATCTATCAGCTTCAGCAAGCTTAAGATAAACCCCAGAGCAAGCATTATCGCCGATTCCGTCAGTCTGAGTGTTTTTTGGTTCATTTTTTTCCGTCCTTTCATGCTGATTGCATATTGATTGCAGGAAAAAATTAACCCCCGCGCTTTTTCGGGCGCAGGGGCGTGAGGTATCGTAAAATACAAATCTATTCTCCCTACGTCGGCATTATCCGAATCAGGTCAATAGGTCGAAACGTCAATCCGTTTCCTCTCAGCCGAAATATCAGCTCCCTGCATAGTGTCGGCTTTTTTGCCGACAAGAAAATTATATCACCCTCGAAAAAGATTGTCAAGGTTTTAGAGAAATTTTTTCTAAATTTTAAAAAATTGTCACAAAACCATTGACAAAGGTAAATTTTAGTGATATAATCAATACGATGATAATCATAGAGTATGGTAAGACTGGGTTTGCAACTCGGTCTTAACGTTTGTTTGAGGGGTTTTACGAATTTACGGGAAAACTTTTTAACAGACGGCTTTTCTGAACGGAGAAAATGAATGGCAAAAGAAAAAGGCGGCAAAAAGGCGCTTGCTCCCCAAATAGAGGAGGAAGCCGCGAAACTTGCGAGGCCTCTTATAGAAAAAGCGGGCTGTAAGCTTTACGATGTCTGCTTTGAAAAAGAGGGGGCAATGTGGTATCTGAGAGTGCTCTTTGACAATGACGGGGGTATGGACAGCGATAAGTGTGAAGAGCTATCCCGCCCGATAAACGATCTTTTCGACAGGCAGAAGTTTATCGGACAAGTGGATATCCTCGAAATAGGCACTCCCGGAGTGTACAAAAAATTAAGAAAGCCCGAACATTTTAAAGAATCAATCGGCGAAAGGGTCACCGCCCACGTTAAATCCGACGGAGAAGAAAGCTATAAGACGGGTATTTTGGAAGAGTACGGCGAGGAAGAGTCTTCGATAACCGTAGACGGCGAAAAAATAAAGCTTTCCAAATGCATTAAGGTAAACCTCGAACCGGAAGAGCTTGAGGTGCTTGAAGAGTTTGATGAATCGGAGCCCGACGGGTACGAAGAGGAAGAGATGCAATCCCTTTCGGAAGCCGATAACGCCGAAATAAACGTTAACCGACCCAAAGAAGAAAATTAGAGACACCATTTATATACTTAGCCGATTATTCACAGGAGGAATGCTAAAATGGCTGCCAACGAAAAAAATGTAAGCTTTTACGAGGCTCTTAAAATGCTCGCGGACGAAAAGGGCATCGAGCCGGAGCTTTTGATAGAAAAGATAGAGACTGCGGTGGGGATTGCGGTAAAAAAGGAATACCCCCGCTGCGAAAATGTAAAATATACCGTAAACGAAAGAACGGGAGCCCTTGAAGTGGCTTTGCTCAAGGAGGTTGTCGAGGAAGTTGAGGACGACGCCAACCAGATATCGGAGGAAGAAGCCAAAAAATACAGCAAGCGCTATAAACCCGGCGATACCTGTATTATCCCTCTGGATACGATGCACTTCGGAAGAATCGCCGCCCAGACCGCCAAGCAGGTTATGAAGCAGGGCATAAAGGACGTGGAGCGCAGCAAGCTGGTGGAACAGTGGGGTGAGCTTCAAAACGAGGCGGTTTCCGTAAAGGTGCTTAAGGTGGAACCCGCCACGGGAAACGCTACGGTGGAAATAAAGGGCAACGAGGTGATGCTTTTCAGAAGCGAACAGCTTCCCGGCGACGAGCTTCACGAAAACGATATGGTCAAGGTGTACGTAAGCGGAGCCTCCCCCGCCGACCGCCGCCCGATGCTGAGAATAAGCAGAACCAACAGGGATTTTATAAAGAGGCTTTTTGAACAGGAGGTTCCCGAAATATTCGAAGGCATCGTGGAAATAAAGTCCATAAGCAGAGAGCCGGGTCAGCGCAGCAAGATGGCGGTTATGAGCAACGACCCCAACGTGGATCCCTTAGGCGCCTGCATAGGCCCTCAGAGAAGCAGAATATCCAAGATATGCGAAGAGCTTTGCGGCGAAAAAATAGATATCGTAATATATAACGACGACCCCCGCGAATTCATAAAGCAGGCTTTAAAGCCCGCCGACGTAATGAGCGTGGATATACCCGACGAGGAGCTGAAGTCCTGTACGGTGGTTGTTCCCGATAATCAGCTTTCCTTAGCCATAGGAAACAAGGGACAGAACGCCAAGCTGGCGGCGAAGCTCACGGGTTACAAAATTGATATAAAACCCGAAAGCGGATTTTTTGAGGGCTGATCCCAGGTTAGTTTAAGGGAAAATATGATTTGAAAAGGAAAGGGCAGCTTGTGGGAAAGGTTGAACCGCTGAGAAAATGTCTCGGCTGTGAGGAAATGATCGGAAAAAAAGGGCTTCTTCGCATAGTGAGGAGCAAGGAGGGGGAAATATCCCTCGACCCTACGGGAAAGAAAAACGGAAGAGGGGCGTATATCTGTAAGTCTTCGGAATGCTTTAAAAAAGCGGTTAAGAAAAAATCGCTGGAGCGTTCGCTTAAGTGCCGAATAGACGAAGAGATATATAAGGAGCTGGAGCTTGAAATAAAAGCGGCCGAGGGGGAATAAGCGTGAATCTGTCTACCTTGGGTCTTATGAAAAAGACGGGATGTCTTATCGTGGGCTTTGACGCGGTAAAAAGGGAAATAACCGACCAGAAATCGAAGGTTAAGGGAATCGCTCTTTCAAAGGATCTTTCACCGAAAACAAAAAAAGAGGTGCTCTTTTTAAGGGACAAATACCGCCCCGAGTTGGATATCGCGGCGTTGGACGCCGATATGGAACAGATCGAGAGCGTTATAGGAAAAAAAACAGGCATTGCGGCAATTACGGACGAGGGCTTTTGGAAAGCACTTTCCCAAGGCTGTGAGCCGATAAGATAAAATATATGCAAATATATGCAAAATTTTAATCCAAAGGCTAAGGCAATGCCTTTGGTAAATTACCTTACAATCTTGGGGGAATTTGAATGGAAACCAATTCTAAAGCAAAAATCAGAGATTTCGCAAAGGATCTTAACGTAACGCCGAATGACGCGATCGAGATAGTGGCGAATTATTTGGGCGTGGAGAAAAAAGTAGGCGCAAGCTTTATAGGCGAAGAGCTTGACGTGGTTCTGGATAAGCTGACGCAGGATAACCAGGTGGACAGCTTCGACGAATATCTGGCCGAGGGAGAAAGAGCACGCGAGGAACGGGCAAGGGCGGCGCAGAGAGCCAGAGAAGAAGAGGAAAAGAGAGCCGAAGAGGAAGCCAGAAGAGAAGAGGCGAAAAAGGCTGAGGTAGCAAGAAAAGCCGAGGAAGCCAGATAGGCCGAGCTTGCCCTTGAAGAAGCTCGCAAAGCCGAAGAAGCGAGAAAAGCGGAAGCGGCCAAGGTGTATTCCAGAAAGGCGGAAGAGGCCAGAAAAGCAAAGGAAGAAGCCGCAAAGGCGGAGGAAGCCCGAAAAGCCGCCGAGGAAGCCCAAAAAGCCCTTAAGCCCGCCGAAAAACAGTCCGCGTCCAAGCCCGCCCAGAATACCCAATCCTCACAGTCAGCACAAGCTCAGAATGCCAATCAGAATCGTAACGGAGCCAACAAGACCAAGCAGGCGCAAGCCCAAGCGCAAGTCGGTCGCGGCAATGACTCCCGGCCTAAGTCCAGACCAGAAGGCGAACGCGTGAAGTCTTCGTCCATAGCGCCCAAAACCCCCGCCGCTAAGGTGGATATTTCCTCCATAAAGACCAATGAGCCGCCGGTAGCCAAGAAAAAGGAGAAACAGGCGGCACAGCAGAGGGGCGAACAGGTCACCAAGCGTGTGGACACGAGAGGCAGCTATGTGGATCTGGATAAGTACAACGAAAAGTACGAATCCATAGCTCAGAGCAGCTCCAAGAAGGGCAGCGAATTCGCTGGAAGAAAGCAGAAGATCGACCAGAAAAGCCGTCAGAAGCGCGGTCAGTACGGTAAAAACACCCGCGAAACCGAGGCTCAGAAGCTTAAGAGACTCGAGCTTGAAAGAGCAAGAAAGCAGCAGCTTAAGGTACAGATACCAGACGAGATCGTGGTCAGTGAGCTTGCCTCAAGGCTTAAGGTAAACGCCGCGGAGGTTATCAAGAAGCTGATGCAGCTGGGCGAGATGTGCTCCATAAATCAGGTAATAGATTTTGACACTGCGGCGCTTGTGGCCGAAGAGCTGGGCGCGAAGGTGGAAAAAGAGGTAATCGTCACCATAGAGGAAAGACTTTTCGACGAGGTGGAGGACAACAGCGAGGACCTTGTTCCCAGAAGCCCCGTAGTGGTGGTTATGGGACACGTTGACCACGGAAAGACCTCCATTCTCGACTATATAAGAAACGCCCATGTGGCGGCGGGAGAAGCGGGCGGCATTACGCAGCATATAGGCGCCTACCGCGTTACCGCGGACGGAAGGGATATCACCTTCCTGGATACCCCCGGCCATGAGGCCTTTACCGCCATGCGCGCCAGAGGGGCGCAGATAACCGATATAGCCATACTTGTGGTGGCGGCGGACGACGGAATAATGCCCCAAACGGTTGAAGCCATTCATCACGCCAAAGACGCGGGGGTAAGCATAATAGTCGCCATAAACAAGATAGATAAGCCGGGCGCGAACCCCGAGAGGATAAAGCAGACCCTCACAGAGTACGAGCTTGTGTGCGAGGAATGGGGCGGAGACATTATCTGCGTTCCCGTATCCGCCAAAACCGGCGAGGGAATGGACACCCTTCTGGAAATGGTTAACCTCACGGCGGACGTTATGGAGCTTAAGGCCAATCCCAACCGCCTTGCCAAGGGCGCGGTGGTCGAAGCGAGACTGGACAAGGGAAGAGGTCCCATAGCCACCCTTCTGGTTCAGAACGGCACCCTCCGTTCGGGAGACGTTATTATCGCGGGCACTGCGGTGGGACACGTAAGAGTTATGCGAGACGACACCGGCCGCTCCATCAAGGAAGCGGGACCCAGTGTTCCCGTTGAGATAATGGGACTCGGCGAGGTTCCCTCGGCGGGAGACAGCTTCGCGGTGGTAGAGGACGAAAAGCTTGCCAGAGAACTGGTGCAGAAGCGCAAGTTCGAGGAAAAGGAAGCCCAGTTCAATCTTTATCAGAAGGTAACTCTCGACAACCTTTTCGCGCAGATAGAGGAAGGCGAAATGAAGGAGCTGAGACTTATCGTCAAGGCGGACGTTCAAGGCTCGGTGGAAGCTGTGAAGCAGTCTCTTGAAAAGCTTTCCAACAATGAGGTAAGAGTAAGGGTTATTCACGGAGCGGTAGGCGCGGTAAGCGAAAGCGACGTAATGTTAGCCAGCGCTTCAAACGCCATAATTATCGGCTTTAACGTAAGACCCAACCCCGCCGCGCAGGAAAACGCCAAGAGAGACGGTGTTGACTTAAGGCTTTACCGTATAATATACGACGCGATAGAAGAGATCGAAACGGCTATGAAGGGTATGCTTGCGCCTAAGTACAGAGAAATTATGCTGGGCAAGGCGGACGTGAGAATGACCTATAAGATCACCGGAGTAGGTCCGGTAGCGGGCTGTTACGTTACCGACGGAAAGCTTCAGAGAAATTCCATGATAAGAGTGGTGCGCGACGGTATCATTGTCGCGGACGACAAGATAGCGGGTCTTAAGCGTTTCAAGGACGACGCGAAGGAAGTTGCCCAAGGCTTCGAATGCGGCGTTTCGCTGGAGAAATTCGGCGATATAAAGGAGGGCGATGTGTTTGAATGTTATTTCATGGAGGAATACAGGGATTAGGATTCTCCTGAATTAACGATACTCGCCGTTATATACTCGCCTCTACTGCAAATGCCGCATATCCTGTGGGCATAGATTCCGCGTGGTTTCGTTGTCGTCCTTGACTTGCGACAGCAAGCCTGCGTCCTCCGCCTCGACACGCAAAATCACTGCTCGACATTATATGCACCATTTGCAATAGAGGCGAGTATAAAAGGCGGCGGAAAAGCCGCCTTTTGTTGTCGGCAGAGTATTGAAAGTTCAGATTTTTTAATAATAGCAATACTGTTTGCAAATCATATTATAGACAAAATTAAATTTAGAATGATTTCCAAACAGTGCTTTGGGTGTGATTGTTAATCAATCAGTATAAGCGGAGAAAGGAGCTGCCGATGCCGAATCATAATATCTTACGTCTCACCGAGGACGTAAAGCGAGAAATTTCCGCCGCCATGCCCCAGCTTAAAGACAAGCATATAGCAAACGGTCTGGTTACCGTAACCGGCGTTGAAATAACCAACGACTTGAGCTACTGCAAGGTTTATGTAAGCGCCCTTGGGGGAGGCGAAAAAACGAGAGAAGCGGTGGAGGCCCTTCAAAAGGCGGAAGGATTTTTCAAAAAAAGGATAAACGCGCGTATAAAAATGCGCAAAATGCCCGAAATAACCTTTATAGCGGACAATTCCCTGGACTATTACGAAAAAATAAGCAATATAATAACCAAGCTTCCTCGTGTCGGAGAAAGCGCGGCGGATGAAGAAAACGAAGAAACGGAACAAACCGAATATACGGATGAATAATCCGGAAAAGAAAGGATAAAGCGGTATGAACAAAGCTACAAATATTACTTTACAGCAGGCGGCGGAGCTTCTTGCCGAACACGATAATTTTCTTATCCTGTCTCACGTGAATCCCGACGGGGATACGGTGGGCTGCGCCTACGGACTTTGCGGCGCGCTTCAAAGACTGGGGAAAAAAGCGAAGGTTGCCTGTTCCGATTCTTTATCCGAAAGATTTTCGTATATGGAAGAAGCAGTGGAGGAGCAGCGGTTTCAGGAAGGCTTCGTGATTTCGGTGGACGTGGCGGACAGGTCGCTGTTGGGCGATCTGGAAAAAACGTACGGGGACAGGGTCGGCCTTGCCATAGATCATCATTTGTCTCATCGTCCCTTTGCCGAAAAGGTTTACGTGGACGATTCGGCGGCCGCCGCCTGTGAGATCGTTTATGATCTTGTTAAGCTTTTGGGGGAAGTATGCCTGGACGAAATAACCGCCAAGTGCCTTTACACCGGAATAGCTACCGATACGGGATGCTTTAAGTTCGGAAATACCACCGGGGTCTCTCATCGAAAGGCGGGAGAACTGATGGATTACGGCTTTGACGCCGCCGCGCTGAATTACGTTCTTTTTGATATGAAGACCAAGGCGCGTATAGGGCTGGAACGCTATGTGTTTGAGAACATTGAGTTTTTCGCGGAGGATAAGGGAGCGATTATTGCCCTTTCAAAGGAAATTTTAGACAGTGTGGATACCGAGGACGTCAACGGGATTTCCGCTTTGCCGCGTCAGATACTGGGCGTAGAGGTGGGAATAGTGCTTAAGGAGAAGAAAGATGGCTGGAAGGTTTCTCTTCGCTCCAACAGCGTAAACGTACAGGAGATATGCGGATATTTCGGCGGCGGCGGACATATAAGAGCGGCGGGCTGTACAATCAAAACCGCCGACGTGGAAGAAGCCAAAAAACTTATAAAGGAAGAAGTCGCCAAGGCGATCGAAGAGCTTTTAAAAAAACGGTGAAATAATCTTTGAAAATTAACTCTGAAAACCCGACTGCCCTTTTTCGGGAGAAAGGACTTTCGTTAACGGTATGAACGGAATAATTTGTATATACAAGGAAAAGGGAATGACCTCCTTTGACGTTGTGGCAAAGGTACGCCGTATATATAAGACGAAAAAAGTCGGACACGGCGGAACCCTTGATCCCATGGCGGAGGGAGTGCTTCCCGTTTTTGTGGGAGACGCCACGAAGGCGGTGGATTTCTGTCCCGACGATACCAAGCAGTATGTGGCCGGCTTTCAGTTCGGTATAACCACCGATACTCAGGATATAACCGGCAAGGTTTTGTCCACCTGCGACGCGTACGTGAGCCGAAACAAAATGCCCATGATAGAAAGGATTTTTACGGGGGAGCAGCTTCAGACCCCGCCTATGTATTCGGCGGTAAAGGTAAACGGACAAAGGCTTTACGACCTTGCCCGAAAAGGCGAGGTGGTAAACAGACAGCCGCGGAAAATAAACATTTACGAGATTAAGGTACAAAAATACGAATACAACAGTGGTGAAATGTCGGTGACCTGTTCCAAGGGCACTTACATACGCACTTTAATACACGATATAGGACAAAAGCTGGAAACGGGAGCTGTTATGACCTCTCTGGTAAGGGTAAGGTCGGGGGTTTTCACCCTGGAGGACTGTTACCGCTTAAGAGATCTGGAGGGAAAAGACGAAGGGGAACTGGAGGCTTTGCTTATGCCTCTTGAAAAGCTGTACGGACAGCTTCCCAAGGCGCGCCTTGACGAAAAGCAGACCAAGCTTTTCAGAAACGGCGCCACTCTTGACGCGGACAGGATACGTTTTGATATAATTTACGACAAGGGCTATTATATAGAGGGATCGGATGGCGTTTTTCTGGGGCTGGGGAAAATAGGCGAAAAGCACGAGCTTGAAGTTCTGCGCCGCTTCAATACGGATTCCACAAATGTAATGAAGGCCGTTGATGACGGGAATAATTACGCTATTATAAAGACGGCGGCGGAAAAGAAAGCGGAAACGATTGAAGAAGTTACGGAAACAGTTATCGAAGAGCCGATAGCGGAAATAATTGAAGAAACTACGGAAGCAGTTGTCGAGGAAGCGATAGCGAAAGTTGTTGAAGAAACAACGGAAACAGTTGCCGAAGAATCGGTAGCGAAAACGATTGAAGAAAAAACGGAATCGGTTATCGAGGAACCGATTGCGGAAGTGATAGAAGAAACAAAGGAAGTAGTTGCCGAGGAATCGATAGTGGAAACAGTTGAAGAGACTGCGAAAGCGAAGGCCGAAGAACCGACAGCGGAAGCAGTTGAAGAAACAACGGAAACGTTTATCGAAAAAGCGGTAGCAGAAACGGTTGAAGAGATTACGCAAACGGTTACCGAAGAATCGGCAGCGGAAGCAGTTGAAGAAACAACGGAAACGTTTATCGAAGAAGCGGTAGCAGAAACGGTTGAAGAGACTACGGAAACGATTGCCGAGGAATCGATAACGGAAGCGGTTGAAGAGACTGCGGAAACGATTGTCGAGGAATCGATAGCGGAAACGGTTGAAGAGACTACGGAAACGATTGCCGAAGTGCCGACAGCGGAAGCGATTGAGGAAACAACGGAAGCAGTTATCGAAGAGCCGATAATGGAAGCGATTGAGGAAAC
>CATLBH010000017.1 GCA_949878745.1 uncultured Ruminiclostridium sp. | reverse complement strand
ATTCCTTAAGCAGCTCCTTTTATGTTTTTTCCATTATTAAAACACTTCCTTTCAGTTTTTCCTTGACTTAAGTCTTGGCTGATCGGAAGTGCTTTATTCGGTTTTACACAAAATTTGTTTGGGTCTCGATGCTTTGGGTATCTCTTTTATTCCCCCGAAAATGTTATTCAATCGCCAAAGCTGCTTAAAAATATCAAGTAATGGTTTCAATTTTCTTATCATAGTAAACGCAATTTAATGTTGCATTTAGTCTGAGAAGCCTCCTTCTTGGGCTTGTTTACTATGCCTTTTTTTATTGATTTGTTTGTTTTTAGCTTACTTTTTTATTATTTTTGGCTTTTTTCTTAAAGTTAATGCCGCCGTTTTTCACACTTAATGCAGCTTACTTGCTACTGTTGCATTTACTTTGAGAATTTACGAAAAATCCAAACCGTTTCGGAACGGTAACAAAGCTGTCCGGCAACAGGCGTAAGCCTTTTATTGTCCGCGAAGGCTTGTCCGGCCATCAAAAACCCATCGGCTACACCGCCACGCGGGAAGAAGGTCTTATTATGCTCGCCAAGTACAACAATAATCCGTGGGATATTGAAGCCGACAAAATTACCTTACAGGAACTATTTGACCTTTGGATTGAAAAAAGAGCTGTCAAGTTGGGAACATCAAATCAATTGGCGTTAAAATCAGCATACAAGCACTGTTTAAAGTACTCCAAACTAAAATACAATCAAATAAAATCCTATCAAATGCAGGATACCATTGACAGCTGCGGAAAAAGCTACGCAACCCAAGGCGCGATAAAAAACCTATGGGGGCATTTGGATAAATTTGCAATGGAACTTGATGTAATATCAAAATGTTATTCCGATCTTATAACATCGGCACCCATTCCCGAAACAACCAAGCAAATTTTTACCGATGAAGAAGTTTTAAGGCTCTGGGAAAACAAAAATCTGCCCTGGGTGGATTCCGTACTGTTTTTCCTTTATACCGGCTTTAGAATTTCGGAAATGTTCGACCTGAAAACACAAGATATTGACCTTCAAGCCGAAACTATGAAAGGCGGAACAAAAACAGACGCGGGAAAAAACCGTATAGTCCCCATTCATTCAAAAATTAGACCATTTGTCGAAAAACGGCTTAAACAGTCAAAAAGCGGTTATTTGTTTGAATATGAAGGAAAAAAACTGTATCAAAGTCAGTATAGATTGCTATGGTATGAAATAATGGAAAAGCTGAAAATGAACCATACCCCCCATGAATGCCGCCACACTTTTCGCTCACGTCTTGATTCTGTCGGAGCGAACAAAGTGTGTATTGACAGAATTATGTGGCATAAATCAAAAGATACTGGTGAACGAATTTACACGCATAAAAATGTTGAGGAATTGAAATTGAATATTGAACTAATCACAAATTAGTAACAAACACAAAGGAAAACCCTTTTAAATTAAGATTTTTCGCTGTATTAACTTTATTGAGCAATATTATAATGCGAGGTTCATACTAAGCCCTTTTAAAACTGTTGGATTAGTGCTTTGGGTGCAATCCCTTTTTAAACTGTGTGTATTTCGTCAGTTAAAAAAGGGATTGGTATCATTTGGTACCCTTAATTCTGTTTTACCCCCACACCCCGCTTCCTTTTCGGTGTCCGAAAAGGAAGCGAAAAAAACATTCCGCGGCTTCGACGCTTTTTTGTTTTTCACAACCTCCTCTATCATTCCTCATAAAACATCCTAATCTTAGTATCCTCAAAGCTAACCGGCGCCTTCCCCTCATCAATCAGCTCAATCATAATCCCCACAATCTCCGGATCAAACTGTCCCCCCGCACATCTTCTAAGCTCCTCCTTAACCTCCTCGTTCCCCCTTTTCCTCTGATAGTGCCTCCCGCCCGCCATAGTATCATAGCTGTCCGCGACGCAGATTATCCTGGCGAAAAACGGAATTTCCTCCCCCTTAAGACCTTCGTTATACCCGGTGCCGTCATACCGCTCATGATGATATTTGGCTCCCTCGCATATTCCCGGTATGGAAGTGAAATCCTTCAGTATCTCCCCGCCGATAAGCGGATGCCTTTTCACCGTTTCCGCCTCTTCCTCCGTCAGCTTCCCGGGCTTGTTCAATATTCTGTCCGTGATCCCGATTTTCCCGATATCGTGCAAAAGCGCGATATTGTAAATTCTCTCCTGCTCCTCCTCCGACAAATTCATTTTTCTTGCGATCTCCATGGAATAAGTGGCCACTCTCAGAGAATGTCCGTTTGTATACTTATCCTTCGCGTCAATGGCGTTGGCGAAGGTGCGAAGCGCTTCACCTATGATCCTTTTATATTCCTTTTGCCGCTTCTTAAGCCGCGCCGTCTTGATATGCACGGCAAGCACCGCCGCCAGAACCACAACCGCCAAAACGGATACCCCGAAAGCTATCCTGAACCAAACAAGCTCCGTGAGCCTATACTCCTTGTGCACCGGCACGGTAAGCGAATTTATAACCTTTTCCCCGTCCCAATCCAACACCTCTATACAAAATTCATAATTTCCCCCCGAAAGATTTGTATAGCTGGCGCTCATAGGCTCGCTTCCCGAAAGAACGGTGGCTCCTTCGTCAAAGCCCTTAAGCCTGTATCTTACGTTTATCGGTTTTCCCGTATAAGAAAGTGCCGCGAAGCTAAAGGTGAGTCTTGTCACCCCGCTGTCCAGCCTTATTTTTTCGGGAGCAATATAAACGTTTTCGTCGGCGGTAACCTCGTTCACCGCCGCGATTATCCGCGTTTCCTCCTCGTCCATATCCGAGTAATCCAACAGCGACAGCCCCCCGGAGGTACAAAGATAAAGCGTCCCGTCCTTTTCCGTGTTCCAGGTATTGGCGTTGAGCGTGCCCGTAAGCCCGTAAGCCGCTCCCAGAATCCTCACCTTCACATTTTCACCCGCCAACAGCTTTTCCTTGTCCACTATGTTGATACCGTTGCTTTGCATAAGCCAAAGCTCGTTACCCCGAAGCATTATGTCAAACACGCTTCCCGGGCTCTTGGTGTAGCTGTCAAGAAGCCTGAATTCCTTAAAATCCCAGTAATAAAGGCTGTTCCCCGCGCTGATAAACATTCCCTCCCCATTATCGTCCGTCAGCATACGAAGCACCACACCCGAAGGCAGACCCTCGTCAAAGCCGTAATGAGTCACCGTATCGTCCTTTATGGCGTAAATCCCCTGTCCGTCGCTCCCCGCGTAAAGCGTTCCGTCACCGCCCTCGCAAAGACAGAGTATTATGGGATAGTCCAACCCGTTTTCTTTAGTATAGGTTTTAACCACCCTGTCGTTTTCGATAACGCTTACCCCGTTCTGCGTGGCTATTGCCATTGCGCCGTTTTTAAGCTCCAGGGACAGCCTTGTCTGACTTCCCGAAAGCCCGTTTTCCTCTCCGAACACGGCCGTTTCCCCGCTTTTCGGGTCATACGCCAAAAGTCCGTGCTGATAATAGGTGCTTATCCATATCCTCCCATCCCCGCTTTTCGTTATATTGCGAACTCTCTCGTCCTTAAGCTCTTCAATAAGCGCAATCGCGTCCTCGTCCTCCGAGGGTCGAAAATGTTCGTCAAGTATTATAATGCCGCTGTCGGTGCCGAGATAGTGATTTCCGTTATCGTCTATGGCGACAGAATTGATAAAAACGTCGGCGATCCCCGCAGTATGATTGGGATTGGAAAAGAGGCTTTCCACTACGTGTATTACTCCGTAGCTGCTGGAAGCCGCCCACACGTTTCCCTCATAGTCAAAGCATACGGTGCGGGAAGAAGCGGTGCGCTCGCTGTTAATCGTGTGCCAGATCCCGTTTGGATCCACATAGCCAAGTCCGTTCTGCGCCGCCGCCCATATATTCCCCTTCCCGTCCTCCGTCACCCAGTTGTCGGTCATTATTTCACCGGTGGAGTATTCGGTGAGCTTATATGACTTCTCCCCGTATTTATCGTCGTTTAAGGACACCCTGTAAACGTAGTTTTCGCTGGTGCCCAAAAGTATATCTCCGTTTGCGGCGGCTCCGAGACAATACATAGGCGCTTTCAGCCCCTCCGAGCCGAAGCTTCCGATAACTTTTTTTTCCCTCACAAGAACCGCCCCGCCGTCAACACAGGCCCACATCACCCCGTTGCTGTCCTTCGCGATATTGTAAACGGTTGAACCGATATCCCCTATCTCCGTCAGGCTTCCGTCCTCCCCCGACACCGCCAGCCCGGAGGTGGCTCCCACATATATCTCCCCGTTTTCCCCCTCGCCCAGCGAACGCACCGAAAGAAATTTTGTCTTGTCGGAGTGGGTTATTTTTGTGAATTCGCCCTTTTCAAAATAAAAAACCCCCTGATCGTTGGTGCCTATCCAAAGCCGCCCCTTGCTGTCCTGAAAAAGCGACCTGATGCTGGAGGAGGGGAACACTCCCTTTTCCGAATAATTGTGAAAGGTCGTGCCGTCATATCGGATCAATCCCCCGTAGCTTCCTATCCATACATACCCCTCCCTTGTCTGGATAACCGTATTGGCCTCCCCGGTGGGAAGCCCGTTGGTGTCGTCAAAGGTGTACACTATCGTTCTTTCGGAAAAAGCCTCTTCGGAAAAAACCTCGGCTCCGAGAGCCGAACAGGCACAAACTGCCCCCAAAAGGAACAAAAAAAACGTCAGATATTTTTTCATTGTAAAACTCTCCCGTGATCATTTGACAAGATATGCCAAATTGCTTAAGTTTAAATCGAAACTCCGAGAAGCCCACAGGCGGTTTTATACATAATTTTTTCTCTCTCCGCCTCGGTAAGGTCAAGCCCTTCCATATACCTGAGCTCGTCCCTCACGTCCCACATTGGATAGTCGGTGCCGAACATCACCCGATCGGCGGTAAAGGCTCTTATATATTCCAAAGCCTTTTCGGAAGAAACCTCGTACAGCGAGCTGCTTGTGTCCACGTAAACGTTGGGATTCCCCGCCAGATACCTCATTCCCTCGTCCCATTCGCTCCAACCGCCGAAATGAGCGCCTATGGCCGTAAGACGGGGAAAATCCTTAAGCGCCTTCGCCAGATGCTTCGGCGAGGAATAGTCGTACCGCTTGTCGCCCGTATGAAAAAGTATGGGAAGCCTTCCCTCGGCAGGCTCGTAAATATCATAAGCCTTCCGCTCGTCTATCCTGAATTTCTGAAAGTCGGGGTGAAGCTTTATTCCTTTGAGGCCCATTCCGATGACCCTGTCTATCTCCGCCTCTATCTCCTTTTTTTCCATAAGAGGGTGGAGCGAACAGAAGCCCACAAACATATCCGGATATTCCTTAACGCTTTCCGCGATAAAATCGTTTATGCTCTTAACCTGCGCCGGAGTCGTGGCAACGGACTGTACAAGACACTTGTCTACCCCCACCTTCCCGTACAGCTCCATAAGCGTTTTCACCGAGCCGTCAAAACACATATGAAGCCCGTAAAAAGCGCCGATGTTAACGGAAGCCTTCGAGGCTATTTTTTCGGGAAAAATGTGACAATGCGCGTCAAATATTTTCAAATTATCAGATCCTTTTTGTTTTTATTTCAGCTCTGAACGCTTCTGCGTTCCAAAACCGTTTTTATTGTTTCCTTAAGCTTAGTCATATCCAAAGGCTTTGAAACGTGAGCGTCCATACCCGATTGTACCGACATTTTCTGATCCTCGGCATATGTATTGGCGGAAAGCGCAATTATTGGAACATTCGCCCGCTCCCTGTCCTTAAGGGCTCTGATGGCCATAGTGGCCTCATACCCGTTCATACGCGGCATCTGTATGTCCATAAGTACAAAATCGAAATACCCGGCTTCCGCCTTCCGCACCGCCTCCACCGCCTGATCCCCGTCGCCAACGGTTTCTACTGTGAAGCCTTCCTCGGTGAGAAGCGCCTCCGCTATCTCACAGTTTATGGCGTTGTCTTCCGCCAGCAGCAGCCGTTTTCCCTCAAGGGTTATTTCCCTGCCCGCGGGAATGTTTTTTTCGAGTATTTTCAGCACCAGGGTCACCGTGAACCTTGAGCCCTCTCCCACCTTGCTTTCCGCCGTGATTTTCCCCCCCATAAGATCCACAAGGTTTTTCACCACCGCGAGCCCCAGCCCGCTTCCCGGCACGCCGCTTTTTGTGGTGTTGCTTTCCCTGGAAAATGGCTCGAAGATACGCTCCATAAACTCGTCGGAAATGCCGCAGCCGTTGTCCTCCACAATAAACGTATATTTGCCGTAGCCGCACGAATGAACCTCTTCCCCTACCGTAAGGTGTACTTTTCCCGAATTTCTGTTATATTTGGCGGCATTGTCGAGCAGCTGACACAGCATTTCCTTCATTCTCAAAACGTCCATATAAACCGAAAAATGGGTAATCTGCGACTTATCCACGTTAAACCGTATGGATTTCGCGTTCATTTCGGGAATCACCGCCTTCTCCACCTCCGCCAGAAGATCGATAAGGTGACATTCCGTTTCCGCCAGCATGGCTTTTCCCGATTCCATTCGGGTTACTTCCAGAGCCTCGTTTAATATGTTAAGAAGCTGTTTTCCCGAAATCTTTATTTTATCCGTATACTCTTCGATTGCCGCGCTGTCGTCAATATGAAGCTTTATAAGGTCGGCGAAGCCCAAAATCGCGTTAAGCGGGGTCTTTACGTCGTGAGACATATTGGAAAGAAAGGTGGTTTTGGCTATATTCGCCGCCTGTGCCTGTCTTAATGACATTTGAAGAAGCTTTTGCTTTTCGTCCTGAGAAGTGATATCCTTCGCCATAATAAGCGCGGAAACTTTCCCGTCGGCGCTTTTCCCCAAAAGCGCCACGTATTGAAGCAGCCGCCTCCGTCCTAAGTTGTCCGAGGCCTGACATTCATAGCTTTGCTCCAGCTGACCCTCTTCACAGAAGCGTATAAGCCGCTCCCTGTCGAAAAACCGTATATATTCGTCGGGGTCGATCTGTCCCTTGGCGGAAAAATCGATAAAATCCGAAAACTTAGTCTCTTCCCCCGTGTTCACCGAATCGAACATATCAAAGGTGTGAACGTCCTCGGTATGAGTGATGGCGGTGATGAATCTGTCGCGGGTAAGGTCTATCTCGAAGAAAAAAATCGCGTCGTAAAGTATGGCCTTGCGATACTGGCTCTCGCGGGCGGAAATTTTCACCAGCTCGCTGTTTATGGTTTCCAGATCGCTCATACGTTTCTTCATTCGCTCGGTATCGTCTGATATAAAAACATAATATATATCGCCCACATTTTCAAGATGGGCAAATCTGCCGTAATCGGTGACCCAGCGCGTTGACCCGTCCGCCTGCCGTATCCTGTATTCCACATAGTCCAGATTGTTGACGCTGTTGGCTATCTGATATGATATGCTGTTTTCCACCCGCTCCAGGTCGTCCGGGTGCACCATTCCTCGAAAAGTTCCTCCCGTAAGCCTTTTAAACTCTTCCATATTCTCACATCCGAATATTCTCAGCGCCGCCTTGTTTATACGAAGAACCTCCTCTTTTCCGTCGGCGCGGTAAATAAAGAAGCCTCCGGGCATTTCCTCCACAAGTCTCCTGAAAAAATCGTCGGAGCTTTCGGCGGAAATTTTCAAAAGATCCTTAAAGCTGTCGTGCATATAAAATCCTCCGATTCGCTTTTATTTTGGGGGCAAATAACAAAAGCTGCTCAAAAAATATTGATATTTTTTATTTTACAATAATTTGGGAAAATATGCAATAGTTTTTTTAAAAAAACGGTTAAAATACGGGTAAAACAAGTAAAATAAGGGTAAAAAAGCGGACTCGATACCGTGTAACACAAGCGGCGTAAAATAAACCGACATTTTTCCCAAGATAATGTATCGTTAAATTATACAAAAACGAATCCGAAAATTTCAAAATTTTTGTACCTCCAAAAGCTTGACTTTTCGTTCCCAATCAAGTATAATATAAATCAACTCACAAGAGAATAAAAAGAAAGGAAAATACAAATGTCAATCTTCAAAAAAATCGGTCCCCCCTGATTCCTAATACTAATCTTTGGTCAGATTATAGACAAAAAAATGTTGACCAAAGATTAGTGTTTCGGGTGTAATCTTCAATCGTATTTCCGACTTCGTCTGCATTATGATTAAAGATTAGTATTAGTGCATTTTCTGCTTCGCCTCCCGTCCTTCGTACTCACCGGCTTTCCTTTCGTTTTTCGAAAGAAAAGCGGAAAATACAACACGCCGCCCTCCTTTTTTGTCTGTTTTTATCGAATTAATACTGTTTTCAAATCATACTATAGACAAAATAAAATTTGGAATGATTTGCATATAGTGCTTTGGGGGTGATTTTTAGTCAATCTGTTTGTCAACAGATTGATTAAAAATCAGTATAAAAAAACGCTCATTGAAAATTGAATAAAAATTTCCGAAAAAAACGAACGCCCATCTTCCGCGAAATCCGTTTAAAACCGTCTCCCGCCTCCGAAAGCGTTCGTATATCACTTTTTTACTTTTTTTATTCAGCCGCCGGCTCTTCCGCTTCCTTTTGCTCCAGCTTGAACTTGGCAATCATATTATTCATAACCTGCGACTGTCCGGAAAGTTCTTCCGCGGTGGCCGCGTTCTCCTCCGAAGTGGCCGAGGTGGTCTGAACCACGGTGGAAATCTGATCCACGCCCAGCGTTACCTGCTCTATAGCCTCCGACTGCTGCTCCGTGGCGTTGGAAATCTCGTCCAGCATGGTAACGATGTTCTCCACGCTTTCCACGGTGCGCATCAGCGCCTCCGCCGTCTCGTTCACCAAAGTCATTCCCTTCTGAACCGCCAGCTGGGATTCGTTTATAAGCGCCGCCGTGTTCTTGGAAGCGGCCGCGGATTTCGAGGCGAGACTTCTTACCTCCGAAGCCACCACCGCGAAGCCCTTGCCCGCGTCCCCCGCCCTGGCCGCCTCAACCGCCGCGTTAAGGGCGAGAATGTTTGTCTGGAACGCGATGTCCTCGATGGTCTGTATAATGTCGCTTATCTTGTCCGAGGTCATATTGATCTCCTGAATGGCCTCGATAAGCTCCTGCATCTTATGGCTGCTTTCGTCCATATCTTCGCCCGCCATATGGGCGTTTTCGTTGGCCTTGCGGGTGGTTTCGGCGTTATTGCGTATATGTCCCGAAATGTCCGTGATAGTCGCCGCCAGCTCTTCAACGGAGCTCGCCTGCTCCGTGGCTCCCTGACTCAGCGCGGTGGAGCTTGCCGCCACCTGATCCGCGCTTACCGCCACCTGGTCGGAGGATTGGGAAATACCGATAAGAGTGTCTCTGAGCGATCTCTGTATGGATTTCATCGAGGTCTCTATCGCCACAAAGTCCCCCTTGTACCGGCGGGTCATTTCAACCGTAAAATCTCCGTTGGCCATATGCCCCAGATGCCCCGACACGTCCCCCACCACGTCCGAAAGCCGCGATACCGTGGTGCCCAGCGCCGTAACAAGCGCGGCTATCTCGTCCTTGGTGGTAACCTCGGGCACCGCCGCCTGAAGATCCCCCTGAGACAGCAGCGTCAGCCGCTCCGAACAGGCCTTTATCGGCTCCGAGATGGTCCGCGCCAGACGAAGAGCCGCTATAAACGCGATTACTATAACTATAAGCGCCGCCCCGTAAATAAGCGCCGTGCTGACGCCTATCGAGGACTTAAACTCGTTTTCGCTCATCTCTATGGCGATGCTCCAGCCCAATTCCTCGCTTATGGGAGCATAGCCCACCAGCTTCTTATCCCCGTAATAATTATACGTGTCAAAGCCCGTTTCGCCTTTCATCATGCGAAGATTTACGTCCGCCACGCTCTGAACGCCCTTGTCCTCCTTGGCGGTCTCGATAATGTTGGCGTGCTGTTCTATAAAAGAGCGATCCGGGTGACCTATAACGTTTCCGTTCCTGTCTATTATATAAGACACGCCTTTGTCACCCACAAGAAGATCGCTTACTATATCCACGAGAAAATCCGCGTTGACCGCGCCGTAAACGATCCCGTCAAATCCACCGTCGGTAATAATGGGAACTTCAAGTATAAACACGTTCCGCTCACCGTCAAACATAAGATCGGTAACATACGGCTTCATAGTATCGCGGCATTGCGTGAAATAAGACTCGCTGCCGTAATTCTGACCTGTGGAAGCTTTGCCATCCGCATCCATCTTGCCTATGTAAATAAATCCGTTTCTTTCAGCCATAATTAAAGCCATTTCATTTATTGCGGCTGATTCGGGATCCTCGTCTCGGAATATATCGTATTCGGCGGCTTCCTTGAGAGGCGCCCAGTAATTATCCATCTTCCACTTAACCGCGTTAGCGGCAATACGTGTGGAAGGAGGTATTGTTTTCGCAAGAAGCGAGTCAATACTCGAAGCGTTCATAAAAGCGCTTATAAGAGCCACCACAAACGCCACCGAAAACACCAGTAACAGCACTCGGAGAAGTATTTTACCCTTAATAGTTTTCATATCGACTGATTTCCTCCTTGATTAAATAAATTATAAAGATTCAGATGATGAAATTAAGGAAAAAATTACAAAGCCATTATATCATTTATCGGAAACAAAGTCAATATGTCGTTTTAAACAACTTTTTAAAAACTGACGTAAAACTATTGCAAAAATTCGCGCTCTATGTTATACTGTATCAAGAGTATCCGATACCGATCTTCGGTCAAAGTACGGACAAATAATATGTATGGCCAAATATCGGTATGAAAAGGAGGCGGTTGCTTGGATAACCGAAAAAAGTACCGTCACGAGTTCAAGTATATGCTTAACAAAGGCTGGTATGAAATAATCCGCCAAAGAGCCAAAGCCGTGATGAAACCCGATGCCCACGGAGACAACGGAGTCTACAGAATCACAAGCCTTTATCTCGACGACGTTTTCGACAGCGCCTATAACGATAAGCTGATGGGTCTTGACGTAAGAAAAAAATACCGCATCAGATTTTACGGTCTTTCCCCGAAACTTATCCGCCTGGAGATCAAGGACAAAAAGGGCGAAATGGTGTCAAAGCGTTCCGTGAAAATGACCTGCGGCGATTACGAAAGCATTCTTCGGGGAGACAAAGGCTTTTTGTCCGAGGAAAGGTTTCTGGGTACCGTGGGCGAGGAACTATACGCCTCCGATAAGCTGGTGAGGATATCCCCCGCCGCCGTGGTGGACTATGTGAGGGAAGCCTATGTCTGCCCCGCGGGAAACGTACGAATCACCTTTGACAGCCGTCTTAAAACTATGGCGGGAATGGATGCCCTGAACGGAAAGCCGAACTTTTACGACGTCTTTGACAAGGGCGAAATAATTTTAGAGGTGAAATACGACAGCTTTATGCCTTCCTACATACGCGAGCTTTTGGCGGGTCTTCCCCTAAACGCCGAATCGGTCTCAAAATACGTACTGTGCAGGGATTTCAGAAAAAAACTTGCAAAATAAGTGTCTGTTTAATAAGAAACTGTTCCAATAAGAATGGTGTGCGGATTTTCGAGCATATTTTGTTGATGACAAGGCAAAAATCCGCAGGCGGGCAGCTTACGCGATAAGCCCGTCAAGGATTTTTAACACACGATGTGTTAGTAATTTGCTTTGTTGTCGGCGCAAGGATGCGCCGACTTTGGGCAAATGACAAAACGCAAGTCAGCGGCAAAATATGCCGAAAAGACGCGCCCCGATTCCTATTGAAACAGTTTCAAAACAGTCTCCGTAACCTGAAAGGAAAAACAAACAAATGGATAAAATACTTGAAGATCTCGGCGCGAGCCTGGATCTGTCGGATCAGCTGGCCAGCCTTTCGCTGCCCCACATACTTATTTGTATGTTTTCCGCCGCCCTCTGCGGCGTCCTGATTTATCTTGTGTACCGCTTTTTCTACCGCGGCGTGGTTTACAGCGATAATTTCAACATACTTCTGATTATGATATCCGTCATAACCTCCTTCATCATAATGACCATAAGCGCCAACTTGGTGCTTTCTCTCGGTATGGTGGGCGCGCTTTCCATCGTGCGTTTCCGCTCCGCCATAAAAGATCCGCTTGATATCGGCTTTTTGTTTTGGGGCATTGCGTCGGGTTTAACCTGCGGCGCGGGTCTCTATTTCGTGGCCATGGTGGGAACGGTGGTTATAGCCCTTATCTACATAATACTGCACTTCTGCAAAAAGGAAAAGAAAAATTATCTCCTGATAGTAAGATACGATGACTCCGCCGAAAATCAGATAAACACGCTTTTAAGCTCCATGAAATATAAGCTTAAGAGCAAGACCCTTACCGACGGCGAAACGGAGCTCACCGTGGAGATAAAGGTTAAAAACAACGACACCTCCGAAGCTTCCCGATTCAAAACGGTGAGCGGCGTAACGGGAGTGACCCTTCTGGAATACAACGGCGAATATATGAATTAAATTTATCGGATTTGCCCCCGCGCGATTCGAAACTTATAGGAAACTGTTCTCACAGCGCGAACTTGTTCCTCAGAAAGAACCGATATTCCTCCGATCCTTCTTCATACTCCCTTTTTACGGTCTTTGCTATCCATTCCAGCTTGGCGGGAGAAAGATCCTTATATTCCGTGATAACGATCTTTCCCTCTTCCGCCGCCCTCATAAGCGCCGAATAAGCGTCGGGAACAAACTCCCGCCCCTTTACCTCCACCTCCCTTTCGGAGATGAAAGCAAAGGGGATCCCCTCTAGCGGCACAATGTCCTCCGACTCCTCCGCGGCGTAAATATACCCCGAAACGCCCTTATAAGTATCCGTTATCGCGTCGGGATAATATTCGTCCAGAGTAAGCGTTCCCTCCCCGCTAAAGCCGTAAGGTCCCCATTTCGTATATCCTCCCTTGTGAACAAACCCCTTTTCCCGACAACACTTTTCCACCGCGTTGCTGAGATACACAAGCGTGTTTTCGGGTCTTGAGGAAAAATATACAAGCGGCCTTCCGTGGTTTGATATGTGAGGAACAAGCCTGATAATGTCCGGTACCGGCGAAGCGTGATATAACATCGTTTCCCTCCTTTGACAAATCGGTTTTGTCTGATTGGTTTAATTATAACATAAGCGGATAAAATTGTAAACAAAAACTATAATCCTGATAATTATAACAAAAAATGCGGCGCAAGCGCTCCACCCCCTGTTTTTCCCATAAGGACGCTGCCGTTTTACTCTTTGGTATAAATAAAATATTTTTTAAAGTGATTAAAAAAACACAAATCACGAAGAAAGGAAAAACCAATATGAAAATGAAAACCGCACCCATGGGCTGGAACAGCTGGGACTGCTACGGAGCCTCCGTAAACGAGGAAACCGTGAGAAAGAACGCCGAATATATGGCGAAGCACCTTAAGAAATATGGCTACGAATACGTGGTTGTGGACATACAGTGGTATGAGCCCACCGCCGAAAGCCACGAATACCACCCCTTTACCGAGGTATGCACCGACGAATACTCCCGCCTTATCCCCGCCGAAAACCGCTTCCCCTCTTCAAAGGGCGGAAAAGGCTTCGCCCCCTTGGCCGAATATGTTCATTCCCTGGGTCTGAAATTCGGTATTCACATTATGCGCGGCATTTCCAGACAAGCCGTCCACCAAAATCTCCCCATTTTAGGCACTGACAAAACCGCCCGCCAAATCGCCAAAACCGCCAGCATCTGCGAGTGGAACAGCGATATGTACGGCGTGAACCCCGACAAAGAAGGCGCGAAGGAATATTACGAAAGCATTTTCAAGCTTTACGCCTCCTGGGGCGTGGACTTTATAAAGTGCGACGACATAGCCAGAGAAATGCCCCATGAGGAAAAAGAACTGGTAATGCTAAGCGACGCCCTTAAAGGCTGCGGAAGAGATATGGTTCTGAGCCTTTCCCCCGGCCCCGCCCCCTTGAACAAAGCCGAGCTGTTCAAACAGACCGCCAATATGTGGCGCATAACCGACGATTTCTGGGACAAATGGGAGCTTCTGTACGATATGTTTGACAGAACCGAAAAATGGTGCACCCACACCGGCTTCGGAACCTACCCCGACGCAGATATGCTCCCCGTGGGCGCGATACTTCAGGATTACGGCCCCGACAACCGCACGAAGTTTACCGAAAACGAACAGTACACCATGCTCACCCTCTGGTGCATTTTCCGTTCCCCCCTTATGATAGGCTGCGAGCTTACCAAGCTTGACGACTTCACAACAAAGCTCCTTACCAACGAGGCTATACTGAAAATGCACAAAAACGCCCGCCACTCCCATCAGGTATGGCGCAAAGAAATAAACGGCGTCGAACACATTCTCTGGACGGCCTCAAGCGCGGAGGGCGGACTTTACGCGGCGGTATTCAACGCGGGCGACAGCGACAGCGAGATAGAAATTCCCCTTTCCGACCTTGAGATTTACTCCCCCGTAAAAGGCGAAGAGCTTTGGAGCGGCGAAAAAGTGAATTTTGACCAAACCATCACCGTAAAACTCAAAAAACACGGCGCAAAAGCCTTTTATTTCGAATAAGGCGGCTTGCGTTTAATAAGGAGGCTTGCGTTTGGATTACCTCATAAATTCGGACGGCGCGGTTCTCGGCTTTTGCGTAAAAAACCAATATATTGATTTTCTGTGTAAAAAAACGCTTTATAAATTTGACAGAGCCTCCGAAACCGTTATTTACAAAAAAGAGATTTTTGAAAAAGAAGCTATGTCAAAGATAATGACTTCCGATGAAAATCGGATTTACATAAGCGATTTTTGCACCTTATACGTTTTAAACGCAAATGATTACGAAATTATCGTAAAAATCAAAATAGGCGAAAACCTAAGCTCTGATATTTGCGGAATGACCTTGGACGAAAAAAAGATATATTGTTCCATACGTAACGGAAGGATTATAACCGTCGATAAAAGATCCTTCGAAAAAACCGAATATACCGTTTCCGAAGCCGGTATGTGGAGCTTAATAACATACGGCGGCGATCTGCTGTGCGGAACGGTAGACGGTCGGCTTCTGTTGTTGGATCGGAAAAATATGTCGCCGAAAAAAAGCCTGATTTTAGGGAAGCATAACGTCAGAAGCCTTTATATAAAAGATAAAACACTGTATGCCGCCTGTCGGGACAAAAAACTGTTCAAGATAGACCCGTCGGAATTTAAAGTAATGTTATCGCAAAAAAACGCGCACAATAAAATGTTTGACTGCGCCGGAATATATGAGGATATGTTGGCGACCGTTTCTTATCCCTGCGGTGAAATCGCTCTGTGGGATACGAATACTCTTGAAAAAAGAAAAGAGATCAAAACGGCCTTAAGCCTGAGCGGCAGCGCATATATCGAAGAAAACAAATTATTCGTATCTTCCCGAAATCTTAACGGAATAGGTATAATTTGCCTGAACCGAATTTAAATTACCGGAGAAAAAACCATGAGCGAACGTAAAATCATTACATATCTGTCCTTTAACGGCAATTGCGAAGAAGCCGTAAACGCCTACATCGGCGCTTTCGGCGGAAAAATACTCTACCTTTCAAGATGGGACGAAAACAACTGCGAAAATAAAAGCCAAATCGGAAAGGTAATGCACACGGAATTCCTGCTGGGACAAACAAGCTTAGCCGCCGGCGACACCTTTGAAGAGGAACCCCCCACAAGAGCGGTAAAGCTGATGATCCACACGGAAACGGAAGAAGAAGCCCTGAAAAGTATCGAAATACTGAAAAAAGGCGGAAACGTGATTTCCGAACTGTCGCCCCACCCGGAGCCCGACGACGGCGGAATGGGCTGTCTTCTCACCGACAAATACGGCTTCACCTGGATAATAACCTGCCCCAATCCGAGAAAATCCGGCTGACTTTTTAAGCGTTAATTGCGGGAGCAAATAGGCATACACACATACTAACTTAAGGGAACCTCAAAAAACCTTGTGAGAAAAAACAAGGTTTTAAAGGTTCCCTTAAAAATACCATTTTAAGTTTTCTTAGAAAAATTAAAAAAATATTAACATACATCAAAATGAAAGCAAAATTCGGAATGGCCGCAAAAGCCTAATTTCAGCCTACTTCAATCAACAAATCACTTTACAAAAAACTTTTTATGAATTTTTTAGCGTAATTTCTTTATACTATTGAATCTTTCGGTGCTTTATGGTAAAATATTTGTATTAGAATTTCCTAAAACAATTACTTGACAAATTTTAAAAGAAAGGATTTTATGCTATGAAAACAAAAAAACTGTTATCCGCCATATGCGCGGCGGCGGTGCTTTTGTCGTCGCTTGCCGGCGGAATCATACTGACTGCGCCTTATTCCGCCCACGCGGAAGAGCTTATTCCCGATGTATCGGTGACCGACGGAGTTGCCGATGAAACCCCTTCGGAACTGCCCGCCGAATCGGAAACAGACGAAAATATCATATACCCGAACTCCGACGCAGTTTCCGATACGGAGCCCGCCGAAACGGAGGAGTTAATCACACCGCCGAATTTCAGATATGACGAAACGAACGGATTTTTCAAGTGGGACGAGGTTAAAGCCGCATACGGGTATTGTCTGAAAACCACATTAAACGGCTACGAACAATGGTTTAGGTACTATGAAACCTATGCGGAGCTGGACAGACTGTGTTATGAAAACAATATGGATTTCGGCGAATATGAATTTTCCCTCTGCGCCTTTGACAAAGAAGGCACTGACAGCGAATGGTCGGAACCTGTTACCGTTTCTTATTCACCTTCTTTTGATATGCCGCAAAATGTAAGATTAGACGAGGAGTATGATGAAACGGTTATATGGGACGAAGTGGCCGGTACCGCACGATATAATATTCGTTTTTATAATGAGGAAAACGCGTCGTCATTATATACTAATACATATGTATCATATAACTCCATCACATATAAACATTATTTGTCCGATACGGGGAATTATTGGATTTCCGTTCAGGCAATGGATAAAGATTACAACGCAAGTAAATGGACGGAACCGCTTCTTATTCCTCATACCGCTTCTACAAATCTTGAACCGCCCCAAAATGTCCGTTTTGACGAAAGCGGAGAAAATATTTTATGGGACGCAGTAGAAGGCGCGGCTTATTATGGCGTACAAATTTACGGAAATTTTGATGGCTGCAACTTTACTTATTATAAATGGGACAACGCCCAAGATACCGTATTTGAAAACTGGAAATCTCTTACCTGCCCTCGCACGAACGAAGAATATCAAATATACATATATGCGTACAGCGATCAGGAAAACGTTTCATCAAGCGTTAGTTTGGAACCCCTTAAAGCGACTTTCAATCCCATACTTGACGGTACCATAAACATTCCCGAAAGTATACGGATTGAAGAAAGCCATATAAAGTGGGAGGATGTCGAAGGCGCTTACAAATATTGGCTCTGTATCTCAGCGGAAAACAATATGCTGTTAGAGGACGAATGGCACGAGATAACCAAAGACTATAATTACGGCGTTAATGTCGCCAACAGACTTCCCGCCGGCAATTATAAAGCCGAAATGTTTGTAATCGATGAAAATTACAATTATAACAGCAAAAGCTATGATTTGACTCTTGATACCGTTCATGACGAAACGGTATGGGTTCCCAACTTATTCTATAAATTTAACGAAATTTTATGGGATTATGACAGATTGAGACATGATAATACATACTATTTCTGGTATCGTATACGCAACGATAAAGACGGTTCGCTTGTAAAATTGGCAAAAAGCTGGTCAGAACACATTTACGACCTTCCCGATTTATCAAACGGGGATTACATCATCGACGCCTGCGTTTATGAAAATAACGATAAAATCGGCGTATGGTCGGAGCCGCGTCACATAACGATACATGGCGACGGTTATTTTGACAAAGAAAACGAGTCCACAACCGAAGTGGAAACTCCTCCCGAAGCGGCCGATATTCCGGAAGAGGACAGAATTACCACTATCACCATAAATCCCGCCTTTAATATGAAGAACAAACATGACGAAAACGTCGAGCTTGATCTTACAAAAATAAAAATAAAGGCGAAGGAAATTTATGACGAAGAGGGCTTAAAAAGAGCCGAAGAAGCTTTGGGAGAAGAGATTAAGGGGAATACCCATTACAATCTTCTCGACCTGACTCTCCTTTATGACGGTGAAGATTTTTCAAACGGCTATGAAGGCTTGGTACAGGTAGTTATTCCCATTCCCGCAGGTCACAGGGACAAAACGTTTTCCTGCTTCCGTCTGACCCAAGTGGACGGAAAAACGGTAAAAGAAGTTATCCCCGGCGAACAAACCGAGGACAGCTACATTATTTACCTTGAGCATTTCAGCGAATATGCTCTCGTAGGCGCCGGAGAGGAAGAGGAACACACTCATACATTCGGCGAGGAATGGAAAAACGACGAAACGGGCCACTGGAAGGAATGCAAGTGCGGCGAAAAATCCGAGGAAGCCAAGCATGCCTTCGGCGAATGGAAAACAACAAAGGAGCCTACCGAAAAAGAAGAAGGCTCTAGAGAAAGAGCTTGCACCGTGTGCGGCTATAAAGAGCTTGAAACACTCCCCGTAATCGATCACGCGCATAAGTTCGGCGATTGGAAGTCCGACGATAACAGCCACTGGAAGGAATGCGAGTGCGGCGAAAAATCCGAGGAAGCCAAACATGCCTTCGGCGAATGGAAAACCACAAAGGAACCTACCGAAAAAGAAGAAGGCTCTCGGGAAAGAGTTTGTACCGTATGCGCTTTCAAGGAGGTTGAAACTCTCCCCGTAATCGATCACGCCCATAAGTTCGGCGATTGGATGTCCGACGATAACAGCCACTGGAAGGAATGCGAATGCGGCGAGAAATCCGAGGAAGCCGAGCATACCTTCGGCGAATGGAAAATTACAAAGGAGCCTACCGAAAAAGAGGAAGGCGAAGAAACCAGAAAATGCGAGATTTGCGGAAAAACCGAAACGAGAGCAGTTGAAAAGCTTCCGCCCGCTGTTACCGAAAAGCCTCCCGTAACCACGGCAAATTACGGATTCTCCGTACCCGAAACCGCTCAGACCTCCGCAGAAGAAACTACCTCCGCTCCCGCTGCCGCAACATCGGTTACCGACGAGAAGGCGGGCGTTAAGGTGGAATTTGCGGAAAATGCGGTAAAACAAGGCGCGGCGCTTAACGTAATAGTCGGTGAAACAACCGAAACCTACGCGGTATTCGACATCACTCTTGTTTATAACAACGCGCCCATACAGCCTTACGGTACGCTTACCATCACAATAAAATGTCCCGAAAGCTTAAAGGGCGGCGCGTACTACGTTTACCGCGCGGAAACCGACGGAACCTATACCGATATGGGAGCCGTATTCTCCGACGGCGCGGTAACGTTTAAAACGGGACATCTCAGCAAATATGTTATTTCCACCGTAAAGCTTAACGAAGCTTCCGTCACCGCCGAAGAAATTTCTTTGGCTCCCGAAAGTGCGGTAAATACGGAAAACAACTTAAATACGGAAACCGAAGCCAACGCTTCCCAAAACGTACCCTCCGATATTCCCGCCGCCGAAGGAAACAACTCTTTTAGCGCGAACGAAGAGGATAAGAATCAGAATACCGGCGTCGCGCTTGCTCTTATTCCCGCCGCGGCGGCCGCGTTGGGAATAATAATCTTCAAAAAGAAAAAATAACAAATAATAATTATTCGGCGCGTTCCGAATAATACGAAAAACCGTAATCTTGCAACGAAACAGCAAGATTACGGTTTTTAATAATAATTTTCATTTAAAGGCAAGATTTCAAAAGCACTTATTGTAAATATTACACCTTAAGTCTTCCGATCTCATTCTCCAGCTTGGACGACTGTTCGCTGAGGACGGAGCAGGCCGCCGCCGTTTCCTCCGCGGTGGCGGAATTTTGCTGAACGACAGTGGAAATCTGTTCGATGCCGATCTTTACCTGAATGATTGCGTCCGCCTGTTCTCCCGAGGCGTTGGATATATCTTCGATGTAAGAATTGGTCTTATCCGAAAGCTTGGTGACCTCTTTCATGGTGGAAGCCGTGGTTTGCGCGATGGTTATGCCTTTTCCCACCGCCTCTATCGTGGCTCCGATAAGCTCTCCCGTCTGCTGCGCCGCTTCCGCGCTCTTTGCCGCAAGGCTTCCCACCTCGTCCGCGACCACCGCGAAGCCTTTTCCCGCTTCTCCCGCCCTTGCCGCTTCAACCGCGGCGTTAAGGGCAAGTATGTTGGTCTGGAAAGCGATGTCGTCAATGGACTTTATGATGTTCTGAATTTCGTCGGATCTCTTTTTGATATCGTCCATAGCCTGAAGCATACGCTCAACTTCGCCGTTCTGATATTCTATCTTGTCAATGCCCGACTGGGACACCTTATTCGCCTCCGAAGCGTTGTCCGCCGTCCTCTGTACCTTATCGGCTATCTCGTTAATAGTGGCCGAAAGCTCCTCGATCGCGGCGGCCTGCCTTGTAGTGCCCTCCGCCAGGC
This sequence comes from uncultured Ruminiclostridium sp., assembly GCA_949878745.1. Lineage (GTDB taxonomy): Bacteria > Bacillota > Clostridia > Oscillospirales > Ruminococcaceae > Ruminiclostridium_E. Next base: position 34,178 of record CATLBH010000017.1, on the reverse strand, counting down.
TCTTGGAGCCGTCCGCTATCTGGGACGCGCCTATCATAACGTCGCCTGAGGATTCGCCTATGTGGGAAATAATCTCGTTAAGGGACTCTTCTATCTTGGCAAAGGAATCGCTTATGGCGATAAAGTTTCCTATATAGTGTATGCGTGGCTGCGCCGTAAAATCGCCTTCGGCCATCTTTCCCAGAACGAAGTTGATGTCTTTTATATAGTTGTTAAGATTATGCTTGGTTTTTTCCAGCTTATGTACGAAGTCGCCCAATTCGTCGTTGCCGAACTTGAAATCCACATCGGGCTCGTCAAGGTCGCCTCGGCTCATACAGTCCGCCAGCTTCTCAGCCGCCTGAATGGGCCTCAGTATAAGGCGAATGGAAATAAAGCTTATTAAGAACAGGAAAACCGCCGCGACGCTTACCGCCACTATGATAGAAGTAAGTATCATGACCCCCTTAAGCTTATCGGATTCCTCGGAGGAAAGGGCGGCAAGATAGGCGCCTACCGGCTCCTCGTTTATGTCGTTGAACACGCTGTAACAAACATAGTGCTTCTGCCCGTTTATCTCCGCCGTGCCCTCGTATTCGCCGATTCCGTTGAAAAGCGCTTCGGCTACGTATTCGGGCATTTCCGAGCCTAAAAGTCTCTCTTCGTTCTCGTCGAGAATGGTGCTGGCGTAACGCGTGGTGCCGCTGAAAATGGTTACCTCGTTGCCCAATTCAAGCTTTATCTGATCTATCCAGCTGTTGTTGTCCATTTTCATTCCCACTACCACCGCGCCCTTTACGGTACCGTTTACCTTAATCGGCTTGGTGAGCTGTATGGTAAGACCCGCGCGGGAGTCGTTGACAAAGCCGCTGTAACCCGCGCCGCCTATTTTATCCAGGGATATGTCGGCCAGGTTGTAGTTGCCGGTCTGCCAGTACACCTTTCCCTCTTCGTTATAAAAGGCGGCGAAGTCGAAATCGGTTTCTTTCGCGTTCCCCCAAGCGGCGTTGGCGTTAAAAACATTATCCTGTGAAATAGTATCCGAAAGTTCCAACGTGTTGTAAATATCCTCAAACCGATTCAGATGTTCCTCAAGACGGTGTATTATAATGTTGAGTCCGGAGCGCGCCTGCATAAGCATAAGGGAATCGCTGTGGGCGGTGGCGCGGAAAATAGTGACCGTATTTACTATCGCCACCGTCATCGCCAAGCAAAGGATAACGGACAACAAAAGCTTTCTTCCTATTCTTGAATTCATGGTTTCAACCTCCTTGGGCACTTATACTAATCCCTTTTAAAACTGTTGGATTAGTACTTTGGGTGCAATCCCTTTTTAAACTGTGGGTATTTCGTCAGTTTAAAAGGGATTGGTATGAACGGTTTATGCCTATTTTTATTAACAGTATTGGACAGATTGCGTAAATCAATTGATATCATTTTAGCATTTTTTGGTCAAAATGTCAATACAAATTTCGGTAAAGATTCAAAGATAATTTTTTTTCGAGATTCATTCGACCCTTAACCGATATTCCTTAAAAAGTAAAAACAAAATTTTATTCCATTACTGTAAAAAAATATGAAAAAGTATTCACAAGAGGCTATTTTTATGGTATAATTAATCATAACAAGGCACTGTTCCAAAAGGAATGGTGTGCGGATTTTAGAGCATAATTTGTTGATAACAAGGCAAAAATCCGCAGGCGGGCAGCTTACGCGATAAGCCCGTCAAGGATTTTTAACTCACGATGTGTTATACCAATCCCTTTTTAAACTGATTTAAACTGACGTAATACCCACAGTTTAAAGCGGGATTAGTATTAGTCATTTACCCAAAGTCGGCGCAAGGATGCGCCGACAACAAAGCAAATGACAAAACGCAAGTCAGCGGCAAAATATGCCGAAAAGACGTGCGCCTATTCCCATCGGAACAGTTTCTAATACTAATCTTTAATCATATTGCAGACGAAATATGATTAAAGATTACACCCGAAACACTAATCTTTGGTCAACATTTTTTTGTCTATAATCTGACCAAAGATTAGTATAAAACAGGGAGGCCGTTTATGGAAACCGAAAGCTACTTAAAAGCCTACTACGAAAATTACGACGAGGACGGAAGACTGACCTCAAAACACGGAACCCCCGAATTTCTCACCACGGTTCGATATACGGAAAAATATCTTAAGGAAAACGACAGGATTATCGAAATAGGCGCGGGAACGGGAAGATACAGTCATTATTTTGCCCGAAAGGGCTATCGGGTGGACGCTGTCGAGCTTATAGACCATAACATTGAAGCGTTTAAAAGAAAAACCGCCGAAAACGAAAACATAACCATAACAAAAGGCAACGCCACAAACTTGTCTCATATAGCCGACGGTACATATGATATAACCCTTCTTCTGGGGCCGATGTACCATCTTTTTACCCGAGAGGAACAGGAAAAAGCCATTTCGGAGGCAATTCGAATCACCAGGGGCGGCGGGATAATATTCGCCGCCTATTGCGGAAACGACGCTACCATCGTTCAGTTCTGTTTTGAAAAAGGTATGATAAAAAACGAACCCTACAAAAGTCTGGTGGATCCCGTGACCTTCAAGGCGGGTTCAAGCCCTAAAGAGCTTTTCGAGCTTTACCGAAAAGAGGATATAGACGCGCTTATGAAAAGCTTCCCCGTGAAAAGGCTTCACTATGTGGGAACCGATATGTTCACCAATTATATGAGGAACAGCGTTGACAATATGGACGAAGAGCTGTTTGAAACCTATCTTAAATATCACTTTTCCGTTTGCGAAAGAGAGGATATGGTGGGTATAAGCCATCATATTCTTGACATATTTCAAAAAGAATGATTTTATATTGATCAACAATCACACCCAAAGCACTATTTGCAAATAGTATTAACTTGAAAGGAAAGAAACAAATGTCAAAGCTTATGCTTGGAAATCGGGCGGTAGCGAGAGGACTTTACGAAGCGGGCGTTAGAGTAGTGTCAAGCTACCCCGGCACACCCAGCACCGAGATCACCGAATACGCCTCCGCCTACGACAAAAACGAAATGTACTGCGAATGGGCGCCCAACGAAAAGGTGGCCTGTGAAACGGCCATCGGCGCTTCCATTGCGGGAGTAAGAAGCTTCTGCGCAATGAAGCACGTGGGGCTGAACGTGGCCGCCGACCCCCTGTACACCGCTTCTTATACGGGAGTAAACGGAGGTCTTGTAGTGGCCGTCGCCGATGATCAGGGTATGCACTCCAGCCAGAACGAACAGGACAGCCGAAATCACGCCATTGGCGCAAAGCTCCCCATGATTGAGCCGTCGGACAGCGCGGAATGCAAGGAATACACAAAGCTTGCCTACGAGCTTTCTGAAAAATTCGACACCCCCGTTTTGCTTCGCCTTTCCACGAGAGTAAGCCACAGTCAAAGCAGAGTTGACGAGGAGGAAAGGGTAAACTTGCCCCCAAAACCCTATGAAAAAAACATCCGGAAATACGTTATGATGCCCGCCTTCGCCAAGCCCAAGCATACGGAAGTGGAAAAACGCACTCTCGCGCTTATGGAATACGCCGAAAACTGCCCTTTGAACAAAAGGGAAATGCACGACACGAAAATCGGCGTAATTACCGCGGGAATAGCCTATCAGTACGCAAAGGAAGCGCTGGGCGACAAGGCGAGCTATCTTAAGCTGGGAATGGTTAACCCTCTTCCCGAAAGGCTTATAAAAGACTTCGCTCAAAAGGTGGAAAAGCTGTACATAATAGAAGAGCTTGACCCCGTAATCGAAAATCATGTGAGAAAGCTGGGGGTAAGCTGTATCGGAAAAGAAGTGTTTACCCTTACGGGAGAGTACAGCCAGAGCTATCTGAAAGAAAAAATCCTTGGCGAAAAAACCGAAAGCCTTGATTTCGGCGAAAACATTCCCGTTCGTCCTCCCGTAATGTGCGCGGGCTGTCCTCACAGGGGGATATTCTACACTCTTAAAAAGCTGGGCTGTATAGTATCGGGAGACATAGGCTGTTACACCTTAGGGGCTTCGGCTCCGTTACAGGCCATGGACACCACGGTATGTATGGGCGCTTCCGTAAGCGGACTTCACGGAATGAACAAGGCCGCGCCGGAATACGAAAACAAAAGAGTGGCTGTCATAGGCGACAGCACCTTTATACACAGCGGCATAACCGGACTCATAAACATAGCCTATAACCGCTCAAACAGCACCGTTATCGTTCTGGACAACTCCATCACCGGAATGACGGGACATCAGAACAACCCCGCCAACGGAAAGGACATTTACGGCGACCCCGCTTCCGCCGTAAATCTCGAGGAGCTTTGTAAGGCGGTGGGAATAAACAGGGTAAGAGTAATCGATCCTTATTGTATGGCGGAAGCGGAAGCGGCGATAAAGGAAGAGCTGAACCGCGAAGAGCCTTCGGTGATAATTTCCCGCCGTCCCTGCGCGCTGCTTAAATCGGTAAAGCATAAGCCCGCCCTTAAGGTGGATACCGATAAATGCGTGGGCTGTAAAATGTGCCTTAAAATAGGCTGTCCCGCCATTTCGGCAATCGACGGAAAATGCGTTATAGACCATACCCAGTGCGTGGGCTGCGGAATATGCGAGGAAATGTGCAAGCCCGGAGCGATAACAAGCGCTGACAGGTGCTGAAAGAAAGGATATTTACATAAATGGAAACAAAAGCTATTATGATAGTCGGCGTAGGCGGACAAGGCACGCTTTTGGCCAGCCGCATTATAGGCGCGGTCCTTCTTGAGGGCGGTTATGACGTGAAGGTTAGCGAGGTTCACGGAATGAGCCAAAGAGGGGGCAGCGTGGTAACCTATGTGAAATACGGCGACAAGGTTTATTCTCCCGTTATCGAAAAGGGAGAAGCCGACCTTATACTGTCCTTTGAGGAGCTGGAGGCGGCCAGATGGCTACCTTACCTTAAAAAGGGCGGAAGAATGGTATTGAATACCCAGAGAATAAATCCGATGCCCGTAATTACCGGAGCGGCGGAGTATCCGGAAGAGATAGTGGAAAAGCTTAAGAAAACCGGAGCGGACATAACGGCGGTGGACGCGCTGAAAATCGCGGAGGAAGCAGGAAGCGCCAAAGCGGTAAACGTGGCTCTGCTGGGAGTATTGTCGGCGAACACCGAATTCGGGGAAGAGGTATGGGAGAGAGCCATCGAAAAATGCGTGCCCGAAAAAGCGCTGGAAATAAACAAAAAGGCCTTTAGACTGGCAAGAGAAATACAGAAGTAAAAAAGTAAAAAATAAAAACTGCAAAGGAAACAACGCCAATGAACAACGAAATTTATATGCCCGAAATAGAATGCGCTCCGAGAGAGGAAATGGAGCTGCTTCAAAGCTACCGTCTCTGCCGCCAGATACGGAGGGTTTACGACAACGTAAAGCCCTATCGGGAAAAAATGGACGCGGCGGGAGTAAAGCCCGAAGATATCAGATCCATAAAGGATCTTGGAAAGCTTCCCTTTACCGTAAAGCAGGATCTTCGCAACAACTACCCCTACGGTATGTTCGCCACCCCGCTCAGCGAAGTGGTGCGTATTCACGCTTCTTCGGGCACAACGGGAAAACAGACCGTGGTGGGATATACCCAAAAGGACATTGACATCTGGTCGGAATGCGCCGCCAGAGCCTTGGCGAGAGTGGGGGGCACCAAAAACGATTTCGTTCACGTTTCCTACGGCTACGGACTTTTCACCGGGGGGCTGGGAATGCACTACGGCGCCGAAAAATTAGGCGCAACCACCATTCCCGCCTCCGCGGGAAACAGTATGAGACAGATACAGATGTTTCAGGACTTCGGCTCCTCGATAGTATGTATGACTCCCTCCTATGCCGTAAGCCTTATCGAGCTTATGAGGGAAAACAATATCTCCAAGGATACCCTTCATTTAAAATCCGGACTTTTCGGAGCCGAGCCCTGGACGGAGGAAATGCGCCGCGAAATTGAGGATGGATTGGGGCTTAAGGCCTACGACATTTACGGACTTTCCGAGATCAGCGGACCCTCCGTGGCCAGCGAGTGCGAGTGCCAGAGCGGTATGCATATATGCGAAGATCACTTTATACCGGAAATAATCGATCCCGACACCCTGGAGGTGCTCCCCGCGGGACAGCAGGGCGAGCTCGTGTTCACCTGTATCACAAAGGAGGCATTCCCTCTTATACGATACAGAACCAGGGACATCGCCACATTGGTATACGACAAATGCGAATGTGGGAGAACCCTCGTCCGTATGCTTAAACCTCAGGGAAGAACTGACGATATGCTGATTATACGGGGCGTTAACGTGTTCCCGTCCCAGATAGAAGCCGCCCTTCTCAGCGTTGACAACAAGGCCACCAACTATTTCCTCGTGGTGGACAGGGTCAACAACTTGGATACTCTTGAGGTACAGGTGGAGCTTCGCGGCGATTTGCTGGGCGATAACGTAAGAGACGTGGAAAGCTATAAGCAAAGGCTAAAGCACGCCATAGACAGCGCCATCGGCGTAGGCGTTTCAATACGCCTTCTCGAACCCAAATCTTTAGCCCGCTCCATGGGAAAAGCCACAAGAGTACAGGACAACCGACTTATCAAAAACAAATTTGAAAAGAAATAAAAAGGAGCTTAAATATGCTTGAACAGATCAGTATTTTTTTGGAAAACAAACCCGGAAGGCTCGCCGCCGTTATGGACGTTCTGGGAAAATCGGGGGTTGACTTGAGAGCCTTCACCATTGCCGACACCACCGACTTCGGAATTGTGAGAATAATCGCGAGAGAGCCGGAAAAGGCTTTGACTGCCCTTAAGGAAAACGACTTCACCGCCGCCGCCAACAAAATAACCGGTTTCACCATTCCCGACCACCCGGGAGAAATGAACAAGGTAATAGGGATATTGCAGGAGGGGGGAGTGGAAATAGAATACAGCTATTCCTTTATGGGATCCCGCCCCGACGAGGCGGATATAGCGATAAAAACGAAGAATAACGAGGCGACGGAAAAGCTGCTTAAGAGTAAGGGGATAAAGATAATCGAATAAAAGCAGTGCGTAATGTAAAGGAGCTTATAAGTGGACAACAATTTCAATTATAAAGTAATCGCCGAACTTAAAGACGATCTGACTCCCGATGAAAAAGCAAAAGCGCTTTCGGAAATAGAAAAGTGGCAAAAAAAATTCAAAATAGTCAAGATCGACGGCAACACATATTGTAAAGGCGGGATCATAACCAATGAAAGCGATTTCGGCTCTGTTTCGTTCTTTTTCTTTTCTCTGGAGGAAATAAAAACGTTTTTTTCCAAGCTTGAATTTTACGATATGGGGGAAGGAGAAAAAAGAGTTGCCGTTTGAAGAAAAAAGAAAAGAGTCTATGTGGAAAAACGGCGTGGTACTGTCATTCGATCTTGATACCGAACGCCTGAAAAAATATTTTTCAAAAGCTTCTCCCCAAGGCGCATATGACGTTATTAAGCGATTTTTAAAAAACAACGGTTTTGAGCACAGAAAAGACAGCGATTATGTAAATTCCCGACTGAATAAAGTGGACGCTTCAAAATTGATGTATTCCTTTGCCAGGAAAAACAAGTGGTTTCCTCTCTGCGCCAAAAAAATGATAATCAGCCCGAATGTTATAACTCTTGATATAATACAGGGCATACGCGAGTTAACCGACACGGAGTGGCAAGCGGAGAAAGACGCGGAAAACGCTTCCGCCGCATTGCTCTGAAAAATAAAAATCCCCCGCCTCAGATAAAAGGGCGGGGGTTTTTGTTAGGAAACAGTCGAGTTTCCTTTATTCTTCTTTATTTATTTTTTCGACAATCTCTTGGAAAACCCTGTCGGAGGGGGTGATTTTGCTCTCTTCAACGGCTTTCACAACCTCGGCTTTGGTCATTTTTCCGTCTTCGGACACTTCTCCGCCGTCCGCAAGGCTAAAGGTTTTCAAGCGCTTTCTTCCCAATATCATCGCCGCGGTTATCACCAGGGCAGCGGCAGCGGCGGCGCTTATCCATATCCATAGGCTTTCGTTTCCGCTTCTTTGGCTCTCCTGATTTATCAGCGCCGCAACGCCGCCTATCTCGCTTATGGCACCTTCCACTTCGGGGTTCTTTGATTTTTCTATGTCGGCGGCTTTGTTCGGATCAATAGACGGAGCGGGAGCGCCTTCGGTAAGGTAATCGTCCCGATTTGAGTATACCGCCGTTTGTTCCGGAAGCGGTGAATTGTCCGTGGCGAAGGCAGGGGCCGACTCCGTGGCATCGGGTTCGGGAGAGGGCTCTACGTCCTGAGTAAACGCGGGGAAGACGATTTCGGAATCATTTCCGGAGGCGGTTTCGGGCGATTCTTCTCCAAAGTTTTCATTGGGCTCCACCGCGATCTCGGTTTCAGGTATACCTATAGTGGGTACCGATTTAAGGACTCTTATTATCCGATTTTCCTCCGTAAACATGGAAAGTATATCGGATTCTATATTATCCCATTCCTCTTCGGGATAGCCGCTTATCACGGCCTCGATTTCCTCGCCGTACTTTGAAAGGGAAACCTCGGCAAGGGGATATTCAAGACTCAGCTTCTCCCCGATAGCCCGACGCTCTTCAATGGTGTAGCCGCAGGGGGTAAAGAACAAATGCTGCTCCCGAGAAACAAGCGCCTTAACCTCTTCCTTTTTTTCCTCGCTGATATCGGCTATGCCTATTTTCCAAAGGTGGTGTATTGTTTCTGTCTGTGTGGCCACATCGTATTCGGCAACGCCCTGATCGCATATAAAGCTCACATATTCGGGGTAGCCGTTGGCTTCCCAATATTCCCTGATATCCTCGATATCGCCGTTTCCTTTATCGTAATCGGCAAACATCTCCATAGGCTCGCCCGCGGCGGGGGGAAGCTCCCCGCTGTCGGGGTCGTAGGGGGGAGAGATCATTTCCGCGCCGTCGAAGGTTGCCGGAACGGGGTTCTCCTCCGGAACTATGTCCTCGATGTAAGCGGGGAAAATGTCGTTTCCCTCCCCCTCCGCCGTGTTCCCTTCGTTGTCGGAGGGAACCAATTCTCCGCCCTCGTCGCCGCACATATATAACCCCTCCTCCGAAGCGGTTTCCGCCGCGTTGGTTTCCGACTCCGCACTCACGGTTAGCAGAGGGAGGGCGGAAATAAGGGCAAGCGCGCAAAAAATTCCGTATATTTTCGGCTTAATCATATCAAACTCCTTTTCCACGTAAAAGACCAGATTTTTTATCAACATAAATACGAATAAGTTAAAAAGTTATTGTTTTGAAAAGGGAAGTCACGAAAATCAGGAAAGCATCTCCCGAAGCTTTTTTATCGCCTCGTTGTATCTCCAGATCGCCGTGCCTAAGGGAATACCCATTATTTCCGCTATTTCGCGGAATTTCAGACCCGCGTTTATATGAAGAGTAACTATCCTACGCTTGGCTTCGTCCAATTTTCCCATGGCTCGCTCGATATCCAATTTCATCCCGCTGTCGGAATCGTTGGCGAACATAAAGCCTTCGCACTCCTCCAGGCTTACCGTCCTGTCCTCGGCTCTGAGACTGTCTATGGCCAGATTTACCGCGGTTTTGAAAATATAGGCTCTGGGCTTTGATACGTCCTTTGGCGGGGAGCGGTAAAGCTTTACGAATACCTCCTGAAGAAGGTCTTCCGCCGTCTCCCTGTTTCCCACCACTCTCATAATTACGGTCATAATGGGGGTTTTCATATCGTTGTATATGTCCTCGAAGGCTTGAATATCGCCCTCGTGTACTTTATTAAGCTTTAAGCTGAGCTCGCTGTCTGTCATAATGAAGATTCCTTTCCGCGTTTTCCCTTTTCACTTACTATAACGGATAAAAAACGCAATTTATTGGATAAAAACAAAATTTTTATTTCAATTATACATTATTTGCTCAAAAAAAATCAAGAGAAAAACGGTTTTGGTAGGAACGTCGTTATTTCGGCAGGAACGTCAGGCCAAAGGGGTTGAAAAACGGGGGAAAATATGATATACTTAATAAAATATAAGAAACTGTTCCAATAGGAAAAGGCGGTGAGGGTATGAGGATAGCCATAGTGGACGACGAAGGCTCATATATCAATCAAATCTCGGAAATATGCCGAAGCTTCGGAAACGAAAAAGGGATATTCATGGAGATAAAAGCCTTTTACGACGGCGATTCGTTTCTTTCCTCTCTTCCCTCTTTCGGCGTAAGCGGTTACGATATCGTTTTTATGGATATTTTTATGGGGAGCACTGACGGGGTTTCGGCGGCAAAGATACTGAGGGAACAAGACAGCGGCTGTATCATTATCTTTCTCACCTCATGCGGTGAACGTATGCCCGACGCTTTTTCCTGCCACGCCTTTGAGTACGTTTTAAAGCCGGCTGAGGAAAAGCGGATAACCGAGGTTCTTTCCGACGCGCTAAAGCTGATTCCGACGGAATCGAAATATATTGATTTATACAGCGACAGAAAAACGATTCGGGTGTCGGCGGATAAAATAGCTTCCGTCGTCACCGACGCTCATTACCTGAATATTGGTCTCGCGGACGGAACCGCCGTGAGAAGCCGTATGACGATGCCCCGATTTATAGAACAGATTAACGGAGATCCCCGTTTTATTTACATAAACAAAGGGATAACGATAAACGCCGAATATGTGGCGGATTTTGACAACAGCTGCTGTATAATGGAAAACGGAGAGAGGTTTCCGTTACGAATACGGGATCGCCTGAAAATAGAACAGGCGGTGAGAGATTATAATTTTGGAAAAATACGCAGCACACAAAAGCGCGAAAAGGAGTGAGTATACGTGGATACAGAAAAATGGCTGTCGGTGCTGCCGCAGTTTCTCGTGCTGATACCTACGGCGGTCTCGTGCTATTATCCCGTAAAAAAACATATGAAATATTCCGTGGGAAAAACGGCGCTTCTCTGTTCGTCGGTTATAATTCCTTTCGCGGTTTTCGGTTCGCTGGCGGTTTCAGTGTTAAAAATCGGCGCGGGTTTGATACTCCTTCCGTTTATTGCCGCAGCCTTTTTCCTCTATCGAAAGACTTTAAACACCGATCTGCCCAGATCGCTTTCCGTATATATGGGAGTATGCACGGCGCAAAGCTTTCCCGCGCAGTTTGCCTACGCCTTCGACGCATTCATAAACCCTACCTCCGGCGCGCTTGATTTTTCCTTGGAGGCGCAGTTTTTTCAGCTTGGGCTTTCCTGTTTTCTGTCGGTTACAGCTTACTATCCCTCACGAAAATACGCCGCAAAGATGATCGATCGGATGAATTCGGCGAAAATATGGTATTCAACCTGTGCGCTGTCCTTTATATTCCTTTTCGCCAATATAATGGCCACGCCGTTTTCTTACCGAACTATACTGGCGGGAAGAATGTATTATCTGTTTCCGCTTTTTGAATTTTTTATGCTCGCCGTACTTATGATAATCTATGTGTTTTTTTATCAGGCGGCGGTAATTATTCTTGAACGCGCCGAACTGGATAAACGTTCTCAGCTGTTGGAAATGCAGAGCAGCAGGTTGTACGAGCTTAGAGAATATATGAAACAGACTCAAAGGCTGAGACATGATTTCCGTCAGTCCGTCCACATACTGTCCTCTCTGGCGGAGGAAGGAAATCTCGACGGAGTAAGATCCCACCTTTCGGAATACGAACAGCGCATATCCCGCAGCGGTTATGCCGAATTTTGTTCCAACGCCTCTCTTGACGCGCTGTTCCGATATTATTACGAAACGGCGGAGGAGGAGGGAATCCGAACGGACTGGAAAATCGAGCTTCCCGAGCCGCTTACGGTGTCCGAGCTGGATATGGCGGCGCTGTTCGGAAACATTATGGAAAACGCAATACACGCCTGTTCGGAACAGACCGAGGGGGAAAAATATTTCAGCCTCACCTCCGAGCTTCGCCGCGGAAACAGCCTTTACGTGGTTTCCACCAACAGTTTTAACGGAAAAGCGCTGAAAAACGGCGAGGGAGGATACCGCTCCACAAAGCACGGGGGACAGGGGACGGGGCTGGCTTCCGTTTTCGCCGTCGCGGAAAAATACGGCGGCTCTGCCAGGGCGCACAACAGTGAAAAGGAGTTTTTTGTTGATTTGGTTATAAAAATTTAAGACCTGTCCACGCACCATTCCTATGTGGACAGGCTCTTAAATTTTTAACCGCTCTTTACCGAAACAGCGAGGCAGTGTATTTTCAAACGACAAGAATTAGGAAACCGCTGATTAAAGCACAGCGTAACACAATCGGCCGCGTAAGTACACTGCTTTGAACGGGGCGATTGTGTTTTATACTAATCCCTTTTAAAACTGTTGGATTAGTGCTTTGGGTGCAATCCCTTTTTAAACTGTGTGTATTTCGTCAGTTTAAAAAGGGATTGGTATAACACATCGTGTGTTAAAAATCCTTGACGGGCTTATCGCGTAAGCTGCCCGCCCGCGGATTTTTGCCTTGTCATCAACAAAATTTGCTCGAAAATCCGCACTCCATTCCTATTGGAACAGTTTCTTAATCAGCGGTTCTTTAGTAATACGCCTTTATAAAACGGAAGTTTTTTTCCAGCTTCCTATAATAGTAACTATTTAAACATAATAATAAATTCTATTAAATTATTTATTATTTATAAAATTGGATATATTGTCGAAATCGCACTAATTTTTTTCAAAAAGATATCACAAATCCGTCACATAGTCAATTGACTTTTGGGAATTAAATCGTTATAATTACTATTATAGGCAGTCAGTAGGATTTTTACCGACGCCTCTGCTTCCAAATCATTTTTTATGCTCATACCTTAGCCTTTTGCGCTTTGGTATGATATAAACAAGACCGCTGCCGGAATTTGCGAATATTTTAAGAACAAATACCTCTTCGCGGGAACGCGGCTGATAACGGGAGCAATACATATGGCGGTTTTCCGCTCAGTTTTGGAGGATTTTTATGAACAACGACTACAACAATCAACAGCCTCAGCAGCCTCAGTATCAGCCTCCCCTGCCTCCGGTACAGCCCGGAAAAAACCTTGCTATCGCATCGTTGGTAATGGGCATTTGTTCTTTGGTATTCTGGTGGATGTCATGGGGCGCCATTCTCGGTATCGGTCTCGGTATAGCCGCCGCCGTATGCGGTACAAAGGCTAAAAAACAGGGATTTATCGGCGGTATGGTCACAGCGGGCATTGTAACCGGAATTATCGGAGCAATCCTCAGCGCTATCGGCTTTATCGTATGCACAGTCATCATATGCGCGGCAGCGGGATTTGCGGGCGCGGCGGGCGCTTGGGGTTCTTTCTGAAAACAAGTTTTAAGACAGTTGTAATACGCTTTTTCACAAAGAGTAAATTACCTCCGAATATGTTCGGAGGTAATTTTTTAGGCCGCTTGCAACCGAAAAAGAACCCGAAAAAGGCAAAAGCTGTTGACAATATGAAATTTGTGTGATAAAATGTATATATTGTTTCTCCTATGAAAGAAACGTTTTTAACCGTAATTATTCGGAGGATATATACATATGTACAACGATTACAACAACCCTTCCCGCCCCGAGGGCAATTCCCCTTCGGACGCGGCGGGACAGCGGGATATTTCACAGCGGAGCCCGCAGGAAGGCTATAACGCTTCTCAGCCTTCCCAGCCGTCTCAAATGCCTCAATCGCCCCAGCCGCCGCAAAATCAACAGTACCCCCAAAATAATCAGGACGGGGCACAGAATTCTTATGGGTATCCCGCCGATTACAATCGGCCCTATCAATCCGGGCAGCAATACCCCCCACAGCCCTACGGGTCTTACCGTCAGCCACAATTTAATCCCCCTCCCTCACACTCACAGCCGGGAAACGGGCTGGCCACGGCCTCGATGATATGCGGAATTTTTTCGCTGGTGACTTCTTTTACAGGGCCTTTCGCAGCAGTGGGCGTTATTTTGGGTGTTTCCGCCATAATTACCGCCGTCTGTGCGAAAAAGCGGGGATTTATCGGCGGAATGGCCACGGCGGGGCTGACTACGGGTATTATAGGAACGGTTATATCCGCTTTGGTGTTTATTTCCTGTATCGCCTGCGTCGGCGCGTTAAGTATGGCGGTGGACGAGGCCATTGCTCAGGAATGGCCGGATCAGTACTATGATTGGGACTATTACAACGACTATGACTGGGATTGGAACGATTATATCTGATCCGGCTTATTTTTTCGCGGCGCTGCCGCGCTTAATACTAAGGAACCACTGATTAAATCGGATGCGCGCATCTTGCTTGCATATTTTCCGTCAGATTGCACAACTTCTCCTTGACGGGCGCTAGCCCGCCTGCGTCGAATTTGTACAATCTGACGAAAAATCTGCCGCGCAATATGCACACACCGATTTAATCAGCGGTTCCCTAAGAAACTGCGGATATTACGTTAATTTAAAAAGGGATTGGTATAAAAAAACCTCGAAAATACTATAAAACAACATTGTCCGAATCATAATTCGGGCTTTTTGTTTAACAAAGAAAGGGATTCTCACAAAATGTTTTCAGCCGTTACCGTACTCGGAAGGACGTTTTCCGTTTATTCGCTCTGCGCCGTGGCGGGGGGGATAGCCTTTGCGGTATTCTGCGCGATGCAGTGCCGTTTTCCGAGAAAAAAAGCCTCGATTGTTCCCGATAAACAGGACGTTCTCCTTATGCTTATGTTTGCCGCCTTCGGAATGTTCATAGGCGCTAAAATAATGTACGCTTTAACCTCCGTGGATTTCATATACAACGAAAACCTGAACGTTTTTCAAAATCTTTGGGAATGGATAAGGCTGATTGCGGGCGGTGGACTTGTGTTTTACGGCGGGCTAATAGGCGCTTCGGCGGCGGGGCTGATTTATATTTTTCATTATAAGACGCCTGTTTCGGAATCGGTGGATATTGCCTTTGCGGGCGTGCCTTTGTTTCACGCCTTCGGAAGGGTGGGCTGTTTTACGGGGGGATGCTGCTACGGGGTGGAGTATCACGGATTGTTTTCGGTGACGTTTCCCGAAAGCAATATAGGCGGTGCGCCCGCGGGGGTGGAGCTTCTGCCGATACAGCTTATCGAAAGCGGGCTGAATCTTATATTGTGGGTGGTGCTTTTCGCGGTTTACCGCCTGACCTGCCGCCGTTGGCTTACAACGGGGCTTTACCTTTGCTGTTACGGGGTTATGAGGTTTGTTCTCGAATATTTCAGGGGGGATCTTATAAGGGGTCATTTGGGGGCATTGTCAAGTTCTCAGACGATAAGCATATTCATTGTTTTGATAGGCTCTTTTTTATTGATAAAGCCCGCATTTATGGATAAAATAGGAGAAAAACACGATATAATTTACGCGGAGGAATCGGAAAAGCTGAATATCAGGCGAATGGAGTATAAGGAATCCCAAAAAGCGCGGAGGGATTATCGGAAGGAGTATGTTAAGGAGTATATCGCTTATCTTAAGGCGAAAAAGAACAGCGAAAACAAATAAGAAATCGTATTGCAATAGGGAAAGGACAGGGTTAAAAAATGAAAATAGTAATAACGGATATGGATACGGTAACCCAAAACGATCTGAGCTTCAAAGGAATAGAATCCTTCGGTGAGGTAACAAGCTACGGGCTTACCCCGGAAAACCTGGTTGAGGAAAGAATAAAGGATGCGGACATAGTCCTCTGCAACAAAACGCCGCTGCACCGCGACAATCTTAAAAACGCGGAAAAGCTTAAATATATCGGGCTTTTCGCCACGGGCTACAACAACATAGACATACCGTACTGTAAAGAAAAGGGGATAAAGGTGTGCAACGCGCCGAATTACTCCACCGACGCGGTGGCGCAGCTTGTGTTCGCCTTTATACTGGAGCTGTCCAATAGGGTTTACGATTACAAAAGGCTGACGGACAAAGGCGATTGGATAAAAAGCCGCACTTTCAGTATGTTTCCGATACCAATTATGGAGCTTAAGGGAAAAACTCTCGGCATAATAGGATTGGGAAGCATAGGCCGGAAAACGGCGGAGATAGGAAACGCCTTCGGAATGAAGGTAATAGCCTATAACCGCTCGCGAAAGGAGGCGGAAAACGTCGTTCAGGCCGATCTTGAAACGGTGCTTAAGGAAAGCGACATATTAAGCCTTCACTGTCCTCTCAACAGTGAATCTGAAAATCTTATAAACAAAGACACGATCGCGCTTATGAAGGACGGGGCGATACTTATAAACACCTCAAGGGGCGCCGTGGTGAACGAAAGGGACGCAGCCGACGCCCTTAAATCGGGAAAACTGGCGGGAATGGGCACCGACGTGCTGCAAAAGGAGCCGATGTCACCCGACTGTCCGCTTTACGGAGCGGAAAACTGTATAATAACTCCCCATATTGCCTGGGCGGCGCGGGAAACGAGGGAGCGGCTTTTGGAAATTGTAGAGAACAATATAAGGGGATTTATTCAGGGGGATATAAGGAATAATGTAGCCGATTAGAACGCCTTTTACGTTTTTTGTGTTCCCGCGCGTCCTTTAAGCGCCTTTCACATTTCCGTCACAGCTTTTACTTGAAAAAAATCTTTATGTGTGATATACTTTATATTGCTAAAAAGCATTATCAGATCGAAAGGACGTTTTAATATGTCATATAACGACGATAAGCGGGAGCTGCTCAAGCTGAAACAGGGGATCATTACGGAAAGTGAGACCATAAAAGAAGAGGGCGCGGCGGCGGATAAAAAAAAGTATGAGGTCAAGGGCTTCAAAAACAAGCTTGCCAATTTTCTTTATCTTTATAAATGGCAGCTTGTTTTGGTGCTGTTTTTCGCGGCGGTGGCGGCGGTGATGGTGTATTCCACCGTTTCCAAGGAGAAGGCGGATATAAGGATTCTGGCTTTTTCAGGCGACAAGATGATATCCGGCGATCTCTACTATAAGACCCATGATATCGAGCTGGCCTTTGAACGGTATACCGAGGATTTTGACGAAAACGGAAACGTTCACGCTGATATTTACTATATAGATATGAGCCCGCAGCAGGATGGAACGTATTACAATATAAACCAGACGAAGCTGTTTTCGGAAATAGGTCTCGCTACGGCGCAGATTTTTCTGGGAGACAAGGCACAGCTGGAAACGGTTCTGGGAGATCAAGAGGAAAGCAGGGGGTTCGAGGATCTGTCCGCCCTGTACCCAGACAATCCCCAGATAGTGGACAAGTATTATTACAGGATAAAAGGAAGCAAGTTTGCCGAGGCGGCGCGGTACGCGGAAAGCTGTCCCGACGATTTGTATATTGCCGTAAGGAGCAACGATTTCAGCGGCTACGCGAAGCAGGACGAGAACACGAAGGAGTGCCACAGAAGGGCGCTGGAAACCTTCGGGAATATAATAGGCGATAATAAGGTGAACACGCCCGAGGAAAACCCGTGAGATTGCCCCCCAAAAAAAATTACCGAAAAAGCTTCGGTAATTTAATATTATCATAGTTTGTTGGCATCGGTCTCTTTTTGGCAGATATCGGCGTTTATATCCGCTTTATTGATAACGCAGCCGTTTTCGGTGGTCTTGTTGTCTACGGCGATATAGGTCAGGTATTGGGGTTCCATGGTTTTCTTCGGAGAGATCACGGTGTCGTTTCCCCGACTTTTGAACTCTTTTTTGACTTGGTTTATTTCACTTGCGTTTTTTTTAGTTTCGTTCGTCATAAGAATTTTTTCAGCCCGTCGGCATAGCGTTCCTCCGCCGACAAAAGCTGTTTCGCCTCCGATATAGTTTTTTCGTCCGCGCCAGAAGCGTGATTAACCGTTTCGGCAATGTCCACTATGCCCATATTGGTGCCGTCGTACATAATTTTCGCTATCTTGTTTTGGGAGCGGTTCACCGCCGTTTTCATATCTATTCCGATTTCCGCCATCATCTGAGCATATTGGGGCGGTTCGGCAGGGGTTCCGCCCAACTCGCGGATTTGGCTCGCCACCTTGTCGCAGCTGTTGTTGTAATGAGTGCGCTGTTTTCCGATATAGTCGCACAGCTCTTGACTTTCGCACTTGTCCTGAACGCTGTCGATACAGTCGGCCGCCATTTTGCTGTTTTTATAGATACAATTCAATATTTCAAGATCGTCGTTTTTTGACATACTGTCAGCTCCTTTACAGTGATTTCATTTTTATTATTGCCGAAAGGATTTAAATTATGCAGAGAAAACCGTTTTGGAAGCTTTTAGTCACGGGTGTGGGATATATGGTTTTGGGCAATATCATGGGCACCGTTATGACCGTGGCTTTGTCAATGTTCGCCGACGTGACTTTTGTTACGGTGATACTTTTCTTATTAACGCTGTTTGTTTTTTACTCCCTTGTGTTCACCGCCGCATTTAAGGACGGGCAAAGGGAACGGCTTATGGTTAAGAATCATCGGGTGGAGGCGCCTATAAAGGGAAGATGGGCGCTTATCGGACTCATAATGCTGCTAATAATGTGCATACCGTCGCTGATATTGTTTTTCGACGCGATTTTCGGACTTTTTGACGGATTTCTTATACCCTACCGTATGATTTGCGGAATGATTTATCCGCTGTCGCTTACAATGGGGGTCAATTATTCCGAAATAAGCTTGATGCCGCCTTATTTCGCGCTTATATTTATGGGGTGTTATATTCTTATTCCCTTGGCGGCGCATATTGGGTTTAACGCGGGATATAAGGACAGCTTCAACCCGGACAGGATAATGTACGAAAAGAAAAAATAAGGCGTTTAAGTAAAGACAGGTTCTAAAAGCGGCGCTTGTTTCATAGTCTTTCAACAAGGACAACACTTGACGAAAGGACGACACTATGAAAACAAAGATTCCTCATACACTTATTTTTCTTGCCTGTTTTATCGTAATAGCCGCGGCGGTTTCCTTCAGAAACGCTTCGGTTCCGGTTATTTCCGATTCGGTCGCGGAGGGAAGGCGCACCGTGGTGCTCGACAGCGGTCACGGGGGAGCCGACGGGGGCTGCGTCGGGATAAACGGCTGTGTGGAAAAGGACATCAATCTGTCCATCGCCACGGATCTTCAGAAGCTTTTGGAGCTGAGCGGCTTCAACGTGGTTATGACAAGGACGGAGGATGTATCCATACACGACAGCGGGATAGAGGGACTTCGCAATCAGAAGGTAAGCGATATGGAGAATCGCCTTAAGATAATACAGTCCCACCCTGACGCGCTGTTTATATCGATTCATCAGAATCAGTATACGGAGCCGCAGTATTTCGGAGCGCAGATGTTTTATACCACAAACAATCCTTCCAACTTCAAGCTGGCGCAGACCATGCAGCAGTGCTTCCGTGAGCTTCAGCCCAACAACGACAGGGAGGTAAAGCTTATCGACAACGGTCTGTATCTGTTCAAGAACACGGAGCAGCCCGCTTTGCTTATAGAATGCGGATTTCTGTCCAACGCGGAGGACGCGGCGAATCTGTCCGACAGCGAGTATCGGAAAAAGGTGGCATTTACGATTTACAAGGGGATAACAAGCTTTTACGGGGGCGCGGAGTCCTCGGACGTTCAAAATACGGGAGAAGAAAATGGCGAAGCAGCGGACATACTATATATGCAGTGAGTGCGGGCAGGAATTTCCAAAATGGCTGGGAAAGTGCAGCAATTGCGGAGCGTGGAACAGTCTGGAAGAAGCGGTGGAGGAAAAAGGAACTGGAGTTTACTCTTCCCGCACGGCAAAGTGCTCAAAATTATCTGAAATAAGCTATGACGAAGACGTAAGATATGACACGGGGTCGGAGGAGCTTAACCGAGTATTGGGGGGCGGGCTGGTTAAAGGCTCTCTAGTGCTTTTAAGCGGCGATCCCGGTATCGGAAAATCCACTTTGTTATTGCAGATCTGCGATTATCTGGGACGGGAACACGATGTTTTGTACGTATCGGGGGAAGAGAGCAGAAGACAGATAAAGCTAAGAGCCGAACGGCTGAAGGTGGAAACGGAAAACTTAAGCCTTATAGCCGACACAGACTGCTCCGCCATAATAACCGCCATAAAACAGCATAAGCCCGATATCGTGATAGTGGACTCGATACAGACGGTTCAGCTGGACACTATTTCCTCGGCGGCGGGGAGTCTCGTACAGGTGAGGGAATGCACAAACGCCTTTATGAGACTGGCCAAAAACGAGGAAATTCCCATTTTCATAGTAGGGCATGTGAACAAGGACGGAGGAATAGCGGGGCCGAAGGTTCTGGAGCATATCGTGGACACGGTTCTTTATTTCGAGGGGGACAAACAGCTTTCCTACCGCATATTAAGGGCGGAAAAGAACCGATTCGGCTCTACCAACGAGATAGGCGTTTTTCAAATGTCGGACAAGGGGCTCGAGGAGGTTCCAAACCCTTCCGCGATGCTGCTTTCGGGGAGACCCGTCAACGTAAGCGGGATAAGCATACTGTGCACAATGGAGGGTACCCGTCCGATTATGGCGGAGGTTCAGGCGCTGGTGTGCAAGACGGGCTTCGCCACGCCGCGACGGGTGGCGAACGGGTTCGACTACAACAGGCTTTGTCTGATTCTGGCGGTTCTCGAAAAGAGGACGGGGTATCTTTTCGGAATGTTTGACGTTTATATAAACATTATCGGGGGGCTGAGGATAGACGAGCCCGCCGCCGATTTGGCGGTAGCCGCGGCGCTTTATTCGGGGCTGTGCGACAGGCCGCTGCCGGAGGATCTGTTTGTGTTGGGCGAGATAGGATTAGGGGGAGAAATACGGAGCGCTTCCCATGTGGAGGAACGAATAAGAGAGGGGGAAAGACTGGGATTCAAGGGGTGTATTGTGCCCAAGGCGGCGCTTCAGGGGCTGGACAGGGAGAAAAGGTACAGGATAAATATTATGGGGGTATCGAATTTGCAGCAGGTGTTTAAGGGTATTGATCTCTACGAGAGGAAGAGGAAGGGGGATAATCGGGAGGAGAAGTGATTTTTAAGAGGGATTTCCCCTTTAAAGATTTGTACGAACGGGCATTTCTCGAACCCTGTACCGATGGGCAGGAGCGCGGATTTTCGAGCATAGTTTTGCCGAAAACACGTACTCCGAAGCTATCGGTACGGGCTTTTTATTT
This sequence comes from uncultured Ruminiclostridium sp., assembly GCA_949878745.1. Taxonomy (GTDB): domain Bacteria; phylum Bacillota; class Clostridia; order Oscillospirales; family Ruminococcaceae; genus Ruminiclostridium_E. Next base: position 13,105 of record CATLBH010000017.1, on the reverse strand, counting down.
TGTTTATTGCGGAAACAACGGATTAACACTTTTTTCTTTTTGGCATAAAATAAATCAGGCGGCATAACAGAAAAAATACGAGCTGCCCTTATAAAGAAGAAAGGAATGAGAATAAATGCAGACACAATGGCAGAAATGTCCTGATACCAAGTGCGCGAATTTTTGTCCCGACGCTCCGCTGGGTTACTCATATGTTCCAATGCAGGTTTGCATAGGAAGGGTATATTCCCCGCAGAAGGCGCTGGCGGTAGGAACAATATTCCCGGAGCTTAACATCACGATAAACGAATACGAAAGGGGGCTTTACGGTGGAAAATAATCTTAACGGACGTCAGCTCCTTCAGGCGGTTGACGAAGCCTCCTTCTATATGCAGGATCTTAAGCTTTACCTGGACACTCACCCCAACGACACCGTGGCGATAGGAATGTTCAAGGAAGCGGCAAAGCAGTACAAGGCCTGCAAGGAAGCCTTCGAGTGCGCTTGCTATCCGCTGAACGCGGAAGCGAGCCGAGACGAAGAGTGTTGGGACTGGCTCATGGGCGCGTGGCCTCCCCAGAAGCTGTAAGGAGGTAAGGAAATGTTTATATTTGAGAAAAGAACACAGATACCGGTTAGGATAAATAATAAAAACCCCAGGCTTGCGGGAATTATTTTGAGTCAGTACGGCGGGCCGGACGGAGAGCTGAGCGCTTCGCTCAGGTATTTGTCGCAGAGGTTTTCTATGCCGGATAATATGGGGATTGGGGTTTTGACGGATATTGGGACGGAAGAATTGGCACACCTGGAAATAGTAGGCTCCATAGTATCGCAGCTCACTTCCGGAGAAGGGGCGAAGTCATTTGACCGTTACGGAGTAGGCGATTATTATGTGGATCACTCAAACGCCGTTTATCCTCAAAATGCGGCCGGAGCGCCGTTTACCGCGGCTTATTTGCAGAGCAAGGGAGATCCTATTGCGGATATTACGGAGGATTTGGCGGCGGAACAAAAGGCAAGAGCAACTTATGACAATATTTTAAGGCTTTCTGATGATCCCGATGTAAATAATGTTATAAGGTTTTTGAGGGAGAGGGAAGTGGTGCATTTTCAGAGGTTTGGTGATACAATGCTTACAAAGTTAAAGGCGATTATAATGAAGAAAAAGCACTGTTGATGCGGGTTTTAACCGCAGGCAGTGCTTTCTGTTAATGAAATTTTAAAAATTGAGATGTAAATTTCAAAAACAAAAAATTATCTGTTTTTGATTAGTGGTAAGGCACAAACTTTTTCACGCCCCCATTTTCCCTTCCGCCAAGTCTTCTGCCGCAAACGGAAAATAATAAAAGGGCAGCGTTAAAAGCTTCTGTTCGGTATTATAGCCGTAATTGTTTTTTGAAACCTTTATTGCGAATTCAAACTTATTATGATTTGAGAATTTCTCCAAAGAATTTAGAGTACCCCTGCCCTCTTTTACATCAATGGGATACAGCTTGTTATCGGATTCGACAACAAATTCAAGCTCCGCGGAGTTTTTTCCTTTATTTTAAGAGCTGCGCTGCGTTCCATAGATAATCCTCCTTGTGTCCTTTATAATATTATTGTATCATAACATGTATCTTTTTGCAAGTTTTTATTTTTATTATTTGTACCTTTTAAGGTGCTTTTGACTTAGTTATTTGCACTTTCAGACAAAAAATAATAGAATATGACATTTTCCTTTATATTTCTATTACCCAAAAATCAAAAGAACTTGATTTTGGGTAATAGAAGTGCTATAATAAATATGAAATATATAAAGGAGCAAGTAGAAAAGTGAAACTGATTGAAAGAAAAGATTATCTCGATAAAATAATAAACGCAATGGTAACTCCCGATATTAAAGTAATCACAGGTGTTCGCCGATCTGGAAAATCTAAGCTTCTTGAAGCTTTTAAGGATTATGTTTTTGGGCATAATGAGAACGTAAATATTATACACATAAATTTCAACCTTATTGAGTTTGAGGAATTGACCGATTACCACGCCCTTTATGATTATATTAACGCACATTATTCAAAGGGCAGAGAAAACTATGTCTTGATTGATGAGATACAAATGTGCAAGGATTTTGAGAAGGCGATTAACAGCCTGCACGCTTCGGAAAAATATGATATTTATATCACCGGCTCAAACGCGTTTCTGTTAAGCTCCGATCTTGCCACGCTGTTTACGGGCAGAACCTTTGAAATCAAGGTTTATCCCTTTTCTTTTGCCGAATACGTCAATTACTTCGGCGGCGACAATATGTATGATGCCTTTGATAAATACATGCTTGAAGGCGGAATGTCAGGCTCGTATTTGTACAAGGATTATGAATCCAAGTACAACTACATTGAAGAGGTTTTCAATACTCTTGTAGTGCGGGATATTCGGGCAAAATACAAAATCAGAAATACCGCCCTAATGGACAGGCTGGTTGATTTCCTTATGGATAATATATCCAATCTCACCTCGTCAAGAAGTATTACCAATACCTTTAACGGCAACAAGAACGTTATTAACCATAAAACAGTAGGCGCATATATGCAGTATCTATGCAGCGCTTTCGCTTTTTACAAGGTTCGCAGATATGATGTTAAGGGGAAAAAATACCTTTCCTCCAATGAAAAATATTATTTAAGCGACCATTCGTTCCGTTATGCAAGACTGGGGACAAAGAATCTTGATTATGGACGGGTGTTGGAGAATATTGTTGCAATCGAGCTTTTGCGCAGAGGGTATGAAATTTATGCGGGAGTGCTTTATAAAAAAGAGATTGATTTTGTTGCAATTAAGAGAAATGAGAAGATATATATTCAGGTGTCTGACAATATAACGGACGAAAAAACATTTGAAAGAGAAGTATCTCCGCTGCTGTCCATCGGGGACGCTTATCCTAAAATGATTATCGCAAGGACGCGGCATGAGGACTATCAATATGAGGGAATAAAGGTGACGGATATTGCAAATTGGCTTTTGGAAAAGTAAAGGCGTGTATGAAAAATCTTGGCAGTCTTGACTATTTATATAGTTGAAAAACTTTTAACGAGGTGAGTTTATGACAAAAATAAAAGACAAATACCGTGGCTGTCTGATAGGAGGTGCGGTCGGTGACGCTTTAGGCTATGCGGTGGAATTTTCCTCGGAAAACAGCATATTTTCAGTATACGGCAAAAGCGGGATCACCGAATATGATTATGATTTACACAGCGGTAAAGCGATAGTTTCCGATGATACTCAAATGACTATGTTTACGGCAACGGCTTTATTGGACGGGACGACAAGAGGCAAGCTCAGAGGAATTATGGGCAGCTACTCAAGCTATATCGGTTCGGAATACGAAGGCTGGTATTTGACACAAACAAAATCGTTTCCGATAGACAAAGAAGAAAATTACGCAAAATACAGTTGGCTTATGAATATGCCCGAAATGTTTAAAAGAAGAGCGCCCGGAAACACCTGCCTTTCGGCTTTGGCTTCAGGTGAAAAGGGAACGTTGGAAAAGCCGATAAATAACAGCAAGGGCTGCGGCGGAGTTATGCGTGTTGCGCCTATCGGACTTTATTTTTCGCGTTTTGAGCAAATACCGCAGGAGAAAATTGATACGGTCGGCGCGGAAGCTGCCGCCGTTACTCACGGTCACGAGCTGGGCTATATCCCGGCTGCCGCTTTGGTACATATAATCAATGTGATTGTTAAAAATGACAAGCTTTCGGTTTTACAGGCGGTCAATGATTCTATATCCGCTATGCAAAGCTTGTTTGAAAATTGTACTCATATCGGATACTTTACGGGGTTAATGAAAAAAGCGGTAGATTTAGCACAAAAAGAATGTGACGACTTGGAGGCAATTCATCAGCTTGGCGAGGGGTGGGTGGCGGAAGAAACCCTTGCAGTTACCGTATATTGTGCGATAAAATATCAAGAAAATTTTGAAAAGGCGGTTTGTACTGCGGTAAATCACAAAGGAGACAGCGATTCCACGGGAGCGGTTTGCGGAAATATTATGGGGGCGTATTTGGGATATGAGGCTATTCCGCAAAAATATAAAGCCAATCTCGAATTTCATGATGTGCTTTTGGAGTTGGCGGGAGATTTGCTCGATGATTGTCAAATTAGTGAGAGCGGAGAATGTGAGGACGAGAAGTGGTTAGAGAAATATGTGTATAAAACTTATTGTATGAAAGCGTAATTGCAGTAATACAATAAGACTTTTTGGCATTATAAAAAATTAGTCAAGTATGATTGAACAATCGTACTTGACTAAAATTATGTAACCATTGCCTAATAAAATCAAATGTTCCAGATAATTTTCGTGTCACCGTCCTCCCCGATAAGAATTTTGTCGATCATAATATCGGCGACCTCCTTCTTCCTCCTGTAATCAGCGGCTTTCCATGATCTGCCGAGATTGACAATAACAGCCGTATCCTCACTTATGCTTTTAAGCTCGTCTATCCTATCCTGCAAAGCTATCCTGTCTTGTTTAAGCTGTGCGGCTTTTTGATTGGCAAGTGCCAGCAAATCGGCATTAAATCCGCCCGCCAGCATTGTGTCTATAAGCTGCTTTTCGTTTTGCTCAACAGTTTTTAATTTAAGCTTCAAGTCGTTGATTTCGGAATAATCGGCGGTTTTTCCTGTACGCTTTACCTCCTTTAAGTCCGACAGCTTTTCGGTGATACAGTCATAAACCATATTCTCCAGATCCTCGGCGTAAATTGTTACCTTGGTTCCGGTGCAAATCTTTTGGTGAGATTTTCCGGTACAGTTGAAATACCGCCTGATTTCTCCGCTTTTGTTTATCACCCCTTTTACCGTAGTCATATGATGACCGCATTTTTCGCAAACGATTTTCCCCGCTAACCAGCTTGTGCCGTTGCTGAAGCTGTTGGTGATCTGTTTGTTTTTCGAGAGCTTTTTTTGACATTTAAGCCAGATATCGGAATCAACAATCCCTTGATGCGTCAGCATAACAAGCTTCATATCCGACCAGTCGGGATTGTCGGGCTTATGCTTGCTGCGTCCGTACAGTTGTGCGCCGTATTCGCCGGTAAACATTGACGGATCTGTTATCATTTGCGTTCCGTGCCGCTCATAATAATCGTAAATATCCGAATCCGCTTTTACATAAATCGGATTTTTCAGCAAAGCGGACAGCTTAGCGGTTGACCAGTCACTGCCGTCCAGCGACTTTTTCCCTTCCGCTATAAGAATATCCAGCAGCCGCCGCAATGAAACGCTTTCCTGCGCGTAAACCTCGTATATGTAACATATTTGTTGGGTCTGAGACGGAATCGGATTAAGCTTTTTGGTTTTGACGCCCATAATATCGGTTGGAACAAGCTCAAACCCGTAGGGCTGCCGTCCGCCCATATAAAAGCCCATTTCGCTCCGGTGAGCGTAAGCCTGGGTGACGCGCTCAATTATCGAGGCGCGTTCAAACTCGGCAAATACCGCCAGCAGCTTTACTATCATTTCACCGTAGGGAGAGGAGGTGTCAAAGGATTCCTGCGAGGATACGAATTTAACATCGTGCAGCTTAAACTCCTGCAAAATGTCCACAAAATCAGCCAGTGAACGGCTCATACGGTCTAATCTGTAAACAATTACTTTGCTGACCTTACCCTTACGGATAAGCCTCATCATCTTCTGAAAGCCGTCACGGTTTACATTGCCGCCGGAAAAACCGTTGTCCACTATGGTCTCAACCTTTTCTCCGCGCTCATCGGGTTTTATCATGGATTTGCAGTAATCAATCTGCGTTTCACAGCTTATGCTGTTTTCACGTTCCACCGATTTTCGCGCATATATTACAATCAATTGACATCGCCTCCTTTCTGTGGTGAAATATAATCGGGAAAGTTAAGCTGGAACCTTTTTCCGCTTTGCAAGTATATTGCAAAGCTCCTCTTTAATTCGTTCCCGGCTGCTTTCGTCGGAAGCTGCCGGAGCAATGTGCTCGACTTTGTGACGTATTTCCTTGATGTCCGTATATTCGGTTGCCAGTTTTGCCATAATTATGACCATTCCTTTCCTCTTGAGGAAGTGTTTGAAAAATCCAAGATTTTTCAAACTTAACCTCCTAAACCGCTCCGCAAAGGGGCGTGGTGTTGGAATCTATGTCGATTCCGCTTGTTACGATTATATGCGTGAAATTACAGCATATTTCGTGATTGAGAAGATTTAATATGCCTTCATTGGTGTAAGGGAAGAAACAGCTTATTAACTGCGGCGGAGTGATTTTAACGTCTTGGCGCTTGTATCTGCGGTCGTAGTAGCAGCATTGGTTGATTACGCCCTTTCCGTCCTTGTAATATGATAAATCAACATAGATTGAACGGTGGAGCTGATTTTTCAGCCTTGTGCGCAGCTGTGCGGGCAGTCCGTTGACGATTTCGCCTTCTCCGATAAGTATCAGAAAACGGTATTTGGAGAAAAATTCCTTTGACTTTGCTTTGATAAATTCTTCGGCGGATAAAGCCGCGGTTTGGTCAGAAACAAATTCCACGCCGTAAAATTTCTTGTCCAATTCCGCTTCAATCACATCCATCAGTCGAGTTAAGGGAAATTTAAAAGTTCGGAGTTTAAGAGGTCTGAATTTTCGGTGTTCAATGCCGCTTCGGTTTTGATTTCGATCAATGTAAAAGCAGTCGGTTATTGTGCAGAAGTCATATGCTATTAATATAGCAATGTAAAGCTTTCGACCGTGTTTGGTTTGAAAAATTGCGCGATATGAAACGACTGATGCCTGCCTGTGGGCATAAAAATACAGTATACTTTTTTTCATAAAATCCTCCTTTAGCTACTATATTATGATAATATATAATTAGTCACAATAGCAATACTAAAGCCTTTATGGATATAAAAATTTATCTCTAAAATCTACTTTACTATTTGCCCCCCTCTTTTAGCTGGAGAATATTTATTATTTTCTTTTCTGAATACCCATTACTTTTTAAAAACTCCATTATTTCCTCCGATATTTCACTAAGCGAATTTGTAAGTACCTTTCTTGGCAATTTGGACTCCAAATCACCAATAATACCGAATTCTTCAAGCTTTGTCATTACAGTCCTCGCTTTGTTCCAGCCAATTCCGAAATTTTGCATAAGCTGGTTGCATGAAATTGAGGATTGCTGCATTGCCCAAACAATCGCTTGCGCGTACAACTTTAATTCGTTTGCATGCGCCGAAGGACATATAGGTGATAATTTTGGAATTTCAGCGGTATTTTCCTTAATTTTAAAAATCATACTATAATCGTATTCATTATTTTGCCAATAATTTCTGACCTTTTTCAACGATTTTTCAAGTTCCTCCGGCAAAATATAGAAGCCCTTAATTTTTTTCAGTTCTCCTTCCCGAGAAGATTGAAAAAGCATTTCACCGTTTCCGGATAGTTTTTCGGCACCGCCTGTTCCAAGAACAGACACCGAATTATGCAAGTTTGAAACTCGAAATACCATTTTTGTGGGTAAGTCGGATATGTCAAGCTTTAAATTTTGCTTTGTCGGGTTAAAGGCAACCAAAACCACATGAATTCGGGCATGCCTCCCTTGTCGGAGAATTTCGCCAACCAGAGTTCGAGCGTCCTTTTTCTCTTGATCATTACCTGAGATCAATGAAATAAATTCATCAACAACAAAAATAACATACGGTAGAGTGTCATATTCGGATGTTTGCTTTAGCCTGATTCGGCGCTCCATTTCGCAGTAAAGTGCTTTTAGTGCATGATAAAACTTTTGAAAATCCGTTATAACAGGGCAAACAAGGTGCGGAATATTGTTGAATATCAACAAATCTCCTAACGGATCACAGATCAAAAGGTTTATAAATTCCGGGGGATATTTTACTATTAATGTAATAAGTAATGTAGTTAACGAAACACTTTTGCCTGAACGGGTAGTTCCTGCAATCAAAAGATGTGGATACAGCGTTAAGTCCTGTACTACCGGGTTACCTTGATCATCAATCCCGATTGGGTGGGCGATGTTTAGTTTTTCTGCCACCTCTGGGTATTCCGAAGAGTATATAAATTGTATAAGATCAACATTGATTTGAATTTCTTTCTTGGATGCGATAATAAAAAGTTTTTTTCTTTCTTTAACAATATACAGTTTTAAAAGCTTTGCTCTTATCCGTACATCCTCTTTGTATTTTTCTAAGCTGCTTATTTGCGTTTTTCCGCGTAAATTTACTTTGTATTTATAGATAGGTTTATTAACACTGTAAATTGATAATGCAACTTTAATACCAAATTTTTTGTAAGACTCCTCAATTTCTTTCTCGATTTCATTTGCTAACTTCAAACTTTTAATGTTGTCAAAATCTAATTCGTTAGTTTCTTGGGACATAAAAATTCTCCTTTCATTATCGTAATTACTTCTACTTCTACTTCTTCTGCCGCTGTGCCTTGTTATGTACTTTAACTGCTAAAAAATCACTGATTTTTAACACGAGTGGTTCAGAGTAGAAGAAGTAAAAGAAGTAGAAGAAGTAGAAGAATAAAATAAAAAGCACACTCTCCTTTCCAATTAAAATAGCGAATTCTTAAATGCAAAAAGTATTGCTAACTGTTTTCGGTTGGTATTATATACTTCTTGTATTTTTATGTATCCGTTCTTATGATTTTTGACCACCTCCGTATTTCTTTTGTGTTTCGATTATAACATTACAGCTTTAAAATTTCTACGTCAAAAAAACAGCAAAAATTTGTCACATCAAAATTACTAAATTTTTTTCAAGTTTTTATGTAATTTGACAAATTGAGAACTATGTTTTTATTCATATTTTTTCGCAAAAAACAACTCCGAGCAACAAAAGTGTTTCTCGGAGTTGTTTTTTGTATTTTGGTTAACAAACTAAAAGCATATTAAAATAAGAAAGTATGAAACTATATAAGAATAATCTTAATGAATTATAAAGTTAAATAAATAATATTATTTAGGGTTTTGTGCGGCACAGTTAAAAATTTCTTCTGCTTTTTTTCCTAAAGTAGTTTCAATGTATTGTCTAAGAGCATCATCTTCTTGTATTCTTTTAAGGAGAGCGCGGTCTCTTTCAATATATTCATTGTTTATTTCAGGTTCGCAATTAAAGAATCCTTGATAGTCTTGGCAACCAATGTTATCTTTAAGCACATCTTTGGATAACTCAATTTGTTCAGCCAAAATCTTAACATCATTAACCATGTCTGCCATTCGCTCAATTAAACAGTTATTTAGAATCTTTTCTAAACGCAGCATATAATAAAATTGCTCTGTATAAGTTAAATCTTCTAAATTTGAAACGTAGGCATTTATTATTTTATGACAGTTTTCTATTACTCGCAATATAGAATAGCCAAAAATACCATTAAAAAATTCAAGCATATTTTTTAAATCGGCCTCTCCTAATCCAATTTTATCTCCTTCATCTAGAATATTCTGTATGAGCTCTTTAATTTGTTTAGAAGTATAGTATTCCTTATCGCTATTAATAATTTCAGACATAATGCCTTTATTATAGTAAAGTTGTGATATAATAGCCCGTAGAAATGGTATTTCACATTCATTAAAATCAAATTTGCCATTCTTCTTAAGCATATCAATACTACAACCAAATTTTTCAATCAGTTTATTGAATCGGTTCTGCAATACCCTTATATTAGGCTCTGTTGGGTCAATTTTCCCTAATTTTTCTGTCAAAAAGTCTACAATAATATGTCGAAGTGATACTTTTTTCGGTGAATCCATAGTAACTTTCTCCTTTAAGATTATACGTACAAATATTGCTTTACTTATATATTCTATAATATTATAAATTTTTTGTCAACCACCTTTTCAAATTTTTAACAGAAAATTACAAATTTTCACATTTCACCTAAAAAATTGAAGTCATTTCCGCCTGCCCCAACGGAAAATTAGAAAACAAATGCACCGTACACTCATTTCGGAGCAGCCGTGCTCGACCCACGGCTTGCTCCAATTCACTTTCCAGCATCCAAAAATGAATTGATTTTAGGTTTTCGTTCTTAAAAGTTGTGAAAGCAAATCTGTAACCGTTATGTACGGCCAACTGTAAAGCCATTTTCTCATCTTCTTCAAAATAAAGTCCCATTGTAAAAGCGGTAAGCTTGTATAAAAACTCTGCGTGATACGGCGTTCCCACAATAAGAACATCTTTTCCCTCCAATAAATTGCTCCCTTCGGTATTCCCAAAGTGCAGATGCCCTATATTCTCACGCATAAATGTGATAACCCTATCTTTATCAAAACTAAAGTATTTCATAAGATTTTGAATAATTCCGGGATTATTGGCTATACATGTTCTGCTCATGGATTTTTCGGGGTACTGCTTTAAGGTGCCTTTATATTTGGCTCGTTTGCATTCGTAAAAGCTTACATTATCTTCTCCGAAAAAATTTTTGTATATCTTCTCGTCAGCAGTAGCGGAAACAATAATATACTTCACATTTTTAAAGGTTGCTGGGTTTAAATAGACTAAAGTGTTTTCTTTCAAATTTTGCTCTTCAGATGATTTATGTAGGTAAAAACGCCGTGCCAGACAAAAAGAACGTATATCAAATAATACGGACAGATTATTATCATCGCTTTCGTATTCATACTCAAACCCATCAGTTTCTATACATGACTGTGTTACTGCATCTCGCAATATCTGTTTTATTTTAACGGATAGTCTGCTGTCGGAAGTTTCATTTAAAATTGTTTTCAATTCGGAAACAGTCACTGAACCTTGGTTGGTAATTATGCTTTTAAAAATTATATCCTCGTCTATGACAACAGCATCATATTCTTTTAGCTTTTTTTCGTCCATATTGAGCAAATATCGGTGAGTGGTGATAAGACTTCCTTCGAAAGTTTTCAGTTTTTTACATTTTTCCAAATATGCTTTTAAGCAAGGAATGTCACTATTTGCCAGAATATTATGTATATAAGGCTTTACGGATTGACAACGTCCTATTTTATATAAACCTTGGATTGTGTTCCATACATTTTTCGGCATTTCCGATTTAAGTTCATCAAGCGACGGTGTAAATTCAACGTTTATTCCCATTCCTTTTGCTTTTGTGTAAATCTCATTTTTTAATAAATTAGTCGGTGTCGCAATAAGAAACCTATTGTTCGGATTTTCAGACATAAGTCTCAAATAACTGTGTGATTTTCCGGCTCCCGTCATTGATTTAACGATTTGAAATTGTTTGTCATTTGCTTTATACGCCTTGCAGATTGCTGAATATGTGTCTTTTTGAACCTCTTCAAGAGAGTAAAACTTTGTATTATAATTGGGGATTTTTTCTATTGTGCCACGTTTTGTATGTATGGTAGACAGAATATTTATTCCGTGATTACATGTTTCTTTATGTGGGCAAAAACCGCTGCAGCTTTGAGGCAAGTATTCTTGTTGCTTCATATACAGCAGGTCATGTTCCCATTTATTCTTTTTTTCACAGTAATAGATATACTTTGAAACAACGGATTTAAAAGTTTTTACTCCCGTTTCTATATGAATCAAATTGGTGGCAAGTCCAAATAATTCATCATGGCTTAATTTTCGCTCACCTGAAACAAATTGATTATATAACCGACATTTCTGTTTCATTTCTGCTATCACTGTCGATCTGTATGCAGCATGATTTTTTAGCTTTAACGAAACTTTTTGCACCGAATATTTATCGGTGCAGCCCACACTATCATTAACAAGATTTATGCAGTAATATCTATTTGGGAAAATCTCGCCATCTGCTATTATATTAGAATAATACCATTTATATATAATAGTACTTGGCGAGTTTTTCCCGTTAGCGGCGTTGGAGCTCGCACCAAAATCTTCGGTGCAGCTTTCTGAAACTGTAACATCCAACAACCCGTTTTGATTTAAGGCAATTCCGGTATTTTTAGAAAATAAAGCGATTTTTTCTTTGTAATGGTTAGCTTTAAATTTATCCTTAAAATAACGGCTAAGATTTCTAAATAGTACTTCAATATTGATCATCTGTATGTTTTTATTATAGTAGATGATATTCTTACCGCCATAATACATTTTAGATATATCTTTAAGGCACGAGGAGTCGGCTTCCGGAAATATGATGCCCATGGCAAGTTGCATGGATTCGGCAATTATGCTGTCAGTAACCGACACATCATTTAAAAAAACAACACGAAATTTACTATAATCAGTGCTTGACAATGTTTCATATGCGAATAATACAGGAAGCTCATAATATTCGGCACGCTTATATATTTCTTCAAATGAGACGAGACTTTCGGAATTTTTATTGTCAAAATCCAAAACGAATAGCTGCTGTTGTTCAAAATCGCTCTTACATCTTTTTCCGTTCTTAAACGTAGCAGGAGAAAAAGTGTTCCCTTCACAACTTACTTTTAGAGCGAACTCTTTTATTTTATCTATATCCAATACCATGGGTGACATACCGATTTTTTTACTTATACTTGCTGTTAAGTATTTATCCGGTTTTTCTGATAGGCTTCTGTAATCGTAAGAAATTTTAATGAAATTCATAGTCGTTACTCCTTGAAAATAAAACTTTTTATTTTCTTGTACGAACGATTATGAAAAAAACTAATTGTTTGATAAAAACGTTTAATAATCATGAAATCATTTTGGATATTGTTTTCTTAACATAATCATTTGATATTCGATTCTTGGAACTTATCATGACGTTCCCAAAAACTTTTCTCTTATCTTGCAGAATTTTGTTCCCGTTTTAGCAGGCGTTACTTTTCTTCTTTCGCCTTATTATTGCTATAATGTTATTTACAGTTGCTGATTAAAAGAGTCACCTATAAATTTTTTATAATGTTTTTGGTCAAAAAACAAGGGTTTCTTTAATCAAACCCTTGCAAAATAATTATGCGACTATAGAAGACTCCATACTGATATTTTTAACACCCTCCAATTCCGCCTCGATTGCTTCGGTTATCTTTTTAGCCGCCTCCTGAATTTCGTGCAAACAAACCCTAAGAGCCTGTTTAGTATCTTTACATTTACGTGAAAAGGTGCTATAATGCATATAGACGGGCGGTGAAAAAGAATGAGAAAAGAATATCCGAGCGATATAAGCCGAGAACAGTTTGAGATAATACG